>NZ_BIMH01000005.1 GCF_004000985.1 Paenibacillus validus NBRC 15382 | reverse complement strand
TACTTGACGATCTCCCGGGCGAAGGCCGGCAAATCTTCAGGCGTCCGGGACGTAATCACGTTCCCGTCGCACACGACCTCAGCATCTACCCACTCGCCCCCGGCGTTCACCACGTCGTCGCGAATCGGCAGATAGCCCGTCGCCCGCCGCCCGCGTACCGCACCCGCTGACGCGAGCATCCATCCGCCGTGGCAGATAGCCGCCGTCAACTTCCCGGACTCGTACGCCCCGCGGACAAGATCGACCATGGGCTTAGAGAGCCGCATGTGATCCGGAGCGAATCCGCCGGGAATCACAACCGCGTCGAACTCATCCGCACTGACCTCGTCCGCGGACCGGTCAGCCGTGATCGGGTAGCCGAGTTTACTGTCATAAGTGGATTTCCTGCCCGATCCGACGATTACGACCGTCGCTCCCTCCTCTTGGAGCCGGAGGACCGGATACCACGCCTCCAGCTCCTGGTAATCATCCTCGATAAGCAGCGCAACGCGCCTGCCGGTTAGCCTCATATCTTTCGCTCCCTTTCATGAACATCCATGATCAACTTCCGTTCGTGTTCCTAGCCGGCAATCGCCGGCCCTTGCCGTTAATCGTTAAGATGAGCATTACGCCTGCTGATATTTCTTGGCGTTGTCCAGCTTCTCGAAGAGCTCCTCGCTCGTGATCACGTCGCCGTAGTTCATTTGAATATTACGCAGCGCTTCCCAGTGCTGTCCGTACCCGAGAGGCACATCGTGCGTATGGGGACTCGGGACCGCGGTCGTGCAGTCCGCAAGCACGATGACCTTGTAAGTTCGGTTCCATGCGTCGATCGTGGTGGAGTGGACGCAGTTCGCCGAGGTGATGCCGGCGATCACCAGGAACTCCGTCCCGAGCTCCCGCAAGTATTCTTCAAGCTGCGTGCCCACGAAGACGCTGAAGCGGCTTCTCCGCAGAACGGGTTCCCCTTCCCGGGGTTCCAGGTTGCCCGCAAAATTATCTGTCTGAGGGTTCCCCCAGCTTGCGGGCGACTCCGGCGTGCCCGGATTTAAGCCCGGCCACTTCAGGGCGCAGATGCCCTTATCGAGACCTTCAGGACTCAGGCCCCACTGAGACCATATGATCGGACTGCCTTCCTCACGGAACCGCTTGACGACCCGCTCGACCGGTTCGACCGTGTCCTTTCCGCTCGGGGCACCTCCCACGCTCGGAATGGCCAGCGCGCCATCGGGATCGGTGCATACGGGCTGCATATCCATCACGAGTAACACCGTGCGCTTCGGATCAATCTCCGGCGCAACCATGGCACTCCGGTCAATGACTTTATCAATATTTTCAAGCGTGAATTTTAAAGATGACATAGCTAATTCCTCCTTCAGAATTTTAGAGTTAGTTCGAGCTTATTTAAACGTTATATACGTGGTCACGACTAGCGGTCACATGACTGCCACCCCCTTTAAAGAGCTCCGCGATTTCACACTTTACCGTAGCTCGCCGCCTGCCGTCGTTCGCCTTAGAGGTCGGATTGAATGGGCCATGCCATCTCGTCACCTGTATTGTAACCGCTTACAAAAACACGTTATTAGGTTATCCCTTTCGCAAATTTTCCTACCCTATCGTTAATGATGGATGTTTTTGGAATAATGAATAATCATGTGCGGGTAACAGTGTTGCGTTTTGTTTACGCAACCATTCATATCCGGCTAATACCTCACGATAGTCCGTACAATATCCAATCGGGATGTTGTTTTCAATTTGCTCGTAGAGATAAAAGGCATCCCCCACAATAATAACGGGACCTTCATTGGTTACAACTTTGACTACCATTCCACCAGGCGAATGACCGCCAACCCAATGCATCGATATGCCTGGACATACTTCATACTCATCATCAATTAAAGTCAGACGTCCAAATGCTTCCCCGGCTAAATATGCTAACGGTTCTCTTGGAAAAGCCTTAACAGGGTTGATCGGCAGATTTTGCGGGTCTAATACGTGAAACCATTCTTTGCGATTTACTATAAAATTCGCATGGGGAAACTGTTCTACATTCCAGTAATGATCAAAGTGCAGATGTGTTAATAAAACGGTGTCGATTTCCTCACAAGAAGTACCAACCTCCTTTAATAATGCATTTGTATCTTTACTTGGACTCAAATGATCAAACTGGTCTTTATGTTCCTCCGTATAAGTTTGATCAATCCCATCCATCCCTGTATCAACCATAATTTTTCGGCCTTGACCTTCAATTAAAAAACAAACCAAACAAATTTTTACCGGCTCGTGCACCCCATAGGCATGATCATATATAACAGTACCAGGGGCAAACCAGTCTGCATTTTTTAAAATGCTAACTTTATACATGTGAGTACCCCTTTTTAAAATTCGCTTCCATATTTTGAGATCACATCTAAATTGACTTCAATTCCTAGTCCAGGATTCTGAGGAACCGGCACTTTTCCATTTTGTAAGGTTATCGGTGTTTTTAAAAGCTCATCCCGGAGAGGATTAGGGTTTCTATCGTACTCAACTATAGGTTCGTTTTGTAACGGGACGGTATTTGCCGTATGCGGACTCGGCGGGATCGATGCTAATACATGAAGAGCCGCTGCCAGGGCGATTCCTGACCCCCATACATGTGGAATGACCGTTACACCGAAGCTTGAGGCCAGTGCCTGTATTTTCATCCATTCGGAAAACCCTCCGGAAACGCAAATATCCGGTTGGGCTATATCTACACAGCCTCCTAAAAATAAATCTCTAAAACCAAATCTGGTGAACTCGCACTCTCCTCCCGCAATGGGAATGTTTGTTGAAGATCTAACTTCGCGGTAACCAATCCGGTCTTCTGGAACAACGGGTTCTTCCAACCACATGACATTGAATTTTTCAAGCTCCTTCGCCATTTTCACTGCCGTAAACACATTATAAGCATGATTACAATCCACCAAGAGGGAAGTATTAGGACCAATGGCCTCTCTAATGGTTTTAACCCTCTCTATATCCTCTTCTATTGACAACAGGCCTACTTTCATTTTTAAAATCCGAAAACCCGCATCGACGTAAGAACGAGCTTCTTCAGCCAATTTAGGCAATGAATCTTTGTAATTCAGAACATCCTCGCCTCTGTAGTAACAGCCTGTTGCATAGGCAAATACGTTTTCTCGAAAGGAGCCTCCAATTAAGTGATGCACCGGTTTATTTAACATCTGACCATAGATATCCCATAAAGCGATATCTACTGCACTTAACGCTTCAATATAAGTTCCTTTTTGTCCAAAATCCCGCGTATCTGCATAATTTTGTTCCCAAATTCTAATCGGATTTTGTAACTCTTTATTTATTAATTTTGGTGATAAGACGTGTTTAACAACAGCTGCGACTGGTTCAGGAGGACCATACTGCCCTCCCTCCCCCCACCCAATAATCCCATCATCCGTTTCAATTTTAACTATTAAACTATTTCTCTCAGGAAAAGAGCATTGGGAAGAGAAAAAGCGTTCATTACCTAACGGCGTTCGTAAAATGTACGTTTGAATATTTTTAACTTTCATAATCGTACCTCCTAAAAGAGTTGGGAATTGGCAATGCGGCCTTGCGATTCTCCGTTCATTTATATGGTTCGAATGTTATTTTTCACTGCAAATAGGATGGATTCTTTGGTTCCCCTCACATGTTTCCTCATTCTGCGCTCCGCAAGTTCACCATCCCCGGCTTGAATAGCTTCAAATATTTCCCAATGTTCCTTATTGGATAATTCCAATCTTCCAGGAATATGGTATGAAAAATAATGAAATCTCTGAATTTGGTTCTTAAAATCGGAAACGATCGTCAAGATCTTATTGTTGTTTGCAACGTCAAGGACAATCTCATGTAATGTGTTTCCGAGTTCAAAAGACTGATCCTTGTCTCCGTTTTCAAGTTCTTGATCAGCTTTTTTTAGTGCCTCATGCAGCAAAATAATCTTTTGTTCCGTTATCACGCTTGCCGCAATTCTAGCGCTAATACCTTCGAGAGCTTCTCTTACGGTAAATATATCCTCAAGATCTTTTACCGTAATTTCTTTAACCAAAGCTCCCCTTCTCGGAAAAAATTCGACCAAACCATCCTGGACCAGATGCCTGATCGCTTCCCTGATGGGCGTCCTGCTCATCTGAAATTCCTTGGCCAATTTTTCTTCGACTAAGGGAGTATTTGAAGGTAACTCACCTTCCATAATCTTTTTCTTTAATGTTTCATAGACCACAATAAACCTCGAATTGCCCTGATCATGGTTAACCATTGCTTCTTTCTTCACTTTTGCACACTCCATTTGAGTTTCAACTCGTTAACGTAATTCGGTTGATTATTATGATTTCAATTTATGATATTGTGTACAATTACGATAAAATAATTATTATTCGGTATAATACGACGAAATATCGCAAGTCCACTTTTTGAATTGTATACTATTTTATCCGTTTAGTCACTTTAACTTTGTTATATTGTATACAATCCTGTTAACGCTTTAAATTTAACATACCCTTCCAAAATAATCAATAACTTTTTTTCAAAAAACTGGTTATTGTCACTGAGGGTGTAAGAAACCAAAATTCCGCGAATCCATTCGCAACCTGTGCAGATTACGGCGGTCATCTGGCGTAAAGCAGCATGCCTTACTTCATCCGACGACGACCGCCCAATCTATACCCTGAACCTACAACGTCACAACGACATGGTGGACTTGCCCATCGTCGCACAATTCAACGTAGTAACCGTCTGTTGCTTCGTGTTCCATCAGGACAATTTCTTGTCCGTCCAATTGTAATGCGGTCACTCCGCTGGACTTATGCAACGGATTGTTGACCGTAATGTGATAGCGCGTCCCGCCAATACGGTATTGGACGGAAAACTCCGGCCATTCACAAGGAATGCACGGGCTCATGTACAACCGTTCCCCACGTCTGCGAAGTCCGAGAATCCATTCAATCCCCGCCTGATACATCCAGCCCGCAGCACCCGTATACCAAGTCCAGCCGGCGTGTCCTTTGTGAGGATCCGCCGTGTAAACGTCTGCCGACATCACGTAGGGTTCACCGGCGTACTTCCGTACTTCATTTGGCGTACGCGTGTGCGTTAGCGGATTTAACAGGTGAAACAATTCAAACGCCTTGTCTCCGTTCCCAAGACGGCACCAAGCGATGATGCTCCATATGACACCGTGTGTGTACTGGGCCCCGTTCTCGCGAATTCCGGGCGGATAACCCTGAATGTAACCGGGACTAGGGTCCGTACGGTCAAACGGCGGTATCAGAAGATGTGCGACGGAAAGTTCCCGATCCACAAGTTCACGATCAAATGACTGCATCGCCTGCAGAGCCTTGTTCCTTGGCGCCGCTCCGGAAATGACCGACCATGACTGAGCGATAGCATCGATACGGCATTCCCGATTGTGTACAGAACCGAGCCATTGTCCGGCATCGGTGAAGGCACGACGGTACCACTGCCCATCCCAGGCATGCTCGTCAAGTGAAGAGACGAGCCGGTCCCTTACATCCTGGTAACGGTTTGACCGCTGCACATCACCGCGCTCCCGGCACAAATCCGTGAACCGACCCAGAATTTCGTAGAGAAACCAACCGAGCCATACACTCTCGCCGCGGCCTTTCGCGCCGACAAGGTTCATGCCGTCGTTCCAATCTCCGATTCCGATCAGCGGCAGCCCATGTTCGCCGAAACGCTGCAAGGCCTTGTCGATTGCCCGCAAGCAGTGCTCGTAAATGGTTCCGCTTTGTTCAGAAACTTGTGTCGGCTCGTATCGTTCATGTTCTCCCTCGCGCAGCGGTTCACTATGAAGAAACGGCGCTATCTCTTCAAATAAGCTGTCATCCCCCGTATGTTCGGCGTACCGCGAGGCTGCATACGGCAGCCATAGTAAATCGTCGGAGAAAAACGTGCGGATGCCGCGTTCCGTTTCTTCATGCCACCAGTGCTGCACATCACCTTCCACATATTGATGCGCTGCGTGCAGCAAAATTTGTGCCCGTGTAAGGTCGGGTCGGGTATGCAGAAGCGCCAATGAATCCTGCAGCTGATCACGAAAGCCGAATGCTCCTCCCGCTTGATAAAAAGCGGATCTGGCCCACATTCTGCTGCTCAGCGTCTGATAAATCAACCATCCGTTCAGCAGGACATCCATCTCCGGGCATGGTGTAGAAACCGAGATCTGGTCCAACACATCATCCCAGAATTCCCCTACGTGTGCGAATGACTGCTCACATACACCGGCTTGGCAGTAGGTTTGCGCCAGTTTCACGGCGGCATCCTGCGAATGTTCGCAACCAAGCAGAATGTAGACTGTCTGTTCGGCTCCAGGCTCCAGCGTAAGCTTAGTCTGCACGGCCCCGCAGGTGTCATAAAGTGGTCCCGTTGTTCCCGACAGGCGCTCGCGGCCGAGCGCTGCGGGTTTTTCATACGTACCGTTTCGTCCGATAAATTCATTGCGGTCTGCCGTCCAGGACAGATCCGGAGGCCCGACGGGATCGGTCCGCTGCACTCCGGATTCCGTGTTCAATGACTCCTCTGACGATTCCTGTGGTAGATACAAACCCAGAAAGGCTGTCGCATCGCGAAATGATTCCTGATAGGCATTGCGTGCCAGCAGCATTTGGGCCGATTCGTTCCATTCCGTAACGATGAAGGAGGCGTTCGCCTGACGCCGTACACCCAGCACCCATTCAGCGTAATAGGTGACGGAAAGGCGTCTCCGCTCGGAAGTCCTGTTTTGCAGCCGCAATTTGATCACCTTGACCGGATCATGGAGCGGAACAAAAACGGTCATTTCCTGCATGACGCCGTGTCTCTCGTGTTGAAACCTCGAGAATCCCCGTCCGTGCGAAACCGTATAGGATTGGTCAGTGTGTGCGGTAGACGGAGTAGTAGTCCATGTTTCACCGCTCTCTTCGTCCCGCAAATAACAGACTTCGCCCGGCGGGTCAAGTACAGGATCATTTGACCAAGGCGTCAGTTTGCACTCACGGCTGTTGCGCCACCATGTGTAGCCCGTACCGAGCTCGGAAACAAGGCAGCCAAAGCGTGGATTGGCGATGACATTGATCCATGGCGCGGGCAAATGATTGCCGTTTTTGAGCACGATCCGGTACTCCTGGCTATCGGGCGAAAATCCTCCCCAACCGTTGAAGAACAGCAAATTACCTACGTCCTCCGGAGGCGGGTTCCCGAACCTGGATAACGGCGCTGTCGCCTCCAGCGGAGCCGGCAACTCTTTTTCCGGCCTCGGCAGCTTGATTTGCGTCTTCAGACTCGGGCCACCCGCGCGAAGGACAAGACGGGCTGCTGCCAGCAACAGTGTCTTATCCTCGTCCGGAAGCTGATTAGCGTTAAGGATGAACACGCCTCCATGTCCTGCGCCATGCCGGTCAATGCCGTGTTCTACTGCGCTGCGCAGCGCTTCCTGCAAATCCTGCTGGTACCCCCCGGGCGATTCGTTCAGAATGACCATGTCGAAAAGTAACCCCATGCGGCGTAAATACTCGTGTCCGATCAGAAGCTTGGCAATAAATTTCATATTGGCCCGATTCTCGATCCGTACAAGGATAATCGGGCGATCCCCGGACACTCCGTACGACCAGAGTCCGGACTGTCCTTTTATATTGGCAGTGATTCTATCCATCCGCTCCTCCCTCAGCGGCGGCGTATACAGCACCTGGCCTGCAAAGGTTTGAAGGGCCGTCGCCTCGGCGGCAGTGATGTGCAGATGCCTAAGCTCGATTTGACTGCGATTCCATGCAAGTTGAAAGGTTCGTTCCACGACTTGGTTTTCTTGGAATCGGCGGACGAGACTGATCGCCTCCTCCTTCGAATCGGCAGCGCAGGTGACAGCAAACAGTTGAATTTGTTCACCGGGCTCGATGCTTAACTGCCGACGCATGATAAAGGCAGGATCAGCCACTGAGCCCACCGTTCCACGAAGACGGGAACGGATCCCCTTCGGCTGGGAGATTGTATGCCCGCGGCCAATAAAGCTGGCCCGGTCAGTCTCGTATTCCACCGGTCCGAGTGTTCGTCCTTCCACCATAAGTGAATGCGCCGCCCACAAGGGCTTCTCACTTTCCTGACGTGGCCTTCTCCGGGCGAGGAGACACTCGGCATCGCCCGCATATTCCGTTTCGATAAACAATTTGCTGAAGGCGGGATGCGCATCATCAGCTATAGGAGATGCCAAGGTCAGTTCAAGAAACGTTGTGACCTCCATGATCTTCGCCTCATTCCCCGTATTGGTGAGTGTCAATCGGCGAACTTCCGCATTCCATTCGGGCGACACGCAGACTTCAAGACTTGTCTGCACGTCTCCGTCTGCGCGCATAAATGTGGCCCGATCAAGCGAGAACTGCACGCGTTGTTCAGAGGACGGAACACGGCACGGTTGAAACGCCGGAGACCACACCACGTCACGGTTAACGTCACGGATATAGATGTAGCTCCCCCAATCGTCCAATACCGGATCCTCCCGCCAACGCGAGACGGCCAGACCTTCATATCGACTGAACCCGCCGCCGCTGCCCGTCATCACGGTCGTATAGGTTCCGTTGGAAAGTATACACACCTCCGGAGTACGCGTGTCTGCGGTAAGGTATTCCCTCAGGGCGCCATTTTGAACCGGCTTTGCATGAGGTACAGGTTCGCGTGCCATTGCAGGGTGTTTAATGATTTTGGGGCGCGCGGGAATACGTTCCTGCAGCAGCAGTTCTGCCGCTTGCACGCGCTTGTCCCGGTGAAACCGTTCGTACATCTTTACCGGCAGCAGCATGTTGGCCAAGGCAAGCAAACTCATACCTTGATGATGGGCCATAAAACTTCGGATGACCATGCAAGTCTGATTGTTCGGCATCCGTTCGGACGTAAAATCGATGGCTTCATAGTAGCCATATTTGCCGCGGGCGCCGAGCTCTTCCATTTTGCGCAAATCTTTAAGCCCTCGACGCTTTGCGAAAGGTAAAGCCAGAATGGCAGCATACGGCGCCACGACCAAATCTTGTTCCAGGCCGCTCTTGAAGCCGAGACCGGGAACTCCAAACGCCTTGTATTGATAGTTCATCTGATAATCAAACGCGTAATAACCGGATTCGGAAATACCGAATGGAACACCCCGTCCATGGGCGTAGTCGATTTGCCGCTCCACCACGGCACGGTAGGTGCTCTCCCAGATGGTGTTCCGATAGGTGCGCATCATGAGCCAAGGCATCAAATATTCAAACATGGTTCCGGACCAAGAGAGCAGCGCGGCGCGCTTCCCGACTTTCGTCATTGTCCGTCCGAGCGCACGCCAATGCGCTACAGACACTTGACCGAGGGCGATGGCAATAAAGCTTGCCTGCCTTGCCTCTGATGCCATCAGGTCATACAGGATCTTATCGCGTTCCTGCAGCGCGGCATGGTACCCCAATGTGAAAAGTTTGGTTTTGTGATCGTAAAGCGGACGAAAGTCTGTCTCGTTAATCAATAACGCGATGCGGGCGATCAGATTTTGCCCGCGTGCCAACCAATTTTCTAAGGCAGTGTCTGCCGATGCTTCGCGGTCCGCCCTCTCTCCATGACCCCGAACTCCTGCGTCTGCCGCTCCTATGGTCTTGTCAGAAACTTCACCCTGCAGTGAAGGCATCAACTCCTCGGCGAATGCCACATTTAAGGCTTCTTCGGCCTTGCCCCGATCCTTCACATACGACTCCGGCCCTTCGTTCGGTTCGAAGTCTGTCTTGAGCCACTCGGCCAACCCCTCTTTGACCGTCATTAAATAGCCGACGAAGTTGCCGGAATCCACCGTTGAGACGTACAGAGGAGGTAATGGTTCCAAAGTGGTCGTATCGTACCAGTTATAAAGATGGCCATTCCATTTATCCATGCGCTCAACCGTATCGATCGTACGCTCCAAACGCTCAACCAACCCGGGCGTATCGATAAATCCGAAATCCCGTGCAGAAAGCGCGCAGGCAAGAAAAAGCCCGATATTGGTAGGCGAAGTTCGATGTGCGATCCCATTGGGTGGTTCCAATTGAACATTATCAGGCGGCAGCCAATGGTCTTTTGCGGTAACAAAGTCCTCGAAGAATGTCCAAATCTGGTTAGCCAGCGCCCGCAGCTCTTTCTCTTCATCCGGTTCAAGCCTCCGCTCAGCCCGTTGTATTGGCAGGTCCAACCAGCGGATCGCAAGCGGAGCGAATAACCATATCGCGCAGAGCGCTAAGCCTGTCAACCGTGCCGCTGAACTGCCGCTGGCCGCTGCTGCCAGCGCAAAGACAAACACCAGCACGTATCCTTGGTACATCCCCAGAAGCGTAACATGCCGCCCTCCACGGTTGCGGCGTTCAATTTCCGAAGAGCTGACCCATTCAAGCAAATGACGCTTTGATACGAATAACCGGTATAAGGTTCTACCGATTGCGTCGAGCAGCAGAACGGTTTGAAACGGCAGAGTCAACAGGGTAACCATAATTTGCAAAGCCGTCGAAAGCAAGCTTCGGGGACGCCGAATGGTTCGCCGAATCGCCACGAGCTGCCGGATCAGCGGCAAAACCAATGTAGCTGCTCCAAAAACAAACCACCGTTCGGGTGATCCGGGAAGTACGATCATGCCTAACAGCAGTAGAGCGAACAATGCTGGCGGAAATAGACTGCGCCGCAGGTTATCTATCAAATGCCAGCGAGTAAGAGCGGATAAATCGACCGGCAAACGCTTCCCCCGCCGGTCGGAAATGCGGGGAAAGAGCCATGAGAGCAATTGCCAATCGCCACGAACCCAACGGTGCAGCCTCTTCTGATATGCGCTGAACGTAGCGGGTTGGTCATCAATCAATTCAATGTCCGACAGCAATCCGGCACGCAAAAAGCCGCCTTCCAGCAAATCATGACTTAGGACCCGGTTTTCAGGTATACGTTCACACAGAACCTGTGCGAATGCATTCACATCGAATATCCCCTTACCCGTAAAGATACCCTCCCCTAATCCGTCCTGGTACGGATCGGAAACGGCAAACGCGTAAGGATCGATTCCCGGGTCACCTGACCAAAGATAGGCCAATCGCGAACGTAAGGACGATTCGTGGCTAATGCCAATGCGCGGCTGCAGCACGCCGTAGCCCTCGACAACCCGTGTCCGCGAGCGGTTAAGCCTCGGCTGGTTGTATGGCAAATGCAAAGTACCGATCATCCGCTGAGCACTGCCTATCGGAAGCTGTGTATCCGCGTCGAGCGTAATGATATAACGGATGCTCGGAAGAACGCTTGAGTCCCCGACTACGAAGTCGTAAGTCGTATTTGCTTGTCCTTGTAGCAGTTCGACAAACTCTACCAATTTGCCCCGCTTGCGCTCCCAACCCATCCATACTCCCTCAGACGGGTTCCATAACCTGCGGCGTTGAAAGAGGTGAAACGTACTATTCCCGCCCGTATGGGAGTAAGTACGGTTCAACTTCTCAATACTTGTGCGAGCAGCTTCAAGAATTGCGGCATCCTGCGGAAGACTCTCCGCGTCGGCATCGACAAAATCACCCAGAAGGGCGAAGTGAATATTCGAATCGCGGTTGGCCAGATAATGAAGCTCCAGTCGATCTGCCATTTCATGCACTTGTTCGACGGTTGACCAGATAACGGGAATGACGACCATCGTGGTCGCCTCAGCCGGTATTTCATGCGAGAAATCATAGCGCAGCAGCGGCTGCGGTTGCCTTGCGCATTCTATGATCCAGTATGTCGCCGTCACCGCCCACTCACTCACGGGTACGGATAGCATGAGCAAAATCACCGCCCACTCGATCATCGTATAGCTGGCACCGCCACCGATCCACGCAGCGAATCCGAGAAGGGCACATGCAAACAATCCTGTGAGCAGGGTGAAATATACGCGAGTAGCTCGTTGCCATAGCCCGATTTGCGGCAAACGGCGGGGGCTGCTGCATTGTTTCAGCGCGCGTTGCAGCTCTTTGACGCCACTCGGTTCGAGCAGGTAATAAGCGATAAACGCTTGACGAGGCATAACGTCTGAATCTGCCGTACTTCCTGCGGTTCTATTCCCCTCCGCAGCACCATTCGCAGTATCTGCGAAGGCTTGTCCGCGTTCCGCGCACGCCTGTCCGCGTTCCGCGCACGCCTGGTTATACTCCTTCGCTGCTAGCTCTACGACCTGCTTGGCAACCAGATTTTCCGGCACACGAAAGCGGCGGGCTAGTTGCTCAACGCTTGCTCGCAGCGCGTCGCGGCTTGAATCATCAAGCAATGGATAGACGCCGGCGTTTTCTTGCCGCATCGTGTGCTCCACCAGGCAAATTTGTTCGAACGGATCGCGCCAGTCCGAGCGCGTGATTTTTCTCAGACTGCTGATGGCGTTGCCTGTAGTCACTTGATAGGCGGCTTGAAGCTGATACTCATAGGAGACGATTCGATCGAGGCTGTCAGGACCGTTTTCCAATTTGCACATCAGCCATTCACGCATGGTTGCTGAATCGTCTGCCCATTCGCGCAGGTGGCTGACCAGGTGGACGATCATCGGACCGGAGAGCGGCATATCCTGACCTGCTTGTTCAAGTGCAGCCCTAAGCGCTTCGGGATTTAGCTTCGACGGCTCTATTCGCTCCAGCAGCCTTTCGACCAGAGAACACACCTCCTGCCGTTCGCGAATCAGTTCCATGACTTCTGCCAGCCGCCGTACCAAGGCAATCCGTACGATAAGCGGGATCGCCCACGTTTCGGCAATCGTCAAAACCGATACTTCCTGATAAAAATTGATATAGGAAACAAAAGAGTTCTCGTTCAGGTTCCCATCCATATGGTTAAGATAATCGGCACAGATCGAAAGTATCCGTGGCTCACCGGTCTTGCGCAGGTGCGGCAAATGCTGCAAAAAGTTTCCGGTAAGCTGGTTTTGAACGACTAACCCCTGCTCCTCAATGAACTCCGCGTGATCGAGGAACCATTCTTCCGCTGGCTGCGAGCAGCTTGAGCGACGTCCTTGCAAGGAGCGTACGAACGCGCGCAAATTCTCGATGTCCGTAGTAAAATTCCGCCATAGACGACGCTTCGATGGCCGCCGTCTAAGATATGGTTCATGGGTCAGTGCAAGTTCATGAGCTTTTTGTCGGAGTTGTTCCGTGTGCAGATTCATAGATCCTCCTAAAGAAAGTCAGAAATTAACCATGTTAAAGAAGTTATTTGTATAAGGTACTGACTCTGTAGCTGTTAAGTTTATAACAGTTAAAACATTCCCAATTTGGATGAAAATTATAAATATAGATTTTGAAGGAGAGTGTGAACGTATCGTGCGGAAGAGCCCAAGGGGCCGGAAAAGGAGGCCAAAGAGCCAAGGATTTAGCCTGGAAGAAGAAGTGCAGCGGTTACGAATGGAGATGAATTTCTAAAAAAGCCAGGGGGATTTCAAAGGAGATGGAACGAGATGTAAAGCTGTGAAGTTATCCAAACTTTTCCGCTCTGCTACCCGCCTCAATGAAAAAAGCAGGTCGCCGCGGCGCCTGCTTGGGTTGTCTTGATGAAGCTATAGTTAACCTTTAGAGTGGCGGATTAGCACGTAACCGCGGGTTCCGTCAAGCCGTATAGTCACCCTCGCCGTACGAACTGTTGTTTGTTAACCCGTTGATTAGGGCTGTGGTCTAGGCTTCTTCAAATAAAATCTCGCCACATCCATTTCATAGGTGCCGCGCGGGTAAGATACCTGGCTCCTGACGGTGACCTTCGTCAAATACCGGTAATCGTCAGACGTATCCACGGTGAACGAGAAGCGGTCTCCCTCGAACGGAACCTCAAACTTCTTATCCAGTTCATAACCGCCTCCATATACTTGCCGTTCCACTAGAACGGTAAGTCCCGATCCGACTCGCTTAGACGCAGTCCCGCTGAAGACAACCTCAGCCGCTTCCGTTTCCGTATAGCCTAGTGCCGGCTGATCGAAGCTGATTCGGCTTATTTCCCCGAAACCGGAAGGATCGGGGTAGTCAATGACGGGATCGGCTGTTTCCGGAGTCAAATTGAACTCAAGCTCTGAGCTGAATAAGATGCGCTGACCGACCTTCAAGTCAAGGTCATAACCGTAGGAGCCGATATCGAACCTAAGCTCCGTTTGAAATTGATATTTGGATAAACCTTTCCGACCTCCGTAATCATAGGCCCCGGCTTCACCGATCAAACCGATCGAGCTGGCGCGGGACGTTCGATCGATACTTCTCCTGTCAAGTATCCTGAGTTCAGGAAATTGACTGACGGTACCCGTCATGTATCCAACAGCATTCGGAGCATAATAATAGTTTCGATAATCTGCAGGCAATCCGTAGTCATCGACTTTATAGTCGACATACAGGATATCGAGCTTCTTTGTATCCGGATTCCATTGTGAGTTATAGCCAAACAGCTGCTGAAGATCGCGTTCACTAACGAGCACGTCGGAGTCAGCGTCGGCAGGCACGGCTTTCACAGGAAACCTGCCCCTTTGCCCGCCCGACCCATACAATTGGATATCTAATGGATGCTCGGGATAAGCGGTTACGTTAGGTGCATGCGCCATCATGCCGAATATGCCGTTGTATAAACAGAGCGTCACTTGGCCGCAGCCCGAGTGCGAACCCAGACTGGTTCGATCATACCCTAAGGCTTCCCCCATAAAAGCAAGCGAAATCATCGGACTTCCGTCTACGATTTTTCCAATCGTTTGGCCCTGGTATACAACAGTATCGTTGCCAATCACAATATCCTTCAGTTCGATGGAGTTCACCTCGCGAAGAACCAGAGGCGCGTTTTCCATTGGCGGGTATCCCGGCGCCTCGCTTTTAGCCGGCGTGAATGCGATAGTCTTTGCTTGTTCATTCCATTCCACCAATCCCATGCGATCCAGGTCGTTTAACCGAATCGCAGTCCGTCCGTTCAAGTTGTACGACGGAATTTCCTGATCCCCATAGTAGGTTCGGATATCGGTATAGAGCACATCGCTGAGCTTCATGCCCACAGGAAGAGCAGCTTCCTGCTCTATCGGCGGCGCCTCCAACGTTTTGGCCGGACGGTTGTAAATGGTCACCTTACGATCCGCAGGCGTCCATACGACGTCAAAGCCGTATTGCCGCAAATCCTCGGCAACAACAGCGGTGTACCCGTCAATATTCATCGAGCGAATGGGTTTGCCCTGGACGTATGCTTTAATATCGGTCGCCAGCACGTCGCCGACATCGTCACCGATGATGGTTGTTCCGTCCGCAGCTTTCGCATCCGCTTGCTGCATCGGCAGCAAACCTGCCGTTAATACAGCAATTGCCGCCGCGGCGAACAGCTTGCGCAGCGAGCCGGCCGGACCTCGACGATCAACCAGTCGACGATGGTCAGCTTTCAATCTTTGCAGCATAGCTTCTTCTCACCCTCTCCGAATTCACGTCGTAGCCGCTTCTAATCTTCCTAAGCAGTTACCCTGTAGACGCAGCTGTTGCGGGGAAAGTTGCGAGACATAACGGTTTTTTCACGACAGCATGCTTTGGCTCGAGACTTGTATTGCCTTTATTTCACATTCCGAATGGTTGAGATTAACAATAAAATCGCAGGTATACAGAATCCGTGGAGCAAACTGTATAGTGGATAGGCTCCCATAGTAAACCATCTGATTTCAGCCGTATTTTGATAAACGAGCATGGACAAGGCGATAACGAATAATCCATAGGGAAGAATGGTGATACGATAGTTTTTCAATTTGAAAAGCTGAGCTGTCGCAAGATTAGCGGCATAAAAACAAAATATTAATTTGACAAAAATAGTCATAATCCAAATAATCGCAACCAAAACTTCTACTCGCTCAAAAAAATTACCGACCCTTATTTCTTTGGCAACATCAAATACGGTAAAGATACTTCTCGCAGCAATGTCCACTCCTAAAACCGCTATTGAAATAACAACGATCAAAGTGCCGAATATAGTGGCGAATATTGCAAATAAGGTGAAATACCTCTTTATTTTTCTTTGTTGGATAACGAATGGAAAAATGATCAAAAAAACAACCAGCTCACTAATTGGAAATCCCAAAAAAGGGTATATGCCTTTGACTGGTATTAGCCATCCATCAGGGAGTATGGGTAATAATTTAGACAAATCGATGTTCTTTAGCAGCATCAGTGTGGTCATAAAAAAGATGATGATCACCCAAGGAAATAATACTTCACTCGACCTTGTGATCACCTCGAGTCCCAAATATGCGCCATACATGATAGGAAGCATAAAAATGATGTGAACAACGTGTGTGGGTGTTTGCGGCAATACATTCGTTGTAACAAAATCCCCTACGTTTCTAAGTACCAGCGCACTTAGGTATAAAAAGAACGATACATACATGACACCAACCATTTTACCGAACCATTTGCCCAGAATTCGTTCACTATATTGGACGATGGATTCATTAGGGTATCTCATGGATAAGCGATTCCATAATAACACGAACCAAATAATCACGGTGATGCACAAAAGAATGGAAATCCACGCGTCTTGTTTCGCAATTGAAACGATAATGGAGGGCATGACTAAAGCCGTACTTCCTAATGTAAACATGAAAACAGCAACACCCAATTGCAAGGGTGAAATCTTTCCGTTATCCATCATGAAAATCCTCTCCTTCGGTCCAAAGAACAATTGGTTTAACAATGGGCTCCAACAGTGTTCCAATCGCTTTGGTTGGAGATGGGATGGGAAGATCAAGAACTACGCCGATATAAAGGATCACCGCCAATAGCAATACCGATGAAAAAATGATCATCTCTTTTTTCATTTTCTGCTTAAATAACGATCTCCCTTCCCACAAAAAAATAAGGGCTCCGGCTGCAAGTACTCCAATTACTGCGAGCATGTTTTCCTACTCCTTTTTCTCCCTACGGTCATTTCCAAAATAGGATTTATATCTTAATCCTTCTCTTCTTATTTCTGTATCGACTTCAATATGGACAGGGATCTTTGAGAAAATGTACGCCCAATTGTTCATGTTTTTTTTCCAATAAGCCGGATTCGCCTTATATACAGCATCAGCAAAACCGAATATATCCGTTTTCAATTTTTTCGCTTTTTTCACCGCATCCAGCATCTCTTTTTTGATTTGTGCTTCCGTTTCCTTGCCGATTTGAGCAAAAGTTTCTTTATCGGTTAGATCCATGTCTGAGCATAATATCTCCGCTATATTCGCTTCCTGCTTTACATGGATAACAATAGATGGTTGTCCCTGTTGAAACTTCCCCTTCATGCTTGTGGTGGAATGTACGACTTCAACAGCAATGTCGCTTTCTTTCTTACAAGAAACGTTGATGACCGTACTTTTCACTTTATCCTGAATCCATGCCGATCCCCTCGATTCCTTAGGATCTAAAAAATCAACCAGCGTTTGATTCTTGAACACGGCCATGCCGTTTAATTTTAAACTCGCTGAAGGATTGATTTTTTCAACGTTTTTATTATTGCCGCCCTTTTTTATATCCCCGATAATTTCAATACTTCCCATTGATATTTCTTTTTTTCCGGAATTGATGTTTGCGATCATCTCTTTGATACTCATACGATAGGAGGTTCCCAAAATTTGTTCGGCGTTCTCAACGGATTCGCGCATTTTTGTTCCGGGGATCTTTTCTATCGGTGTTTTAATTTTCAAAAGATCGGAAGCTTTTGCACCTTTAGCAACAAGAACATAAAAATCTGTACGAACTTCCGGATCCCTTTCAATAAGATCAAATAAGGGAGTTACTCCTTTTCGCGCTAAATCCTCTCCAATTACAAGCACTTGATTATGCGCAAAATATAATCTTCTTGAGGTTTTATTGGCAATTTTTCGTATGGCTTCAAAAACCGTCCGCCCTGTTTCGCTATATGTGGTAACGGAGCTTGAGCTGCCTCCCCCGCCCTTGCCTCCTCCTGTTGAAACTTCAGCGGGGTTCACGACTTGGACTGTAAGTTGAATATCCTGGCCTTCGCTTGTATCCATGCCCATGGCAATAACCGTCGAAAGTTCATCCAAATATTTGATATCCCAGCATCCCCCCAAAGGAATGAAGAGCAGCAGTATCCATATACAAACAAACATTTTCTTTCGCATCACATTATTCATCATGTCTGGGTTTATCCCCCGGCGGATGGTTTGGCTTCTGATCATGACCTTGTTGCATAAAATCTTCGCTAATCGGAAGCGGATGCGTTTTCATAGCCCAAAACGGAAAACGAAATAACGCATCCTTTTGTTCTTTGAGCATAAACGGAGCAAAAGGTTTTAAGTAAGGAACCCCAAACGACCTTAAGCTGGATAAATGTACCACAAGAAGCAATAAGCCAACAGCAATCCCGTACATCCCCAAAGTGCCGGCAAGAATTAAAATGCCAAAACGCAACAATCGTATGGCAATTGCCAGACTAATGGAAGGAATAACAAAATTTGTGATGGCGGTGAACGAAACGACGATAACCATGGCTGGCGAAACGATGCCGGCTTCCACAGCGGCTTGACCAATGACCAATGCGCCTACAATCGAGATGGTGTTTCCTACTGCACTCGGCATCCTGACCCCGGCTTCACGCAGAACTTCAAATACGATCTCCATCATAAAAGCTTCGATGATAGGCGGGAAAGGGACTCCTTCTCGCTGGGCCGCTAAATGCAGCATTAAGGTTGTGGGTAACATTTCTTGATGGTAAGTTGAGACCGCAACATATAGCGAAGGAAGGAGCAGTGCAATTAACAAAGAAACAAACCGCAAAATTCGCAAAAAATTACCGAAATCAAAACGTTGATAGTAGTCTTCTGCTGACTGTAAAAAGCTGTTGAACATGACCGGAACGAGCAACACGAAAGGTGTTCCGTCGACCAGAATGGCCACCCTTCCTTCAAGTAAGCCGGCAGCTATAACATCAGGTCTTTCGCTATTGAAAACCGTTGGGAACGGAGTCCATATTCCATCTTGAATCAAGTCTTCAATATATCCGGATTCCAGTATTCCATCAATTTTAATTCGTCCCAAACGATTTCTTACTTCCTGCACGATTTCGTCATTGGCGATTCCTTTGATATACATGACTCCGACTTGGGTTAGAGTCACATCACCAATGATTCTTTCTTCGAGCCACAATTTGGGGCTCCTTATTTTTCTTCGAATCAATGAAGTATTGGTACGAATGGATTCCGAAAAAGCCTCTTTCGGACCCCGGATGACCGTTTGTGTGGACGGTTCGGTGACGCCCCGATTTTCGCCTCCCCTGGTTGCGACGGCCATCGCTTTGTTACAACCGTTGAAAAGCAGTACCGAATCTCCGGATAACATCCCGAGAAAGAGATGCTTCCAATTGGATACTTCTTTTACATCCCCGGAAGTTAGCAGTTGTTCTTTTATGATCTGGAATGCCTGCTCAGCATCTATATCGGGGTCCATGTTGAATGCATCATCTTGAAAACGCATTAAGCTTTCCATAACAAAATCAGAGAGGGTCTTTTGGTCGCATAAACCATCTGTAAATGCAGCCGCGGCGCGAATTTTTCCGGCTACCTGAAATTCCCGGATGATGACATCATGACTGTTCCCCATCTCGGATTTGATGGTTTCCATATTCCTAGTTAAATCATTGTGCAAAGACTGATTTTGAAAGGGTTGCAAATCTTCAATTTCCTGGATTTCGGCACGATCTGTTTTCTTTTTTTTCATCTTTAGAAACTTTGGAAACATGCCTCATCCCCCCTTACAGTTCAACCATTTGATAATTTTTCCAAAATCCCTTCATATTATTCCATGTTCGAATAAATACAGAGTCAAAAAAAGACTATCGAGACTTTCTCGATAGTCTGAAGAGACCGACATGTGTCTTGTCTTATTCTTATAGCTTCCCCATCTTCCGCGATACGTGTTCGGCGGCCTCAACCACCGCTTGGATCGATCTCTCTTTAAGCGCTTATCGTTCAATACGATTTGAATGTGCCGCGAGCTGGAGACCGCATCCACTCGTTTGTACGGATCTCGGGGATGCACAAAAACTTCTTCCTCTTCCTCCAGCCATGTATCGACCTTGTTCCAATAAAAGGCCAGATACCCACGTATCGCTTCGCTTTCAGGCCGTGGTTGTTGATAGCTCCATACGGCGTTGTCAATAACCCTGTCTCCTGCCTGTATGTTCCAATAAGAGGCGTCTCCCTTCAGCGGGCAATGAGTGGTATGCAAACTTGGCATAAGCAAATCCTTGCGCACATCCGACTCAGGAAAATAATACACGGGAAGATGGCCTCGCTCATGAAGCGTCAGTACGCCTTTACTATCCGCGATTGTCTCCTCGCAACACGGACGCGAACCCATCTTGGATTCGTTTCAATCATGATGTTTTTCTTGACAGGGTCGACTGCTTGACAAGACGGCTCTCCAACGGACGGAATGCTCTTCGAAATACCTCCTTAAATATAATCATATAGTGATAATTTATTATCTATAATAGATAATAAAATCCCTTGAAATGATTCTCAAGCATTATTCCTATTATTCCAATGTGAAATGAAATTCACATATGCCGAATGAAAATAAAAAAGGAGATTGCAGTTCTCTAATCAGCAAGGATTAGAGGCTGCATCTCCGTTGATAATGGGTAGTATTCCTCTGTACTGACTAGATGGCTCCGAATTAATGTTTGTCCGGAAGAAGCTGCTTGGACAATATATTTTCAGCTAATATTTCACCCATAGGCTGCAAGGTGACATCGGCCGGACGCTTCGGGTAGGACACCGGAAGTCTTGGGAATAACAAGTCCGCAATCCGATAAGCTTCTTCTAAATGCGGATATCCTGACAAGATGAACGTATCGATTCCCAATTCCCGATATTCAAGCAAACGCTTCGCAACGGAATCAGGATCTCCGACCAGCGCAGTCCCAACCCCTCCCCGAACTTGACCAATTCCCGCCCAAAGATTAGGACTAATCTCCAGCCGGTCCGCGTTCTCTCGAACCAAGCGGGTCATTCGCTGCTGCCCGACGGAATCAAAACGGTCAAACGTTTGTTGCGCTGTGGCGATGTCTTCATCCGTCACATACTGAATGAGCTTATGCGCCTCTGACCATGCTTCCTCAGCCGTATCCCGGACAATGATTTGCACGCGAAGCCCGATCCGGATTTCTCTATTCTGCTGAGCTGCAAGCGCCTTCACATCTTTGATCTTCTCGGCCACCATGTCTGGCGGTTCCGCCCACGTTAAATAGGTATCTATATGCTTGGCAGCGACTCTATGCCCAGCCGGGGAAGAAGCTCCAATGAATAATGGCGGCGACTTATGGTCTAACGGAGGGAACAATAGCTTGGCCCTTTCGACACGAATATGCTTGCCGGTGAAGGTCACTTCCTCACCTGTCATGAGTCGTTTCCAGACGGTCAGGAACTCATCGGTTGCCTCATATCTTTCGGCGTGCGCCAAGAAAATTCCGTCACCGGCCATTTCCAACGGGTCCCCTCCCGTTACGACGTTAATGAGCAGACGGCCCGAAGAGAATCGTTCGAAAGAAGCAGCCATTCGTGCCGCAATACTAACCGATACACCGCCAGGTCTTACCGCCACAAGAAACTTTAATCTCTCCGTAACGGGAAAAAGTGCTGATGCCACGACCCAACCGTCTTCGCAGGCATGACCGGTAGGCACGAGCATTCCTGTGTAGCCCAGCCGATCAACAGCTTGCGCGATTTGGCGAAAATAGGACAGGTCGGTAACTCTGGCGCCTTCCGTTGTTCCCAAAAATCTGCCGTCTCCCATCGTCGGTAAATACCAAAACATTTCCATCTATGAGCTCTCCTCTTCTAATGGTAGTTATTCCTTTATATGCGAAGCTATTTGTGTGAACAGAAATGTTCGCAGTTCCGCGAATTCCCTCGTGGACCGAATATGTTCAAAAGATTCGTCCGCGAATTTCAAATGAAGCGGATTGTCAAAGTCTTGCACAATTCGGCCTGGACTAGGGTGCATGATAATAATGCGGCTAGCCAGCAGAAGTGCTTCATCCACATCATGCGTTATAAAAAACAGGCATTTTTGCGTTTGTCTCCATATCTCGCGCATATGCTGCTGCATCGATTCCCGGGTTAACGCATCCAGCGCGCTGAACGGTTCATCCAGCAAAATAATGTCGGGCTCAGTAGCTAGCGTACGAGCGATCGCCGCACGCTGCTTCATCCCCCCGGATAATTGGTGTGGAAGCAAGGATGCATAGTGATCCAATCCTACAAGCTGTAAGTATTGTTTGACTCTAAGCTTACGCTCCGCCTTCCGGACTTTACCCATCTTCAGGCCGAATTCAATGTTGCCCGATATGGAGAGCCAGGGGAACAGGTTGGCATGCTGGAAAACCACGCCCACCTTTGAATCCGGTTTGTTATGTTCCGTGCCGTCGATATGGACCGTCCCGGTAGTCGGCTTGACATAACCTGCGATAATATGGAGCAGTGAAGATTTGCCGCAGCCTGAAGGTCCCAATACACAGACAAACTCGTTCTTTTTCATACGCAACTGAATACCATCCAGCGCCCGAACGGGTGTTGTCGTATGATGAAACTCCAAGGAAATGTCTTGAAGCGAAATGCCCTGGAGTTCATGCAGGAGAACATCCCGTTCAGCAGCAGCGTTATGTTGACCGAACAAAAGGATCTCCTCCTTCTTATTTTTGATACAAATCGTTACGAATCGCTTCTTGGTATACGCTAATTTCAGGAGACTTGGTAATCGATTTTTGCTCGACCAAAAAATCGGCTGTTGCCTTTAATAGCTTAGCGAATTCACCCGGATTGTCCTTGGTTCCCATATATTTGGCATTCGTCTGGTCGGCTGCGTTCAGCACGATAATTTCCTTCATCGCCTTCAGGCTTTCCTCCGGACTAAGACCGAGTTCCTTCGAAAGTGCCTCAGACGCTTCTTTCGGATGATCGATATAATAGTTGCTTGCTTCATCCAATACGGCGATATACCCTCTCACGACTTCCGGGTATTTGCTGACAAAATCTTTACGAACGACGCCGAACTCTCCGGTTAATGCCCCTTTGTCCGCTATCTGCTTCGAGGTAATAATCACCTTGCCGTCGTTTGCAAGCAGTTTGGACTGCACAGGCTGCCATGTGAATCCGCCGACGATATCGCCGCGCTGCCAGGCTGCCAGAAGATCTGGCGCTTGCATATCGATGATCTTCACTTCTTTGGGGTCAACATTCTCTTGCTTAAGCGCAGACAGCAGACTGAAATGAGATGTCGAACCAAAGGTCGTAGCAATCGTTTTGCCTTTCAAATCTTGCAACGATTGGATACCCGAATTATTCTTCACGACCAGCGCTTCGCTCTCGCCGATGACGTCGTGAATATAATAAATTTGATAAGGAAGCCCTTGTGCGATCCCGGATGCGCCCGGCGGTGTTCCGACCAGACCTAAATCAATTCCTCCCGCAGCCATGGCTACATTCACGTCGCGACCGGAGTCGAATTTCAGCCACGAAACTTTAACATCCGGGAATCTCTTTTCCGCTAATCCCAGCGCTTTGGCCAGCAGTTCCCCGTTTGGTGAAACCTGATAGCCGATTTTGATTTCTTTAGGAAGCTCACTGGCTTTGCCAGGGTCTTGTGCTCCAGCAGCTGTCGGCTTGGCTGTGCTTTCCTCAGCTGCGGATGGGGAGTTAGCCGTACCGGCACTACCGCAACCGGATATGACCATCATCAACGTAATTAATAATAAGATAGCGGTATGTATTTGTTTCTTTGACTTATGAATCAACAAGAGACCTCTCTCCTTATCATCTTCATCTTCGTGTGTATCTACTGCCCTTCCGTCCATGGCGATGCCCAACGAATAAGTCTCCGGAGCAAGGCGTCAATAAGGACTGCAATAATCCCCATCATCATAATAGCCGCATAAATAATATCACTTCGTAAAAATTTACTTGCGTCCAACACCATCCAACCGATCCCGGATACAGCCGCAATCATCTCGGCAGCTACCAGTGTGGCATAAGTAACACCAACAGCCGTACGAAGCCCTGTTAATATATCCGGAAGACACGAAGGGAATATGACATACAGGTATATATTCCAGCCGGATGCACCCAACGACTTGGCTCCATGGATTCGATCCATCGGTATGCGCTGACTGCTATAGACCGTCGTAATGAACAGCGGTGCGAATGCGCCCAAGAACAGCAGGATGATTTTGGATGTATCGGTAATGCCAAACCAAAGGACTAGCAGCGAATAATACGCAAGAGGCGGAAGCGGACGATAGAACTCAATAAAGGGGTCGAAAATGGCTCGAAGCCACCTCAATCGGCCGCATAGGATGCCTAACGGCACAGCAGTTATACAGGCAGCTGCCAACGCCAGAAACAAACGTTTCATACTGGCGCCAATGTGTCCTGCCAACGACACTCCTTTATAGCCTTCGCGCGCAATATCGAGAAATGCTGTCCAGACCGCAGCCGGAGACGGAACGAATAGCGGGTTCACCCAACCCTTCGTGCTGGCCAGCAGCCATAAGATAAGAGCGATCAAAACGGACAACGCGGAAATACCGTAATAAATCGTGCTGCTCGCTTTAGAACGTCTCTTTTTTAAGTTTCGCACGGGTACTTCTGCCATCCCATCTGTCTACTCCTTTCCATACACGCTGTGAAAATAACAAAGTATCCATAGATATATAGTTGGTTATACTGCGTGGTGCACCCTGCTCAGATGGGTAGACACCTTTATTCCTCAAGAAGTCAATTTTAATCCAACAATGCCAATGACAATCATGGCGATATACATAGTTTTTCTCAGGCTGTAGCTTTCATTAAAAAAAATCATGCCCACAATCACTGCGCCTACAGACCCTATACCCGTCCATATGGCATAAGCGGTGCCGACCGGAATGGAAGCAAGAGATAATGAAAGTAAAAAGAGACTGCCTCCCAAGGTTGCTATACAGATAAGGGTGGTCTTGTTCAGCCTGAATCCATGCAGCCTCTTCATCAACACGACACTGACAACCTCTAACAAACCGGCGACGATCAAACAAATCCAATCCAATTTTATAATTCCTCCCGATAACGGGTCGTTGTTTGGTTTACAGGGGGTTCTTTGGCTTCCATGCTTTTTAAACCAAGGATGCCGAAAAACATGAACGAAATAAAGCCTATTCTCATCCAATCTGCGGGTTCATTCAAAAACAGCATCCCTGCGATCACAGTCCCCGCTCCGCCTACACCGGTAAAAACCGCATATGCGGTTCCCGCTGGAAGCATCCGGATCGATTTGACATAACATCCATAACTGATGAGGATACATATAATGGTTGCTATGCTTAGGAGCGGATTGGAGAATCCTTGCGACAATTTCAACCCAATGGCCCAGCCAACATCCATGACACCGCCAACTAGCACATAGAACCAAGGCATGCTAGGCGTCCTGCTTTTCGGTCATTTTCATGAGATAAGCGAGGACAGATGATCGCAATTCTTCATCCAGCGGCGCAAATCCGAACAGTTCACAGAAAAATAATCCGTCTCCGGCCAGCCTGGCCACCGTAGCCTGAACAGGATTTGAACACTCGGCAGCCATTCGATTCTGCCAGGTTATATAGCGTTGGCGCATCGGTTCCAGCAGCTCCGGGTTGTTTGCGGCGGCTGCCAAAACGCCCGAACTCATTTCCAGATCATCCTTGCTAATCTCAAATGTTTTAATCAAATAAGCTTGTGCCCACCCATTGTTCAGATTGGTATTACGCACAGCTTCCTCCGTTGTGTCCGAATCGAATCGGTCCAGAAAATCGCTTAAAATAGCCTGAATGAGTAGCTCTTTGGATGGAAAATGGTATAAGAGACCGCCTTTGCTTACGCCAGCTTCTTTGGCGACGGCATCCAATGTAAGCTGCAAAGCTCCTTTTTCCCTCACGAGGCGACAAGCTACTTTCAATATTGCGTCACGTTTTGAGTTTGATGTCATATGATAGCCCCCTGTTGATTACTATACCGTCCGGACGGTTTATTTGTCAATAAAAAATACATATTCCCATCGCATTAGTTGGATATAGAAAAGTGCGTCTACGCTGGTCAAGTAACCCGAACTCTCCTTGTTGC
Organism: Paenibacillus validus NBRC 15382; assembly: GCF_004000985.1. Classification (GTDB taxonomy): domain Bacteria; phylum Bacillota; class Bacilli; order Paenibacillales; family NBRC-103111; genus Paenibacillus_G; species Paenibacillus_G validus. The sequence continues at coordinate 185,181 of NZ_BIMH01000005.1, read as the reverse complement.
CGACATTTCCCTGCTTAAAATTAAAAAATCCCCATTATACGGGGATCTTAATACGTGAGGGTTCGATTTATTCCCTTTCAACAATCGTTGCTATGCCCTGGCCTCCGCCTATGCACAGCGTAGCAAGACCATACCGGGAGGACCGGCGCTTCATTTCATAAAGCAGTGTAACCAGAATCCGGGCGCCGCTCGCGCCAATGGGATGTCCGATCGCGATCGCACCGCCGTTTACATTTAACTTGCTTCTGTTGAATTTGAGCTCCCGGTCAACGGCAAGAGCCTGTACGGCAAAAGCTTCATTCGCTTCGATCAGGTCTATATCTTCGAGGGAGAGGCCTGCTTTGTGCAGCGCTTTCCGCGTGGCCGGTACGGGACCGAGTCCCATGATACTAGGATCAACCCCTGCGGAAGCGTTGGCTTTTATAACCCCTAGTGGAGGTATTCCGAGCTTTTGCGCCTTTTCCCTGCTCATGATAAGCAGGCACGCAGCCCCGTCATTGATGCCTGAGGCGTTGCCCGCAGTCACGGTTCCATTCTTCATGAAGGACGGTTTTAATTGGCCGAGGTCCTCAGCCGTGACGCCTTTACGGGGAAATTCATCTGTTTCAAAGACAAGGGCGTCGCCTTTTCTTTGCGGAATCCGAACAGGAGCGATTTCATCCCTGAATTTCCCTTGGGCTGTCGCCGTTTCCGCTTTTTGCTGGCTCCAGGCTGCGAATTCATCCTGCGCTTCCCGGGAAATGGCGTACTTCTCGCACAGGTTCTCTGCCGTGATCCCCATGTGATAGTCATGAAACGCGCACCATAATCCGTCGCGAATGAGGCTGTCGACCACCTGCTGGTCCCCCATCCGGAAGCCGCTTCTGGCGTTCTCCAACAAATACGGCGCTCTGCTCATATTTTCCATTCCACCCGCCAAAACGGCTTCGGCTTCTCCAGCCCAAATGGCCTGTGCCGCTAAATGCACGGCTTTAAGACCCGAACCACATACCTTATTGATGGTCATCGCCGGAATGGATTCCGGCAGGCCGGCTTTGACTGCAGCCTGACGGGCGGGATTTTGTCCCAATCCGGCCTGGTATACATTCCCCATTATAATTTCATCCACTTCATGGGCAGCGACTCCTGAACGGTCAAGCGCGCTTTGGATCACAACCGATCCAAGCTCCGTAGCCGGTACAGCGGCTAAGCTCCCGTTAAAACTGCCGATGGCCGTACGAACGGCGCTCACAATAACGGCGTCCCTTCTCGTCATCCCGGTCCCTCCTCTCCTTTACTCCATAAAAAGTCCGCCGTTTACAGGCAGCACTTGAACCGGAATTGTTCATGCAAGAGCACGCTCCACGATTTCCGAAATATCCAGTGTCGCGACCCGCTCTTCCGCTTCTTTCGCTTTGACGCCATCGCTCATCATCGTCAAGCAGTACGGACAGTTGCTTCCGATCGCTGTCGGGTTCACGCGCAGCGCCTGCTCGGTCCGCGCGAGGTTGACGCGTTTGCCCTGCGTTTCCTCCATCCACATCATGCCGCCGCCGGCCCCGCAGCACATCGAATCCTGCCGGTTCCGTTCCATCTCCAGCAGCTCCACACCCGAAATGGACTGAAGGATTTTACGCGGGATCTCATAAATTCCGTTGTACCGGCCGAGGTAACAGGAATCGTGGTAAGCAATGGCTTCATGGACCTGTTTGGTCGGTTTGATTCTCCCTTCTTCCATCCATGTCCAGATCAGCTCCGTATGGTGATAAACTTCCGCTTCCAGCCCAAATTCCGGATACTCATTCTTGAACGTGTTGTACGTATGCGGGCAGATCGTGACAATTTTCTTCACCCCATACTTTTCAAAATTGGCGATATTTTTCTCGCACAACTGCTGGAATAGAAATTCATTGCCCATCCGGCGGGCCGTATCCCCCGAATTGTGCTCCTCATTACCCAGAATGGCGAATGGAATTCCAGCCGCATTCATGATTTTGGCGAAAGACTGCGCCACCTTCTGCGTTCGCTGATCGTAAGAGCCCATGGAGCCGACAAAGAATAAATACTCAAATTCATCCACTTCCTTAACCGTCGGGACGACGATATCCTCCCGTCCTTCACGCCATAGGATCCGCTCTGTCCGGCTGATTCCCCACGGATTGCTCTGCCGCTCGACGTTCTGGAAATAACGGACCGCTTCGGACGGCATACGGCCTTCCGTTAATACGAGATGACGGCGCATATCGATAATCATTTCGACATGCTCATTGGCCACCGGGCACTGATCTTCGCAGTTCCGGCAGGTCGTACAGGCCCACAATTCCTCCTCGGTGATCACCTCTCCGACCAGATTTGCCGCTAGTGAATCCGTCGTCCCCGCCTTCTTGACCAGCGTATCCGCTCCGGTATCTTTGAAGACGAAACCAGGCATCCACGCTGTCCGGGAGGTGATGGCCGCTCCCTTTTCCGTTAAATGATCCCTCATCTTGGTAATGACGTCCATCGGCGACAACGTTTTTCCCGTACCCGAAGCCGGACACATCTGGGTGCAGCGCCCACACTCGACACAGGCATACAGATCCATCAACTGGTTTTGGCGGAACTCTTCGATTTTGCCAACCCCGTATGTTTCCTGCGTTTCATCCTCGAAATTTATAGAAGTCAGCTTTCCTGCCGGTTTCGTATCCCGCAGATAGACGTTCACGGGTGCAAAAATGATATGCGCGTGCTTGGACTGCGGGACATAGACGGCAAACGACAGCAGGGTGAGCAGATGAATCCACCAGAACACATAGAACCCTACGCCCGCCGCAGCCGGACCGATGCCGGCGAACCAACCCGCGATGATCGAAGAAATCGGAGCATAGGGGCTTCCCGTATTCCCGAGCCAAAGATGCTCAAAAGCCAGGCTCATCAAGATCGAGAACATCAAAACCGAGAGGAACATGATGACGAGGCCCGCTTTGAATCCCCTTTTCAACCGCGCCAGTCTTTCTATATAACGGCGGTAAAAGGCATAAAGCGCAGCAAGAAGGACGAGTAACGTAGTGACTTCCTGGAGAACGCTGAAATAGGGATGAAATTCCCCGATCGGATATTCAAAGCCTTTGATAAATCCTTTGATCATGAGCTCGATAGCCCCGAACTGAAGGATGATAAAGCCGTAAAACAGGATAAAGTGCATGACGCCGCTTTTGGCGTCCTTGAAAAGTTTTCGCTGCCCGAATACATGAACGAGAAACTCGTTGATCCGGACCGCGGTATCTTTTCGCAAGTTCGATTTTTTGCCTAGTTGAATGAACATGATGCGGCTGTAGATGACATGAGCGGCAAGGTACAGCGCATATCCGGTTACAGCGAGAAAGGCTATGAAATTTAAAAGTGACAGCATGATCATTCCCCCATCCTCTGCGGGTACCTTACTTGTCGCTGTTTGTTTTTACATCCGGGTCTTCCGTCAGCGGTCAACCCGCCGCATCGTGCAAGGTTTGCTTAAAGGCCTCCGTCAGCATAGGGACAACTTCAAACAGGTCGCCCACGATGCCGTAATCCGCAATCTTGAATATCGGAGCCTCGCGGTCTTTATTGATGGCGACAATCACCTTCGAATTGGACATGCCGGCCAGGTGCTGAATAGCACCGGAAATGCCGCAGGCAATGTATAAGTCCGGGGTTACCACTTTACCCGTCTGGCCGATTTGCAGCGCATAGTTGCAGAATCCCGAATCACATGCCGCCCGGGACGCGCCCACAGCGGCTCCCAGCACAGCTGCGAGCTCACGGAGCGGTTCGAAGCCTTCCGCGCTCTTCACTCCCCGGCCTCCGGCTACAATGATTTTGGCTTCGCTCAAATCCACGCCGCTCGACGTTCTGCGAACGATGTCTTTGACCAGCACTTTCAGATCTTTGACGTCCGGACGGAAAACAGCCGCAGCGGTTTGGGCAGGAGCTTCGGAGACGTCAATGTTATTCGGGCGCAGCGTGGCATAGATCGTGCCGCTGCGGAATGACTTGATTTGGAACGCTTTACCGGAATAGACCGCCCTTGTAAAGAAAACGTCTTCTCCCGTCACTTCCATTCCAATGCAATCCGAGATCAATCCGACACCCATACGCGCAGCGAGTCTGGGAGCGATATCTCTGCCTGCCGACGTATGACCCATCAGTATGGCATCGGGACGTATCTCCTGAATGAGTTGAAAGAGTGCCTCGGTGCAGTATTCATTGGTTGGATGGGCCCCTTCACCGGAAATCGCGTAAAGCTGTTCCGCGCCGTACTTGCTTATTTCTTCAGCATACGATTCAGCGTCTGATCCAAAGAGTGCGGCTATCAACGGTCCGCCGTCTGCCAGTCTTCTGCCGGCCGTCAAAGCTTCGAACGTTACATGTCGCAAATGCCCGTCTTTTGTTTCCCCGACTACCAGCACTTTTCTACTCATCATCAATCTCTCCCTATACGACCTTTTCTTTGCTGCGCAGCGAATGTACCAGTTCCTTCACCTGATCCTTCAACTCTCCCTGGAGCATGCGACCGGCCTCCTTCGGGGAAGGCAAATATTGATCGACAACCTGGGTATAGATCTGCAATTCTTCCGGCTTCATGTTCAGATCGGCGACGGTCAGCTGCTGAAGCGGCTTCTTCTTCGCCTTCATGATGCCGGGCAGAGACGGATAACGGGGTTCATTTAATCCCTGCTGGGCGGTCGCCAGCAAAGGAAGGTCGACCTCCACTGCCTCTACGTCACCCTCTACATCACGCTCAATGGCAGCTCGGTTGCCGTCGATGGTTAGTTTCGTAATCGTCGACACGTGGGGAATCCCGAGCCGTTCGGCGACACGTACGGCAACCTGGCCGGCTCCCGAATCAATGGCCATATTTCCGGCAAGAATCAAATCGTAGGTTTTCCCGTAGATGGCTTTGGCGATGATGCTGGAAATCGCCGCTTCATCATGCTGGCTTTCCTCGGATATCACATGTATCGCTTGGTCTGCCCCCATAGCCAGCGCAGTCCTGAGCGCGCTTTCGGCTCTGGACGGTCCCACGGTAAGCACGGTCACTTCACCGCCTAATTCGTCCTTCCAGCGGATCGCTTCCTCCACCGCATATTCGTCATAAGGATTGATCACAAATTCCGCGTCATCCTCTTTGATCTTCTTGTTCTCGATGAAAATTTTTTCTTCCGTGCCTAAGCTCTGTTTCAGCAAAACCAGGATGTCCATCCTTCACTCCTCCTCCGCAATCCATCAAGGCAAACGAAAGTTAATAAGACCGCGGCAGACCGAGATCATGCTGCGAGATATAATTCAATATCATTTCTTCAGATACGGGGGCGATTTTGAAAAGTCTGACGTCGCGCCACAACCGTTCAATGTGGTATTCTTTCGCATAGCCATACCCGCCCATTACCTGCATGGCCCGGTCGCAAGCATGGAAGGCTGCTTCGGCGGCGATTAATTTGGCCATGTTCGCTTCGGTGCCGTTCGGTTTCTTCTGATCATAGAGCCATGCGGCTTTATAATTCATCAGCTGCGCCAGCTCCAGTTCGGCCCGAATTTTCGCAAGCGGGAATTGGATGCCTTGATAAGCGCCGATCGGGGTGTTGTTAAACACCACCCGTTCTTTCGCGTAATTCACCGCGAGCTGCAGAGCGAGCTGCCCCGTCCCAATGAGCCCGGCTGTCGTCACAATCCGTTCTGCGTTAAGCGTATCCACAAGGTATGACCAGCCTTTGCCTTCTTCTCCGATCAGGTTGTCTTTATGCACTCTCAAATTTTCGATAAATACCGTATCGGACCGCACACAGCGGGTCCCCACTTTCTCAATAGGCTGAAGTGTAATGGCGGGGTCCTTGGTATCCACCAGGAAGAGGCTGATTCCTTCGGTTTTTTTCTGCACTTCGCTGCGCTTTGTCGTTCGGGCGACGATCAGCATTTTATCAGCCACATCGGCACCGGATATCCAAATTTTTTGACCGTTGATCACGTAATGATCTTCTTCTTTCCTGGCAATCGTCGTGATCTCAAGCGAGTTGCTGCCTGCGTTCGGCTCCGTCAGCGCCATGCAGAAATTAAGCTGTCCGGCGGACATCTTCGTCAGATACTGTTCCTTTTGCGCTTCGCTGCCGTGAAGATCGATCGTCACTCCGCCGAAAACGGGAGTGAGCATAAACAGCTGTGCTACCGTGGACCCGGCCCCCCCTTTAGCCAGCTCCTCGATCACCATGGTCATTTCCATCATCCCAAGTCCGACGCCGCCGAATTTCTCCGGAACGGCCACACCGATATAACCGTTTTTGCCGAGCTCGCTCCATAATTCAGAGACGAATTCGTGCTTGTCGTCCTTTTCCCGCCAATAGTCCAGCCCGAAATCTTCAGCAATTTGTCGAACGCCGTCCCGCATCATTTTTTGTTCGTCGGTTATTTCAAAATTCATTCAGATTCATCCTCCTTCTATTCCCTCAATAGTCTTTTCAGCACTTTACCGGACGGATTCCGCGGAAGTTTATCTATGAATTCCACTTCTTTCGGCACTTTGAATTTAGCCAGTCTGGACATACAATGCTCTTGAATTTCTTCTGCGGTCAGGGTTGCCCCCGGCTTCACGACGACGAACGCCTTCGGCACTTCTCCCCACCTGTCGTTCGGTACCCCGATTACAGAAGCTTCAAGTACTGTCGGAAGTTCATAAAGAACGCGTTCCACCTCCAGCGATGCGATATTTTCTCCGCCGCTGATGATCATATCTTTCTTGCGGTCTACGATAAACAGGAAGCCGTCCGCGTCCAGTCTGCCCATGTCTCCTGTGAAAAACCAGCCGTCTTTAAACGTTTTCCCGGTAGCCTCCGGGTTTTTCCAATATCCTTTTGAGATTTTCGGTCCCCGCAATACGATTTCGCCCACCTCGCCCGGGGAAACTTCATTTCCCTGCTCATCTGCGATTTTCAGATCGAGATGCAGGCAGGGCCGCCCGACCGAGCCGAGCTTCTCAATCGTCATGCTGCTCGGCATGAAGGTGTCCCCCGACACCGTTTCGGTTAATCCGTACGCGTCGCAAAACCAGGCGTTTTTAAACAACTGCTGGATTTTTTGGATGAGCGGCTCCGGCATTCGTTCCCCGCCCGCGATAATGTAACGGATCGAATCCAGCTGATATTGATCCGTCGTCGGTTCCTGCAGAATCATGTTGACCATGGCGGGAGCCAGCCAGATGTTCGTCGGCTTCTCTCTCTGGATCGTCTCCAGCACTTCGAGCGTGTTGAACTTGTTGACAATGACGATGCTTCCACCGCGATAGAGGGTGCCGGTTGCCGTCAAGTCGAGCGCTCCGACATGATACAATGGCCCGGAGATTAACGTTTTGTCGTCCGGCGTAATATTGAATTCCCAAATATGGCCGATATTTTTCCAGTACAGATTTCCATAGGTAATCATGACGCCTTTGGGCCGGGAAGTCGTGCCGGACGTATACATCAAGCGGTGCAGGTCGTCCAGTTCGACGTGCGCGTCCTGAACGTCGGCGCCCCGGTTCGTTTCTATCAATTGTTCGTATCGGGTCCAACCGGACGGTTCGTTGGCGGACAGCGTAATATAATGCTGAAGCTGCTGCACATTCCCCCGAATGGAATCCAGCGTTTCATGGAAGGAGTCCTCCGAGAAAATAGCTTTGGCATCGGCATTGTCTGCAATGTATGCGATTTCATCGGCGGCTAAGCGGAAGTTTAGCGGCAGAAAGATCGCTCCAATCCGGTTGGCGGCAAAAATAATTTCAAAATATTCGGTGTGGTTAAATAAGAGAATCGCAACCACATCGCCCTTCTTTACTCCGAGATCAAGCAGCCCTTGCGCTAAGGCGCTGACTCTCTCCTGAAGCTCGCGGTACGTTATTCTTTGCTGCTTGAAGGTGATGACTTCTTTGTTCGGGTTGTTTAAAGCGCCTCGGGTCACAAGGGATGAAAAATTGTTATTTCCCATATGTTTCATAAATCAACCCTGCCTTTTGCTTATTTGCCTTTATAATGGGGCTTGCGTTTTTCAAGAAAAGAAGTTAGACCCTCTACTCTGTCCTCGGTGCTGAAGTTGACAAGCCATGCTTCCGCTTCCAGAACCAGTGCCTGGTCCAGAGAAATTTCGCTTCCTTGATTAATCGCTTTTTTCGCCTGCATGACGGCAATCGGACTATTGGCTATTATTTTATCGGCCAGCGTCCGGCAGTAGGGCAACAATTCTTCATGCTTCACGACTTTGTTCACCAATCCGAGCTCCTTGGCTTCTTCGGCGGAAAGACGTTCTCCGGTAAACACCAGTTCTTTGGTGATTCCTTTACCGACGAGCCTTACCAGTCGCTGGGTGCCGCCCCATCCGGGATAAAGGCCGATGCATACTTCCGGCAGCCCTAATTTGGCTTTCTCCGAGGCAATTCGAATGTCGCAGGCCAAAGCGAGTTCCATTCCTCCCCCGAGCGTATAGCCGTTAAGCGCCGCGATGACGACTTTTCGCGAGTCTTCTATTTTCTTCAATACTTCCTGTCCGCGGTACACAAATTTCTCGCCTTCCAGAACACTCATCTGCCGCATCGCAGCAATATCTCCGCCGGCAACAAACGCTTTATCCCCGCCACCGGTAATCATGACCACCCTTGCCTGATCGTCCCGCTCCAGCATCGTGAACGCTTGATCCAGCTCATTCAGAACCGCGTCGTTGATGGCGTTCAATGTTTCCGGGCGGTCCAGGACGATCGTGGCGAGCCCGGAGTTGTTTTCCAACCTGATATATTGAAAAGACTGCATACAAATCTCTCCTTCACGGTTAAGAATGGATGCCGCGTCCCATGCTCGCGAGAATCGCCTCGACCAGCACTTCCGACAGCGTAGGATGCGGGTGAATGGCTAATGCAAATTCCTCTGCGGTTGCCTCCAAATGGACGGCCATCATCGCCTCTCCGATAAGTTCGGATGCGTTCGGGCCGATGATATGGATACCGAGAATTTCGCCGTACCTGGTATCACGCAGTACTTTCACAAATCCAGCGGTTTCCCCGTAAGTCATGGCCCTTCCGTTTGCTTCAAAAGCGTATTTGCCGATCTGATAATCCCGTCCCTGCTCTTTGGCCTGCCGCTCGTTCAAGCCTACGGATGCGATCTCGGGAGACGTGTAAATACAGCGGGTAACCGTGCGGTAGTCCATTCTGGAAGGCCGCCCCATGGCGGCTTCGGCTGCGACGACTCCTTGAGCGGAGGCAACATGGGCCAGGAACTCGATTCCCGTGACGTCCCCAACGGCGTAGATGGATGGGATGCTGGTTCTCATCTGATCATCCACGGCGATTTTTCCGCCTTCCAGCCGGACGCCGAGCTCCCGCATCTGTTCCAGATCCGGCCTTCTTCCTGTCGCCGCAAGAATGGCATCGACCTCAATGGCCTGTGCGCCTTGGGCGGTTTCTACATGTACGACCTTACGGCCGCCATGGATATCGATGCGGGTAACGGTTGCGGAAGTAAGAATTCGCACCTGTTCCTGATGGAGGGATTCCGCGAGAACGCGGGATAGATCCCGGTCCGTCCCGGGCAGGATTTGATCGGCGCTTTCGATCAGGGTGACTTCTGTGCCCAAAGGGGCATAAATACCGGCAAATTCGCATCCGATCGCTCCGGCGCCTATAATGGCCACGCTTCTCGGCCGTTCTTTGCCGGCAAGCGCTTCGGTGCTGGTCATCGGGCCTGCCTGCTTCAGCCCCGGAATCTCCGGCATGTGCGGCTGGGAACCGCTCGCCACGATGATATGGTTCGCTTCGATCCTATGGCTCTCTCGGTCTTCCGTCCGCACTTCAATGGTATGCGGATCGACGACCCTGCCAAGCCCCTTGAGCAGCTCGATTTTATTCTTGTGCAGCAGTCCCGCGACGCCGTTCTGCAGCTTTCGGACGACCTGATCCTTGTAATCGATCAAACGGGAGTAATCGACCCGGGGTTTTTCGAAGAAAACGCCGTATTCCGCTGCGGTTTTCGGCATTTTGACGAATTCCGAAGCCCGCAGCAGCGTCTTCGTCGGAATGCAGCCCGTGTTCAGGCAGGTGCCTCCCAAATCGCGTTGCTCGATCAGGGCGACCTTGCCGCCAAGCTGAGCAGCGCGTATAGCGGCGACGTACCCGCCGGGCCCCGCTCCAATCACCGCTACATCGTACTTCTTTCCTTCTCCGGCTGCGCCGGATGCCGCTTGTGAAGCTGAAGACCGTTCCGCCTCCGCAGCTTCCGTCTCCATAATGGCAAGACACTCCCCGGTCGCAACGGTTTCCCCTTCCTGGTGTAGAATAGAGACCATGATTCCGTCGTAAGGGGCGGTGACTTCGACCGTAATTTTGTCCGTCGCAAGCTCCAGAACGACTTGGTCCTTCTCAACCGGATCCCCTTCGGAGACCAGCCAGAGTCCAACGGTCGCTTCCGTCATGGTGAGTCCCGCTTTTGGAACGATAATCTCCTTTTTCATCTTCACTGCTCCTACAAAGAGTCCTGAAGAGATTCCGGATTCTCCAGCAACTCTTTTATATTTTTTAAGAACAAAGCCGCAGGTGCGCCATCCATCACCCGATGGTCAAAGGACAGCGACAGGACCATGGTTTTCCCGATGTGAATTTGCCCGTTATGTACGATCAAATCCTCGATCATTCTTCCCACCCCGAGGATAGCGCTTTCAGGAAGATTGATAATCGGGGTGAACGCATCCACTTCATACATGCCCAAGTTGCTGATCGTGAACCGGCCGCCCTGCACTTCATCCCGCCGAAGCTTGCCTTCTTTGGATCGTTTGACCTTATCCTGCAGGTCCTTGGAAATGTCCTGCAGGCGCCTTCGATCGGCATCACGAATGACCGGGACGATTAAGCCTTCCTCTAAAGCGACGGCCACGCCGATATCGCATTGTCGATGCCTGACGATCCCGTCCTGTTCCATGGAGACATTGACACGCGGATGCGCACGTAAACTCTCTGCTGCGATTTTCACCAGAAGATCCGTATAGCTCACCTTCATGCCGTCCTGCATCCATTTGTTTCGAAGCTCTGCAAGCCGGGTCACTTCCGCTTTCACCGTAAGCGTGACGTGGGGAGCCGTCTGCTTGCTGTAGGCCATCCGTTCCGCGATGATTTTACGCATTCCCGTCATCGGAACTGCTTCCATGGGGGGAACGCGCTCTGCAGAAAAACCGGCCGAAGCTGATTCCTCTTTCCGCGGCCGTACATCGGAGCTCCTGATCTTGCCGCTCACACCGGATCCCGCTACAGTGGACAGGTCGATGTTTTCCAACTGAGCGATCGCTCTGGCGAGCGGAGTGGCTTGAATCTTCTTGTCCGGCCGAATGCTTGGATCTCTTTCGGCAGGCCCACTAGACATGTTTGCACGCTGCGAACGGTAAACCTGCACATCCTGTTCAATGATTCGGCCGGAAGGCCCGCTTCCTGCCACTTCGGGCAACGGGATGTTCTGCTGTGCTGCAAGAGCTCTCGCACGTGGAGAAGCGAATATCCGCCTGACGCTTGTCATTCCGTCCCCCTCCCTACTTCGCAGCTGCGAACTGTCTGCCCACACAGATTCGCTGAACCGCTTCGATAATATTATTCTCATTCGGCATATAGTAATGCTCGAGCGGTTTGCTGTACGGTACAGGCGAGAACGGAGCGGCGACCCTTTGAATGGGAGCATCCAGGTAGTCGAACGCCTCCTCCTGCACCATCGCGGCCAGCTCGGCTCCGATCCCGCCGATTTTCACCGCTTCGTGAACGATAACGAGCCTTCCCGTTTTCTTCACCGATTCGAGAATCGTTTCCTTATCGAGCGGAGTAACCGTCCGCGGATCAATCAGCTCCACGCTGATTCCCGACTCCTCCAGCACCTGTGCCGCCTGCAGCGCTTTGTTGACCATCTGGCCAAGCGCAATGACGGTCACATCGCGGCCTTCCTTAACTACCTTTGCCTGACCGAGCGGAACGGTGTATTCTTCATCGGGGATCTCTCCCTTCGAGCTGTACAGCATCTTGTGCTCAATGAAAATAACGGGATCATCGTCGCGTATCGCTGCTTTGAGCAGGCCCTTCGCATCGTAAGGGTTCGAGGGCATCACTACTTTCAGTCCGGGAATATGCATAAGCAGCGCTTCCAGGCTTTGCGAATGCTGCGGCCCCGCGTTTGATCCCGCCCCGGCCTGCGTACGAATGACGAGCGGCATTTTCATTTGTCCGCCGGACATAAACCGCATTTTCGCCGTTTGGTTGATAATCATGTCAAAGCAGACACCGATGAAGTCCATAAACATGATTTCGACGACCGGCCGGAGCCCGCTGGCGGCGGAACCGACGGCCATGCCGATAATCGCACCTTCACTGATGGGCGTGTCGACAACCCGGGCTTCGCCGAATTCCTCCATCAAGCCGCGCGTCACGCCGAACGATCCGCCTGACGCCGCAATATCCTCTCCGGCCAAAATGATGCTTTCGTCCCTGTGCATTTCCTCTTTCAACGCCAAATTAATGGCCTGGTTGTATCGCAGTACCGCCAAAACTTCCACCTCCCAAGTTAAGAAGCATAAACGTCCTGCAGCGTTTCTTCGCCTTCGGGCAGCGGGCTTTCCATCGAAAACCGCTCCGCTTCATCGATTTCGCGCTCGACCTGATCCTTGATCGCGGCAAGCTCCGTTATATCAACGTCATACTGCTCACGCAGCACTTGTTCCACATGGAGGATCGGATCCTTCTTCCTCCACGCTTCAGCCTCGCCGGCCGGACGATATTTTTGCGGATCGCCTTCATAGTGGCCGCTCCAACGATTGGTGAAGCATTCCACGATGACAGGTCCTCCTCCCTTACGCACCTTGGCCACAATGGCCGACAGCTCTTCAAATACTTCCACCACATTATTTCCATTCATAGCATGGCCTTCGATCCCGTACGCTTTGCTTCGCTCCGCCACGGTTTTCACCGGCAAATGTTTTTCCCGAGGAGTGAATTCCGCATATTGATTGCTCTCGCATACAAAGATGGCGGGCAGCTTCAGAACGGCAGCCAAATTCAACGATTCGTGAAAATAGCCCGTTCCCGTCGCACCTTCTCCAAAGAAGGCTACGGCAACCTGGCCGGTGCCCTTGGTTTTGGCGGAAAAAGCCGCCCCCACCGCAATCGGCATGCCCGCACCGACGATTCCGTTAGCGCCAAGGATCCCCAAGTTGACGTCGACGACGTGCATGGAACCGCCTTTTCCTTTGCAGTAACCGGTCCGTTTGCCGAATAATTCGGCCATCATCCGTTTGACGTCGGCGCCTTTGGCGATGCAGTGTCCGTGTCCGCGGTGGGTGCTCGTGATGTAATCGTCCTTGTGAAGATTGGCGCAAACACCGGCCGCCACCGCTTCCTGCCCGACATAGAGATGGAGGAATCCGGGAATGTGCCCGCCGGCAAACAGCCCGGAGACTCTCTCTTCGAAATTTCGTATCTTCATCATCGTTTCATAAAGTTCGAGCAGCCGCTCTTTGCTTATCTTCACGTTACCGTCCCCTTTTCGGTTTTACTGAAATAAGCCTTTGGTGATGAGAGTAATAAAGATATCCGACAGCTCCTCGATCGACTTTCCTTTGCCCGGCTTATACCAGGTATGCATAAAGTTGCAGGCTCCCAGAACATACAGCACGACGATGTGGCTGTCCTCGACTTTAAAGACGCCTTTGTTCTTGCCTTCTTCCAAGACGCGCACGAAGATGTCTTCGTATTCATCCCGCTTCTCTTGTACGGCCTGCTTTTTGTCGTCGCTTAAATACTTCATACAGTTAAAGAACAGGGTAATGTCGTCCTTGAATTGGTCAATGATCTGCAGGTGCATCTTCAGCAGTTCGATCAGCTTATGCTCAGGCTCAAGTGATTCGGCCTCTACCAGACGCAAACGTCTTAATCCTTCGACAATAAAGCGGTCGTGTAGCAAAAACAGTACGTCGTCCTTGCTCTTTATGTAGTAATATAATCCGCCTTTGGTTAGACCGGCTGTGTCGGCAATATCCTGCATGGAGGTTTCATGATACCCTTTCTTAACAAACAGAGACAACGCGATGTCCAAAATTTCCGTTTTTGTATCGCTTCCCTGCCTGCGGTTCACTGAAGATCCGTCAAACGTCACTTGATTTCACACCTTTACTGTTATTAATTTCTACTCGAACATAGTTTTCCAGCTTGAAACGCAGCTCATCGGATAGCCGGGTCGTTTTCTCCGCAATTAGATCATAACTCACCAGGACCGCTTCGCCTACTGCCAGCAACTCGTTCGAGTCTTTATCATGGATTTCATGTCCCAATTTGAAGCTGGATCTGCCGATATCCATGACATAGGTGTGGATCTTCAAGCTCTGATTGATGTAGACCTGCTTCTTGTAGTCACAATGCAGCGAAGCAACAAGAAACGGGAACTTCTCGGATGGAAGTACCATGCCGCTGTCCAGCAAAAAATCGACGCGCGCCTGCTCAAAATAAATAAAATAGCTGACATTGTTAATATGGCCAAGTGCATCCGATTCACAATACCGGGTGCGTATTTCTGTAAGATGGACCAACGCCTTCACCTTCCCCCCAATGAAACATACCGATCGGTCGGTATTTATTAACCTTATGATAATTATACCGACCGGATGGTATTTTAGCAATACCTGGTTCATTTCTTTGCTGCTTGGAAGGGAGACGCTGAACGTTCAGCGGCAGGACGGATTACTCATCACGATAAATGCCGAGTTCCTTGGCGATCAGCCGGATTTCGCCGCCTGCCGTCATTCCCCCGTCGAGCGTTATTTCCCCTCCGGTCATGTAGGAGGATTCGTCGGAAGCGAGAAAAATAACGGCCTGGGCGACTTCCTCCGGCTCACCCGCCCGTTCGAGGGTAAAAGCCTCTACCATTTGCTTGGCCGGTAACGTAAGCGGCGTCCAGATGAAGCCGGGATTAACCGAATTCACCCTGATTCCCCAACCGCCAAATTCCTGCGCAGCGGCCTTGGTCATTCCTCTCACCGCCCATTTACTCGCTGTATAGGGAGCTGCAAAATAACCGGTCACTCCGGCGATCGACGACATATTAATAATCGACCCGCGGCCTGACTTTCGGAGCAGCGGCGCACTATATTTCATCCCAAGAAATACGCCGGTCTGGTTAACGGCAATCACCCGGTTCCAATCGGCCAGAGAGCAGTCGACAAACCGTTCCCTCTTGGTAATTCCCGCGTTGTTGACTAAAATATCCAGTTTCCCAAACCGCTTCTCGATCGAGATTGCCGCCTGGGTCCAATCTTCTTCAAGGGTGACATTCAGTTCAAGCGGAATAACAGTCGTCGCTCCGCCCAGTTCTTCCACCGCCTTCACCGTCTCCTGCAAAGCCGACTGGCTAACATCGGACACGATAACGGCCTGCGCTCCTTCTTTGGCGAACATAACGGCTTCCAGCGCTCCAAGACCTCTCGAAGCACCGGTGATAAGCGCTACTTTCCCTGCCAGTCTTCCCCGCATTCGTCTCTCACCTCTTATCATGAATTACACTTCCCTACCATGCGGCTTCGAGAAGAGCTACAATCTCGCCGGTTCCTTGTACAGGTCTGGGACTGCTTGCCACGACCAGATCTCTCATGGCGTCCTCCGCAATCGGTTGAAACTGCTCTTTGCGCACCTGGACATCGCGAAGCCTAAGCGGCAGCTGCAAATCAGCCACCAGTTTGACCACCAGCTGCGAAGCCATTGCGGCGGCTTCCTCCACACTCCTGCCGCTTACTTCGCCCCCCATGGCGGCACTGATCAGGGCTTGCTGTTCCAAGGTAAAGGGCAGCGAAAAGCGCATGACATGCGGAAGCATAATGCAGGAAGTGACGCCGTGGGCAACGTTGGCATGGGCTCCTATTTGGTGTCCGATGCCGTGGCTGAGTCCCATCATCACGTTGCTCACGCCAAAGAACGACATCCAGGCAGCCATTTGACATTGCAGCTTCGCTTGCAAATCCGCTGGATCTTTTTTACATTTCGGAAGATATTCGCTCAGCAGCCGGATCGATTGGAGCGCGAGTGCCGTAGTGATGGGGTGAGTTTGCTTGGAATAAACGGTTTCAATGGCATGATCCAGCGCTCTCATCCCGGTGGCCGACCACAGCCAGTCCGGCGTGTCCGTGCAGAGCTCCGGATCCATATATACGACTTTCGGCGTCAATTGGTCATCGATGTACAGTTCCTTTACCTTCCTGTGCTCATCTGTAATGCCGATAATGTTGGAAAACTCGGCTGCGGACAAAGTCGTTGGAACGGCGATGTGCGGTATTAATTTTTGCTTGACTTGAGGAATTTCGATTTTATCGGGATACTCGAATTTGACCGAATACGATTGTAATTGCTGCGGCTCATCGAGGCCCTCTCCCAATACTAAAGCGATGGCCTTTGCAGAGTCGATGACCGTGCCGCCACCTAAACTGATTAACAGGTCGATACCCCGGTCCCTCAGCCTGGAAGCGATTTCGAAAATCGACTGGCTTGGCGCGTGCTGTACGGTACCCGAGAGGACAACCTCCAAACGGCTTCCCAACAGCTGTTCCAAGCGTTTGATAACCGGAGAAGCGAACAGGCTGTTACTGGTAAGCAATGCAGCTTTCCTGGCGCCTAAACGATCGATTTCCGCAGGCAAATTTTCAATGACGCCAGCACCATGGAACACTTTCTCAACCGGAATAAACCGGTAGCAGCTTGACATGAACATCACTCCTCTAATGGTTACCTTTACCCAAATAGATGGACGAAAGATCGTCGGAAGCGAGCAAATCTTTCAAATAAGCGCTGTCCCCGCTTTTCACGATTGCGCCGCGATCCAGCACATAGCCATAGTCGGCGATGCGCAGCGCGAGAGCCGCCATCTGTTCCGAAATAAATATAGTCATTCCCGCCTGATTAAGCTCTTGCAAAAATGCATATACCTCGTCGATAATAACCGGAGCCAAACCCAGAGACGGCTCGTCGAGCAGAAGCAATTTAGGAGCCGAAAGCAAAGCCGCCGATATAATCAACAGCTGCTGCTGTCCCCCGCTGAGCGTGCCGGCCAGCTGATGCTTCTTGCTTTCCAGAATCGGAAACCGCTGAAACACCTGCTCAATCTTGTTGGCTATCGTTTTCTTCTCAAGCCTGGGTGTACGAAAATGTGCGGCCAGCCGCAAATTATCGTGGACCGTTTGGTCCTTGAATAAACGGCGCCCCTCCATTACGTGAGCGATGCCTTGTTTGACCCGGGCTTCCGTAGGCCATGCTGCAATGGAGATTCCTTCAAACAGCAGGTCGCCCTCCTCGGGCGTTACCAACCCGCTGATGAAATTAAGCAGGGTCGTTTTCCCCGAACCGTTCGCGCCAATGATGGCGGTAATCCCCTTGCTTCGAATGTCAAGGGAAACCCCTTTCAAGGCTTTGATTGGACCATAACTGACATGTACATTCCGCACGCTAAGCATGATTCGCAACCCCCAAATAGGCTTCAATCACCTGCTGATTCGTTTGCATGCCCTGCGCATCGCCCGAATAGATCATTTTACCGGAATCCAATACGATCACCTCATCGATAAGACCCATTAGAAATTCCATATGATGATCAATGAGGATGACCGAGATCCCTAGCGTCTTGACATACCGGATAAGCTTGCTTAATTCCTGCATTTCATGCTCGGACAATCCCGCTGCCGGCTCATCCAGGAGCAGCAATTCAGGTTCAGCCAGAATCGCTCTTGCCACTTCAACCATTCGCTGTACGCCATACGGTAAATTTTCGACCAATTCTTCCGAGTACTGTGCGAGTGAACAGAGCTCCATCATTTCATGAACTTTGACCAGCATTTCCTGTTCTTCAAGCAGAGAGCTTTTCAAATTGAGAACGCAGGACACAATGCCGGATTGGTATTTTTGATGTTTGCCTAACAGCAGATTTTCCTTGACCGTCATATTGCCGACATTGTGCGGGTCCTGAAAGGTTCGAATAATGCCCTGACCGGCAATGGCATGCGTAGGCATATTGGTGATTTCTGCCTTGCCGAAACTGATTTTGCCTTCAGTCACCGGGTAAACGCCGCTGATCACGTTGACCAATGTGCTTTTCCCCGAACCGTTAGGACCTACCAAGCCCAGAATGGTACCTTGCCCCAGCTCCAGGCTCACATGCTGCAGCGCGCGAAGTCCGCCAAAATCCTTGATCACGCCTTCCACTTTTAAAACTTTGTGATGAGGGCTGCAGGAAAGCGTGCGTGCCTCCCTCCCGGGAATGCGCAGAGGCTTAACCTCAGAAATCGGCTTTACCTTTTGGAGACGTTTTTCCTTGCTAAGTGCCGTACGGATTCCCAATAAGCCGGCAAAGCCTCTGGGGATAAACAGAAAGGAAATGACGAGAAGAAGCGAATAAATCATCAGCTGATAATCTTTAATAAATTGCAGCTTGTTTGCAATAAAAGTCAAAAATCCAGCGCCGAGAATGGGACCGATAATGGTTCCGAATCCGCCAAGTATGCCCATAACAAGAATTTCAATCGATTGCATCATGCCGAAAGAATTCGCCCCGATGTAAGCCATCAGATGCGCATACAGCGCACCGGCAATACCCGCCAGGCAAGCGCTCATCGTATAGGCGAGCTGCTTGACCCGGCCCGGAGAGATGCCGATACTGGATGCGGAGAGTTCGCTCCGGTGAATAGCCAGAAAGGAACGGCCGTAGTACGACTGGACGAAATTCCGCAGCATCCACACAATCAACGCGACAACCAGAAATACGATCCAATAATAGTGGATCAAATTCAATTTGATGCCGAACAAAAGCATGGTGCCCAGCTTGGGTGAAGGGATTCCGCTTAATCCCATGACCCCACCGGTGACGCTGGACCATTCTTTGATGATCTCCTCGATCACGAAACCGAAGCCCAAGGTCATCATCGCCAAGTAAAATTCTCTGACTCTTCCGGCCGGAAATGAAACAAGAAATCCTACCAATGCGTTTACAGCAGCCGACAGTAAAATCGTAACATATAATGGAAAACCGAAACGCACCATGAAGATGGCGGAAACATAAGCACCTATCGCATAAAACGCCGCATGGCCGAGAGAGATTTGACCGCCGAGACCGCTCAGCAGGTTAATGCTTTGCGCTAACAAAATATTGATTCCCCAAAAAATAAACAGCTGCACATTAGAAGGTGACATAAACAATGGAGCTGCGGCAACCAGCAGAACAAGGATCATCGTCAATACGGGCTGAACGCCTTTCTTCATGCTCATCGTCGTCATACTTTCAGCACCGCCCTGGACCCGAACAAGCCTTCGGGCTTTATCGCGAGAATGAGGATCAAAATAGCAAAGGCAACCCCGTGCTCTGCGGAACTGGACAGATACCCCCCAACCAGTTTTTCAATAACGCCGACCAGTATGCCGCCTATTAAAGCGCCTTTCGAACTTCCCACCCCGCCAAGTACGGTCGCGACAAAGCCAAGCACCATAATGTTCATCCCGAAGTCAGGGCTGACCGTCCCGTAAATCGGTGCGATCAGGAAACCGGCGATGCCAGCCAAAATCGCGCTCAAAATAAAGGAATACGTAATGACGAGCTTCGATTTTATTCCCATAATGCGGGCTAATGTCGGATCGTAAGAGACCGCTTTCATTGCTTTCCCCCATATCGTCTTGTGCATGACCATTTCCATGAACAGCATGATAAATAGCGCAGCGAATAAGACGAGCAAGTATTGGGAGGACAACTTTACGCTGAGCAGCGGAACGTAGTCCGTGCTTGTGAACAGAAATGCAGGATACGCTATCGCTTGCGATCCCCATATTTTCGATGCCAGCGCCTGTAAAAACAGTCCGGTACCGAGCGTGGACACGACCCATCCCATACTGGAAGGATATTTGATTAAGGGACGAATCGAAACCCTCTCCAGTATAATTCCCAGCAATGAAATGCAAATGAGTCCAAACACAATGGCGACTGCCCAGGAAATTCCCATATTAAGAAATGATAGAATGAGCATGGAACAGAACATAATAAACGGCCCATGACCGAAGTTGAGAACCTTGCTGGACCAAAATGTCATGTTAAACCCATGAGCTACGAGGGAATAAACGGATCCTACACAGACTCCGGCAAATATTAATTCAAGCAAAAATTGAATATTCCCCATCCTGTTTCCTCCTCGAAGATAGATGCGGAGGGTAAACCGCCAAACGTCGCCCCCCGGCATTTTATTTCTTATAAGGGACCAATTGGATGTTGTCTCCATTTTTCACATACTGGAACAATCCAAGACCGTCAGTGCCGATGGCGTGATGCTTCTTGCCGCTAAACGTATAATTGGCGTTTACCCCTTGGTAGTCTTTCATGGATTCCAAAGCCGCGATAATATCGGGCGTTTTCGTGCTGTCGGCTTTTTTAATCGCTTCAAACAGCACAATGGCTCCATCGTAGGCATTGGTGACGTTCAAAGACATGAACAGCTGGGGCGTATCTCCATCTCCCCAATACCGGTCTTTCCCGTATTTTTTCATATAGGCGTCGGCAAATTCCTTGGCCGGAGCGGACAACGGGTTCTCGCCGAACGCTTTGATCATCGTACCGATCGTGCCGACGACCAGATCGCCAGCGCCTTCTTTATACGGATTGGAAAGGGCGCCATTCGTCGCAACGAGAGGTACATTCATGTCCAGACGGCTCATTCCCTTACGAATGTTGGCCAGATCGGCGCCTAAACCGACGCAGACGATGACCTCCGCACCCTCCTTTTTCAGCTTGGCCAATTGGGCCGTCATATCCGGCGCTTTCTGGTTGTATTGTTCACGTCCGACCGGAACGATGTTGTATTTCTCCTTCAATATTTTCTCTACCAATTCCATCCCGGATTTGCCGTATGCCGTACTTTCGTGAATGAGGCCGATCTTTTTCCACTGCTCACCCGCGAATGTAGCGAGCACATCCGTTTCCACATCGTTTTGCAGCGCGAAGGAAAATACCGTTTTTCTCGGCGGGTTATTTACACCGTTAGGATACGTAACGTCGGTAGTCTGGGCCACGGGGTTAATTTGAATGATTCCGTAAACTTCCGTTAAAGGTACTGTAGCTAATGCCGGACCGCTCCCGGCAGGACCGATGATCGCGACAATGCTTTTATCGTCAAGAAGCTGCTGCATATTGTTCGCCGCCTTATCGGGAACAAGCTGATCGTCCAACGCGATGAGTTCGATCTTTTTTCCATGAATCCCGCCTTGCTGGTTCCACTTTTCAATGGCCAATTCGACCCCCCGTTTATTTCCCTCCCCATATTCGTTATAAGGTCCCGTCAATGCGGAAGTCATTCCGATTTTGATTGTACCTCCACTTGCTCCGCCGGATATTGCCCCGTCGGATGCGCTTTTTTGCGGTTCAACAGCGGTTGAATTGGCACATGCGGCAACGATTAACATCGCGGACGCAACCAACAGACTCGACAACGTTCTCCATGTGTTCGTACTCTTCTTCATTTCGCGATTCCCCCCCATTTTACAAAAAAATGAATAAGACCGGATCATGCTGCATGGTGGCGCACAACACTGTACCATCAACATACCATTCAGATGGTATGTTGGTGGATCTGCTTGCAACTATATCCTTCCCGGCAAGTGTAACCTTGCCGGGAGGATGGGGATCAGGTGTATTAACTTAGTAAAAATTCGTGTAGAGGTTCATCTCCCTCTCGAACAACTTCCGTCGAGAGAACCGTAGCGCAGGTCGGGCAGAAGTATTCATGATACAACACATGCGCATCGACGAAACGTTTTAAATCGACGCTTTTTATGCCGACCTTCCCCACATCGCTTTTGCGAACCGGGACACGGGACTTGTAATTCTGATCGCCGGTTGCGAGCACTTCCCCGCAATGGGAGCAGCAAATTTCTGTCGTGCCATTCGTTTTGTTGAACCAAAAGTTATCGCCTAATGTCAGCATGCCTTGCGGAACACGAAATTCCTGAAGCTTGAACTCCAAATGGGTGGAGACAGGAGCTCCTGCGTCTTCGAGGCGCTTCCTCCGGTTTTGCAGCCGACGCTGCTCCGTGCTTCTCTCATCGACCGTCATCTCCTCGGTGAAAATAACGCCATATACCGTTTCGGCAAAAGAGACGGATGTAGTACCGGCCAGCACATCCTGCCGCACACGCTCAGGATCGCGAAGCAAAGGGTCACCATAACCGGCGCAGGAGCCCCAGTTCCATTCCAGAACATCCGAGTCGCCGAGTGCCAGAGCAGGTCCTTTCCCCGTTAACGAAGGCCGCTCGCCAGAGAGTTCATCCACATTGTCAATGAGGCGGCCCGATTGAAGAATTTCTTTAATATTTGACGATTTTATTAATACCGTCTCGCCACGGGTACCCGGCGATCCTCCCAAAATGCCGGAGGTTTTGGGAATGCCCTCGGCGGTATATACGCCTAGACCGACTTGGCCTTTGTGCGGCATATAGGCGAGGATACCGCCATTGCCACCGCGAAATTTTCCTGCTCCGGCCGAATCCTGATGTTCCTTGCGGTAGAGATATAAAATCGGCCAATCGCGTTCATAGCCTTCAACATTGGGCCCTTGACCTTCAGGAATCCACCATTGTCCGTCTGCGAATGAACCGTCACGGTATGGAGTGGCCCCGCTGCTGCCGATCATCGTATCCAGCATCGGTCCGACATAATACTCTCCACGCTGGTTGGTTCCTGCATGAATTTGGATTTGCCACTGGCCGTTCGTGGTACTCAAAGCCAGTTTATGAAGATCCGGATCGCTGGACGATAGCAGCATTTTGGACACAACCGAGTTCGCCATCGCTACCCCAAGCTCCGTTGCGTAAATGCCCGCCGGGCTTACCGCGACTCCATAGTCAGGACAAGTCATGGTGCCAGGGGTAGGAATAAACTCGCAGTGCCGGGCCGCTCCTCCTCCGCCTGCCCCCATTTGGTCGGCCAATAAGATCACGTTAAAAGCCGAGAGAATGGCTCCTCGCCAAGCGGCAAACGGCAGATTAATCGCACCGGCTTGCCCGTCTGTTCCTTCATTTTTAACCGTCAACGTGTTGCCCTTCTTCGTAATCGATAGTTCGATCCGGTACACACCGCGATCACCTGTAACCGCCACTTCCTGATAGGCACGCTCTTTCCACGTTCCGTCCGGTATGGTCGAAAGACGATCAAGCAGCGCCTTTTCACTTGTATTCAGCACCTTTTTCATGACGCCCTTTACGGTCTTGGATCCATACTTTTTAATCAGACCCAGGATTCTTGCACGTGACGCATGACAAGCGGCGATTGCTGCCCGCAAGTCCAACGCTACATTAACCGGAGTACGAGATTGCCGTCTGAAGGCCGCTTCAATTTCAATATCCAGCTTCCCTTCTTTCACAATCCTGACTGGCGGAAATACCGGCGGGTCAAAATAAATGTCTTGAGCGTTCGGACAAAAGCTTCCCGGAGTCGTTCCTCCTACGTCATTTTGGTGCAGGCAGTTTGCAACCCAGCAGAAGATCTGGCCTTCCCAAAACACAGGAGCAAATATACCTACATCCGGTTGATGTGCTGTGCCGACCCATGGATCGTTTTGCAGAAACACATCGCCGTCATGAATGCCCGGTTCTTCTCCCCGTTTCTCAATGACATACTTGATCATGACATCCAGCATACCACCGAAATATTGAAGATAAGGGCCGAAAAAAAGAATTTCCGCATCCTCGGTAAAAATGGCGGTTTGGAAATCCCTTGTTTCCAGTGTGATCGGGGATACCGCCAAATTTTCCACAATCTTGCCTTGTTCCAGATTGACATTCCAAAGATTATGACGAACCACTTCATACGTAATCGGATCAATCTCTTCCTCATATTCGCTGTGAAGGCTTACCGAAGGGGGGACTTGTAAGGGGTCGATCGGGATGTACGCCCGCTGAACGCCGTCCCAAAACTTACGATGCTGCTCCTGCTCATGCAGTGATTTCATGGTTATTCCTCCTCCAAATTGGAATTGATTCGAATCATGTAGTCGCCATGATCCGTTTTGGTAACGGTTTGATTTTCGTTCACCACGATAGAGGTCCCGTGCAAATCAATGACGGCCGGTCCTGCCACCACATTCCCGCTTGTCAGTAAACTTCCATTGTAAATATCGGCATCTACAGGCGGACGATGGCGGCTAAAGTATACTTTACGGCTTGGCTTCCTGGCATGATCGCTTGGAGATTTGCTGCTATGTAAGTCCACTTTTCTGTCAAACTTACGCACCTCTACCATCGGTTCGCAGCGGACAGAAACAATTTCAATCCTTGCTTCAGGCAGGAGTGCGGCCGATCCGTATCGTTCCTCATACTGACGCGAAAATTCAGTAAGCAGCTCTGTCAGCATAGTTTCGTCCAATTTTCCCGTCGGAACCTTGATTTCCAACTCATGCCGCTGCCATTGATAGCGTATTTTCGCATAGCGTGAAAAGTGAATGGGCGTATCTTCACCGATTTCTGTTGCGACAATCTCCGCTCCTTTCTTTTCCAATTCAAGGAATGGCGTTTCGAGACTTTGCGGCGAAAAAGGCGAGAGAAGCCCAACTTCTCCTTCAAGTTCATAGCGGATATCGCTTGAGGATATACCAAATGCTGACCAAACCGAGGAAGTTTCACCGGGAACAATAATCATTTTGATACCCAAATCACGCGCATAAGCCGCAGCATGGATAGGACCTGCTCCCCCGTATGCGACTACTGCAAAATCCCGTGGGTCAAAGCCTCTTCCGATAACCTCGTTCTCAATCAGATTCGCCATTTTCGCATTGACAATCTCCACCGTCCCCATTGCAGCCTCAATAATGGAAATGCCAAGCTGTTCGGCAATTTTACCCATGGCTTTTTCCGCCAGCTCCACGCTTGGTTTAAGTCCGCGACCCTTTCCGAATCCAAACACCGCTTCCGGATCAATATACCCTAACAGCAGGTCGGCATCGGTTACCGTCGGTTCTGTGCCTCCCAACCGGTAACACGCGGGACCAGGGTTTGCTTTTGCGCTTTTCGGCCCTACCCGCATGGCCTTGCTGTAGGGATCAATCCACGCGATACTTCCGCCACCGGCACCAATAGAAATGATTTCAACATTGGGCACGTTATATTGATACTTCTCTAAAACCGTTTTTTCGGCGGAAAGCGGCTGTCCGTCCCGGATAATCCCGATATCGAAGCTGGTGCCGCCCATATCGGTACCGATAAGATTATGAATATCTAACTCCTTCATGATCTTTACGCAGCCCATGATTCCGCCGACAGGACCCGAACCGATTGTTTGAACAGGCAGCTGCTTGCTTCGTTCGAGCGGGATCATCCCCCCGTGACACTGCATGATCAGCAGAGGAGCTTTGACGCCTTTCGTTTGAAGACTCCCGCTGATTTCCTCCAAATACTTGGAAGTAACCGGCCCGACATAAGCATTGATGACCGCCGCCACCGTCCGTTCGTATTCTCCTAATGTTTTTGTCACCTCGTGTCCGCAAGTAACGAAGACGGAATCGTCCATTTCGTGAATAATTTCCTTGACCCGCTGTTCATGTTGCGGATTTTTAAACGACCAAAGGAATGAAATCGCGATGGCATCCACGTTTTGATCCAACAGCTTACGGGCGGCTTCCCTTACCTGACTTTCAATTAGCGGTACAATCACTTCGCCCTGCGAATCGATTCGCTCGGTAACCCCAATGATGAGTTCCTTGGGTACCAGAGGTTTTGGCTTGGCCGTCTCTGTCACCTTCAATATATTTTCCGACGGCTCTCCCGTCACACGTCCCAATCCGCGCATCATATTGATCGTATCCTCGAAACCATAGGTTGTCAGTAAGCCTACACGTGAGCCATTATTCTCCACCACCGTATTGGTTGCCACAGTAGATCCATGTGAAATCATGCTGATATTTCGATAAAGTTCCGCCGGGCTTAAACCAAGTTTCTCGCCTGCGGATTCAATGCTGTTAAAAAAACCGGAGTTGAATTTATCATGGTAGGTGGTCAGGGCTTTTCCTTCAACAACCGTCCCATCACTTGTAACAAGCACGGAATCCGTAAATGTTCCGCCAATGTCGACAGAGCAGATCAAGTCAAGCTTCGAACTTCCCATACACACGCTCACCCTTTCAAATTTTGTAATCTGATCATAACATACTGACCAGATGGTATTTTTATTCGTTAAAGAATTGCCATCAAAAAACCGACCGGACGGTATTTTAATGACATTAAATAAATATTTTAGCTGACTGCTGTCGTATTGGGCATAAGGGTCGATAGATTGGGCTTGTTCTCGAGAGAAAGCAGTTCATGGATTAACTGCTCCAATTGTTCCGAAGAAATCTGCATCTCTTTCCTGAGATCGCGAATCATTTCAATATCTCTTTCAGTCTCGAAATTATAAAAGTCCTGCGTAATACTCATTTCTCTCACCAATTTTTGGCCATTTTTGAGTTCTACCGTGATTTTATTGCATAGAGGATTCACCGTTTTTTCAGGAATCATGATCGTTTTGTCGATTAACTGATTTAACGTTTCATGATCGAATCTTTTGAGGTTTGCTAGCGTCATTTCACCGTCCATCAAAGAGGACGAGACGCAATAAGGGGCACTCATCAACGTCTGACTGATATTTTGAAAAGGACCTTTGGAACTCATTCCCGGATAATTGGCTTCATAATCGTTCATTTCGATTACGATGCTTTGAATCTGTTCCACCTGGATATCAAATTCCTTTTTCATCTCAAGAGCGTTGATCACAGGAGATTGATTGAAGGCACAAACCGGATACAACTTGAAGGTCACATTTAAGATTTCATACACCTTGCCTAAATGCTGTACACATTTTAACGGATCTTTATGATTTCCAGCAAAAGCATGTAAAAAGCCCGCATTTCCTTCGAAAGCCAATTTGGTGGCAACAGCGCCGCTTTGAGCCAATAAAGCGCATAATATTCCGTTTTTGGCTGCCACCCCATTCTCAAACCTCCATTCCATAGTCCCGGCTGCAAACGCTTCCAAAGTTCCGAAAGCAAAGCTTGCTGCAAAGCCTAAAGCATGAGCGGTCTGTTCTTCCGTTAAGTGAAGAAGCTTTGCCGCCGCGGCAGACGCTCCCAAGATGCCATAAACCGAGCTCGCCCTAAATCCTCGCGGTGTAGATTGGGAAGTGTAGTGCCTGCTAAGGGCACCTCCAACTTCATAGCCCGCTATTAGCGCTGTCAGGATTTCTTTTCCGCTGGCCCCCCTTGATTCTCCCAACGCCAATACAACCGGAATGACGATTGTACCCAAGTGTGCCGTATTATGCGTGTCCTCCTGAACGCGGCTGTGAAGCATGACAGCGTTTGCAAAAGCGGCTTCCATAACCGTACATTTGGAGCCGTTGTACAATAAAGTCGCTTCATGTGCGCCTCTGCCGGTCACGCCGGCGATTTCCGCAGCAATTCGCGGGAAATCCGTGTCGTAACCAGCGAGACCAACACCAATTCCGTGGATGAGGCAGGTTTTGGCTTTTTGCACAACTTCAACCGGGATTTCCTCAAAACGCAGACCATGGACGAACGAAGCCAGTGTTTCACTAACGGTTTGAGACATTTCTCCTCTCCTTTCAAAATGAAAAATCAATCGTTAGTTGTGAGAATAGTCTGTATGTTCTGAATTATATCATCGCTTCATTTACACAGTCAACGTTAATTCGTTAGGGTGAGTTGAAATCCGGATAATTAGCTGATCGATAAACTTCGGTTGACCTGATAAACGAAGGGGCAGCCTTCCGATGTTCAGGAAGGACTGCCCCTTAATTCCATATTCAGTTGCAACTTTACCGATGCAGTTATAGCAATTGCCAATCATCCGATTGCAGCCGCTCGACTAATTTCTTCATAAACGCTGCAGCCGCCAAACCGTCAATGACGCGATGGTCGAAAGAGCCGACTAGGGTCAACATGGGGCGAATCTCGAACTGACCATTGATGACGACGATCTCTTCTACAGTCGTTCCGACTGCAAGTATGCCGGCTTCCGGCGGATTGACGATTGCGCTGAACTCTTCAACGTCCATGGCCCCCAAATTGGAAATCGTGAATGTGCCTCGCTGCATGTCATCCCCTTTAAGCGTTCCGGCTCGGGCAGCGGAAACAAGCCGTTCACGCACTCCGGCGATTTCCATAACCGAAAGCTCGTCGGCATGATGGATGACCGGCACGACGAGCCCATTCGGCGCGGCGACAGCCAGGCCGATATGGATCTCCTCGTACTCCACAATATGGCTATCCGCTTGGTCGGGCGCCCCTACGAACGACGCATTCAACTGCGGAAATTCACGTAAAGTCTCCGCAACAGCACGAATTAAAAAATCGTTAACCGAAATTTTTATGTTTCTCGAGCGGTAAATGTGCGGCTGTATTGTATTTTTCACGGCCAGCAGCTGGGTAAGATCGACTTTTCGTTTCACATAGAATTGAGGAATCGTAGTGACGCTCTCCACCATGCGCCTGGCGATGATTCGTCTCATTCTGGATAACTCAACAACCTTCGACTTCCCTTGATGTACTCCGGTGTTCCTGGCAGACGTCGCCCCCGCGTTGTTCCTTGATGCTTCCCTGCTTTCCTTGGGTGCGAGCGGTACCTGTTGTGCGGCCTCCTCTACGTCCGCATACAGAATCCTTCCGTTCGGCCCCGTTCCTTGAAGCGTGGTGTAGTCGATTCCGAGCTCTCTGGCTCTTCTGCGGGCAGATGGGGAAATCGCGATGATCCTGCGGTCCTGGTTAAGAGGCAGCTCCGCATCCGGCGAAGCAGCTGCGACTGCATCCTTCGCGCATTCCGTGTTCGGCTGCGGCCGTTCCGTAGGAGAAGCCGCTTCGCGGACGCTCGCTTCCGGGGTCTTCTGTTCGCTTTTCAGCCTTAGAAGCGGGGCCCCGACTTCAACCGTGTCCCCTTCCAGAACGAGCAGCTCCTCGATGACACCGTCCTGCGGCATCTCAACTTCCAGGACCGCTTTATCCGTTTCGATTTCTGCTACAACGTCGCCTTTGCTGTAAAGCTGTCCCGGTTTTACTAAAAAACGTTGAACGATGCCCTCTTCCATCGTCAGCCCCATTTTCGGCAACCGAACAACATTCATTGATCGTTACCTCCGCTTTCGTTTTTTCTCCTTGTATCGTAAACTAATTCCCCGGCTATGCTGAACAAGTCAGCCTTAAGCTCGATCAATTCCACGCGCACATAATCCGGCGTAACAGATAATGCTTCGCAGCAAGCCTTCGTGATTCCGGCAACCAGCTTTCTTTTCGTTTCCAAATCCCGGCCTTCCACCAATTTCAGTTCAATATAGGGCATGTTAAATCTCCTCCGATTCCTAATGTACGAACCTTCTGCTTCCGCTTCAAAGCGCCCGGTTAGTTTACAGGCTGATTGCGGTAAAGTTGTGATTTAACGGCAGAGACAATGTCCGAGACCTGCGGAAGCGTTTCTTTCTCTAACGTTCTGTTAAATGGAATCGGCACATCTTCGGTAGCTACGCGTCCGACCGGCGCATCCAAATAGTCGAAGGCTTCTTCTTGTATTCGGGCTGCAAGCTCAGCGCCCCAACCGAAGGAACGAGTCGATTCATGCACGATAACGGCATGCATCGTTTTCTTTACGGAGGCCAGTACAGTGTCCATATCCAATGGACTCAGCGTCCGTAAATCGATCACTTCGACGGAAACATCTTCCTTGGCCAGCTGTTCCGCTGCGCGCAAGGAGAAGTCGACCATTTGAGAAATACTGATCAAGGTTACATCCTTTCCCTCCCGCTTCACATCTGCTTGGCCGAGCGGAATCAAATACTCTTCTTCCGGCACATGGCCCTTTTTCGTGTACTGCATTTTATTCTCGATAAAGACAACCGGGCTATTCTCGCGAATGGCCGATTTCAGCAATCCTTTCGCATCGTAAGGGGTGGAAGGGAGAACGACTTTCAATCCGGGGATGTGAGCAAAGAACGTTTCCAACGATTGAGAATGTTGAGCACCGTTACCACGACCGCCCCCGCCTTGCGTTCGAATGACCAGTGGAACGTTTGTTTGTCCGCCGGACATGTACTTCATTTTGGCGACCTGGTTAATGATCTGGTCCATCGCAACGGCCGTGAAATCGACCCACATGATCTCGATAACCGGGATCAATCCGGTCATTGCAGCGCCCAGACCGGCCCCGATAAAACCGGCTTCAGAGATTGGCGTATCCCGGACCCGCTCCCTTCCGAATTGGTCCAATAATCCCCAAGTTACCTTGAACACTCCGCCGTAGTCGCCAATGTCCTCTCCCATGATAAAAACCCGCTGATCTCTTGCCATTTCTTCACGCAAGGCTTCATTTAACGCCTGCACCATCGTTAATTCTCTGGTCATTGTGTTGTAACATCCTCTCTACCGTTTCTAGATTACGTCGGTGAAGATTTCCTCGAACCCGGGTTCCGGACTTTGCCGTGCAAATTCGGCTGCCCTCGCTATTTCTTGCAAGACCTCATGATTGATAGCCTCCAATTCGTCCGCACTGGCTTCTCCGCTAGCCACCAATTTTGCGCCAAGGCGCTTGATAGGCTCCTTCTCCCACCAAGCCGCCACCTCTTCCTTGGAACGGTAAGTTTCCGAATCGCCGTACATATGCCCGTTAAGTCTGTAAGTTTTGGCTTCAATAAATGTAGGTCCTTCTCCCCTGCGCGCACGTTCTACAGCCTCGGTTGTGACGTTGAAAACAGCTTCAACATCATTGCCGTCAACTATAATTCCAGGGATGCGAACCCCTTCCGCGCGATCGATCAGATCCTTGTTCTTCAACGAAAATTGAATCGGCGTCATTTCGGAATACAGGTTATTCTCACAAACAAACACGACAGGAAGATCCCAGATGGCAGCCAGGTTCATCGCCTCGTAGACAACGCCTTGATTGATGGCGCCGTCTCCGAAAAAAGTAACGCTTACGCGATCGGTTCCCGTCATCTTGGCCGTTAATGCGGCTCCGACACCAATAGGGGCACCGCCTCCAACAATACCGTTGGCGCCCAGGATACCGTTCTGCACATCGGTAATGTGCATCGGACCGCCCTTTCCTTTGCAATATCCCGTTGCTCTTCCAAGTACTTCGGCCAAGAGCAGCTTGGGATCGGAGCCTTTGGCTATGTGCTGGCCGCGTCCCCGATAGGTGTTGGTCAGGTAGTCGTCTTGTCTCAGAGCACTGCATACCCCGACCGCAACCGCCTCTTGTCCGATGTAGGGATGGTACGACCCGCCAACCAAACCTTCCTTGTACAATTCGATCGCTTGTTCTTCAAAGCGACGAATCAGCAGCATGGTCCGATAAAATTGTTTCAAACGATTTTCCATCTGATGCACCTCGCCTTTTACATTTTCTGATTTGCTATGTACCGCAAACGTCTTCCGCTTCGTCACAAGGCATGCACGCCCTTGCCCATACCTGCTTCTGAGGCTTCCATCACGATTTCACCCAACGACGGATGAGCATGAATGGTTGCAGCTATATCCTCCAGCGTACTGCCCATTTCAATGGCCAAGCCGATTTCTGCAATCAGATTGGCAGCCTCGATTCCTACAATTTGCGCTCCAATGATAAAACCCGTGTTTGCTTCTGCGATAACTTTCACGAAGCCCTCCCCTGCATGCAAAGAAAGCGCTCTGCCGTTGGCAGCGTAGGAAAACTTGCCTGTCTTCACTTTGTAATCTTGCTCGACGGCTTCCTTCTCCGACAGACCGATTGTTGCGATTTCCGGATCGGAAAAAATGACGGAAGGGATAGCCTTGTAATCAACTGCACTTGGATGACCGGCAATAGCCTCCGCCGCCACTTTGCCCTCATATGAAGCTTTGTGCGCAAGTGCAGGTCCCTTCACCACATCTCCGATTGCGAATATGCGTGGATTGGACGTCCTGCCTTGGCGGTCCACGTCAATGAAGCCTTTCTGATCAACCTGCACATCCGCGGCTTCCAGGCTCAATGGTTCGGTATTCGGCTTTCTGCCAACGGCCACAAAGAGGTAGTCCGCATCCATCTTCTTCTCTTCTCCCGAATGCGTATAAGTAAGTGTCACGCCGCCTTCCGCCTCATACGCCGCCTTGGCGCTTGCGCCGGTTATGATTTGCATCCCGTTCTTCTTCATTTTCTTCTCGACGATAGAAGCAAGTTCGGACTCAAAAGTAGGCAAAATATGCGGAGCATATTCCAGCAATGTTACTTTCGTACCAAACTTTGCAAACGTTTGGCCCAATTCAACGCCAATATATCCGGCGCCGATGATCGCCAAGCTTTGAGGAATCTCTTTCAGCTGAAGGATTTCCTTCGAAGAAACAATCCGATTGCCGAACGCAAACCCCTGGAGCTCCACCGGTCGGGACCCTGCGGCAACAATGCAGTGTTCAAACTTGACAATTTTCGAGCGGTTGCCGTCATCGATCCGAACTTCATTCCCGCTCTTGAATTGCGCCCGGCCTTTCACATAGGTAACTTGGTTGCCGCTTAATAAACCTTCGACGCCGTTTTTCAGCTTCTGAATGATTCCATGCTTCCATTGCTGGACTTGAGCATAATCGATGGAAACGGACTGGGCTGCGATCCCCATCTTGTTATGCTTTGAATTCACAAATAACTCATACGTTTTTGCTGCTGAAATTAGCGCCTTTGAAGGAATGCAGCCGCTGTGCAGACAAACCCCGCCGGGTTCGTTCTCGTCTACGACAGCGACGCTTTTTCCTAATTGCGAGGCCCTGATGGCTGCAACGTAACCGCCGGGGCCGGCGCCGATCACCAAGACATCAACGTGATCCGGGCACGATACCGATTCGCTCACTTGAAATTCACTCCTTAACGGCTCTTGCGTTTCCGCAGCATAATAGATGTACCCGACAACGAATGGAATCGTTAACAGGCATGAAACCCGCCATAGCCAAGTGTGGTCATATCCTGGATTGTAATTTTATCTCCAGCCAGGATTCGGGGTAGAAAAACGTCGAATGATGTATAGGGGTCATGCATCACACAGCCAGGCAATCCTAGTATAGGAATTTGATCGTAGTAGGAAACAAGCAGCATCGAGCCTGGCAGCATAGGGGTTCCATATCGGACAATATCCGCCCCTATATTTTTAATGGCCAACGGGGTCCTGTCGTCGGGGTCGACGGACATTCCCCCTGTTACTAAGATCAGATCAACGCCTTGATTAAGAAAATAGGTTATTTTTTTCTCTATTTCCTCAGATTGATCGGGGGCAAAGCATTGTTCCACGATTTCCGAACCGAAGTGTTCAACTTTCTGTTTGACCACGGGCCCAAATTTGTCTTCAATTCGTCCTTCATAAACTTCGCTGCCCGTAGTGACTACGCCAACCTTTAACGAACGGAAAGGAATCACTTTTGCAACATAGGCGTATTTTCGACAAATCGACTCTACTTCTCTGACTATACGCTTCTCGATCATAAGAGGAATGGGTCGAATCCCGCCGAGGTGCTGATTCTGCTCAACGGGTCGATTCGTGAACAAAGTCGAAAGAGCTATGCCCTGCAGTTCATTAATTTCATGAACAGCTTTTGGGTTGATCTTAATAAGACCTTGTATCTCGCTCTTAAACGTCATTTTCCCTTCTGAAGGTCCCACGGCATAGACGTTTTCCCCCGCTATCGCATCTGCCATCTGCTGGGCTGCCTCATCCTCATGCGCGTACTCTTCAGGTATATCTAATGTATAAATGTGGCCTTTTCCAATATTCAATAAATGGGGAATGTCGGTCTCCCTGATGACGTGACCTTTCTTAAATAAACGCCCCTTGAATTTTCCTGGTATAATTTGGGTGAGATCATGAGCAAGCACCATTCCAATTGCATCTTCAACTTTAATTTCTCTTACAAAAGCATTCGTGCTCAATTGGAAAAACCTCCTTGAACGGTGCTCAGGTTAAATCCGGGTTCATACTGTATATTTGATTCAGATCTTCCTGAGTATCGATATCAAATCCCCAGACGGATTGTTCAAAGTGAACCGTTTTTAACGATTTTGAATGGGACTTTATGATGGATCTCCCCCCTTCATCGCCTTGCAAATGTTGAAATTGCGGATATAGCTCGGCATCAAATACAATCGGGTGTCCGTCTATGCCCTTGTATTGAGGCCTAACTATACGAACCCCTTCGCTTCGATGTCGCTTGTAAGTTTCAAGCAGCTCTTTCACCACGATATCCGGGACCAGGGGTTGATCCGCCAAAAAAATCATCGACGCCTGAGTCCGATCGGATACAACTTCAATTCCCATTCGCAACGAAGTCGACATGCCTTGGGAATAGAGTTCGTTCGAATAGATTTCTACATTTTTTAAATCATGAATGGATTGTTGAAATGAGCTCGTATGTTCGCCGCTAATGAGTACAATGGGCTCCAATCCAGCGCGAATCGCTTTTTCTACCGTATAACGAAATAAAGGTTTGCCGCTTAAAGACAGCAGCAGCTTCGGTTGACCCATTCGTCTGGACATTCCGGCGGCAAGAATAACGGCACCCAGGTTAAGCATGGATTTTTGCCCTTCCATGCAGCGGTGCGGCATTGCGATTGTTTCGGAGACTCATGAGCTGTGACACAATACTAACGGCCACTTCATCAATGGTTTCGGCGCCCAAGTCCAAACCGACCGGGGAATAGATCGGAGCCTCTGACATAGGCAACCCTATATTGACAAGCATTTGCTCCGTTCGCGATAAAGGCCCCAGAACGCCAACGAACTTCGGGCGACTATGTAAAGCAAGCCGTAAGGATGCTTCGTCTCGGTTTAAATGATGATTCATAATGACCCACCAGCCATCCGGAAACATGGACGGATCGGCAGCATCAGGTTCCATAACGACATGCTGCGCGGAGGGAAAGCGATTGATATTGTTAAAGCTTTCTCGCGGGTCCAATACGGTTACGGCAAATCCGGCTTTACTTGCCAGATCGACTACAGGTACGGCATCGTGTCCGGCGCCGGTTACGATCAGACGTTCGCTAGGACGAACCGTATCAATAACAAAACGGCGTCCTTCCACATGCATCACCTCAGCCCGAGTTCTGCTTCCGGCATGCAGGATAGCTTGCTTGCGTACCGCAGTCGGGAGCGAGGCTGTATCCCCAAATTCCGTGTCTTCACCCACAAAGGCAGCCCGTGTTTCCCCGGTACACTCCAGGATGTACGTAATTCGTGCCTCTTGATGGATCCAATAATCAATCTGCGACCAGAACGAATCTGCAGGATCGACCGGGACGATCAAGATTTCTTGAGCCCCTTTGCAGCCAATGCCTAAACCCCACAGTTCATTTTCCGTTAAGTCATACTTGACCGTTAGCGGAACTTGTTCCTGAATCGCTTTCTCGGCCCAACCGAACAGATCCCCTTCCAGGCATCCACCGCTTAAAGTCCCACACATGGTGCCATCCATGGACATCATCATTTTCGCTCCAGGCCTACGATATGCGGAACCGATAACCGTAATGATCATAAGCATCGCCGCCTGATCACCGCGTTCCCATGACTGCTTGATCTGCTTAAACACCTTTTTGAACTCTTCGATTTGTGACAATACGGTGCCCTCCCCGCTGCTTCCCGCCTGGATTCAATGTTTACTTGAAATCCGGAATCGTCCGGTAACCTAACCGCCTATGTGAAACATTTCAACTTTTTTCTTGTTCAACTCCAGCGTGTTGCTCAGGCGCACTTCTGAATACCGGTCTACTCTATGTTTCCATACCGTCATAATATGCTCTTTGATCCCGTCATCATCTACCCCTTCCCTCAGCAGCGTACGAAGATCCGTACCGTGAGCACCGAACAAGCACGTATACAAAGACCCTTCGGCGGAAAGTCTTGCCCTTGTACATGTCGAGCAAAATGCCTGCGTAACCGATGAAATAAAACCAATCTCCTGGTTCGATCCGAGGTATCGATACCTGCTCGCCACTTCGCCAACGTAATTCGGCTCCAGAGGTTCAAGCGGCATTTCACGGTGAATCAGCTCTACTATTTTTTTACTCGGCACGACGTGATTCAATCTCCAGCCGTTACTGTTTCCTACATCCATAAACTCGATAAATCGTACAATATGTCCTTTTTCACGGAAATAACGGGCCATAGGCAAAATATCCTGCTCGTTGATACCATTTTGTACAACCATGTTAATTTTGATTTGAAGGCCCGCGCGTGCAGCTTCGTCAATCCCTTGCAGTACAGGCCCTACTCGAAAGCCTTTGCCGTTCATTTGGCCAAACCGTTCGTCATCGAGACTATCAAGACTTACGGTAATTCTTTTTAATCCAGCTTCTTTGAGCTCCCCTGCGTATTTGGCCAGAAGCGAACCGTTAGTCGTCAGAGAGATGTCCCGAATCGATTGAACTTGGTTCATGTGCTGGATTAATTGAGGCAAATTCGGTCTAAGTAACGGTTCACCGCCGGTAATCCGAATTTTCTCTACTCCTAGATCAGCAAATAGATGGACCAATCGGATGATTTCCTGAAAACTAAGAAGTTGATTCCGGTCAAGGAACTTATAATCGGTTCCAAAAAGCTCTTCAGGCATACAGTAGCGGCAACGGAAATTGCACTTGTCGGTAACGGAAATTCTCAAGTCACGCAGCGGCCGGCTTAAACGATCCCATACCTTGGTGTATGCCATATGTAGAATCACCCTTGTCTCCATTCATAGTTTTGAAAAGAGAGGCCTCCAAGGAGGCCCCGACCTTTCCGGTATACAGTTTAGGTTGCCGGTTCGACCGTTTTCATTTTTTGCGCAGCTTCGATGACGGAATCGACGATGTTCTGGTACCCGGTGCAGCGGCATATATTTCCGGATATCGCTTCACGAATCTCGTGTTCTGAAGGGTTAGGATTCTCGGCAAGATAGGCGGAGACGGTGATTACAAATCCGGGCGTACAGAACCCGCACTGTAACCCGTGCTTCTCCCGGAAGGCCTCCTGAATAGGATGAAGCTGTTCGGGCGAGCCCAACCCTTCAATCGTAGTCACCGATCGACCGTTTGCCTGTACGGCCAAAGTCAAGCAAGACCGGACGGCCTCGCCATCCAGCAATATCGTGCAAGCGCCGCAAACCCCTTGTTCGCATCCTACATGGGTGCCTGTCAGCCCCAAATCCTGACGAATAAAATCGGACAGCAAAGTGCGGACATTGACTTCCCGCTCGTATTTGACTTCATTGACCGTCACATCGATTTTTTGTGTAGTAACCGCCTCAACCATTTACTTCGCTCCCTTCAATTGTTCGTAAGCGATCTTTAATGCTCTGACGCTTAAAATGGCCGCCGCTTCTTTCCGGTATTCGGCACTGGCGAGTTCCGATACTCTCCGACCTTGAATACCGGAAAGCTGCTTGATAAACGCCGCCTTTTTATCCGCTTCCAGATCCGGATTGACTTCAGCTTCGATGTCTTTCTGGAGTTGTTCAACCCGTTCAAGATTGAACGTTAAGCCGCGTAATTTCTCCACAGCCCGGACACGGTAAGGCACGCCTTCGCCGCTCACATTCCCCAGAGCTACCCGCACATCGGTAACGGTTTCCTTCTCGTCCAGTTCAAGCGTGGCGGCTGCGGACACGATCGGGATATGGCCGTGACGCCGGGTCACTTCCAGGAAGGAATAGCCGGTATGGCTCGAAAGAAGCGGGAAGCGGATTTCGGTCAACACTTCATCCGGCTTGACAATGGTGGTGAAATGGCTTTGAAAAAAGCCGGATGCCGGGACGATGCGTTCGCCTTGCGGTCCTGCGATGACCATCTGAGCGTCGAGCAAACGGGCAACGACTCCGTATTCGGCACCCGGGGCGTTTTGCACAAGGCTCCCGCCGATCGTCCCGCGACTGCGAATCTGAAAATGGGCGATATGCTCAACGGCTTTCCGTAAAATAGGGCAATGTGATGCCACAAGCTCGGAACGTTCAATCGTGCGATGGCGAGTCAGCGCTCCGATGGCCAAACTATCGGAGGTTAGCCGAACATAGTCCAAATCGGTAATTCCATTAATATCTACAATATATGAGGGTTTGGCTTGACGCATATTCATTTCTTGAAGAAGACTCTGACCTCCGGCAATAATGCAGGAATCTGCTCCGTATTTTTGCAAGGCATGAATGGCGTCGCTTACGCTGTTCGCTACTACGTATTCGAATGGAGCGGGTTTCATCTTGGTTCACCTGTCCTTCCCGGATAAGAATTCTAGAAATTGGCTGAAGCCGGCTTCGCCGTTTCTTCTTAATGCTTGTCTCCAACAGGGACTCCTTCCGCATACTTCAAAAACTCTTCGTAGTCATGGGAAGGAAGAATAAAATCAGCATCCCTCTTGATCTTCTTCATCGCCCGGTATGTGGCTTCCAAATCGTAATACAGGCCCGGCGGAATCGCCTTGTTGACGTTTTGCTCCACTTTTCGGGCGATATCCCCCAAAATAACGGCGTTACCCGCAGAAGTTTGGACGTAGACGGCTTGACTTCCAGGGGTGTGCGTATTGGCGAATAATACGCATTTGACGCCCGGAGCAATTTCTTCATCCCCCTCGATCAAGCGGACTCTGGACCATAACGGATCAATTAATTCTGCAATGTCTTTACGATCGTAGAAGAGGGCGCCGCCGCCGAATTCGAGCTCGGGAGAAACCAGGGGCGCTGCCGCCGCCTGCAATTCCGTCCGCTGAATAATGAATTTGGCGCGGGGCAGCAGCCCGCATCCCCCCGCGTGATCGTAGTGGAGGTGTGTGAGAATGACCGTTTGGATATCCTCCAAACCGAAGCCGTACTTGGATAGCTGCGCCTGCAGCGTCCATTCAGGCTTGGATCGATGCGGCCCCAGTCCTTGTAATTGCACACAACGTTCCGCGTCCCGAAATCCGGTATCGACCAGAATGGGTTCTCCTCCGTGCAGCGGTACTAACAGCCATGCCGCAATCGGAACGCTTATAAGCGATTTTTCGCGGGACAGCGACCAGAACGCGTCCAGAACTTGAGGCACATCGGCTTCTCCGACAAGCAAAGGGTATATTTTCCAATCAGGAGTTGACATAAGCGTATCTCTCACTTTGTTTAATCCATTGCACAATTTTCTCAGGCGAAAGCGGCAAATCTTTCACTCTTACCCCGAATGGTTCCAGCGCGTCCTCCACCGCATTGGCGACGGCGGCAGGCGACGGGATGGCCCCGCCTTCCCCCATCCCCTTCGTGCCTAGCGGAGTAAATGGAGAAGGACATTGAATATGATGGGATTTGATATCCGGCACTTCCATGGCTGTCGGACACAAATAGGTTTGGAAATCAAGATTGAGTAATGAACCGTTTGCATCATATTCCAAATCCTCCATTAAGGCGCCCCCGATTCCGTGAGCGATCCCGCCGGCAATTTGTCCGTCGATGATCATGGGGTTGATAATGGTTCCGCAGTCGTGGGAAACTACAAATTTTTCGATTTGAATTTGCCCCGTCTGAATATCCACTTCAACGACCGCAATGAACACTCCGGTCGGATGGGTCGTATACAGATTGACCCGGCCGTACTCGTCCGGTTCCCATTTGACCACTGGACTCGTCCATGTGTACGTGCATTCCAAATTCACGTCCAAACCTTCGGGAATCGTCCCGTATGGCCCCGGCCACAGATGAATTTTATTTCCAAGCTCTTTGAGGCTGATGGATTCCTCCGGCGAGCTGCTTCCTCTTTTTCTAATAGAACCGTTGTACATTTCAAGCTCGGCCGGATCGATACCGAGCAGATGGCCGGCAATTTTGATTAATTTATCCCGGAGCAGCTTGGCTGCTTCATGTACGGCCGATACGGTGAACGTTGCTCCGCGGGATGAGAACGGTCCCAAACCGTAAGGAGTGACATCGGTATCTCCGTACAAGAACGTAATATCATAAATGCCTACATTCATGATGTCCGCTACGACTTGCGGCAGTGTGGTTTCAACACCCTGTCCAATATTTTGATGACTCGTCAGGATTTGAAAACCTCCCTCCGGCATCATACGGACCGTAGCCGCCTGGAAACCGTTGAAGATCCCGTTAAAAACCGCTGCTCCAGAAGGCTCGAGCATGGCTGAAATTCCGATTCCTATATATCTGCCCTGCTTGCGCAGTTCCTGTTGCCGTTCTTTCAATTGGTCGTAACCGACCTTCTCCAAAGCCAGACTCATTAATTGATGGAAATCGCCGCTGTCATAAATCGGGCCGGCAATATTCTGGTACGGGTATTCATCCTTCGTAATAAAATTGCGGTTGCGTAATTCGATCGGAGAAATCTTTAGACGCTGGGCCACAATATCCATCATGCGCTCCATAGGGTAGCTCGCGATATCCTTGCCGTAGCCGCGATGGGCGCCATAAGGTCCTTTGTTGGACACGACTCCAACAACTTGGCAATCATAAACAGGAATTTTATAGGCTCCCGGAAAATACGACCCGGCTACCAGCAGGGCGGGCGTACCCGGTCCATGGCAAGTTCCGTCAATCCCAATGTTGGCATACAGTTTGGCTTGAAGACCCGTGATCTTATAATCCTTGTCCAGACCAATCTTCAGCGTGCAAGAATAATCGCGCGATTGCATGCCGGACAACAAATTTTCCACCCGGTCTTCGGTCCATTTCACCGGCTTGCCCAGCATTCGCGCCATGATGCAAACGATGATTTCGGCATCGGCCTGTAATTTGGTCCCATATCCCGCCCCCACATCAGGCGCAATCACTCGAATATTGTGCTCAGGCATATTTAGCGTTTGGGCGATCAAGGTACGTACCTGATGCGGAGCTTGTGTCGAACAGGTGACGGTCATTCTCTGGGAACCGGGGTTGTAATCCGCAATACATGCGCGTGATTCGATCGGGGTCCCGGTATAACGGCTGTGAGTGATGGTCTCTTCAAAGACGTATGCCGAATTCTTGAAGGCTTCCTCAATGTCGCCGATGGTGCTTCTCCAATCCTGTTGGAGATTATGGCCCCATTCTTCATAGAGAAGCGCAGTAGGCTTCAAGGCGTCTTCGATCGTCACGACCGCGGGAAGAGGATCGTATTCCACTTGAATTAACTCCACCGCATCTTCCGCAATATACCGGTCAACCGCCGCCACTACAGCGACTGCCTCGCCAACAAAGCGGACCTTCTTGTAGGCAATCGGATACACTTCCGGCACTTTATTGGCGATATCGATCGTCGTCGCCAATTTCCCCGTGTACTTCAGCGATTCTTCACCCGTCAGAACCGCTACGACACCGGGCAATTTTAGGGCTTGGCTGGTATCGATGCTTCGAATATGAGCATGAGCATGGGGACTTCTCAAGATCGCCAAGTGAAGCATGCCTTTCACTTCAATGTCATCCGTGAAACGGCCATAACCGGTTAACAATCTCGGGTCCTCTTTACGTTTATAACTGACTCCCAATCCAGTTTTCGTTTCTGTCATGACAATATCGCCTCCTCAGAACTTATATTTAAATTCCTGATCCTGATGACCTGCCGGCCATGCTCAGATGGGTAGAACAAGGTACAATCTACCTCTCCATGTAAACGGTTGCATTTTGCATTGAAAGACAGTTCCGTTAGTCTTTCAAGATGATTTCCAGAGAATCCATCAGGCAGTCTAACGGATGAAGCTACGATACGCTGCATTTACAATATGGAACTGATACTTGGAACAAATCCCAGCCTCTGGGAAATTCTTAATCCCGCTTCCATTAACTCGCGGGTTAATTCGTTCTTATTTTCTATCATGCGGGAAGCAGGACCACCCAGACTAATCGTCCCCACCGACCGTCCGGTGTAGTTATAGATGGGTACCGCATAACAGGTTAAGCCCACTTCGATTTCTTCACGGTCCATGGCATAACCTGCTATGCGTATGTTTCTTAATTCCTCATGAAATTGTTCAAGATCCACAATTGTATTTGGTGTATATTGGGTCATCCCTTTTTCTTGAATAATCCGATCCACTTCTTCTCTTGAATAAGTGGACAGGATGGCTTTGCCTACGGCCGTGCAATGAACAGGCCTCCTCATGCCTAGCTCAGCCCTTATACTAATAGATTTTGAACCCTCAATTTTATAAAGGTAGACGGTTTCACCGCTGTTATAGGTCGCAAGAAAAGAAGTTTCCCCGGTAATCTCTGATAATTCACGCAAATGTCGGGAGGCGACTTCTACGATTTGCATTTTATGCAGTCCTAATACTCCGATCTCCAGCGTCTTCAAACCAATCGAATATTTTTCAGTATCCGGATCGAATTGAACGTAATTCCGGTTTTTTAAAGTTTCCAAGAGTCTGTAGATCGTAGTCTTAGGTAAATCGACCTCCTTCACTAATTCCGCAAGAGCTACTCCTTCGCCCTTCTCGGATACCAATTCCAAGAGGATTAAGGCGCGCTCCACGGTAGAGTTGACCTGTTGATGCTCAGTCCCTTCCAAAATGACAATTCTCTCCCTTCATGATTAAAGGCTCTAAGGTATGTAAGCAGGTTATTAACGTGTGTACAAATGGAACGTCGTTCCATTAGTAGAATATAACGCGCGAACAAACATGCTACCCCTGCCATATACCACCTTCCTAACACATCGGCGAGTGCCGCTACTCGCTCAACCTTCCGCCAGGTGCGATCACGTCTGATTGATTGATGATAAAACGCTTACATAAATGCTTGTTTTTAATCATCAGCCCCTCTTTACATGGTATACGTCGAAATCAAGCGTCGAAATCAAGCCATGACAACTTCATTATTGGAACGACGTTCCAATGGAACGCTGTTCCAACAAAAGAATATAACATGGAATCAGGTATGTCAACACATTTCATTTGTGAATATAGTAGACGTTCGCCTCCTTTAGAAATAATTTCCGCATGTTGTAACTAATCTGGCTCGTGCAGCGTCATAAGGAAGAATAAATGAATATATTAGAGGCGGTGCTTGACAAATGAAAATGAGTTGGAAGTCTTTTGTAAGCGGGATGGTTTTAGGTTCCGTCCTATTTTCCGGTATTTCGTATGCCGCTCCCAAAGTGGTAAAGCTGGTCGTTAACGGCAATGACATTCATTCCGAGGTCGCTCCACAGATTATTGACGGCAGTACCATGATCCCGGCAAGAGCCTTGGCGGAAGCCTTGGGAGCCCGCGTATTTTGGGACGAAGACAATCAAACTGTAGTTGTTGAAAATGAGGAATATCGCCGGCTGCAGCGGAAACAAGCCGACATCAGCGAGCGGGATGCCGCAGGCTTAGCGGCAGATGCGCAGCATCACTTCTGGCAAATGATGATCGGCGGAGGCGGCGATCATAAAGATGGTTCCTTTGACGTCAAAGGGAATGATTACCGGTGGATGGGCACTGAATTGGATACAAAGACTAAATATATCGAATACCTCGAGCTTCTGTATACGCCTGAACAAGCCCAGGCCTACTGGAAACAGCAAACGGAGAACGGGTCCATTGTGGAAATCGAAGGCAAACTGGCTCAGCCTAACGCTGACGGCGGAAGCCGGTTGGAATGGGAGAACGCCCAGGCAACATTCATTCAAGAAGGCAACGGAGTAAAGACCTTCCGGTTTTCTGTGCCGATCGAAGATTCGTCCGAGGTTAAAGAAATAAAATTACGCTTTGTTGAAGGAAAGGGCTGGCGCATTGATGAGCCGGTGGACACGATCCGGTAAACCAACGGACCATCCATCCGCTTCTGCCGGGGTCACCCGGTCCAGCCCCTTTCCGATTGAAAATAGGAATGATGGGAACAGACATAGTTTACATATTATATATTATGTAAACTATGTCTTATTTCAAACTTCAAGGTACCGGAAAACCTGTCAATCAGTGACTGACGAAGGGCTGCGACAACCGCCGAATAAAATACGCATCCTCAAGGCTCGGTCTTTCCTGCTTAAATCCGGGCGGCGGGAGCTCCCCGATCATCCGAATATGCGCCTTTCCTTCCCGGATGGAGCAGCGGACAAGATTTCGTTCCTCAATCCCGGCCAGCTGCTCCGCAGCTATAATGCCGGAGTAGACGTTCAGCGGCAAGCCTGCGGTCCACTCCTTCTGCGTTCCGTGAAAACAAACGCGTCCTGAATCGAGCCAAAGAATCCGATCCGCC
The DNA here is from genome assembly GCF_004000985.1 of Paenibacillus validus NBRC 15382. GTDB lineage: Bacteria > Bacillota > Bacilli > Paenibacillales > NBRC-103111 > Paenibacillus_G > Paenibacillus_G validus. The sequence continues at coordinate 141,021 of NZ_BIMH01000005.1, read as the reverse complement.
CTTTGATCCCACTCCCCCAGCTCATGCGTCACGACGACAACAAGCCGATCCGCCGCATATTGGGTTAGTAATGCCATTAAATATTTACGCTCTAAACTATCCAGGTGGCTTGAAGGCTCATCGAGCAGCAGCGCGAGGGGACGTCCCAGACAAGCCTGCGCTACAGCAACGGACTGCTTCTGCCCCTGGGACAGTCTCCCGATAGGCTTACGGGAGATGTCTTCGAGGTGAAGCTTCTTTAACCATTCCCCCGTCTCGCTCGTATCTCCCAAGCCCTTCAAGCCGGCCATATATTGCAGAAAGCCCCGCGGCGTCATGTCCTCGTACAGCTCCATCTCGGATGGAGCAAAACCGATATTCCGCCTGATGAGGGGAAGATGCTCTTTCACGGTCATCCCCCCATACCTGATTTCACCCGAATCCGGTTCAATGCCGGTGGAGAGAAGCTCCAGGAAGGTCGTTTTTCCCGAGCCGTTGCGGCCGACCACGACCGTCATGCCGCTCTCCAGCGTAAGGTCATCGATCGCAAGGTCAAAGTCCGGGTAGCGTATGCGAACGTTTGTCATATGAATCATCCGTTGTTCCTCCTCTCCGTCAGGTTATATCTCATACCGGTACAATTTAGCGCTAATCCGGTAGCTGTACATGAGCAGCAGGCAGCCTGCGGCCAATCCGAGCAGCTCCAGGATGGAGGTAAGCGTTGTGGGAACGAATTCGTTAAAGCGGAGCCATTGTTCCCCCGCCAGAAGCATCGCCCAAGCGCCTACGCCAGCGGCAAAGCCGTGCTTTATCCCCCGCCGAAAGGCAACGTAAGCCAGAAGCCCTCCGATAAACAGCAGTTCGCTTAACCAGCGGAGCATGAACGACAGTAAAGACAAGGGAGCATCCGTGCTCAAGACCAGGTACACCGAACCGATCAAGCCGAGCAGTGTCGTCATTCCGATCATAAGCAGAAGCCGGATTAGCATCAATAGGGCCGGTGGAAAAGGCGTGACACTCTCCACCATACGCATCTTCGGATTCCACGTCCGGTAGCCATACAGCAGCGAAGCGAAGAAAAATAACGGCAGGGTCTTTCCGTACAAATTGGAGTCCAGACCCGGCGTACGGTTCCATAGACTGCTGCTCAATGTAAGCAGGACGAAAGCGATAAGGCTGATGATCCAAAACGCTTTACCGAATGTTTGCACTTGCAGCAGGCATTGACGCCAAAACGTCGGCTTGTGCCACACCGCCGGGTTTTCCCATTGCGAGGCATCCTGTTTCTTCCTTAACAGCTCAAACTCAGGCTGCAGCTTGGCCAAGAGCCTCGCCGTATCCTCCATCCGCGGAGCTCGCGCCACATAACCGGCCAGCGGTTCCCTCAGCTCCCGTTCCAATGTATCTAATTCCAGATCGTCGATCGGATGCGTTTTTTTAGGTCGCGCCATTTCCGGTCCCCTCGCTTTCCGTAATAAATGCTGGGCTGGTGACCAGCTTTTTTCTCAGCTTTCGAAGCGCATAGTATAATTGTGATTTAACGATACCGAGCGGCTGATCCACGACCTCGGCGATCTCTTGAAGCTTGAGATCTTGAAAAAAACGCAGCAATACAATATCTTTCTGGATATCCGTAAGCTGATCCAACGACTGAAGCAGTTCCTTGCGGGTTTCCTGACGCTCGTAAATTTCAACAATCGACGGACGGACGTCCACAGGGTCCGGAAGATCCGGCTGCAGCTCTTTTGTTGAGCGATAACTCGGGCTGCGCCAATAGTCCACACACAAATTTTTGGCGACCCTGTACATCCAGGATCGGACCCGTTCGGGCACGCTTCCTTGCCGAAGCTGCCGCAGCAGACGGATGAACGTCTCTTGGACCAGATCCTCCGCCTTATCCGTATTTCGCAGAGTCCGTTCCAGATAAGACAACAACGGACCATGGTATCGGTGAACGAATGCTTCGAAGGCAGCTTGGTCGCCGTCTGCCATCCTTCGAACGAGCTGCTCGTCTGTAACCAAGCCGTGCCCCTCCTCTCTATTCCAGCTCATCGTGCACGATCCACCGCTCTCTCCGGTTAGCGAGTATGATCGTGAAGCCAACGATCGCAATGGCCGCGGCGGCATGCATCCACCGATTGGCAGTAAAGGTTGCCTCCGGGGGAATATGATGCGTAAACAAAGCGCCGTGCCCCAGAAGCCTGCCTTCCGAAAGAACCTCGGCCAGCCATAGGGCGAACCCTGCCGCGGCGCCGCTGTACAACTTTTTGAACGCCAGTATGAACAGCAAAGACAGCGCCGTCATGGACATATAAGCAGGCCAGGCTTGAAGCAGCAGTTGCAACCATCCGGCCTCCCCGCGCGTGCTTCCGCCGCCTGCATAGGAGAAGATTTCAGTACGAATTTGCCCATACCTGCAAACATACGACCCGACCATCCCTCCATGCAAGGCAAGCAGTGTCGCCGAAATGAGCAGCAGCTTGCGCCATATCATACGAGGGAAGGAAACGGGGAACGTAGCGTAAATTTCGAGCGTACCCCCGAGCTCCCGTTGAAAATAAAGGGTGCAAACCATCGGGACGAGCGGCAAAAACGCCATCTCGTTGTAGGTTGTCATATTTTTGGGAATCTCGGGATCGCCTAACCAAATCGAAATATGGAGGAGCAGCAGGTACAGGGCGGGAACCGCCGCCATCGGGGAGTACAAGCCTTTAAGATCAGAGATCATTTTACTCATGCTTAGCGCCCCCGCTCCAGGCTTGCTCCCAATCGCTCGCTTGTATGATCGGATAGCGGTAGGCCCATTCCCCTTCAATCGAAAGTCCTTTGCTGTAGTAATTGTCCAGCACCCGCTTCACATGATCGAGCCGTCCCTCGCGAATAGCTTTCTGCACCGCACGATCGACCGGATCGCCGGCTGCCTCTCTCCCGGCTCCGACCGGAAATCTCGGATACAGCAGCCCGGCGCCAAGCGGCGTTTCCTCTTGTCTCTTCGGATGTTCCGCCTGGTATACTTGATAAAATGCTCGGCGAATCGATCCGACCAGCGAGCTGCCAGGGCCTTCCCCGGGAAAGCCTATCCCTGCGTTGCGGTCGCCGAACAACGAAACATGAACCATCTGAGCCAATTGAAAGGCGTCTAAATTCGTATGCAGCGATTCACTGAATACAAACCGGTTTCCCGCAGCCTGATGAATGGAGCGTTCTTGCTGCGCAGCGACCATATGAAGCGGCATATACAGCATCGCTTCCGGCTTCGGAAGCGGCTTGCTCAGCCAGGAATCGTAATAAGCCATAATATCCGAGTAGGCTTTCAGAAATTTCTCCGCCTCGTGTTTATTAGCGGGAGAAGTTAGGATCGCCATCGTCTCGCCGGGTATTCGGATCTCCGTTAAATGACCCGCAAACAGCGTCACCCCGTTCGTTTTGTCTTGTTTGAACGATTGCGTGAAGTCTCCCTGTTCCGGCTGCTTGCGGATCGTACCGAACAACTCCCCGGTAAATCCTGTCAGTTTCACGTCAAAGTCGGCCAGCAGCTCGTGCCCAGCTTCATAACGGTCGCGAAACGTTCCCGGCGTATCCTGTACGTAGAGCACCTGCTTGCCCGGGATCGGATACCACGCAAGATGTGAAGGCAAATAAACAAGATCCCCCCGCACAAATCCGTTCACCACCTCGCGGTAGCTGGATGCCGGGTACCAGTTAAAGAGCTTGCCCTCATATTCGAATAAAAGGGTTTGACGAGCGGGTCCGTCTTCGAGCGCGGCCCGGTCGAATGATACGAGATCCCCTGTTTGCTTCGCAGGAACCGGCTTGCCGTTGACCGAAAGCTTCTTCAATACAAAGTCCCGGTTCAGTGTAAACGTCATGGACGTTCCGTCCGTTTGTGGCGGAGCGTCGAGCTGAACCGCCGCCGTTACGTCAAGACGATCGTCAGGGTGCCGATGAACCGTCAACTCGTAGCTGCTCACGGAAAAACTGGATTCTCCGTACGAAGTGCGGTCCGCATAATCGGGAGGCGCATCCTGCAGCTTCTTCTCATAAGCGGAGAAGCGTTCCTGCCACATGGCTTCATAAGGAACGAAAGCCAAGACGGAAGCGAGCAGCGCGAGCAGCATCGCGGTGACGGATGAACGGTAAGCGCCGCTCGGCCGCTTTTTATGAATGAGCATGACAACCGTCGCCAGCATCCATAATGTAAAACAGAGCACAAATCTCCGGGACAGCCACAATTCCTCACTGAGCAGGTACGGGCCCCAGACGTCGTTCTCCCATAAGGAATTCGTAAAGAATTGGCTGAGATGAAACGTTTTTAAGTCATACAGCCGGAGCCGGGAAATCAGAAACACATCCAGGAAAAACGTGCCGAATATCCAGGCGCAAAAGCCGATCATATAGCAAACCCGATTCGGTATAAGAACGGCCAGCAGCATGGCCAGCGCCAGCGTCACCATGTAGGAAACCGTATACTGCACCGCGAAGAAGCTTAAGTGGCTTCGAAGCTCCGAAACCGGCAGCTCGGCCAAGATCCCGAACCCCGCATATACCGCGGCCATAGCGAAGGTGAACAAGCTTAAATAAAGCAGCCCCGCCGTATATTTAGCGGCAATGAATGCAGAACTCGATACCGGCAGCCCGGCGCTCCATTCGTAGGAAGGCCTGACCATATCCTTCCGGATCAGCAGCATGCCGATCAACATGGCTATGCCCAAACTAAGCGTGTGCTGCAGCTTGTGAAAATCATAGGCATAGAGATATATATTTTGGGAGACGTCCGGCTCAATCGCGGTCAGCGTATAGGCGAACCAAAGCCCGAACAGCGGAGGCAGCGGCCACAACAACCGGTTCGTGAACAGCAGCCGGCATTCCAGTTGAAGCTGGCGGCTCCATTTACGCATGGCGCACACCTCCGAGCAGCGCCAGGTATCCGTCTTCAAGCGTGGGCTTGACCGCCGCGGCATAAAGGCCCGGACATGACGCAGATACCACCCGGCATACGATCCCATGCTCCGTACGGCTTGTCGAGACGATCTGCGACGGAGAGAAGGCGGCGAATTCCTGCTCAGATACTTCCAACTCCCAGACCGAGCCTTCGGCATAGGCCCCCAATTCGTGAACGGAGCCGGTTAACGCGACCTCCCCGCGATTCAATACGGCAAGCTTCCGGCAGCTCGTTTCGATATCGGCCACAATATGCGTAGATAAGAGGACGGTGCGGTCTATGCTGAATTGGGTGAGCAGGTTGCGAAAGCGGACGCGTTCCTCCGGGTCGAGCCCTGCAGTCGGTTCATCCACAATAAGCACTCTGGGGCTGCCGAGCAGCGCCTGAGCAATGCCAAGACGCTGCTTCATACCGCCGGAGAACGTTTTGACCTTGGACTTCCCCTTGTTGGCCAAGTTTACCTTCTCCAGCAAATGCTCAATTTCTTCTTTCCGTTTGCGCTTGTCGTCCAGCCCCTTCATGACGCCGACGTAATCGAGAAATTCGAAGGCGGTCAACTGCGGATACACTTGAAAGTACTGCGGCAAATAGCCGAGCATGCCGCGGACCCGATGTGGTTCTGTCAACGGAACTCCATGCAGAAGCACGTCCCCTTCCGTCGGATGAAGCAGCGTTGCCAGGATGCGCATGAGCGTCGTCTTGCCTGCGCCGTTCGGCCCGAGAAGCCCGAACATGCCGTTTTCGATAGACAGGTTAATGTGCTGAAGGGCCCATTCGCCATTCTTGTATTGTTTGGAAAGATTGCGAATCGTAATCATCGGTAATCAACCTCATAGCTTTCATTTTTTTGATGACGGCCGGTTCATCATTTTATATAACGAGATGACTGGGCAAAAGGATGAAAGCTATTTTAATTTCGCGGGCGCAAGCCAAACAAACGTAGTCGGACCGTACCGCAGCAGTCCGACTACGTTTGTTGGTGCTGACGCACTTGTTTATGCGTTCCAGAAGGCTTCGGCCAGCAGCTCATAAGAGCGAAGCCGCTTCCGGTAATCCGGAATCATCGTGACGATGATGAATTCATCCACACCGTACAACAGCGACAACTGCTCCAGCCGGGCCTTCACCTCGTTCGGCGTCCCGACCAGCAGCTTACGGTCTGCGAGCGGAGACGGCTCCAGCGTGTCGCCCTCGTTGCGGAACAAGGCGTCGCCTGCCCCCGCGAGCTGCTTCGCCTCGTCCTCCGTGTCGGCACAAACGACACCTAAGGCAACGATGGCGCGGGGTTCGGGACATAGGCGGGAAGGAACGAAAGCTTCCCGGTAAGCGGGCAAAACATCCTCCCCGGCCAAATCGCTCATGAATTGGCCGAACACGTAGCCCGTTCCAAATTCGGCGGCGTATGCCGCGCTCTTACGGTTCGTTCCCAGCATCCAGGGCTCGGGCGTTACGGGCGGAGTCGGCCGGGCGGTGACCGGCTCCCCTTCCCATTCGTAGTTCCCTTGCAGCAGCTCGGTGATTCCGCGCAGCGATTCCGGCAGCTTCCGGACATTCTCAAGAAAGTTGCCGCTCAGCGCCATGCTCACGTGAGCCGAACCGCCTGGCGCCCGGCCTAGGCCAAGATCCACGCGCCCCGGGTATAGGCTGGCGAGCATGTGAAACGACTCGACGACTTTCAACGGTTTATAATGCGGCAGCAGCAGCGCCCCTGAACCGAGACGAATGCGTTCCGTCCGCGCTCCGATATGCGCCAGCAGCACTTCCGGGGATGTGCACGCAAGCCCCGGCATGTCATGATGCTCGGCGACCCAGTAACGGGTATAGCCGAGCCGTTCTGCGGCTTGAGCAAGCTCAAGCGCTTGTCCCAGGGCATACGAGGCATCCGCCCCGCCGAACACGGGCACCAGATCCAATACGCTAAGCTTCAAAGGTTGTAGGTTCAAAGGCTGTATGATGGATGACCCCTCCTGTTTATTTAAACCGTAGTCTTAACCGGTATTCGTACAAACGATTAGCTGTATTGTAACTGTTCTAACACGATTTGATCAAATAGGCAAGTTTAGAGACCGAGACAAAATCCGCACATACTGGACAAACGAACAAGCGCGCGGAGTAGGTCCCACATATACAGGTAATGTATTGAAAACTTATCCGACGAGGTGAATGTACAATGCATTGCCCGAAATGTCCGGCTAGTCAGATTTTTGACCCGCCTAGAGTGATTTTCCAAGATTTTTTCCACCCGCAGGTTGTGGAAATCGTCCACCCCATCGAGATCGTCAACCGGCATCATTGCGTCCCCGTTCCTCACCATGTATTTACGTTTACGGTTAAAGATGAATTTTGCCCAAGCCCGGGTATTGGCCCAGGTCCACTGGGCGTAGCCGCAGCTCAAGTCAAAACCCGCAAGAAAAAAGCCCCGAAATGATCGTGGAGCTGCCGAAGGTCAAGCTTTAATCAACATGACTAAGCAGGAACATTTGTGCGCTTAGCCGCAGCACAAATGTTCCTGCTTTAAAGAGAAAGAAGCCTGTGTACCCCGATTGACGCCCTCTGCCCTTCCCTTTCCGATGCCTGAGTCCACAACGAAGCCAGAAGTACCCTTCGAGGGGTCTTCGCATTACATAGCGTGACACAGTTGTTCTCAAATTGTGCTGATGGCTCGGTTTACGTCCGACTGGACGGCGGATTTCCCGATAACTGATGCGATGCCTAGGTATCGGTTTCTCTTAATCGGGTCGCTCGGACCAACCCGGACGCGAGCTCAGGCAGAAGCTGCGCCAAGCCAGGCAGCAGCCGGGGCAGAACGGGTGCGTCGAACAGCCATTGAAGCCGACGTCCCCACCGTAGGGGACGCTTGAATTCCCGATGAATGGACTGCGTGTATTCCCGCTCCCAACGGGAAAGTGAAATTTCCCCGCGCAGATAGCGGTCGGCAAGCGGCGTACACAATCGGGCCGAACGCAACGCCATCGACATGCCGTCTCCACAGAGCGGCGGGAGCATGACTGCCGCGTCGCCTACATGGGGAATCAAATCCCAGGCAACCGGCTTGCGGTTTAGATTCACCGGGGCAACCGCCGCCTGCGTACCGGGGACTGGAACGGCTTGCTTCAGCTTTAAGTAAAGCTTCGGGTTGGCGCGGGCCGCGGCGTCAATCATTCCCACAATCGTTGGGTCGGCGCTGCGAGAAGCTTGCCGTTTCAGCAGGGCCGCAACGTTGACGAGTCCGCCTTCAATGGGCGATATGCCCAGGTAACCTCCGGGGAAAAAATAGAGCTCGACCACCTGCTCCATGTCGATCCCCCGATAATGGGATTTCACGCCAATATATGAATGCTTGGTTGAACCGGCCGAGCGGTAACCCGGAAGTCCCGCCTGCCGATTGGCACCCCATGCAGCGATAACCGCGCGAGCCTGGTAGGTGATACTTCCCTCCGCCTGTATCGTCTCCAACGAATATCCCCTGTCATGGGGATACACGGATTTAACCGCTGCGGCGGTCTGCACCTGTACGCCTGCGCCTAGCGCAGCGTGATGGAGAGCCGGGTCCAGCGAATGGCGGCTCACCCCGAGAGCCGTGCCGGGCAGAGGAATGTCTATGGCATCCCCCTGGTTGAAGATTAAGCGTGTCCGGTTAATCAAGCTGGGGTCAAGCGCTTCAACGTGGCTGCGCAACCCAAACGCGTTCAACATCTGTCGGGATTCAGGGGAAAGAAACTCGCCGCAAACCTTATGCCGGGGAAACCGCTGCCGGTCGATTAATACCGTATCCCATCCTCTGTCCGCTAAAGCTTTGGCCAAACTGCTGCCGGCGATCCCCGCGCCAACAACCGCTACATCCCGGATGCGATCCTTCATCCTATTCAACTCCGTCGATGGAATGAGCTCTTCTTGTTCCGATGACGACTACATACCGAAATAACGGCCTCCAGGCATAGAACATGTCCGATACGCCCAGCGCATGCTTAAGTTCCTTCCAATCCGCCGCACGAAACCCTTTGGCTACGGACAACGGTCCGTCTTTTCGAATATACCGGTTATTGGAAATCAATCGCGCCGTAAGCCATACCGCGGCCCACGGGAGCCAGTGCCGATGAATGTCATTGATCACAACGCCCAGCCGGGATGCCTTACACATGCTTGCTACAACCTTGGGCAGCTCGCTTGCCGCAAAATGATGGACAAACTGCGTCCCCGTCGTCACATCCGCACTTGCCTCCGGCAGCTCAAACAAATCACGTCTGATGACCCGTACCCGCGGTTCGTCATGAAAGAAGAGCCTTGCCTCTTCGCAAGCCTCTTCGGTGATATCCACCAACGTGACGCTGAGATCGATCCGGTTCGCATCCGCCCATCTCAGCAGATGCTTATTGACATCCCCCGACCCTGCCCCGATATCCAGGATGGATAAGCGGTCCGGTTGGCCCGCTTCCATCCATAATCGCCGCACGCCGTACAGCGTAGGCGCGGCGGCGGCGAAGATCCGGTTCAGCACGCGAAGATGCTGCAAGGCTTCGCGAAGCTCGGGCCCCCCCATAGACAAGTCATCCATCAATTCGGGCTCTTCGGTGCGCTGACGAAGCGCTTTACACATAGGCACCGCCTGCAAGCTGTTCCTGGATACTGGCGGACGGGACATAAGCGAACTTGATCATCTCCGCGGTCAGGCCGGGACCGAAGGCGAGGGCTATCCCGTTCGCTGGTCCGGAGCCGAGGACTTGCAGCTCCCGTCTCATCTCGTTAAGCACGAACAAGATGGTCGCCGAAGACACATTCCCATACTCGCGAAGTACGGTTCGGCTTGAGCGGGTTTGCTCATGGGTAAGCCCCAACTTGTCTTGCAGCGTATCGACAATCCCCCGGCCGCCGGGATGAATTGCCCATAAATCCGGCTTGATCTCTCCGTTCAAAAAACGCTCTACTTCTGCCGGTATCATACGGCCTATCAGCTTGGGAATGTTGCTGGAAAGATAAAGATCAAAGCCATAATCGCCTACTTCCCACACCATTTCTTCGGAGGAGTCCGGAAGCAGGACGGAATGAGGTTCATGTAACCGAAAGATCGATCTATGGTGAGGTCCGGCGGTACCGACAATACAAGCCGATGCTCCGTCGCCAAAGAACGAAGCGGCGTATAGGTGCTCCCGCTCGCTGGAAGGCTGAATATGCAGCGTGCATAACTCCACACACACAATTAATACGTTGGCGGACGGCTGGCCGGCCACAATTTGCCTGGATAGGCAAACGGCCTTCAAGCCCGCCGCACAGCCTAAAAAATGAAGCGCAATCCGGTTCACGGTGGGAGCGAGTCCCAGCTGGCGGACTAATGCGGTATCCATTCCCGGCAGGAATTGCCCGGTGCAGCTGACCGTGATCAGATGGGTAATATCCGAAGCGTCCATGTCTCCATCCGAGAGGGCCAGTCTCGCAGCTTGGAGTCCCAATGGAACGGATTGTCGCTTATAGGTTTCCATACGCGCTTCGGTCGTCGGCACATCTTTGTTGGATGTTCGCGGCAAATAACGGCAATCGGAGGCGGACTCCAGCAGGTTAGGTTCACAAGTGTAACGGGTTTCCACTCCGCATTGCTTGAATATTCGCTTTGCCCAGCGCGCAGAGTCGGGCCTATCCTTCAATGCTTCAGCTAATCTTTGAGCAGCTTCGGCTTGTTCGATGCGATAATCCGGCACAGCAGTACCTATTCCCAAGATCGCAATGATTGGATCTGCGTATTCCATTTCCGGCCTCCATCCCCTCGTGCCATGTTCAATAACATCGTGATAATGACGGATAAGCTGCATGCTTTCCTATGTGTATTCATGCCATTTGCACATTATGACGGTTCTGGTTCCATCTTACGAAAAAAGGCAGCCCCTGTAGTCGGAGCTGCTGATCCATCATTTTACTCGCTCATATATCCAATGCCCTGCCAGAATGGCCACGCCTAGAATAAGGTTGAACCATCCGAGTATTTGCGCGACTTTATGTTCCTTCCACATCTTCGCTTGCGCATATCCTTTCACATCAAATTGCAGAATAAACCAACCCGACAGCAGGAGCAAAAAAATCGTAAAATTTTCATAGCCGATCGCAAGGCCCGTAGCCATTGTACCTCCCCCTTATTTTGATGTACGAAAGTCCCTCGCAGCTAGGTAGCCTTCATCCCGATTCGGCGAACATGGATGTTGACCTTGACCTCGACTTGAAGTTCCTTGTATACGTTTTGCCAGGCTTGCTTCGTCTTCACATGCTGGTTCCAATAGGCCGGTTTTTTGGCCCTCACGTATTCGCCGAATCCGAAGATATCGGAGCCTTTCTTCTGGGTATCCGCGATGAATCGCTGATAGCCAGTCAGCAGCTGCGATTCTAGCTGCTGTTCAATTTCATGGATGACGTCATTGCTGAGCTGAACCGATTCGTTCGATTTACTCAGCAGGTTGCCTTCCAGGGAAATCGTGACGTTCATGACGGGCTTCCCGTTTAAGATCCGTACTTTCTTCGTTGATTTCCGGCTTCTGACTTGATACATGAAGTAGTCCCTGGTGCCCGGCACTCTCACGAACGATTGCCCGCCGGCCAGACTGAGGCCCGTGATTCCCATGTATAGCGGAACCTCGATAGGTTTGGAGATGCCTACTAATTTTTCCCCTCTGAAATAGGCCATGCCGCTAATCTGTATATTTTGTTCCTTCTTCAGTTCCACATACGGCAAAAATCCCTCTCTCCCCTTGGAAGAAGAAGCATTCCAGAAAACACCTAGAAAATCGTTAGGGAACCGTCCCATCTTGACCGCTTGATCCATCGTCGTCATGAGATAAAGGGAAGGCACACGTTCAAGCTGCGGCGAGGCAAACATAATATCCGAAGCTTCTTGCTTGCAAATGAACATCCAATTCAATCTGCGCACTTCCGGATTACGCCGAAAGTAATCGTTCAAGTTCTGCATGCCGAGTCTGGCCACGGCTTCGGATACGACGATGATGCGAAGATGGCCGAAAAACAACGGCGGCGAGACCCGCTGCTGTAAAGCGTTGACGGCATCATCGATGGTAAACCCGACGGCATCCACGACCCAAACCGTCCTTTTTCCTCCGCCCCCGCCCCCGCTTTCTCCAGGTCCAAGCGGTATTCGACCGGGGACGGCGATCTGGACGGTAACCTTCACCAGACCGGTATCCGAAGCATGAATCTGTCCTTTCAGGTGAGATATTTCCTCGTCCGCCTTTTTCTCCTCCGGATCGGCAGTATCAATGCCAATGCCAAGCACGACGGCCCGCTCCTCAATCTCCTGACGATCCCAGCAGCCCGTGAGCATCGGAATCGTCAGCAGGAAGACGAGCAGCAGGCTAGCCGTTTTGCTCAGTCGGCATACGGTCATGCATCTCCCCCCTCTTCCTTCGGATTACCGCGACCAGCAGCAGGAACATCGGATAGACGATCGTGATCAACAATCCGAATTGTCCGACCCTTACAATAATCTCGTACATATGCAAGATGTTCTGTGGTATCATGGCCAGCACAAACAGGAAGGGCAATATAAATAAGGAGAGCATCTTCTGGTCGCGCAGCCGGAACAGCCTGCTAATCGCGCGGATGGTTAAATAGTAGCTGGAGAACAGCGTTGTAAAAACCGCGGTTACCCAAACTGCAAGAAAGGCCGCGTCCAAGCGTTCAAGAATATTTCCGGGCAGCGCTGTGGTTTTGGCCAGCTCCAGCGTCGGCCATAACAACAGCTTCGTTTCTTCCGGACCGAACACCCCGACCGCTGCGGTTACGATACTGAAATACAGCCCCCCCGCAATGATCATGCCCCAGACGCTCGCCTGCATCGCTTTCTCCGGACGGCGCATGACTGGAATAACGATCGTATGAATGAAGGAGCCTTGAAACAACCCCGCAATCGTCAACATGCCCGACAGCATGCCGTGGGGCTCGTTGCCCCAAAGAGGCTGCAGATTGGTAAGCTGCGCGTTCTTGAGCGATAACGCCACGATCAGGATACAAGGGAACACGATCAGCGGCAAATAAAAATGATGAATATAGGTAAAGGTCGTCTGGTTGTTTCGTGACGACAGCGTCGCGAGCAGCAGCATGACAATAACCGTAACCTCAAGCGGTGTTTTCCTTAATACGGAAGTGATCACCACCTCCCCGAATTCGCGTGCGGCCAGAGACGTAAGCAGCGAGAAAAAACCGATGATCAGGATGCTGCCAAGCCATGCCGGCCATCTGCCCAAGACGACTTCACTGTATTGAATAATCGATTGATTCGGAAAGCGCATACCGAGCTTCGTCACGGTCCACAAGCCTGTGAAGGCTAGCAAAATACCGAGCAGCGTGACGAGCGGCGCTCCGGTGTCGGCGGCACGAGCCGCAAATAGTGGAAGCGGCAGTACGCCAACACCGATGATGGTGCTAATCAGTACCGCGGTCGCTTGAATGACGGTCACTTGGCGTGGATACTCCATCTGCTTCCCCCCATTTCTCGTTCCCGACTTTTAGTGGATCCAGCGTATTGTGATAAGATTGATCCAGCTTTTCTTTGACATCATCCCCGAGCCGATTCTGATTGGGCGGATGCAGGAGCGCAGGACGTTTTTTCATTGACCACAGCGGAGCCCTCATCGCCGTGTCCTTCATCCCTTCAAAATTGCCAGGCACGATCGGGCTCAAGTAAGGCACGCCGAACGAGCGGAGGGAAAGCATATGATTGGCAATGAGTATTAATCCGACCATAACGCCGTATAGACCGAACATCCCGGCCAAAACCACAAGCGGAAACCGCAGCAGGCGAAGCGCCAAAGCCGCATTGTAAGCGGGCGTCGCGAAGGAGCCGATAGTCGTGAGCGCAATCGTAACGACCGTGATGGGGCTGACAAAACCGGCCGCGACAGCCGCTTGTCCGATGACAAGAACGCCGACAATCGACAAGGCCCCCCCGATTTGCTGAGGCAGTCGTAAAGTCGCCTCCCTCAACACCTCCATCGACGCCTCCATAACGAGCACCTCGACCACCGAAGGGAAAGGCACGCCCGCACGCCCGCCTGACACGGCAACGGCGAACTCCGTTGGGATCAGCTCCGGGTTGTAGGAAATAATCGCGACATACAAAGAAGGTGTAATCAAAGAGAAAGCAAGCGCGAGCAACCGGGCCAATCGAATGAAGCTGACCATGACAAACCGCTCCGAGTAGTCCTCGGTCGTCTGGTAAAACTGGCTGAATACCGTCGGTGCTATTAAGGCAAAAGGCGAGCCGTCCACCATGATGATGACGCGGCCCTCCAGCATATTGGCCACCGCTTTATCGGGCCGCTCCGTATTTTGCACCTGAGGAAACGGGGAATAATGATTATCCTCGATGAATTGCTCCAAATAGCCCACATCCAGCACGCCGTCAATGTCAATGACGGCCAGCCGGTTCTGAACTTCCTGGATGAGAGCGTCGTTCGCGATTCCTTTAAGGTAGCAAATCGCCACCCGTGACTTCGTAATCCGGCCGATTTTTGTCATTTTTATACGAAAGTCCGGCGTCGGCAAGCGGTAACGCAGAAGCGCGATGTTCGTTTCAAGCTGCTCAATGAACCCTTCGCGCGGTCCGCGGATGACCTGCTCCGTCTCGGGTTGATTGACCGTCCGCTTCGTCACGCTAGCCGTATCCAGCAAGATGGCCTCATCGAATCCCTGTACGGCTACAACGGTCTGTCCGCGCAGCACACCGTCAACAATGACGGACACCTTGCTCTCCAAGGTTCCTTTGCTGTGGTGGAGCGAATCGTAAAGCAGCACATGCTTCAAGCGTTCCGGTTGAATTTCCTTACCCTCCAGATGCGATGGCACATACATGAGAGACTTCATAATCTCGCTGTTGATTGCCGCTTGATCCGCCATATTGGAGAAATACATCAGGATGGCCGGGTGATCGCCGAAAATATGAAAACGCCGCATGATGAGATCCTCGTTCTCTCCAAGCAGCGATTCCAGCAATCGAATCGTATCCTCCAGTTCCGTCTGAATCTTCATTTGGAGCTCCGGCTTATCAGAAACTGCGGACGGGGAACTTGTACCGCGGCTTCCCCTATTGTTTTTTGTCGGTTTTCTATGTTTAAATCTTTGCCAGAAGAACAATGCCCTGCCTCCTCCAGATAAAGATAAGCTTGAACCGATCGACTTTCCATAGTATGACCTGGCTTGAATGGAAATATGTAGAACTTGGAAAAACACAAACAGCCCGCATAGTATGCAGGCTGCCGGAGAACGGATATGGCCCTCGCCGTGATCATTTTAAGGAGTGCCTGGAAGAGCCAGCTTCGTCACTTCTCCCGTAACGGCATTGCAAATCCAATCGCAATCCAGCGTGTAGACCGAGATCGCGCGTTTTGTTTCGTTTGCCGGAACGCCCTCCTCCAATCTGTAATGCAGGTTCAATTCGACTTTTCCTTTCAGTTTACTCCATGCTTCTTCCATTGCAATTCGGGGTTCTTTATATGCAAGGATGTTAGAATTGGCGGCCATCTTCCAAAATTCCAGGCCGTCCATGACATGGTTCAGCTCCCAACTATCGCGATCTATAAACAAACGGACGGCTCCCCCAATGACAGGTATTCCGTTGTACAGGCGTTGGATCTCAACCTGAAGCCGATTTCCCTGCATGCTCCTTGCCACTTCATGTCCTTCCTTGCGAATAAAGGCGTACTGACACGTTTCTTCGCTCATGTGCTGCTGCAAATAGGAGACGGCGATGTCTTTGGCTTTAATCACCTCTTCATCCGACAGTACGGGAAAAAAAGGATGCGGCGCACAAGGATCTACCTCGGTCACATGATCGCTTACCCTTAAAGCCTCATACTGATCCGCGGAAAATATCGGTTTACCTGGTTAGGCTCCGAATTGCGGTAAATACCGCTATGGATCACGTCATGTGTGACTGGAATATGGAACCAGGCGTTGACTTTAGCTATTGCGTCTTGAACCGTTAGAAGCTTCATGCAGCCACCCTTTCCCCATTCCTGAATCGAACTTGTTCTATTGTACTAGCATTTATTTCCTTGAATCAAGCCAGCGTCGAAAAATATAGGTTACATAATATTAGTTATGTTGTCTTTTTTGAGTGCATGGCATTTATCATAATCATAAATGTAAGCGAATACATTTTGGGGTATAGGTGCTTTGTCCAGTCTCAGATTTTTTAACATCTAAGATTCTAGAGTATTACGAAGACGGGCGCGGCAGTTCTCAATCCAAAGTCATTTCTAAGGGGGAAGTCCACATGAACATGTGGTTTCGGTCAATGAGCGTTTTGGGCATACTCGGTTTAATCCTCTCCGGCTGCAGCGGCAAAAGTTCCCAAATACCGCAAACCGGCGGGACGAAGCAAGAAGCCAAAGTATTGAACCTTGCAACATCAGTGAATTCACAGCATTCCTTGCATGAAGGCTTGGTCAAGTTCAAGGAAATGGTGGAACAGGAAAGCAATCATAGTATTCAGGTCAAAATTTTTCACAGCGGTCAAATGGGCGGCGACCGTGAGCTCGCTGAAGCGCTTCAGATCGGAACGGTTCAGGCCGCCATCATCTCTCCATCGGCATTAGGCAATTTTGTCCCGGCCTTTACGGCGTACGATTTGCCGTTTTTATTTGCCGACGAACAACAAGTCGACCGCTTTCTCCATGGCCCGGTCGGCATGGAAATTCTGAACAGCGGCGAGGCCAGGGGCTATGCCGGTTTAAGTTATATGGAGCTCGGATTCCGCAATTTGACAAACAACAAGCACGAAATTAAATCGGTTAAAGATTTGCTGGATATTAAGGTCCGGGTAGCGGAGAATCCGTTGACCGTCGACACGTGGAAAGCATTGGGGGCGAAACCGACACCGATGGCCTTCACAGAGCTCTTTACCGCTCTTCAGCAAGGAACGGTCGATGCCCAGGAGAACCCGTATGGACAGATTGCGGCCACCAAATTTTATGAGGTGCAAAAATATTTAACGAAGACCAATCACACCTATAGTCCCGCACCGCTGATGGCCAGCAAGAAGTTTATGGATTCGCTCAGTAAAGCGGACCAACAAATAATCCGTAAAGCGGCCGAGACCGCAGCCGAACAACAGGTCAAGATCAATCGTGAAAGGGAAACCGCTGCCTTGCAGCTGTTGAAGGACAATGGAATGAAGATCACCGAGCTGTCGCCGCAAGAGTTGGATGGGTTCCGTAAAGCGGTCCAGTCCATTAATGAAAAGTATGCAGACAAAATCGGTAAAGATTTGCTGCCGAAAATTATGGATGCAGTGAAATGAAGCTTCGATCCGCCAAGCCATTCAGATAAATTCAAGTTTCGAGGGGTGTCCATATGAAATGGCTAAGTAAGCTTGACCGTTATTTTGAGGAGATTTGGGCCGCCTCCCTCCTATCCGTCATTTCAGTCCTGTTGTTTCTACAAGTCATATTCCGATACTTCCTTAATCTTCCGCTCGATTGGACCGAAGAGCTAGCCAGATATTTGTTCGTCGCGTTAGTCTATCTTTCGGCCAGTTTAGGGGTCAAGTACAACCGGCATTTTCGAGTCGAACTGCTGACGACACTGCTTCCCCAATCGGCGAATCGTATAGTCGATCTGTTGCGGAATGCGATCTGGCTCCTGTTTGCCATCGTTATGATAAAAATCGGCTGCGAAGTTGCCATAGAGAACATGATTGTCGATCAGCATTCGCCTTCCCTTCAGATCAAGATGGGGTATGTTTATTTCCTCGTGCCATTCGGTTATGCACTCCTATCGCTTCGGATTATGCAAAGGATTTATCGAACGGCTGCCCGTAAAGAACAAACCGGAGGAGAATAGTTATGGAGGCTGTCTGGGTACTGGCTATTTCGCTGTTCATTACATTGCTCCTGGGGATTCCAATTGCCTTCGCCCTGGGGATTTCCGTTCTTCTTTCCTTATGGGCGGGAGGCGTGCCGTTAACCTTTTTGGGACAATTGTCTTTTACGTCTCTGGATTCCTTTCCTATCTTGGCCATTCCCTTGTTTATATTGTCAGGCGCCTTGATGGAAACGGGAGGAATATCGCAAAGGCTCATTGATTTTGTACAAAGCTTTACGGGTCATCTTAGAAGCGGGCTGGGCGTTGCTACCGTGCTGGCGTGCTCCATATTTGCCGCGATCTCCGGATCCAGCCCGGCTACTGTAGCCGCGATCGGAGCGATTATGATACCCGCCATGACTAGCGCCGGATATAAGAAAGAGACAGCCGCCTCCATTTCTGCAACCGGCGGAGGGTTAGGCATCATCATCCCCCCCTCCATTCCGATGATCTTATATGCCATTTCTACAGACACATCCGTTAAGGATATGTTCCTGGCGGGCTTCGGACCTGCCCTCGTCATTATTGTGTTTTTAATCGCGCTTGTCGGCTGGATTTCCAAGAAAGAAGGTGTACGTACCCTTAATCAAGGATTTTCGTTCCGGAACGTGCTCCGTACAGGTTGGTCGGCGAAGTGGAGTTTATTGGGGCCCGTCCTCATATTGGGGGGGATTTACACCGGAATTTTTACCCCGACAGAATCTGCCGCCATCGCAGTGGTATACAGCTTTATCGTGGGCATGTGGATCTACCGGGAACTGACGTGGAAGAAGCTTCCGCAAGTCCTGATCCATAGTTCAATTACGGCGGGTACCGTGTTGATTATTATATGTACGGCCACGGCCTTTGCACAGCTCATCACGCTTTATCAAATTTCGAATGTTTTTGGCGAGTGGATCATTGGCTTATCGAATAACCCCACCGTTTTATTGCTCATCATTGCCCTGTTTATATTGATCGTCGGCACATTTATGGAAACCGTCACCATCATTATTATTCTCGCTCCTATTTTATTGCCGGTTTTGCAGCCTCTTGGCGTCGATCCTGTTCATTTTGGCATGATCATGGTCATAGGCGCGGAGATCGGCATGCTGACGCCTCCGGTTGGCGTCAACTTATTCGTCGCTTCCAGTATATCCGGCTTGCCGATAGCCAAACTGGATAGAGCCATTATTCCATTCGTTCTATGCATGATCGCCGCTTACTTGGTTATTGTGCTATTGCCGCAAATTTCCTTGCTATTCGTTAAGTAAAACGGCCAATCCCCCTGCTGGCCTTGGTAGCTCGTCCGGAATATGAAAATGAACCGTGGAATTAACGCTCCCACGGTTCATTTTTATTCGAGCAGGCTTTCTAACGGACCCTTTTACAGCTCACGCATGTTGCCGCTGATCTCACTGCTCTCAGCGGCTTGACGATTGACTAGATAAATACCCAAACCGATCAAAACGGAACCGATAAATAAAGATAATGTAACCTTTTCATTCAGCAGAATCGTGCCTAGAAAAATGGAAATCAAAGGAACCGCAAAGGTATAGGAGGAAACGCTGCTGGCCTGGCCCTCGTGAATGAGGACAAACCATAACACCCACGCGAACGCAACCCCGATGATGGCGGTAAATAGAAGGCTGAACCAGAAAGGAAGCGTCCACGCGATGGCGAACCAGGACTCCGCCCACAGGCCTACCAACAGCAGAACCAGTCCGCCAACAATAAATTGGCCCGCTACAAGCCAAAGGATGGAAACCTTCTCTTGCACCGATTTGACATAAACCGTGCCCACCGCCCACACGAATGCGGCTGTGATACCGAGAACAATTCCGGTTAGAGAGGAAGCTTCGCTTACTTCTTTAAAGACGCTGATCATGACAACACCTATAAAGCCTAGCAGCAAGCCTGTAATTTTCTTCGGCGACAGCGCTTCGCCCAGCCATATCCTTGCAATAATTCCGACCAGAATAGGCTGCATATAAATAAGCACCGCGGCTAGACCGGAAGGCAGATAGTCGATGGAGAACGTCATTAGGCCTGTAAATAAAACGACATTAAACATAGCCGATATCCCGATAATGTGCCAAGTCCGGGAGAACGAGATGGCTCCGCCCCAGAGGGCCGCAACCACAGCCATCAGGAGACCGCCGAGAAACATGCGCAATCCGGAAAATAAGATGGGCGGGCAATACTCCAACCCGATTTTAATGATGGGAATGCCGGATCCCCAAATGACAATCAACAAAACAAACATGACCATCGTATAGCGGCGGAACATGAGCATTATACGACACTTCTTTCGTTTCGATATCCGGTTCCTTACGATATTTATCATACATCCCCAGCACAAGATTGTCACCTGCTGTAAGAATCGAGAATAATTGTATCCCTTCCGGGACAAGGCTGATGCCTCTGCGGGCGGCCTCGCACTTCCTTCATCGGTCATTAAACAATCCGGCAAACTCGATAATATGTTCTTCCATCGCAAATCGCGCTCCCTTCTCGTCTTTGTTTTTGATTTTGGCAATAATGACATCGTGCTCCGAGATACTTTGAGCAAGATGGGTTTTGAATTGGAAGGAATTGACCAAATAAAAATCGTTCAAATCCCACATGCTCTTCGTGAACTGCAGCAGTTCCTCCGAGCGGGCCATTCTCAAAATCGCTTCATGCAATTTCCTATTTTCAGCAAAATAATGTTCATACGAAAACGGCGTTGTCGTTATGATGCTCTTCAATGATTCGTTAATCGCGATCAGCTCTTGAACCTCTGTATCTTCTCTTCTTCGTGCGGCCAGTCCGGCTGCAAGTCCTTCCAGACACATTCCGATTTGAAAATGGTTAACCATCTGCTCTTTGGTACAATTGACGACGCGGCAGCCCGTTTGCGGGATGATTTCTACAAAACGCTCCATCTCCAGTTTCTTCAAGGCATCAATGACCGGTCTTCGTGAAAAATTCATTTCTTTCGAAATATCCATGACCAATAATTCATCGCCAAACAACCACTTCCCCGTTTTCAAGCCGCTCTTCACGTACTCATACGCCTGTATCGTTTTAGGTATCATTTTGTCCAAGACCAGAACCTCCACCAAATACTAAGATCTTATTGCGTGCTTGGTATCATTCTATGTATCCATGATCCTATTCATTTCCGTGTTCCGAACTTAAATTAATGGAAACAAACCGATAACTCGCAAGTTAGATTACGTAATATATATTATGTAAACTAAATTTCAAAAAGAATCGCCCCTACAGTATCGGGTCGATCTGTACCGCAGCTTGCTTGCCGCTCAGCTGAATCCCGGTTTTGGGGCGTCCGTACGGCTTCAATTCCTGCAGCAGCGACTGCAGCAGCTCCTTCGCTTTCGGACCTTCCTTTCCTTGAAGACGAACGACCGCCAGCACGGCATCGCCGGATTTCAGGATGCGTTCCGCCTGCTGCTTCTTCGTGTCGAAGTCATGCTCTTCGATGTGCGCAGTTAGACGGATTTCCTTGATTTTCGGCTCCCGTTCGCGTTTGCGGGCTTGTTGCTCTTCCTGTTTGGCCGCTCCCTTGCCGATTAGCTTGCAGGGCGGCGGGCTGCTCATCAGCGAAGTGCATACTAAATCGACCTTCAGCTTGCGGGCTAAAGCGAGCGCTTCCGAGGTGGGGACGATCCCCAGCTCCTCGCCGTTGATACCGGTCAATTGAACTTCGGACGCTTTTATCTTTTCATTCATGATCATTGTGAACTCACCCGAACTTTCGTTATAATGATCCATATTACCCGCCAGAAGGAGATTTTTCAATGAGCCGCAAAGAAATGGAAAAGCAAATCATCCGCAATTATCAGCGCGACGAACAAATGATGATCCTCGTATTCGCGCAGTGGTGCGTCAATCACAGTCTGGACCCTATCGATATTTACTTGCGCGCGTATCCGCAGCAAGAAGGCAATGAAGCGCTCCGGCAAGCGGTCGAATTAACGGTGCCCAAGGAAGAATCGGAGGAGATTGGGGATGAGACGCTGCTCGGCGTACTCTCGTTGTTTGGCAACGACGAGCTCGCTTATATCGTCACGGAAGAAATCGCACAGCGCAAGAAGAGCAAACGTTAATCTCCTCATCTCATAACGACAAAGGGCCGCCGCCCCTTACGGTTCGACGACCCTCTAGCGCAAGACCAGGCTCAGCGCCACGTCTCCTGCATCGCCTTCCATGCGGCGATGTCCCTCGGAGGCTTGGCGCCGAGTCTTCTGTCAGCGGGCAGCGCCTTCCACAGCTCAACGAGCGCTGGCAGCTCCAATCCGTAAGCGGCCAGCACGTCGGCCTCCATGAACACGTGCTCCGGCGTACCTTCCATGACGCACGCTCCTTCGTACATGACGAGGATCCAATCGGCCCACGCATAGGCCATGTTCAAATCATGGGTGGCCATCGCCACGGTGATCCCTTGTCCATGAATCCGGTTTAACTCCTCCACCAGCCGATGCTCCGAACGACGATCCAGATAGGCTGTCGGCTCGTCCAGCAGCAGCAGCTCAGGCTCAAGCACGAGTACGCCGGCTAAGGCGACGCGTTTTTTTAGACCCAGACTCAATTGATGAAGCGGAGTCTCCGCCCATGGCGTAAGTCCCATCACATCCAGCATGCGTTCGGTGCGCCGGCGTATTTCCTGCTCCTCCAGGCGGGCGTTGCGCAGCCCGTACGATACGTCCTCGTAAGTCGTATGTAAGATCAACTGCTGCTCCGGGTCTTGAAACACAAGACCGACTTGCCGGCGAAGCCGCTGCAGGTCTTCGTTCTTATAAACGTAAGGCGCATCCTTCCAAAGCATCGTTCCGGACTTCGGCCGGTGAATACCGACGGCATGCAGGAAGAACGTAGATTTGCCCGAGCCGTTAGGTCCGCAAATTGCCGTGCGTTTTCCTTCAGGTATACGTATATTCAGCTGACGCAGAGAGGGCGTTTGAGCGCCCGGGTACGTGAACGTGACATCTGAAGTTTCCAATATCGGCTTCATCCTCTCACACTCCCCCCACTCGAAGCCAAATACTGAGCAGCGCGAGCGTCGCAGCACCGAGAATGCCTTCGGCTCCGTAACGTCCTGGAATCGGCTTAGGTTCGTAAGGCATAAAGTGAAGCTCTCCGGTAAATCCCCGCGACATAAGACCCTGTGACAACCCCCGATAACGGTGCATCGTCTTGGCAAACAGCTGTACGAGCAAGGCCGCGACGTCCCGCAGCGTGCGCCAGAAGCCTGCGTGTCCGCCCCGTGCCCGCTGCGCGGCGATCATTCCTTGTGCGGCATCCGAAAGGTGGAACAAGAACCGGTAGGTAATCACCATCAGCTCAAGCACGGCTTGAGGCATGCGAAGCCGCTTCATCACCTGCATCAATTCCGGGAACGGAATCGTGAAGACGATGAACAGCAAACACGCTTCACAGGCGGCTATCCGCACGAACACTTCCACCGCCTGAACCAAGGCCGCCGGTGAAATATACAACCACCTGCGAAATACCGGAACAGCCAGCAGCGCATCCGGCCGGACGCTTGCGGCGGACGAAGCCGCCTCGATTACCCACGCCGGCAAGCTGGTCACATAAAAGAAGCACGATGCGCCGAACAACCAGCTGTACGTCTTTAACGGGATACCCGCGTAACCGACCGTCCAGACCAGCATCCAACAGAAGATCGCAGCCTGAACCGCAGGCTGCGCCGCATACGCAAGCGTCAGCAGCACGGCCGCAAATCCGCATTTCCACATCGGGGAAACGTGCCGCAGCTTATTGGTATACGACAAGCTATCGATCGTATGGATCATCGGTCTTTAGATTTCGCGGCTTTTCCTTTATAAAGCCCGACCGTATACCCGATCACGGCAGCGCCGACGGCGGCCTGCAAAGCGAACAGCATGCTCTCGGTTTCCGCAGGCGGCTCCAGCAGCGGAGCAAACCAAGGCTCGTAGGCCGGCGACAGCTGGCGGATCATATCCTCGGCCGCCCCGTCGGCTCCCCCGAATTCTCCGTCGACAAGAAGCAGCGGAAGCGTGCTCAGCAGCACGACGCCGGCGATAAGCAGCCCGTTTTTCATCCTTTTGGTCATGAATGATCGACTCCTTTCGTTGTATGCCGCACAACCGACAAAGCTTCGGCATGGTGCAACCGCAGCCAGTTCCAGACAAGCACCGTCAACAGTCCTTCGCTAATCGCAAGCGGTACTTGCGTGATGGCGAAAATACCCGAAAATTTCATGAACGAGGCGGCAACGCCCCCTTCTGCAGCAGGGAACGCCAGAGCCAGCTGCACGGAAGTTACCAAATACGTCGACAAATCGGCTAGAGCGGCTGCCGTGAAGACGGCCCACACTTCTTTACCCGTCGTCTTCACCATGAATTTGTAGGCGAAGAACCCGACGATCGGGCCGGCAACCGCCATCGCAAACGCATTGGCTCCCAGCGTCGTCAATCCCCCGTGTGCGAGCAGCAAAGCCTGGAACAGCAGAACGATCGAACCGAGCACGCTCATCGGCAGCGGCCCGAACATCACGGTGCCGAGACCGGTTCCGGTGGGATGAGAGCTGCTGCCTGTAACCGAAGGAAGCTTCAAGGCGGACAGTACGAACGTGAACGCAGCCGCCAGACCGAGCAGCAGCTTCAATTCCGGCGACGTCTTCGTGATCCGGGCAATGGCGCGGACGCCGAGCACGAAGAACGGGATAAACACCGCCCACCAGAAGATCGCCCATCCTGGCGGCAAGAATCCCTCCATGATGTGCATCGCATTAGCAGATTGCGGCTCGTTCACGACAAAATAAACGATAAATCCGATGATAACCGCGATCATTGACAAGACTTTGGATGATTTCATTTAATCTCCTCCCATGAATTTGTGCAACAAAAAAAGCATTCCCAACCGTAGACGGTTAGAAATGCTTCTTATCCTGATAAACTTTCGGAACGAAAGGGGCCATTCACCCTCCGTACGAAAACCGATCGCAGCAGCTTCCTAACACCTCCCTATCGTCCGTAGGTATATCAGTGTCGTCAGAACAGGCAGGTCTCCTGGCTACCAGCATCGACGCCCGCAAGCCGCCTTCCCGATCCGGTTGCGAATCAGTGGCTTCGTGGCTGCGAACTACGCTGTTACAGTGGCGGGACCGCATCGGATTTGCACCGAACTTCCCTATTAAGCTTCAACCTGAAGTTGAAGCACCTGTTCCCACAATATGCACTTGTGTAAGACTAGCCTTAATGTACACGAACCTGCCTGTGAATTCAACCCCCATATCTAACCGATTTCCTGCAATTGTGATAAAATAACGGGTACAGCGATCGGTTCAAGCAGCTGTCAACCAACAAAACAATATATAATTATAATTATGTTAACTAATTGCTGAATACAGGCAGTTAAGGAGCGTGGCCCGATGAACGTAATCAAAGTCAAAGACCGTTTGGAACTGGAGAAAAAAATCCCGCTGATGCCCTGGTACGTGGAGAAATTCATTAATTATAAACTGCCCGACTTGTCTCCCTCTTCCCTGCTCGAATATGTGAGGGATTACGAGACATTCTTCGGCTGGCTGCTCGCCGAAGGGTTGAGTACGGCCGGACAAATGAAAGATGTGCCGCTCCTCGATCTCGAGCGGCTGCATATGGAGAGCATCGATCATTACAAGATGTTCCTCGCCATGCGCAAAACGAACGCCAATTCGAAAACGACCATTTCCCGCAAGCTGTCCTCGCTGCGCTCGTTGTTTCATTATTTGAGTCAAATCGCCGAGGACGAGAATTTCTACCCGCTGCTCAAGCGCAATGTCATGGCGAAGGTGGAAATTAAACGGACGCATAAACCGAAAGACTCGGCGGCCAAGCTCGAAGGCAAGCTGCTGCAGGAGGCGGAGATCGCCGAGTTTATCGACTATGTGAAGACGGGCTACGGCCAAGACGTGGCATCGAACAAGCAGGCGACCTATGCTTACGAGATCAATAAAACACGCGATGCCTGTCTCGTGAGCCTCATCCTCAACTCCGGACTGCGCGTGTCGGAGGTCGTTAACCTGAACGTCGAGGACGTCGATTTGAAGAAGAAGCTTATTTATGCGTTCCGCAAAGGCAAGAACGACGAGACGTTCAAAACGCCCGTCTATTTCCGGCAGGACGCGGTAGATGATCTGGCCTGTTATTTGGAGCTTCGCAGCTCTGTCTACAAAGCGCCGAAACGCGAGAAGGCGCTCTTCCTTGCTTTGGCTAACGGCAGACAGGAAGGCGAGCGTATGACCAAACGGGCGATTCAGGAAATGGTGATCAAATATGCCAAAAGATTCGGCAAACCTTACTTATCGGTTCATAAACTGCGCCATTCGTTCGCGACGGACTATTACTTGCGCAACGATCTGTACAAAACGCAGGAGCAGCTCGGTCACGCCTCGCCCGAAACGACACAAATTTACGCCCATCTAACCGATAAAACAATGTCTGAAGCGATCGACAAAGAGAAGAAGGACGGGATATCCGGTGCGTCTTGACGCCCGGAATTCCCGTCCTTCTTCGTCTGCTTAAGGCCCTTTGCTTACCCAGAACGATACATTGTCGCCTTTCTGGAGCGGAGTGCCCGGCGCAGGACTTTGACGAAACACCGTATTTGCCGAATGCGGGTTTTTCTCCAAATAAAACTGGTACCGAAGACCGGCAGCCAGCGCCTGTTTCTCCGCTTCTTCTTTGCTTAGACCGACCAGCTGCGGCGCTGTGACGGCTTGACCTTCTCCGGGTTGCGCCTCCGACGATGACTGAGGCTCAGCCGGTGTCGCGGGTACCGGGTTCGCTGCGGACGGCGTCTCCGGCAAAGCGGAGCTCTGGCCCGATTTCGCGGCGGTTTGCTGCGAGTCCGGAGACTTCCGGCCGATCCCGAGCTCCATAAACAATAGAAACACGCCGACCGCGGTCACGGCCGCCACCGTAAACAAGGCCATGCCGATCAGCGATTTTTTCCAAAAACCGCCGCTCTTAGCTTCTTCCACTTCTTCCACTTCTTCCTCTTCTTCGACGATCTCATCCTTTACGGTTGAACGAACGAGCTCATCCTTGGCCGGTACCGCTGCATGCTCCCGTTTGATCGCGAAGCGCACCTCTTCTTCCTTGTCCGGCATCCCGGCTGCCTCATCCGGCGCCGCCTGTCCGGACAGCTGGCCTAACTGCATGATGAACGACGATAAGGTATGCTGGCCCCTCCATGCACGTCCGAGAAGAACGAGCAATGCGTCCTTACGCTCATCCGTCGTGGCAACGAGAGCCGTACGCAAACGCTGCTCCCTCTGTTCCAGCGACGAAGGAATAGATTCCGTCCCCATAAACAGCTGATAGATCAAGCTGGCAAGTCCTCGAGCGCCCTGCTCGTCGCTCTTCACTTTTTCCCAGCAGTTAATAATTTTAAGGTGACCGTCGTTTCCGATCCAGACGTTGTCCGCCATGACGGAGAAGCCGGCGATGCCTTTTTCCAAGGCGTCTAGCATGCCTTTACTCAGCTCGAACGACATGGCAACGACGTCGGCCAAGGTGAATGCTCGGCGTTGTAGCCTGGCCAACAGCGGTTCCCCGTCGAACGATTTCAGAACGGCGTAAATCGATAAATCTTCGAAGCCGACGTCGAGCACATGCAAGAAGCGGGTATCATTTAAATGAGCTACCTCTTGAATCAAACGCATGTACGCTTGTTGTTCGTCGCGGTTCGGCTGCTCGGATACGAAAATAACGATATCCCGCCGCAGCGACAAATCCGTCCCCTCGAATAAAATACCGTTTTTGGCTGGAATAACCGGTTTTTTGAGTACATAACGGGCACGGAGCGTTTTCTCCATCGTGACCCCCTCCAAGCATTTACTTCTAAGCGATACTCGTTACTAACAGCATTAACCCGATTCGCAGGTTTTTAAACAGAACGGAAGACGGGCGCAAGACGGTTCTTATACGATTCGTACATCATCGTAAATTTGGAGGCGTAATCTGGAAAATCGCTTGCGGGATGCGGATGGGACACCGTTCGATAATTATTAATATTATTAATTATTAGTAATATTAAATATAAGATGACCTTCACATCTGCTTTAAGGTGTATTCGTGGGTAACCGCTTCTATACCTGACAAGTTCCATTCCCGTCTCATAGCCGCTTCATGCACGGATGATCTGTCCTGCACGGGAAAACGGCCGAAAAAGACGTTCCCAAGCGACCGTCCTTTTCGCCGCGGCACATGAACAAGCCTACCGTTTAAGCGATGCCTGAAGCAGCGCTTTTACCTTCATCGGCATCTCCCCCTCGCTGTCTTCGTCAGGGCTTGAGCCGGACCATTCGTCCGCACCTACCGGCTCCACGCGCATGCGCTCCGGCGGAAACGGCGATAACAGGCTTTGCAAAAAATCAGGCTCGCCGTTGCGCTTCGAGTCGAGCCACTCCTTCAGCTCCCGTTCCTGTAAAATCGCCGGCATCCGCTCCGTATAATCGTAGAGCAGCCGGTTGGCGGCAGTCGTCATCATGGTGCAAGTCCGAAACTCGCCGTTCTGCTTGTCTTTCCAAATTTCATAAAATCCCGCAACCCCGAAAGTCTTCCGGTCCGTCAACGAAACACGGACATAACGGCGGCGCTTGCCTTCCGCCGCAGATACATAAAACCCGTCGCAAGGAAACACACAGCGGTGTTTGGCAAACAGCTTGCGATACTCGCGTTTTTCCTGAATATCTGCGCCGCTGGTTAATACGGCGTCCTTCGCCCAAAAGGGGATCAGCCCCCAGCGGTACCCTTCCAGCTTGCGCTGTCCCTGCTCGTTCACGATAACCGGCACCGTACGGGTCGGAGCATAGTCCGAACGCGGACGGAGCGACATGCGGATGTCGTTCAACTCGAACCGATCGAATAACTCCGTAACCCCGCTCATGAGCGAGAACCGTTCGCACATGTCCATCCCCCCATCTTTATTCATCGATACATTACCAGTATCTTCTTGGGGTAAAATATTATGCACGCCGTCATCGTGAAGCCTTCTTGAAGCGGCGGCGATGAGCAGGGAATGAATGGCACAGTTTGTCCGGTTTATGATACCATAACGAAGTGTAATGAACGAGGAGGCGAACAAATGAGCGGTTATTCAATTCGAACCTACGAAGATACGTATACAGTTTATGAGTTAAAGGAAGCGGACGGCGACGCCTGGTTTCGCATCGTCCCGGAACGGGGAGGCATCGTGACGAGCTACGGAACGGCCGGAGTCGAGCGGCTTTACCTGGATCGGGCTACGCTGCTTGATCCATCCGCCAATATTCGAGGCGGCATTCCGGTACTGTTCCCGGTTAGCGGCTACATAACCGATAACCGTTACGAATGGAAGGGAACTCCATATTCGATGAAAAATCACGGCGTCGCACGGAACCACCCTTGGCGCGTCGAGAAGACCGGCGACGACAACGGCGTCTATATTACGCTGTCGCTCCGGGCTAACGAAGAGACGCTGGCGTCGTTTCCATTCGATTTCGAGCTGAGCTTCACCTACCGTCTGCTGAACGGGACCTTAACGATCGAGCAGCAGTACAGCAATCATTCCGCAGAACCGATGCCGATGTACCCCGGCTTTCACCCGTATTTCCTGGCGGATCGCAAGGCCGTCCGCTATGACATCGATGCGGATCGCTACTATGATTTCAACGATCATCGGGAGAAGCCGTACGAAGGTGAGGTCGATTTGGATCAGCTGCCTGAATCGGTCGTGTTCCTGGATGCGAAGGAACCGCGGATCGGTTTCACGTTCGAAGGCCGGCAAGTTGTCGAAATGACCTACAGCGAGGCGTTCCGATACGTCGTATTATGGTCGATTCAAGACAAGCCTTTCATCTGCGTCGAGCCTTGGATGGCGATGCCCGATGAGCTGAACCGCAAGCAAGAGCTTACGTATGTGCCGGCCGGCGGTGTCGTGCAGGCCGTTCTTGCCATAACGAGCAAATCCGGCGAATAGCAAACACGTGTTCGAAGACGGGCAAGCCGGCCGGGCGCCTTCATGAAACCCTGATGAAAGCCTGCGACATTGCCCGTTTCTCAAATTTCATGAACAGAAGGTAATTTGTCGAAAATGTCTGAAAAATCGAAAAACAAATCATTTCTTGCGCTTACCCGGGAAATGATCATCATTTCTCATCGTTTATTACCCGAACGGCATCGAGCACCATCCGGTAATACGCTTCCGGACGCGGTACGAAATCCGCCGTGGATACGACTCGGTGCGCGGCCGTCAGCTCCCCTGCATCATCCGGCCGGACACCGTGGATCCGCAAGTGATTCAGCTTGCCTGCCGCTAGAGCCTGGACATCCGCGAAGCGAACGGCGTACAAGCCGGTCACTTCGTCCGGTTGAAGCTTATAGGCCGTAAGCGGACGGCCGCTCTTCAACACAAATACGTGGCAAAACTCGCGGTCGATGCAGTCCGGCGCAAGGAGGGCTTCATCGGTATACATACCGCACTTATGCAGCTGCTCGAACGATGCTTCGACGCCCAGTTCTTCTTCCAGCTCCCGCAGGCCGTCCTCTACGCGTTCCCCCGCCAGCAAATGACCGGCGCACGATATATCGAGCAGTCCGGGATACGTATCTTTACCGGGATGCCGCTCTTGAAAGAGCAGCCACCCCTCCCCTTCCGTCTCGTACCACAGCCAGCATTGAAACGTCTGATGCCATAAGCCTTGCGCATGCACTTCGCCCCTGGATGCCGTTCCAACCAGGTTCATCCGTTCGTCGAATATGTCGAATCGCTCTTCTGATTTACTCATCTTTACCGGCCTCTCTCCGTGTATCGTTTCACTCTATCCGCGATCCGGAGCGACCCTGCTCCTGCTCCGTTCGCGCGGGCAATGTCCGTTGATACTCATAAGGTTTCGCTTTTCCGCCTGTTGTCATCGTCATAAGGGATAGTGTATCATGGATTTTATTGAAATGCATGATAACGAAGGAGTTGCAGTCTTCATGAGCGTACATGAAGCCATTACGGCCCATACGTCTAAGCAGCACGCCCATCTGGAGCGATTTCTACAGCTGGAAGAAGCGCGCGAGCGGGCCATCGATCAAGCGGCAGCCGACTGTGCGGCCGGGAAACCGTTCAGCGTCGAGGCGATCAATGCGATTACCGCACGCATCAACAGCCACGCGCAGCAGGGGATATCCCCCACCCGCGTTTATGTGACGGAAGCGATGATTCGCGAATTCGTCACGCGTAACAAGTAAATGCGCAGACGCGTCCGGCGTCGCGATCCATTTGGCGGATTCGCGGCGTCGGACGCGTTTTTTTGTCAACCGATAGCAGGCAGTGCCCAAGACGATCCGCCCTAACCCTGCACGAAATTTCTGCCCTCATCCGCGTACACAAGGCACATGACCGCGATATCGAGCCATTGCTCCAGCTCTTCGATGTGGCTTTCGTCGATGCGCTGACGGAATTTCAATTGAATCCGGTACGTTTCCGGCGCTTCCGAAGGGCCTTCGTTCGCCTCCGGCTGCAGCAGCACGGTTAATTCGTGGCGAATGTCCGCTTCCTCGCCCCACAGCCGGGTTAAATAATCGTGCAGCTCCGCACAGTGCGCCCGGCGTTCCCGGGGCAGATCGAGCGTCAGCAGCAGGTCCGCTCCCGGCCGCCTGTCGGCAAGCCGGGCAATGCGCCGTTCCGCCGCGAAGTCGGTCAGGCCGCTCGCCAGCGTCACCGCAGCCTGACACGTGCCGCCGTTACGTGCAAAGCGCATACAGAATTTGCGCGACATGGCGGCGAGATCGACGATATCCTCGCGTCCGCTGATGCGGATACGGTTTTCCGCATCCACATCGTACAGGCGCCCTTCCAACACTACTTTCAAATTATCGAAAATCGTAGGATCGAACATCCGTTCCGTTCTCCTTCACTAAAGGTCTCTCAAATCCAAAATATCGCCTTGCTTCCAATCGCCGTTGCGGACAACGCGAATCAGCTTATCCGCCGCCTCTTGCGGGGAGAACAGCTTGCCGGTACGCTTCAGCTCGACAAAGCGCGGCTTCGACGGGAATCGGGCTTCATCCGTTCCGCGAATTTGCTCCTGCATCGCCGTATCGACGACCCCGGGTGCAATCGATACGATTCGGGCCGCATGGGCTCCCTCCCCTTGCTCCGCCGCAACGCATCGGGTCAGCATGTCCATGCCGGCTTTAGCCGCGCAATAGGCGCTCCAACCGATATACGGCTTTTTGGCTGCGCCTGACGAGATGTTCACGATCGTTCTTACCGTTCGCTCCCGCAGCTCCTCCGTCAACCGCAGGAAAGCCGAAGTCATCAGCAGCGGCGCCGTTAAATTGACCTGCACATTGCGGGCCAGTTCGGCTTCGTCTGCAAGGCTAAGCTGCGCGATCGGTCCTAGCACGCCGGCATTGTGGATCAGCGTTAATCGGCCTCCGGCGTTCGTTTCCATCCGGACCGAATCGATAATACCCGCCATGCACTCGTAATGGCCATCCGCTCGTCCGAGGTCGAACGGCACGAAATCGAAACGCCCCGGAACCGAACCGGCGAGCTCGGCCAGGCGTTCATTGCTCGTCCGGGATACCCCGACGACGCGGTTATTTTCAAGCAGCAGCCGCTCGGCAAGCGCTTCGCCGAGGCCGCGTGACGAACCGGTAATGATATAGACGTCCAATTACCGTGTACCTCCTTCAAAAAAATATCCCCGAGACCGGGGATTCATCCGTTGTTGCCTTATTCGGTTTAGTTACGGTCCCAGCCTAGGGCTGCATCCAATCATCAGCGGTAATCCCCTGCTCAACGGCGAAATCAAAATCGTAAACATCGTATACTTGAACCGGAATTTCCGCTTGTATGATTTTATCCATAAGTTCAACCTGATCGGTCACGATGGGCGCTTGCTCACGCAGCGAAGTCAGAATAATTTCGGTTTCAATCGGATCGACGGCTTCGCCGTATTGGGCGTTCTCCATGGCATTGACGACGGTAAACGTCACATTGTCATTGATCGGCAGCGGCGGGCTTAAACGCCAAGGCGCCAGCAGCGCACGCTCCAGCTTCTTCTTATTGAACGAATCGTCAAAAAAGGCGATCAATTCACCGATTTTCTGCTTCACGTGAGCGTCGTCGTCGGCTTCCGGCATGACCGGCTCGGGGCTGTCTTTCATCTCGTAGAGCTCCATGATCGTGTTGTACGGGATCAAATACTCGACGGGCTGACTCGGTGCCAGCAATTCTCCATAAATCGCGACCAACACCGCTTCGATTACAAATCGCCGGGACATGCTCGATTCCTCCTTCAAATGATGCGTCCGTCCTTCTTGTCCGGCCTTAACTCTTTCTTAACATAAATGAACGGAAAAGTCCATCCGCAGCCGCACAAAGGGGCGTGATCTTTGACAAATATAGTGATATAATGGACTCTTGCTCACTATCCGACAACAAGATGCATACGAGGAGCGAATGCATATGAAGCCGTCCAAATCTTTTCCATTTCCGATCTCGCTGCTGCTTATCATCGGCATTGTGGCGATTTCATTCTCGTCTATATTTATCCGTTGGTCAAATTCACCTGTCTCGGTCTCGGCGATGTACCGGTTAACGATAACGGCGCTCCTGATGCTCCCGCTGCTGTTCCCATACCGGGCGTCCGTGCGTCGGATGCGCCTGCGCGAATGGTTGGAGCTGTTTGCTTCAGGACTTGCGCTGGGCCTTCATTTCCTGCTGTGGATGGGCTCGCTCCGGCTGACGTCGGTGGCCAGCTCCACCGCTATCACCTCGCTGGAGCCGGTGTTCGTGCTGCTTGGCGCCTGGTTGTTATATCGCCAAAAGACGAGCTGGCCCGCTATCCTGAGCATGGGCCTTGCCATGCTCGGCGCCTTGATGATCGGCTGGGGCGATTGGGGGCTTACAGGCTCGGCGCTGCTTGGCGATGCGTTATCGCTGCTCGGAACCGCCGCGGTGGCGGCTCACATGCTGCTCGGCAAGCGGCTCCTTGCCCACATGCCGCCTTTCGTATACAGCTTCTTCGTCTTCGTGTTTGCCGCCGTTTGTATAGCCGGTTACAACCTCGCGCTTGGCATTCCCTTAACCGGTTATCCGGCGCGGGAATGGGGGCTGTTCCTGCTGCTCGCGCTCGTACCGACGGTATTCGGCCATTATGTGTTCAATTGGCTGTTAACGTACATGCGGCCGGAGACGGTATCCATGAGCGTGCTGGGAGAACCGGTCGGCGCTACGCTGCTGGCGTATTTCCTGCTCGGCGAAGCGATCGGCCCGCGTCAGGCGGCGGCGGGACTGCTGCTGCTGCTCGGCGTATGGTTGTTCATCCGTACCCATGAAAAAGAGCAGCCGTCCATCCAGCCGCCCCTTTCCGTATCAAACGCGAACACGGATCGATCCATGAATTAATGATAGCAAACGAGCAGTCCGCCTTCGCCGGCATACGTGCCGATCACCGGGCCCATCTCCGTCACATACGCTTGCCGGAACGGATACCGCTTGAGAATCCGGTCCTTCAGTGCGATCGCTTCCTCCAGACAGTTGCTGTGTGCGATTCCGAGAACGCGCTCCTCCAGACCGTGACCGATATCTTCGAACTTTTCAATAAGACGGTTGAGCGCGTTTTTGCGCCCGCGCACTTTATCGGTCACCTCGATGGTGCCTTCCGGACTGGCATGCATCACGAGCTTGATGTTGAGGACGGAAGCGATGGCCCCTTTAGCCCGGTCCAGCCTCCCTCCCTTGATGACGTTCTCCAGCGTGTCGAGATAAAAGAACGTTTTCGTTTCCGGCACACGCTGCTGCGCTCTATCTACGATCTCATCGAAGGTACGGCCTGCCTGTACGTCAAGAATAAGCCGGTATAACATCAGGCCTGTGCCCATGGAAGCCGTCTTGGAATCAAGTACGGCGATTTTCCGCTTGGCGGCTCCGCCGCCGGATTCTTCCAGGATCGATTTCGCCATAGAAGCATGCTGATACGTGCTGCTGATATTGGATGATATGGTAATGAGGATGATATCGTCATCCGGATATTGTTCGAAAGCGCGTATAAAATCCTGCGGCGATGGACTAGCGGTTTTGGGTAAATTTGTATGCGTTTTAATTTCCTGGTAAAACACGTTTAAACCCAAGGAGTGATCGAACTCTTTACCGTCGAACGTCACATGAAGAGGAACGGTGCGAATCGGGTCGGTTCCCCCCCACTCCGCGGGAAAATCGACGCCGCCATCGGTTAATAATCGAATTGCCATGCGCTTCATTTCACTCTCTTCTTGGATGCTTTATTTCCTACAGTACGAGGAAAGTAAGATGCAGGTTTCATTATGACACACCCGGGAGGAAGCGACAATAAAAAAATAGGAGCCGTACCCGGATCGATACCGGATACGGCTATGCTTGCTGCAAGATCTTCCAGCGTCATGACGATTCTTCCGCGAGCGGCAGCCTGATTTCGACTTCCGTCCCTCGCGTTTCCCTGCTTCGGATGCGAATGCTGCCGTTATGCCGCTCGACAATTTGCTTCGCGATCGAAAGTCCCAGTCCCGTCCCTCCGCTGGAGCGGTGACGCATTTTGTCCACCCGGTAAAACCGCTCGAACAAATGCGGAATGTCTGCTTCGGGAATGCCGATCCCCTCGTCCTTCACGACAATGACAGCCTCGCTGCGCTCCCGGCTCAACCTGATTCGTACCGGGCGCCGGCTGTACTTGACTGCATTGTCGAGTACGATGACGAACAGCTGCTTCAGCGGTTCCGGTTCTCCCCAGCAAACAATCCGCTCATCCGCCGCATCCACGACCAAATCCCGTTCGAAAGCTACGCTCAACCTCCCGGCGGTCTCACGCATTAAGGCAACCGCCTCGACCGGCTGGAAAGAGATTTCTGCTTCCATACGCTCCAGCTCGGCCAGCCGCAGCAAAGCCTGAATGAGCCCTTTCAGACGGGAGGTCTCGGCTTGTATCGCCTGCAGCGCTTCTTCGCGAAGAGCCGGATCATTCGCTCCCCAGCGGCGCAGCAGCGAGGTATAGCTCTCAATGACGGTTAGCGGCGTACGCAGCTCGTGGGAAGCGTCGGCGACGAATTGCTTCTGCTTCTCGTCGTGCTCGCGAAGCGCTTCAATCATTTCGTTGAAGGTTTGACCGAGCTTGCCGAGCTCGTCCTTCTGCGAGGTGATCTTGGGGCTGAGCGTCACGAAGGTGCGGTTGCGCCGAACCGCCTTCATCGATTCGAGCAATTCCCGGATCGGACGGATAATAATTTGGGTGTAGACGAGCCCGCTGATCAGCGCAAAGGCGAGCACGCCGCCGGTCGCGATTACTAACCCGGTTCCGAGCTGCTTCATCCATTCGCTGACGACGTTCAGCGCCTTGCCCAGCTCCAACTGGCCGATTTGACGGTCATCGTCATAAATCGGCACCTGCAGGAACAGCATCCGAAATCCGAAATCGTTGACCATGTCGGTATAATAATTCGAACGAAACACGACCGGATACCCGGACAACTGCACATGGGTCGATATGCCGGCCACGACATCCCGGTTGGGCGCAATGATTCGAACCATCATATCGGGTTCTTTGAAATCTTCGAGCAGCTCCGGCTTCGTCCAATTGGAGCTATCGTGGATTTCCGGATTGCGCAGGATGATCTGTGCTTTCTTCCAGAGCAGCTTCGTTTCGTTAAGCGTCGTTGAAGCCGAGATATAAAAATATAACGATACGTTAAACACGACGACGATCAGTAAAATCCAGAGCGACGACAGCAGGATGAGCCTGGTGCGCAAGCTCATACGTCGGGAACCGATAACGCGTAACCGATGCCCCGCGCCGTCCGGATCAGTTTCGGGCGGTGCCCTTTATCGATTTTCAGCCGCAGATACCGCACGTACACATCTACGATATTCGTATCTCCCGTATGCTCATACCCCCACACATCGGTTATGATTTGCTCGCGGCTCAATACTTGCCCGGCGTGCTTCATCATATAGTGCAGCAGCTCGAATTCGGTGGGGGTCAGTTCAATCGGCCGGCCCCCGCGCATGACCTTCCGGGAGGCCGGCTCCAATACTAAATCGCCGACCGTCAGCGTCTGCTGGTCATCTGTTGCCGGCTCCGTCATTCGGATCAGATTGCGAATCCGTGCCAGCAACTCTTCGATGACGAACGGCTTGGTCACATAATCGTTAGCTCCCTGCTCAAAGCCGCCTACGATGTCAGGCGTCGAATCGCGCGCCGTCAGCAGGATGACGGGTACAAGCCGTCCATCCTGACGCAGGCGGCGCAGCACTTCGAGTCCGCTGCTGCCGGGAAGCATCACGTCCAGCACAATCAAGCTCCACGTCTGGCCCAGCGCCAGCTCCAAACCGGATAAGCCGTCACCGGCCACCTTCACCTCGTAGCCTTCGTGCCGCAGTTCCAGCTCAAGCACGCGGGCAATTTGTTGTTCGTCTTCGATCACAAGAATGGAACGCTTCATCCGGGTACATTTCTCCGCTCGTATGCGTTTTCACCTAGGTTCCCCTTGATGAAGTTCCTTTATTCGAGTGACCGTCAAGCATGGATAAACCGCCCGGTTGATGGTCCGGACGGTTCGGGTAGTTCGGGTGGTTCGGTTTACGCTTTCTTTTTCGACGGTTCGGAACGTTCGCTGCCGAACGCCATGATCACGTTTTGAATTTTTTGCAGCCGAATAAATTCGTTCTGCTTCAAGTCGGAGCGGAAATACGCGTACAAGTAGGCGCCCTCCAGAAACGTTAAGGACGGGTAGCAAGCCAAATCTGTATTCGTATACGGATTGTCAATGAGAATCTGCCATTCCCCGGCCCGATCGTCGCCTACTATCGATTCCAGCACGGTTTGCTTAAACTGTGCGATCTGCTCGAACTCGTTCCAGATGTCCACCCAAGAAGGGCTGAACCGTCCCGGCTCGGGAAACAACTGCCTGGCTGCGGCAAGCAGCCGGTTTACGCGCTCGATTTCACCATCCTCAAACCGTTTCAGCATGTCGCGGAATCCTTCCAGAAACAGCCGGAACGCTGTAAATCCGCCTTCAACGACCGTTTGCCGGAACTGCTGCAGCTCCTGATCGGTAGAGGCTTGTTCGAATATGTTAAAAGGGGTCGTTTGGTTCAATAGGTTACCCTCCCCGTTCCCGTCCTGACCCGCCTGCGTGTTTAACGCTGCCGGGTCGTCATCACGCCTTCCAAGCTTAACAGCAGTATTCGTGACGGATCGTTTTTCAATTTAACGTTACAAAGCTTCACGCGGTTCTCGTCGATGGACAGTACGAGCCAATACGGTGCGTCATCACGGCCGATTGCATGCAGAAACGATTCCTTCTGCGCTTCGGCCTCTTCTTCCGTTTCCCATTGCTTGACGCCGGAATAGTCCAAATCATAGTTGTTCTTCTGCAGACAGGCGGCGATTTCACCCGTGTTCGATTGTCTAAGCACAATGGGCATCTGATGAATCCCTCCCTTACCTGCGTCTTTGCGCCGGAAAAAAAGGGCGCAAGCCCATATCGAGTTTGCTCCCGGATTGATCTTACAAATACGGATTTTCGTGTCTGGCCTTCAGCCGGCTCCAGCGGCGCTCGACTTCGTTCTCGAACGATTGCAGCGCTTCGGCATATTCGGGCTTCGTCAAGTGTTTCGTCTTGCCCATGTTCTTCAACCAATCGCCAACCGGAATTCGCTTGTTTTTATCTTCCGGATTGTACGTGATCGTGGTCACGCCGTTCTCGATCTCATACATCGGGAAGAAGCAGGAGTTGACGGCTTCATCGATCAGCGTCTGGCCGATTTGCTCCTCGGACAACCAGTTAAGCGGGCACGTGATTAAGATTTTACCGTACACGAGGCCTTCGTTCTGGGCGTAATATTGAGCTTTTGCCGCTTTCTTCAGCAAATCCTGCGGCAGCGACTCGGAACCGGTGAACACGTAAGGGATGTTCGTGGCCGCCATGATTTGCGGCGTATCCTTATGGTGGAACAGCTTCCCGCCTTGATGCTTGCCGACGTTGGACGTGGACGTCCGGTGGCCGAGCGGCGTCGAGTAGGACAGCTGCGCGCCCGTATTCATATATCCTTCGTTGTCGTATTCCAAAATAATCATTTTATGATTGCGGAGCGCCGCGCCGATCGCAGGACCCATACCGATATCCATCCCGCCGTCGCCGGTAATCATGACGAAGGTGAAGTCGGCCGGCAGGTTATATTGATCGAGTTCGCCTCTTCGTTTGCGTTCCCAGAACATTTCGACCACGCCGGAGAGGGTAGCCGCACCGCTTTGGAACAAGTTATGAATGTATGTCGCTTTGTGTGAAGAGTACGGATAACCGGTCGTCACGACCATCGCGCAGCCGGTATGGAACAGCGCTACGATATCGCCCTCGATGCCTTTGAAGAATAGCTCGAGACCGGAGAAAATTCCGCAGCCCGGACAGGCCCCGTGACCTGGAGCGAGACGTTTCGGCTTCTTGGTCAATTGACGGATCGGCGGCACTTTCACTTTCAGCTGGCCGGTCTCTTCGTCTTTATTGACCGTGATCAGGCCGGTGTTCAAATCTTCGTACTTCATCGGCTCGATCACGCGCTGCGGCTTCTTGGCCGGATCGCCGGCCGTATGGCCATAGTAATCGAACGGCACGGCCACTTTGCCTGCCTCAACCGCCTCAAGTGCCAGTTGGAACAACGCGTGTCCGTCTTCGGCATAGAAATCTTTACCGCCGAGGCCGTAAACGCGGCTGATTACGAGCGTATCAGTGTAACCGGCCGTGTACAGCGCCGCTCTGATCTCGAGCGACATGTTCCCTCCGTGCGCGCCGTACGAATCCGCCCGGTCGCCGATCGTGACCGCCTTCACATTCTTCAACGCTTCGGCGATTTGCTTGGCCGGGAACGGACGAATCATGTTCGGTGCGATCGAACCGGCCTTAATGCCCTTCTCGCGAAGCTGGTCGACAACGTCTTTGATGATCTCGGACGACGAGTTCATCAGGAATACGGCCACTTCCGCGTCTTCCATCCGGTACAGGTCGAGGATCGGGTAGTCGCGGCCCGTCAACACTTTGTACTCCTGCCTGATGCGGTCAAATACTTCGCCCGCGCGATACATCGCTTCGGACTGCTGGTAACAGTTGTTGATGTAGTCCGGTTCGTTCATGTAAGGACCGACGGTGATCGGGTTGTTGCGGTCCAGCACGTGAGGGAAGTTTTGCGGCTGCTCGCCGATGAACGCATGCACGTCAGCTTTGTGAGCGAAGGTTTGCACCCGGCGCTTCTGGTGGGAAGTGAAATAACCGTCGGAAGCGACGATGACCGGCAAGCGCACTTCAGGGTCTTCGGCCAGCTTGATGGCCATGATATTCATATCGTATACGGCTTGCGGATCACGGCTCATCAGAATCGGCCAGCCCGTATTCAGCGCATAGTACAAGTCGGAGTGATCCCCGTGAATGTTAAGCGGTCCGGAGACGGAGCGGCACACCAGGTTCATGACCATCGGGAAGCGCGTACCGGATTGCACCGGCATTTGCTCCAGCATGTACAAGTAACCGTTGGCGCTCGTCGCGTTGAATACGCGGCCCCCCGCGGTCGATGCGCCGTAACAAATGCCTGCGGAACCATGCTCCCCGTCGGCCGGGATCAGTTTAATGTCGTGTTGGCCGTTGGCCTTCATCAGATCGAGGAATTGCGCGACTTCCGTCGACGGCGAAATCGGAAAATAACCCATGACATGATAATTGATCTGGTGCGCGGCATACGCAGCCATCTCGTTCCCGGACTCGTACACCATCCGCTGTTCGACCGTGCCCGTACTCACTTCTTTATTGATCTCAATAGCCATTTGTTTCGTTCACCTCTCCCGAATTTGTATTATTTCACCAAATCAAAGCGATGCGGCACGCGGTTCGCTTCGGCGTAGCCTTCCATTTCGCGGTTGGATGACAGCGCTTCCGTCGGACAGGCGACGACGCACTTGAGACAGCCCTTGCAGTATTGATAGTCAATGCCCTGCAGGAACATCTGCGGTCTGCCCTTCTTGTCCGGCTGCTCATCCCACACGAAACAAAAGTCGGGACAGGCGGTGTCGCACGCGGCGCAATGAATGCATTTCTCATCGTCAAAATGCGGCATCATCCCGTTCCGGGAAATGCTCAAGTCTTTCAAAATGCTGTTCCCCGGGTTGGAAACCATCCCGCCGATCGGCTGGGTCAAGTACCCGTATACCGGAATGTCCCAACGCTTCGGCTCCGGCATCGACTCGCCCTCGGGCAGCGTGAACGTCTGGAACCTGACTTCGTCGTAACCGCGTTGGAACGTGCGCAAAGCCGGCTCCACGGCGCCCGGGTATTTTTTCTCCAGACTCTTGCGGATAATGCTCTTCATATGTTCGAAATCCAGAAATTCGCACAGACGGAACAATCCGCCAAGCATCGCCATGTTGACGCGGTTTTTCTCCTCAAGCGCGATCCCTGTAGCATCGACGACGGCCACGGTTCCGCCGATGAGGTTCATCTTCTCTTTCAAATCTTCAGGAGATTTGCCGGAGTTCACGAGCACGACGCTGTCCTCGTAAATGCCGCTGACGACGTTAATCGTCTTGGATAAATTTTCATGAAATACGCCGACCACGTGCGGTCTTTCCACCGGTGTCGTATCGCGGATATTCGTTTGCAAGTCGCAGAATCGAATATGCGCTTTAACCGGAGAGCCTTTTTTCTCGGAACCGTAGGAAGAAAAGCTGACACCATTGAAACCGCTTCCGACAACGCCCGCTTCAGCAAGCATCTTGCCTGCCAGGTTAGCCCCAAGCCCGCCGATGGATTCTAGCCGAATCTCAAAGAAACCGAGCTCATTCGTTTTCGGGAGAACTCCCATGCTAGTAACGCCCCCTCGTACAATTGGATGGAAGGAATAGGATCCCTTTGCATCAGTATAACAGCTTCTAAGTTTCACGAATAGTGTTTTTATTATCATTTTTTCTGATAAGTGGCTTTCAGAAAGGATATTTTTCAACTTTACGCAGATATTTTTCACGTTGTTTAGTAGTATTTAGTAATACTACTAATACAGAATGAAAAGGAGTCTGACGGTGTAATCCTACGTCCTGTCAGCTTATCCGGACTGGAATTAAATTACATCCAAAGCAGCAAGAGAGCTTATGCGTCCGAGCGTTCAAGATGGTTTTGTCCGAAAATGGGGGTACGACCGGCAGCCTTTGCGCTATACATTTAGCCATGAGGGAACGTCAGGGAGCCTTGCGGCAGGCCGGCAGCCTGACATGTTTGGAAGCCCATATTCCGCGGAGATGTAAGAAAAGCTCCTGACCGGAGCCTTTTCGGGGAAGATACATTCGTGTTTTTAAGGCAGCTTTTCTTGCGATACAGCAAGTGTTCAGCTCCGCTGAAAACTAATACTTCCGGTATCTTAAGAAAAGCTCCTGACCGGAGCCCGGATCTTGTCTGCTGCGCTACGGTTTCCGAGCTAAAAAAAACTCCGTCCCGCACGGCAGGACAGAGGCATTCTTCAAACTTCGGTACGATAGCGGCGGAACAGCGTCCACCAGCCGATATACAGTGCGTACACGCCTAAATAGGCCCCGCTGCCCAAAAAAACAGGATCATAGAACACTTTATGCACTTCGGTCATCATCACGGTATCTTTCACGACAATATCGAACACCGCACGGGCCGTACACAATCCGAACCCGTACATCGCTGCAACCCCGACCGCGTCGAAAGCGATGGACGCCCGCGGCGCGAGAAAACGGATGACAAACATGAAGGCCGGAGCAGCGACGGAGCTTGCGGCCAGCAGCAAGAACAACGCGCATCACCTCAACCCTAGCTTGCGCCGGAGGCTGGGCGGCTATGCGCTGCTGTTACATTCTTTCCTCCCGAACATGCCGGACGGCCGAGCGTTTGCTCTTCGCCATAAACCATACGCGGGTCAATACGGCGGCGGTCAGCCCAAGAGCCCCGGCCAAATAAAATCCGCTCTTCAAGCCTCCCCATTCGTTCAAGCCTCCTGCCAGGAAAGGGCCTGCGAACATGCCGATCGCATAGACCGCCTGATAGAAGCCCATGGCAGTCGCTCGTTTCTCATCCGGGATATGTTCGATCGACAGACCGAGCAGCAGCGGCAGATGCAGCCCCTGCACGCAGCCGTTGATCGCTTGCGTGGCGACGAGCAGTCCGAAACCCGGTACGAGCGTAGTTCCTGCCGAGCATATCGCGCTGACAACGAAGCCGGTCATCACAACCGGCCATGCGCCGAACCGGGGCGCGAGCAGCCGGCCCGAGTAGTAGGCCGTCAAGGCGTGCGGGATCATGAAGGCCAACACGAGCAGGGTCAAGTCGAATTGATCGGCACCCATACTAAGTGCGTACGAAGGCGTAAACCCGAACATCGTAATAAAGAGGACGCCGTGCGCCAAGATCGAAAGCGTCGACACTTTCAGCAGCAGCCGGTCTTTCATGACCGCGAACAAATCCTCATACCGCATCGGCGCCCGATGCATCTCGCCCTTCGGCTCCTTCAAGGCAAACGCCAGCGCAAATCCGACCAGCCCAATGATGGTCCCGGCCCAGAACGTGGCCGCCCAACCGCCGGTTTCCACCAGCAAACCGCTGACGCTCATGCCGATCAACTGTCCGGCGGCGGTGAGCAGGCTGATCATGCCCATCGCACGCGTCGCCTCCTCTTTCCGGTACAGGCTGGCGTACATGACCGTAAAGGCAACCCATGTCGATGCGGATATACCGGCCATGATCCGCCCGGCAAGCGCCCAACCGAGCTGTTCGCCCATCGCAAAGCAGAGGCAGCTTAACGTGACGGTCAGCATGCCGAGAACCACATACGGCTTGCGGCGTTTCAACCGATCCGACGCGATGCCAAGCGGAAGCCGCAGAATGATTTGCATCAGCCCGTAACTGCCAAGCACGACCCCCATCATCGTATAAGAAGCGCCCAAATGCTCCAAGTACGGCGACAAAATCGGGACGTACACGTAAAGCGAACACCAATATAATATCGTTACGAGAATGAATATCGCATGGTTAAGACGATGCGAACGCTGGTTATTGTTCATGGCCGGTACCTGTCATTTACAAGCTCATGCGCAATATCGCCAGCACATCATCCGCGCCCAGCTTCCGGAAATAGCCGATCGGACCGAAGCGTACAGCCTCCTCCGCCATGCGCGGCAAGCTT
Organism: Paenibacillus validus NBRC 15382; assembly: GCF_004000985.1. Classification (GTDB taxonomy): domain Bacteria; phylum Bacillota; class Bacilli; order Paenibacillales; family NBRC-103111; genus Paenibacillus_G; species Paenibacillus_G validus. The sequence continues at coordinate 97,037 of NZ_BIMH01000005.1, read as the reverse complement.
TCCTCTCCGATGTTCAAGTCGCTCAACCGGGACGGCGCGCCGATACGCGTAAAATATTCGCGGGTCGCCTGAATGCCGGCAAGCGCGATTTCCTCGTCCGATTTGCCTTCGGGTTCAATGCCCCATACTCGGACGGCAAACTGGACGAAGCGATCGATCCGATCTCGGTATACGTATTTCATCCAGTTCGGGAAAATAATCGATAGCCCTTCCGCGTGGGCGATATCGTAGATCGCGCTAACTTCATGCTCCATGGCGTGCGTCGCCCAATCGCCCTGCATGCCGACGCTGATCATCCCGCCGTTCAGCGCGTAGGTGCCGCACAGCATCAGGTTCGCGCGCGCTTCCGGATGCGCCGGCTCCTGAAGTGCCTTCTCTCCGTTCTCAATGACGGTCTGCAGAATCGATTCGCACAGCCGTTCCTGCAGCGGCGTATCCGTCGTCTGGCTGAAGTATTGCTCCATCACGTGCGACATCATGTCCACAATGCCGTTCACTGTCTGATTCGCGGGCACCGTGTACGTCAACGTCGGATCCAGAATGGAGAACTTCGGAAAAGCGTACGGGCTGCTGAACGATTTCTTCAAATTTTGCTCCCAATCGGTAATGACGGCGCCGCCGTTCATTTCCGAGCCCGTGGCCGATAACGTCAGCACGGTTGCGATGGGAAGCGCCGCTTCAATCTTTGCTTTGCGAAGCAGAAAGTCCCACACGTCCCCTTCGTAAGGAACACCGACCGCTACAGCCTTGGCTGCGTCGATCACACTGCCGCCGCCGACCGCGAGTACCAAATCGACCGCTTCGTCGCGGCACAGCTTGATGCCGCGGCGCACGGTCGATACCCGCGGGTTCGGTTCAACGCCGGGCAGCTCGACGATTCGTGCGCCGATCTGGTGAAGCTGCTTAATCACCCGGTCATACAGCCCGGTTCGTTTAATGCTGCCGCCGCCGTAAACCAGCAGCACGGTTTGGCTGCCCAGTTCGGCTACTTGCTGGCCCAGCTGGTCGGCCATGCCTGCCCCGAACAAGATTTTTGTCGGGTTATGAAAAGTAAACGAGTTCATCGTGAAATGCCTCCTTCGTAGATAGAGCGATATCGAATTGCCAATTTTCATTATACGCTTCGAATTGTAAAGATGAAAATTTAGAAAAAACAATGGTATTTTCAAGGGAATTTGATTATGATATTAGCCGACGATACATACAGGCCTAAATTAATTCTACTCGTCAAAGGGGTGCATCATTTTGTCTCGTATTCGCGAAGTGAAGGTGGGCGAGCGCCCGCCGCTGCTTCAAAGTTTGCCGCTTAGCCTGCAGCATCTGTTCGCTATGTTCGGCGCCACCGTACTCGTGCCGGTGTTGTTCAAGATCGATCCGGCAACTATTCTATTGATGAACGGTATCGGCACGCTGCTTTACTTGCTGCTGTGCAAAGGGAAAATACCGGCTTACCTCGGCTCCAGCTTTGCATTCCTGTCCCCCGTCTTCGCCGTCTTAAGTTCCGGCATGCCGTATCAAGCCGCGCTCGGAGGATTTATCGTATCGGGTCTTATTTTTATCCTCGTCGCGCTTCTTATTCGCGCCGTAGGCACCGGTTGGCTCGATGTGGTTTTCCCGCCGGCGGCCATGGGCGCGATCGTCGCCGTCATCGGGCTTGAGCTTGTGCCCGTCGCCGCGGAAATGGCCGGGTACATCAAGCCGGCGGCTGCCGGCGCCGATTGGCGTATAGACCCGGATGCCGTGCTGATCTCGACCGTCACGCTGCTGATTACGATCGTCGGGAACGTGCTTTTCCGCGGCTTCTTCAAAATCATTCCGATCCTTATCGCGATTGTGTGCGGTTATGCCCTTGCTTACGGGCTCGGCTTCGTTAACCTGGACCCGGTCATCGCCGCCCGGACCTTCACGGTGCCGACGTTCTACGCGCCGCAGTTCGAGCTGTCCGCCATCACGATCATCGCGCCGGCGGCGCTCGTCGTCATCGCCGAGCATATCGGACACTTGATCGTAACGGGAAATATCGTCGGCCGCAATTTGTCGAAAGATCCGGGACTGGACCGCTCTCTGCTTGGAAACGGCATTTCGACGGTTATTTCGGGTTTTGTCGGCTCCACCCCGAATACGACGTACGGTGAAAATATCGGCGTCATGGCGATAACACGCGTCTATTCCGTCTGGGTCATCGGCGGCGCGGCCGTCATCGCGGTTGTGCTGTCTTTCTTCGGTAAGCTGGCCGCCTTCATCAGCACGATCCCTTCGCCTGTCATGGGCGGCGTATCGCTGCTCCTGTTCGGTGTCATTGCCGCTTCCGGCATCCGGATGCTGGTGGAAACGAAGGTCGACTATTCGAAGACATCCAATCTGATCCTGACCAGCATCGTGCTCGTCGTCGGACTTAGCGGCGCGACCGTGACCATCGGCAGCTTCAGCTTGAAAGGCATGGCGCTTGCAACGGTGCTCGCCATCCTGCTCAGCCTGTTCTTCAAGCTGCTGGAGAAGCTTAAGCTATCCAATGAAACGACCGACGCGCCGCACTGAACAGGCGTTTGTTACTTGCAAAAAGAGGACCGACCGAAGATAAACTCTTCAGTCGGTCCTTACTTCATTCAAGTCACGGCGTCGAGCCCGCCATATTTGGAGATCGCCAGCAGCAAATCGTTCAAGACCGGAAGGATGAACTGTGCCGTGCCAAGGCTGAACATTCCGCTTCGGTTATGCACAACGGCATCCTTGACATGAATACGGTAATGCTGCATGCCCGTCTGCATGTTGACCGTCTCGCTTACGCTTGAGCTTTCCCGCTTGATCCGCATCGGCTTGGTGCCGACGGGCAGTTCGAACGGGGTAATGCTGATAATGTCTTCCAAGCGGATATGGTAATTGGCGTGCGGCTTCTGATAGATCAGTTCTTTTGTTGAGACCGTCAACCCGAAATCACGCTTCTTGTGGGATAATTTAAGTTCGCCTTCCAGCGCTTTGATTCGAATAAAGTTCTCGTTCAAAGGGCCTTCCTCCTTGGGCCGGCGAGCGGCGGGAATCGTATGGATGCTGCAGCAGCTCATAATACCAATGCCTAAGGCATTAGAACGAGCATACCACATCTTACAGCGATGCGCTACACGCATCCTCCGGCTCCCCGCCGCTTCAATCCTCCTTGCCTTCCGGAGTGCTTCCCCCCGCAGGAACAAGCTCTTGCCGTTATTGTTTCAGGGTTGTTAACAATCGCTTGGCCGCACCGTTTGGCGTCTGAACCGTTTCATAGATGCGGATACTGAGCGGATAGTTGAACTGGTTGTTGCTTACGCTCGCCAGCGTAACGGTCTGCAGCCCGTCGATCAGCTTATTCGCGCCCTGCAGCGAGTAGGTCGTACTGCCGAGGCTGCGGCCGGTCTGATCCGCCAATTCGAATTCGAGCGCCGCCATGGCGTCGTCAAGGATCACCTGCGCCTCTTTCTTGATGCTTAAATCAAGGATAAGTTTATACGACCAGGTGCTGTTACTGTAATTGCCGCTTAAATCCCACTGCTTGATATTCACTTCGTATGGATACATCGCGAGCTTCGTTCCGAACAATTCCGGTTTATCCTCATCCGAAGAACGTACGGCCACTTGAGCCGACGAGATCGGAAGTTTCAGCGCGCTCGCCGTATTTTCCAGGATGTTCAGCTTGAATGTGCCTGTAACGCCAGGCGGCAGCATATAAGAATAGCTGTATACATAGGCCGAACCGGGAATCAGCTGGGTTAGCGTCGTCGTTTGCTTGACGCCCGGATAAGATTTGCCGGACGAATCCTGCAATTCCGTCGCAAATTCAGGCAAATCCAGCGTCTCCTGCCCTTTGTTCACGAATTTATATTTCGCGATCACCGACTGGTAGCCGCTCTCCGTGTTCGTGTGGGCGTTAATTTCAACTAAAGACATCTCCAAATCGGAATCGATCGTCTTATTGTCCGCTTCGAAGACGAACGGCGTGCCGAAGGTGTACGCGCCGGACGTTATTCCCTCAGAGCTCGAAGCAAGACCGTTGTCCAGGTTCACAGCCGCGACCGGAACGCCAATGGCGCCTGTAACGGCCGAATTGTTCCCGGATGCCGCCGCTTGTCCGCTGCCGGCTGCGTTCGTATTCGCAGCGGCGGCTGCGCTCGTCTGCGACGATTTCTCGGACAAATAAAATTCGTAAGCCTTCGAAACAAGCTCGTCAGGCAACTCTACCGCAAACTGATACGTTGTCGCCTTGCCGGCAGCCGTATATTTCTCGGTGCCGACGATGGTTTCCATCGTTACGGAATGTTGCTGATCTTTCGAGACGAGCAGCCCTATCAAATCAGGGTTGGCTATCGAACGGCTGCTGCCGTTGTGAACGACCGCTGTAAGCAGCGCCAGTCTTTTGCCGGACTGCCTCACTTCCTCCGCCTTCGTCACTTCAACCGACAAGCCTTCTTTTCCCTGACCGTTAAATGCGGCCTTCTCCCCCAATTGCACCAATTGGAACAAGGATTGAAGTCCGATTTCTCCGATTGATTTGCCCGTCGATTTGTTGTTCAATCCGAGGTTCACCTTCCCGAGCTCGGGCTCGGCATCCAACGAAGCATGAAGCAGCAAATGAGTGATCGATGATCCGTCCAGCTTGCTTTCATCCACTTTACTCGCCGTCAAAGCGAACGTTCTCTGCCCGTCCTGCAGCACATAATTCATATTGACCGGATCCCAGCTGTTTGCGCCCGATACTTTCACTCGCGAGTCCAGCGTGATGTTCCATTTGCCGTCTACCGGATAGGCGAAGGCCTTGTCGATTTGTACGGAAACAAACGTATTGCCGGTCACGGTGGAATCTGCGCTCGCAAGATTAAATACAAACTGATGATCGTTCTGCTGAACCGACATCGCTTTTTCAACGGAAAGCGCGCCCAGCTCCATATGATTCCGACTGCGGTCAAAGAAGCTTACCTTTAGCTGATCTACGGTTAAGGCCGAGGGCAGCTTGGAAATGAAGGAGAACGAACGTTCGGAGTTAGGTGCAACGAGAGCGTCCGCCTTTTCGCTCAGCTGCGCATAATAGCTTTTTCCGTCCGTTGTCGTCACCTGGACGCCATAGTTGTTAAAGTCAACCGCGGAACCGCCGGCGTTGTTCAACTGAACCCGGAACTGGATCGTTTGACTGTCCGTTCCCTTCGCTAACGAGACTTCTTCCAATGTGAAATAGACCGAGTTGTTAATAAATACGCCCTCTTTGCCTGCAAACGATACACCCGGATTCAAGGTATATAACAGCAGGCAAGCCACGATCAGCGCCCAGGCGATCAGCGGATATTTCACGCGGTGCGGTCGATTGAATTTTTGTTCTTTATTCAATGTTGTAGCCTCCTTAGAGCTTTTGCCAAAAAATGAGAGTCAATCCGTACGCAAGGCGTCGATCGGACGCAGCTTGGATGCTTTATTCGCCGGATAAATGCCGAACAGGATGCCAACTGCAACGGAAAATAAAAAGGCATAAATGCTGATGTCCCATGAAATGACGGTCATTTGATTCTTGTTGATGTAGGGCCAGGCCAGCGAAATGCCGATCCCCAGAACCAGCCCGATCAAACCGCCCAATCCGCTAATGACGACGGCTTCGACCAGAAATTGCATCAGAATGTTTTTGCGCTTGGCGCCGATCGATTTCCGGATCCCGATCTCTCTCGTTCGTTCCGTAACCGTTACGAGCATGATGTTCATGATCCCGATCCCGCCGACCAGCAGGGAAATGCAGGCGACGCTGACAAGCTGGCTCGTCAACGAACTGGTCGCAGCCGTTCGCGCCTCGACCAGCGAATCCTGGTTCAGTACGCGGAAACCGTTCGCGCTCTTATACTTGGTCGTCAAATAATTCGAGAAAGTCTTCTGTGCCGCCGCCATCTGTTCCTTGTCGGCCGCTTCGATATAGGTCGTCCGGATGTTGCCAAGGCCCAGCTGTCTTTGTGCCGTTGACAGCGGGATAACGATCGATTCGTCCACCGAGGTTCCCATCGTAGTCCCTTTCGTCTTTAACGTGCCGATGACCGTAAACTCGTACCCTTTAATATTAATTTTTTTGCCAATCGGGTTCGCCGATTCGAACAGTTCCGTTGCAACCGTACTGCCGAGTACGGCGACATTGGTCCGGAAGCTTAGGTCCGATTCCGAGAGCAATCGACCGGCAGCCAAATTTAATTTCGTAATCGAGAAGTAGCGGTCGTTCGTCCCGATGACATTATAGGACTCCTGCGTGCGGTCATACTTGATGTTCACGCCCGAGGAAGTGACGGTAGGAGCCAAGTAATTGAATTCCTTGAATTGCTCGAACTGCATCACTTCGTCGTAGTTCAGGCTGTTCGCGCGTCCCTGACCCATAATGTTTACGGTGATGAGATTCGTTCCGAGATTTTCATATTGTTTTTCGATGGCAGCCGTAGTTCCGCGTCCGATGGAGACTAGCGTAACGACCGACGCTACGCCGATAATAACGCCCAGCATCGTAAGCAGCGTTCGCATCCAGCTGGCCGTTACCGTTTTGAGCGCCATGGAGATGAGTTCCGATACTCTCATCGCAATACCTCCGCTACCGCCCGGTGAGTGGGCGCAGCATTGCGTTGATCGCTGACAATGTGCCCGTCCCGGATCGTTACAACGCGTTTGGCATTCTCTGCGATATGAAGATCGTGCGTAATCAGAATGATCGTGTTGCCCGCATGGTTCAGCTCGATCATCAGCTCCAGCACTTCCTGGCCGGTGGTCGAGTCCAGCGCGCCGGTCGGCTCATCGGCAAGCAGAATGGCCGGCCCGATTGCGAGCGCCCGCGCGATCGCTACCCGCTGCTGCTGTCCGCCCGACAATTCGCTCGGCCGGTGATGCGAACGCTGGCCCATTCCGAGCGTTTCCAGCATGTGCATGCCGCGCTCTCTTCTCTCTTTCTTGGAAAAACCGGCATATATCATCGGCAGCTCGACATTTTCAATGGCGGTTAATCTCGGCAGCAAATTAAATTGCTGGAAAATAAAGCCAATCTTTTTGTTCCTCACTTCCGCCAATTGATCGTCCTTCAGCTTCTCCGTCACGACGCCGTCCAACACGTAGGAGCCGGATGTCGGGACGTCCAGCAGCCCGATCGTATTCATCAAGGTTGATTTGCCGGAGCCGCTGGGACCTACGATGGCGATAAACTCCCCCTGTTCGACGGAGAGGGAAACGCTCTTCAGTATGGTCAAATCCTCCGTTCCCCGTTTGAATTGTTTGACGATATCCTTCAATACAATCAAGCTCATAACCGCTTCGCCTCTCTCTCCGGCATTATCTGTTGTTGCCGCCTCCACCGCCGCCAAAGCCGCCTCCGCCTCCGCCTCCGCCTGGAAAACCTCCGCCCTGGAAGCCGCCCTGGTTTCCTCCGGAGCCTCCGAATTGTGAAGCGCCTTGTTGGAATTGGTTGCGCATTTGCTCGATTTGCTGCGGGGTTAAATTGTTCGCTCTGGTCGATCCGGCTAGCACGACTTGATCGCCTTCGGCCAAGCCTTCGGTAATCTCGACATGGCTGCTGTCGTTCGCGCCTACCTTGACTTCCTTCCGCTCTAGAGTGCCGTCCGCTTTCTGAATCGAGACTGTATGCCGCCCATTTCTCACTTGAACCGCTTGCGTCGGCAGCAGGAGCACGTCTTTCTTGTCGGTGATAATAATGTCCGCACTCGCGGTCATGCCGTATTTCAGCTCCGGACTGCTCTTCATGCTCAGAATGACGCTGTATGTACTGACGCCGTTGGTAGTCGTGCCGACGGTCGATACTTGCGTCACTTCCGCATCGAACGTTTTGCCCGGAATGGCATCGACACGCACCTTCGCCTGCTGCCCGACCTTGACGGAAGGCAGATCCAACTCATCCACGCTAATCGCCAGCTGCAAGGTGTTCAGGCTTGCGACCGCGCCCAATTTAACATCGCTTTTAATGGTCGATCCGACGCGGTAAGAAGCGAGCACATTCGTTTTGGTATCTGCAAAATCCGTAGAGAACACGCCGTCGAACGGCGCGTATACTTTCAAATTCGCGAGCTGATCCTCCAAATCCTGAATCGTCTTCGTTTGCTGCTCGATTTGCTGTTGTTTCGTCGCTATATCTTTGGACAAGCTGTCGTTCACGATCGTGGCAATCAACTCCCCGGCGCGTACGCTGCGGTTTTCCGTAATCTCCAGCTTGCCGATCGTCCCTGTAACGCCTGCGAATACGGTCGTGGTCGTTTTGTATTGAAGCTTGCCTGCGGCCGTCGACTCGACCTTCAATCCATTCACGGACATAGAGCCTTGAACGTTAAGATCCGCATCCAACGTCCCGTCGTTATCCACTCGAATCTTCACATCGCTGATCCGGTTTCCTTTCGAATCCGCCTTGTTCCCGGTCGAAATCGATTCGATCGTGCCCGACTTGGTCAGCAGAAATCCATCGATCGTTAATTCCACCTTATCGCCGGCCCGAGCCTGCGCCGCTTCCTCCTGGATGAACGGCAGCGTGACCGTTAACGTTCCGGTATCCGCTATCGTCGCGATTTTCGTCGTTTTGGAAACGCCGGCGCCTACGCTGATATTGGCGGCCAAAATCAGCTTTCCGCTCGTCGGCGCCGTCGTCTTCAGCGCCCGCAGCTGCTCTTGAAGATCCTGCAAATCCGTCTGGTATTGATTCAAAGTAATCTTGGCGCTGTCCAATTTCTCGACCAGATTCGTATCGGTGAGCTCCAGCAGCAGGTCTCCTTGCTTAACGGTTTGATTCCGCGCCAGGTTGATCGTTTTGATCATCCCTTCCTTGGGCGGAGTGATCATCTGCAATTGCTCCGCGGCCAGCTGAGAGGTGCCGGTAATCGTAGCCTGAAGATTGCCCCTGGTTACTTTGACGGTTTGTTGCCCGGCTGTCGCTCCGGGCTTCGTCGTTTTGGCGCCTTGGGTGAAATAAACCGCTGTCCCTCCCCCTGCGACGAGCAGTGCAGCCACTACAATGATTAGGGTTTTCTTCTTGTTCACTGGCGATGTACCTCCCGATAAAACTTCTCAAATTCGTTTCCCTGTGATTATTAAATCAGAAGATTATTAAAATAAAATTTGAAAAGCTTAAGAATAGCTTAGTTTAGCCTGAAAAAATGCAAAAAAAAGACCCCGGATTTTTCAGGATTGAAAAATCCGGCGTCTCTTCTTCAGCAGCTTCGGATTCCATTCGCAGGGAAACCGCATTTGAATGACCGTGCCTTGACCCTCATTGCTTTCCGCACGGATGGAGCCGTGATGGGCTTCCACAATCCACTTCGCAATCGATAAGCCGAGACCTACTCCGCCGTCCGACCGCCTGCGCGCCTTATCCGCTCTGTAGAAACGATCGAACACATGTGGCAAATCTTCCTTCTTGATGCCGATACCCGTATCCGCAATTTCGATGGTGACGTAGCTGCCGTCCGTCTCCGTCCGGATGCTTATCGAGCCTTCGTGTGTATATTTCAACGCATTATCCAGAACAATGACCAGCAACTGATGCAAATAATCCGGATCTCCCGTCATGGACAAAGCCTCGGGCGTATACGTTCGCAAGCGGATGCCTTTCAGTCGGCACAAGTCCTCGAACTCGTTCGCGACCTTAACAATCATGCCGGCCAGCTCCACCTTGGTATATTGAAGCTGGAACTGGTGTGAATCGGAACGGGCGAGCGTCAGCAAGTCTCCGACCATCTTGCTCATGCGCTTTGTTTCATCGATCATCACGGCGATTTTCGCGCTTTCCTGTTCGACCGTTCGCTCCGGATGCCGGAATAGACGCTCCAAGTGAAGCTGCAGCACGGATAACGGCGTACGCAGCTCGTGTGAGGCGTCCGAGACGAACTGCTGCTGCTGCTCCCAAGCCTTCTGAATCGGCACAAGCGCGCGGCTTGCCAGAAACAACCCCGTCATGACGGCGATCAACAGGCTGACAAGGCTGCCCGTTCCGATCAGAAACAGCAGATTGTGCAGCACGTTCCGCTCCGGCTCCAGGTTGTATGCGATCTGCAGCCTTCCGTTCGGAACCGTTTTCGTCAACACCCGATATTCGGAATCCTGGACGGTGATATTGACGAAGGCTCCTTCTACGCCGGCTTGCTTCAACGTTTCGAGCAGCGGTTCTTCCACGCCGTCGCGCGGCGCCTGGAACTGTACGTTGCCATGCGCATCCCATTGGACGAATGTCATTAATTGAGGGGGGCGAAAAGGGAAATTTCTGCCCGGTTGACGGTTGCTGATGAACGTGAAGCCGTTCATTTCGTTCTTCATGGCCCGATCCGTCTGCGCATATAACCGCTTCTCGGTCGAATAGTAGAGAACCGCGCCCAGGCCATTGAACAGCAGAAAAAAAACAAGGGAAAATAACAGGACCAACCGATACCTTGTCTTGTTAAACATGCGCCCCCTCCGCCTTCAGCATATATCCGACGCTTCGCACCGTACGAATATACGACTCGCAGCCGCAAGCGTTCAGCTTCTTGCGAAGGTAGTGCACGTACAAGTCGACGGCGGTTTCGTTCGCATTCGAATCGAGTCCCCACACCCGGTTGAAGATTTGATCGCGCTTAACGATCTGCTCCTTATGCTGAATCAAGTAGGCAAGCAGCTCGTACTCTTTGCTCGTCAGCTTGATCAGAGTGCCGTTGCAGGTTGCTTCGCAATCGTCCGGCGACAGAACGAGGCCGCCATAAGTCAGGGGCGTTTCTTCCGCCGGGCCTTTCTTGCGCCGATGGAGCGCGCGCAGCCGCGCCAGCAGCTCATCGATCGCAAACGGCTTCACCAAATAATCGTCGGCCCCGGCATCAAGTCCCTTCACTCTCGCTTCTATCGAATCCCGCGCCGTGAGAAACAGGCAGGGGGTACGTATTCCGTGCTTTCGCAGCGATTGGATCATGCTGAGACCGTCCATGCCCGGCAGCATGATATCCAGTACCAGCAGGTCGTAATGTCCTTGCTCTGCGAGCGCATATCCTTCATGACCGTGCTCCGCATAATCGACCTGGTAGTGCTCGTCCTCCAGCACAGCCACGATCGCATCCAATAAATGGGCGTCATCCTCGACAACCAACACGCGCACGTTCAAGCACTCCCATCTGAACTGAATTCCTCGTATGATCTAGTATAACCGCGGTTTTTCACAGGAAGCAAGATCAATCCCGGCGAGCGTGCACATGTTGTCGAACAAACTCGTTTTCCCAACCCGCTTATGCTACAATACTACAATCGAAACTGTATGCTGCAGGAGGACAAGGATCACCATGTTGATTATCGGTATCGCCGGAGGCACGGGCTCCGGGAAGACGACTGTCGCCCGATCGGTTATCGACCGTCTCGGGATGGATAAAGTTACGTTTATTTCACAGGACAACTATTATAAAGACCATTCGCACTTGCCCTTTCATGAAAGAGAATCGATCAACTACGATCATCCGCTCGCCTTCGATAACGAACTGCTTCTGGAGCATCTCCGGACGTTGAAGCAGCACCGTACGCCGGTCCAGGCGCCCGTCTACAACTTCTCCATGCACAGCCGTTCGACAACGGAGACGGTCGAGTTGATGCCGAATAAAATTGTCATTATCGAAGGGCTGCACGTATTGTCCGACGAAAAACTCCGCGGCATTCTCGACATCAAGGTGTTTGTCGACACGGACCCGGACGTTCGCATTCTGCGCCGCGTGCTGCGTGATATTCACGAGCGCGGGCGGTCTATCCAATCGATCCACGATCAATATTTACACACGGTCAAGCCGATGCACGAAGCGTTCATCGAGCCATCCAAAAAATATGCCGACATCATCATCCCCGAAGGCGGGCAAAACGAGGTCGGCATTCAGCTGCTCTCCATCTTAACGGAGAAATACTTAACGACGTAAACTATATGTGTTATTAAATATATATCAAGCTAACAGATTCAGATACGGTTTGCGCTTCAGTGCGCAGTGAAAGAGCTTCGCCCATCCGGGCGAAGCTCTTTCATCTCTGCCTTATACAACCGATCGCGCCGCCTCTTCTTCAAGCAGCAATTGCTTTAACCGCTGAACGCAGCTCGGATCGATGCCGCACACATCCGCGACGTAACGGTCCATCGATCCGTGGGTTTGAACGACCTCCTCGAGGACACGTACCAAATATTCCCGCTTTACAACTAACAAATCCTCGAAACGCTCGGGTGGGATTTGGAACAAGGTAACCCAGCGCATGAACCGGATAAAGGGGCGGACCCTCGGTTGAAAATACGCGTTCGTCAATTCATACTCGTCCAGCACCGTAGACATCGGCACCCCGACCAGCAGCTGGATCAAAGCGCTCAAGTAGCCCGTCCGGTCCCGGCCGGCCGTACAATGAATCAATGCGGGCATGTTCGAACGCTCGCTCAACAGCGAGATCACTTCCTGAATTTGAGTCGTGCTTTGATGCGCAATGCTCTGATAGAAAGCCCGGTTGAACGCGTCAAATTCGGATTTGGCGCTTTTGCGGAGGAGCATGCCGATCAGCTTCGCTTGATTGAGCTTCTCCCCCTCTTTAAACGGATAAATCGGGATATGAACGGTTCGCAGCCCTTCGGTCGGAGGAAGCCGATCCGGCTTCTTCTGTCGTTCGTCGGGCGTGCGCAAGTCACAAATCAGCTTCAACCCGTATTGATTCAGCTTGTCTAGGTCCTGCAGCGTCAGACGGGATAAATCGTCGGAGCGGAACAAAACGCCCGCTTTCATCCGGCGACCGTCGGCGGTCGCCAGCCCGCCGATATCGCGAAAATTGAATAACTTGGTAAAGGGTCTTACGATGGGTCTTTCTTCGGTTCCGTTCACGTTGTATACATTCCTCTTTCTACAATCAGTGTTATTCAATCAGGATAAAGCATTCCACTTGCGCACGGTTCGTACAAAACGATTATATCGTTTTTTTCCGTAAACGAATATAGACAAGGAGGCAGCTTTGCAGCTGCCTCCTTGTCTTTCGGCGGAATGTATCGGCTTACAGACCACTTGCGTTATTCGGCCGCAGGCGGCTCCACGGCTGCCGGCGCCGCAGACGGCGTCACGGATCGCTTCGTGAAGTTTTTGATCAGTTCCTCCACGTCCAAACCGCTGACGTTTTTCAGCATGTCGGGAGCCGTCGCCATCAGCTCGGTCACGTAATTGCTGACGCGCGTCGCCCCTTTGCCGCCGCCCGTATCGACGACGGTCAGCTTGTCGATCGACTTCATCGGCTCCGCGATTTTGCCGGCGAGCTCCGGCAGCATCTTCACGATGATGTCGAGAATCGCGGCTTCGCCGAACTTCTCGAACGCCTCCGCCAATTTCTCCTTCGCCTCGGCCTCCGCCAAGCCGCGCAGCCGTATAACCTCCGCTTCCGCCGAGCCCTTGGCGCGCTCCGCATCCGCGATGGCCATCCCCTCCAGCCGCTTCTGCTCGGCCATCGCCTTCGCTTCGGCTTCGATCCGGTACTGCATCGCGTCGGCTTGCGTTATTTGCTTCGCCTTCTCCGCTTCCGCCGCCTGGATGACAGCATACCGGTCGGCGTCCGCTTTCTTCTTCACTTCCGCATCATACTGCTTCTCCCGGCGTAAAATCTCTTTAGCCTCGAGGTCGATCTCGCGCTCCTTGCGGACGATCTCGACGCGCATTTGCTCTTCGACCACGCTTTGCTTTGCGCGAGCCTCCTGGATGTTGTACGCCTGATCCGCTTCGGCCCGCGCCATCTCTTGATCTTTCTTAAAGGAAGCGACCTTCAGCTCCTTCTCCTTGTTCGCTTCCGCAATGTTCGTATCGCGCAGCAGCTCCGCCTTCTGCCCTTCTTCCTCAGCAAGCGCCTTCTTAATCCGCGAATCCCGCACGGCTTCCGCCTCCGCGATTTCGGCATCGCGCTTCACAGCCGCGATCCGGGGTTTACCCAGCGCGTCCAAATATCCGTGCTTGTCGCGCAAGTCTTTGATGGTGAACGAGACGATTTGCAGACCCATTTTCTTCAAATCTTTGGCCGCGACGCCTTGAACCTCTTGCGCGAATTTATCCCGGTTGCGGTACACTTCCTCTACCGTCATCGAGCCGAGAATCGCCCGCAAGTGCCCTTCGAGCACTTCCTGCGCCTCACCCTTCAATGCTTCCGTCGGTTTGCCCATGAACTGCTCCGCCGCCGTCGCAACGTCCTCAACCGCGCCGCCGATCTTAATGATCGCCACGCCGTCGGCCATAACCGGCACGCCCTGCTCGGTATACACTTCAGGCGTCGAGACGTCGAGTTTATGCGACAGCAAGGATAAAAACTCGGCCTGCTGGAACACCGGTAATATGAACGATCCGCCACCGCGCACGATTTTAATTCTACGGCCGGTATCGTCCTCCATCACGTTTTTGCTGCCCAGGAAGGAACCGGTTACAATCATCGCTTCATCGGGACTAACCGTCTTATACCGCGCCCAGAACGCAAGTCCCAGCACGACGATCACACCGACAACAATACCCGGAATTACAAATACATCGTTTACATTCATTCCCTTCACTCCCTATTCCAAATTGGTTTCAAGCGGAGATACCCAGACCGAACCTTCACGTACTTCGACTGTGACGACACGCGCCCCGGATGCGATTTCGATGCCGTCAAAGCTCTCCGCGATTTGATTCGTCACGCTGCCGCCCATCCGATACAATACTTCCCCGCAGCCGCGCGCCGGAATCGGGACCGATACTTCCCCGATGCGCCCAACCAGATCGTTCATGGAGAACGCAACGGAATTATCGGTGTTGTTCATCGGTTTAACATACAATAAATAGACCAGAACCGAAGTTCCGACGGCCGCAAGTGACGCCAACGCGAGCACGTACGCCGTGCCGAGAGAGGTGAGCCTCATCAGCATTAGCCCTGAGCCGCCCATAACCGTAATTGCGCTAAACAAGACCATCGGTTGAAAAACATGCAGCAGATCGCCGGACATCCAATCGAACATCCCGTCCAGCGCATTGCTGAGCAAATCTCCTAGCAGCACAGTCACCAGCGCAAACAAAATACCCGTCACCAGCAAGCCCGTATAAACTTCCTGCATCCGATCTCCCCCCTGGCTGTTTAGGAATTACCCAACGGTTAATACGTGAAATCCCGTCAAATAGTTGCACTTTCACCTGAATATTCTACAAATAAAGTATATCAAACAAAACCACCGCCCGAGTAACTTATCGGTCGGTGGCTTTGTTTTTCAACGCCATCATTTGATAGACGGCTCTCGTATCTCCGCGCAGCGTCACCTCGGCGCTGCGCATTTGCGATGAACCGTCGCCGTCCAGGAAGATGCCGTCGACCAGTTGGCCGGGTGCGATCGTCTCCCGAATCGCCGTGCGGAACGCTTCGACGGTGCACGGCTTGTCCGAGACGATCATCCACAACGCTTGCTGCCGGTCGTAGACGGCTGCAGACCGCAGGCGCGGAGCGTCCATCACGGGCATATTCTCTTTCCTTGCCTGCGCCCGCCACCCGGCTTCGTCGTTCAGCGACATGCTGACGCCGCCTTGCGCCCAATACCGTTTCCGGTCCGTGACCTGCAGCCGGTTCGCGGCATCCGTCACCTGGATCGAGAAGCGCTGCGAAGCTTCGTCCCACACCAGTGTCCCTTTCGGCACATCGATATTGGTCCATCCCGAACCGTAGTCGTGCGGCTGGCCTTTGAGCGGACGATCGCCGATGACCGCGATGCTGAGCAGATCTCCGTTCCAGAAGAACCCTCCGTTCATCCCGTATTCGTTCGTATCGGTTACATTCGTAGCGATTGCCCGCAGTTCGACATTAGCGGGGCTCGTACGCAGCGCATGAAGCCGTACGCCGTTGGAAGCGCCATACAGGGAGTACGTATAGGGCGGGGGCGGGGCCGGCGCGGGCTTCCGGAACGTCGCAATCGGCAAGCCGAGCTGATGGGCCAGCAGCAGCGACAGCCATAATCCCAATAGAAATCCGGCGATTAACAGACCGGGAGATACGGTGCGCGTCGTACGCACCATTTTCGGCAGAGCGGTATGCATCGGTGTTCCCTCTCCTTCTCGTTCAGAGCGGCCCGCCATATCGAGCCTCGCAATCTATTCTATGAATCCAAACTAGCGATTATGACGGGACGTCGCATAGAATGCCCTGATGGACGTACCGGTTATGCCGAATAATGGATAAAAAACGCGCTTCCGATCTCATACTAAGTGTTGTGTCATTCCATACCGAATTCAATCCTAGGAGCGCCTCATGAACCTTATATCCGGGCGGTTGTTGTGGCCGCTCACCTGGTTAGACGCACCGACTTATCCGAAGCTCGGACACGATATTGAATGCGACTGCTTGATCGTCGGGGGTGGTGAAGCAGGAATATGAAACGCTCTCCCGATACGGATTTCCTGTGGCCTACTTGGAAGCCGCCAACATCCGGGCGAGATTTCCCTTCGAGAAGCCGGGTGCCATTCTCTCCAACGGGGACGCCGAAATCAATCCGTACAAGAACGCCCACGCCTTGATACAGACCGCGCGCCGCCACGGGCTGCGCGTCTACGAGGAGACGCAGGTCCAGCGGCATGAAGCCGGTAAGGACTACAATATTTTTATCACAACCGACGGCCGGCGTATTCAAGCGAAGAAAACCGTGTTCACGACAGGGTATGAGACGCAGGAAATCAAACCAAATCCCAATGCCGTAATGTCCAGCACTTACGCCATTGCCACGAAGCCTGTCGAAGCACTGGCATACTGGCCCACTCGCTGCATCATTTGGGAGACGGCCCGGCCTTACCTGTTTATGCGGACGACCGCCGATAACCGTGTCATTATTGGCGGCTTGGACGAAACAACGACGGACCCGGACGAACGCGATCGTAAATTGCCGGCCAAGCAAAAGGAGCTGCTGCAGGAGGCGATCAAGCTGTTCCCTGCCTTATCGGGATCTGATGCCGAATACGCGTGGGCCGGGTTATTCGGAGGCACGCACGACGGCTTGCCGTTAATCGGCAGGCAGGCCGGCTTCCCGCATTGTTACTTCGCCTTGGTGTACGGCGGCAACGGTACCCTATACAGCACAATAGCGGCGCGGATAATAGGAGGACTCATCACCGAAGGCAGCCACCCGGACGCGCCGCTGTTCCGGTTCGATCGTCCGAAGCGCGACCCAGGCTTCTCTGTCGGGTGACCGCCTGCTTCTTTTACCACGTAAAAACTGGAATCGTCTCGCCCGATCGGTTACTATGGTAATGAAATGCTATTTCATACTATGAACCTATCGCATCGAGGTGATCGTTAAATGGAAGAAGCCGTCGTGATTGGAGCCGGCCCTTGCGGCTTATCCGCCGCCATCGAACTGCAAAAAATCGGCATCGACCCGCTGGTGATCGAAAAGGAGAACGTTGTTCATTCCATTTATTTATATCCGACGTACATGCAATTTTTCAGCACGCCGGAACTGCTGGAAATCGGCGATTATCCGTTCAGCACCCCCAATGAGAAGCCTACCCGTCAGGAAGCGCTCACTTACTATAGGACAGTGGCAAGCCGCAGGCAGCTGCGCGTACGCCCTTATCAGCGCGTGACCGAAATCGGAACGGCTGGGGACGGCGCCTACAAGCTGACGGTGGCGGACGCAAGCGGACGGGTTAACATCGTCGAAGCGCGCCATGTCATCGTGGCGACCGGCTATTTCGACCAACCGAACCTGCTTGGCATTCCCGGTGAGCAGCTGCCGAAGGTGAGCCATTATTTCCGGGAAGCGCATCCTTATGCAGGAACGAAGGTAACGGTCATCGGCGGCAGCAATTCCGCCGTCGACGCGGCGATGGAGCTGCTCCGCGCGGGGGCGGAAGTCACCGTCGTCTACCGCGGAGATACGTACTCGCCCGTCATTAAGCCGTGGGTGCGGCCGATCTTCGAGAGCATGGTGAACAAGGAACGAATCCGGATGTGGTTCGGCTCCCGGGTTACACGGATCGATGAAGCATCGGTCACCGTCGTCAAGGACGGCCAGGAGCATACGATCGAGAACGATTTCGTGCTGGCGCTTACCGGGTTTCATCCCGACCGCAGCTTACTCAGAGCCGTCGGCGCCGCTTTCCGCGACGACGACGAAGTGCCGCTCTTCGATCCGGAGACGATGGAGACGACTTGCCCGGGCATTTATATCGCCGGCGTCGCCGCGTCAGGCAGGAACGCCAACGAAGTATTTATCGAGACAGGCCGCAATCACGGCGTCTGGATTGCGAGGCATATCGCGAGCAAGCGGTAGCCATCAAGTGAAGAAAGCCGGGGTCCCCATGGGTTCCCCGGCTTTCTTCGGTACGTGTATCGGTTAAAATATAAGTTCTTTTTCCCTCTGGGTCAAACGACGACCGGCGATATCGACGACGAAGCGCCCGCCCGAAATTCCCCAGATGCGTGAGCCGAATTTCTCGGCGAGCTCGATTTGGTGCAGGCTGCAGAACACGAGCAGCTTCTCTTTACGGCAAATGGACTGCAAATCCTCCATCACGCGGCTGGCCGCTTCGGGGTCGAGACCGGACACCGGCTCGTCCGCGAATATGACTTTCGCGCCTTTAATCAGCGCCCTGCAGATGGCGACGCGTTGTTTCTCGCCGCCGCTTAATTTCTCTATCGGCTCGTGAGCTTTGTCGAGCAGTCCCACCTTGTCGAGATAGTCCATCGCTTCCATATGATCTTCTTCCGAGACGGAGTTCGTCAGAAAGCGCCACCATGATTTTTTGAACAACAGCGCGCCAAGCACGTTCTTCAGCGCCGATTTCCTCGGATTGAACTGCGGCTTCTCCTCCAGATAGGCCCACTGCTTCTGCAGCTTGAATTTCTCCCATGCGTTCAGGGACGTAATGTCTTTACCGTCATAAATATATTGCCCTTCATCCCATTTCTCCTTGAGCATGAGACAACGAAATAACGTCGTCTTCCCGCTGCCGCTGGCGCCGAGCAGGGCAACCAATTCGCCCTCGTCCGCTTGGAAGCTAAGCCGCTGCAGCACGCGATGGTCGGGCTGGAACGTTTTGGATAAATTTCGTACGATGATCATCCGAGCTTTAATCTCCTTTGTGCGCATCCGGTAGTCTACTCCACTATATCACGTCTTTCCACATAAAAACCACATTTCGGAACATCCTATTACAGGTTCAATCCCACTTTATAAAGGAGGTTCACCCGCATGAAACATCAATTGGTGAAATTGGTCAGTGAGCAAGCCGGCATTACCGAGGGTCAAGCGGACAGCGCTGTAGAGGCCGTAATCGGATACTTCAGAACGCGTGTGCCTGCCGACATGGCTGAAGAAATCAACAATTTGGCCGTCGGTCACAATCAGGACGATCAAGGGTAACCCCAGGGGATGGCCTTGCCAAAGAAGCCGAACGCGCAGAGCGTCCGGCTGCTTGCTTGCGGAACGAATCCGCTTATTGCGGGTTCGTTTCCTTTGGAACTTCATTTAAACTCGGTGGCCGTTTTGCGGCTTTATCCGCGTCCACGGGAGTTTCCTCTTCCGTAAATTTATTTTCTCTGAAGTCCGGACTGTTTTTCGTATGTTTTCGTTCGTTATGCATAAGCATTCACCTCCCATTATGTTGGTAATATGCCGCATTCGGAACGTTCGTATTCGAAATTTGTATGATTTTGTCATAAAAATTATGAATCCGTTCGACAACGATTTACAAACTTTACGCATGATTTATATTATAATATTCAAGATCGGACAACTTTATCACGCTGGGAGATGGGGTCAGGAAAGATGGAAGAAGTGGAATTGAAACGTCGCTTGGAGCGGATGCAAATTCAGCTCTATCGGCTAGTTGAACAAAGAGGCAGCTTTGTAGACCCCCAAGTGGTTAAGCTCAGTCAACAAATCGATCGTCTGGTCCTGACCATTCAACGAAGGAAGATGAAGGAACGCGTGCAGTAAACCAAGAGGCCATTCAAAAAAATGCGCCTCTTTTTTGCGCCCGCACTTGTAAAACGTTACATGATGTGTTATATTAAAACCGTGGAATATCAAGGGTTTCAGCAAAATGACGACGTTCAGTCCCCCTCTATGCCGCGCTTATGATCGCACCATTCACGAACCTAATAAAGGAGCGATGCAGCATGACTTATGAAGCACAACAACCGCAGGAGAAGAAAATTCTCGTCGAACTGACCCTTAATGAAGCGCTTTCGCTAACCGGCACCCGTTTTCCGCAAAACCATCGTCTGGAAGTCGATGCCATGCACAAGATCAAGAAGCAGTTGGATGAACAACTAATCGATAAGCGTAATAGCCTGCAATAAAGATGATACCTAGCCTTCGGCAGCCGCCGGGGGCTTTTTACTTTGCCTGCCGGTGTGGCGGCTTTCGTTGCTTACCTACAGGTCAATCTCTATAATGGACGTATACCGCTCAACCGGAGGTAAAATCTTGTGGACAAACAAACCATTGTAAATCGCATCGATCAACTGGCTTCCGAATTTATTGACATCGCTGCCTTCATCGGGGAGAATCCCGAACTCGGTCATGAGGAATGGAAAGCGTCCGCGCGCTTGAAGGAAGCGCTCGAACGGCACGGCTTTCAAGTACAGTCCCCCATACTCGATCTGCCTACCGCTTTCCTGGCAACATATAAGGCGGCAAAACCGGGGCCTACGATCGCTTTCCTGTGCGAATACGATGCGCTGCCTGAGCTTGGTCATGCGTGCGGCCATCATCTGATCGCCGTGATGGGTCTTGCGGCGGCCGTCGGTTTGCAAAGCGTCATCGAACAAACCGGGGGCACGATCCGCGTATACGGCACGCCGGCCGAAGAAACAAAAGGCGCCAAAGTAACGATGGCCGCTGCCGGCTTGTTCGACGACGTCGATGCCGCATTAATGGCGCATCCCTACTATGCTTACGAAAAATCCGGCATGTCGCTGGCGATGGACGCGCTGCAGTTTGAATTTCACGGCAAAGCCGCCCATGCCGCGGCCAGCCCCTATGAAGGCGTTAACGCGCTGGATGCGGTGCTGCTGCTGTTCCAAGCGGTCGGTCTGCTGCGGCAGCAGCTGCGCAGCCATGCGCGCATCCACGGCATTATTACGGAGGGCGGGAAAGCCCCGAATATCATTCCCGCGTATGCCGCCGCCCAGTTTTACGTCCGTTCCGCCGATCGGCCGTATACCGATGAAATCGTCCGCAAGGTGCTGAGCTGTGCCGAAGGCGCCGCTTTACAAACGGGCTGTACGATGAAGTGGTCGAATTACGAGTACTCGTACGACGAGCTGATCACGAACGAAGCGTTATCAGAAGCGTTCACGCACAACTTGATCCTAATGGGGATTCCGGAGGCGGACATTCAGCACGGCAAGGATCACGGGTCGCTCGACCTCGGCAACGTGTCCCGTCAATGTCCCTCCATTCATCCGTATGTGAAGGTCGTCGACGAACAGCACCTGCTGCATACGAAGGAGTTTCGCGATCTCGCCATGCAGCCCCGCGCCTTCGAAGGGATGCTTCTCGGCGCGAAGGTACTCGCCCGGACGGCTTATGACGTCGCCTCGTCCCCGGCGCTGCTGCAAGCGATTAAGAGCGAGTTCGAGCGGCGCGTATTGTTCAAATAAAAAGCCGCGGCGCCGGATCATCCGGTTCAGCCGCGGCTTCGTTGTTCAAGCTAAAGCACCTTGCGCAAAAATTCTTTCGTTCTCGGATGCTGCGGGGCGGCAAAGACGTCGGCCGGCGTTCCCTGCTCGACGATCTTCCCGCCATCCATGAAGATGAGCCGAGTACCCACTTCGCGGGCAAAGCCCATCTCATGCGTGACGACGACCATCGTCATGCCCTCTGCGGCCAGCTCCTTCATGACGTCTAGCACTTCGCCGACCATTTCCGGATCGAGTGCGGACGTCGGCTCGTCGAAGAGCATCATCGTGGGCGACATAGCGAGGGCGCGGGCGATCGCAATCCGCTGCTTCTGGCCGCCGGACAGGCTGCCCGGATAACTGCCGGCCTTCTCTGCCAGGCCGATCCGCTTCAGCAGCTGCTGAGCGATCTGCTGCGCTTCGTCCTTCGTCCTCAGCTTGAGCTTCACAGGAGCCAGCGTAATATTCTCCATCACGGTCATGTGCGGGAACAGATTAAATTGCTGGAACACCATCCCCATACGCTGACGCAGCTCGTTGATATTGGACTTCCCGCGCAGCAGTGAGACACCATCGAATTCGATATCGCCGCCGGTCGGCTGCTCGAGCAGGTTCAGGCAGCGCAGGAATGTGCTCTTCCCCGAACCGCTGGGACCGATGATGACGACGACCTCGCCCTTATGAATGTCGAGATCGATTCCGTTCAACACGTGATTGGAACCGAATGTTTTGCTTAATTGGGTTACTTTAATCAGAGGTCTTCATCCTCCTTTCGGCAATGCCGAGCAGCTTGGACAGCGTGAATGTCATGATGAAATAGATGAAGGCCACGACAATCAACGGCTCGAACGGCAGGAACGTATTCCCTTTTACCGTATCTGCGCTGTACATCAATTCCCCGATTCCAATGACGGAAACGATGGACGAGTCTTTAATGATGATGACGAACTCGTTACCAAGAGCGGGCAGCACATTACGAAGAGCCTGCGGCAAAATAATGTGTCTCATGGCCATCGCATGCGACATGCCAAGCGAGCGGGCCGCTTCCATCTGGCCGCGGTCGATCGCTTGAATCCCGGCCCGAAACGTTTCGGCAACGTAAGCGGAGCTGTTGATCGACAACGCAATAACCGCAGCCATCATATCCGGGAAAGACGATCCGAAGTAAGGCACCTCGGGAAAGTGAATACCGATCTTGGGCAAGCCGTAATAAAACAAGAACACTTGCACGAGCATCGGCGTTCCGCGAATAAACTCGATATACGAAGTCGCGAACAGCCTCAGCGGCCATATTTTGGATATGCGCATTAAGGCAATGAAGATGCCGAGGATAACCCCGAGCACTACGGTGAAGGCCGACAAAATTAAGGTGACCTTCGCCCCGTCGATAAAAAACATATAATATTTCGGTAAGAATGAAAAATCCACGACTCGCCCTCCCTTCCTCTTCTAATATCGGTTGTAAACCGAACAAAAACCCGCCGGAAATGGACTCCGATCAGGTTTTCATTCCAGCGGCAACAGCCGCCTGACCTTCTTATTCCACTAATTCATTCGCTTCTATGACCAATTTATCGATCGTTTTGTCTGCAATCAGCTTGTCCAGCGCCTTGTTCATCGCTTCAACCAGCTCTGGGTTGTTTTTCTTCACGGCAATCGCCGATCCGCTGTCTTCCGTCGTCAGCTTAATGTCCGCAAAAGCAAGATCCTTGTTCTTGCTCAGATATGCGGCTGCAACGGGCTGTTCGACGACCAGAGCTTCCACTTTATTGTTCTTGAGCTCCAGCATCAAGTCGGAAATTTTACCAATAGCCTTCACTTCGGAACCCGGCATTTGCTCTTTGACGATCGCTTCTTGCGTAGCGCCTTTTTGCGCGCCGACCTTCTTGCCCTTCAAAGCTTCGATCGTATTGTACTTGTCCTTGTCGGCCGCGCGAACGACGACCGTTTGAATCGCCGTATAATACACTTTCGTAAAATCGACGGCTTGTTTGCGTTCTTCGGTCGGCGTCATGCCGGAGATGACGAAATCGATATTGCCGGCTTCAAGCGCCGCGAGCAAGCCATCGAATTTCATATCTTTCAGCTCCAAAGTGACCCCTAATTCCTTGGCAATCGCTTTAGCGATTTCAATATCAAAGCCAACGATCTGGTCTTTTTTGTCAATTTCTTTATGAAATTCATATGGCGGATAGTCTGCGCTCGTACCGACGACGATTTTGCCGGCTTTCTTGATTTGATCCAGCTTTGTTTCTTTTTGGGCTTCGGCAGGCTTGTCCCCTCCGGTAGTTGTCGTGGATGCAGGTTTCGTACCGCAAGCGGAAAGTATGAGCAGGAAACATACCAAAAAAATAAAGGACACTTTGTTTTTAGGCATTGGTCAATTCTCCTTTCAAGATAACTTCAACATTATATTATACGAGATGTTTTTTTACAATAACTTTGCATGATTGCGGCTGCATAATTCCGTTATACCACGATCCATTTAAGTAAATCTAGCAGCCTATGAACCAGGAAACGAGGTGCTCTACCGGCAAGTTGCAACACTTCCAGCCCTGATAAAAAGGGAAAAAGCGGCAATCCCTCCTAAGAGGATTACCGCTTTTCGATATGAGAAACTACGAACTCCGACAACTGTTTGGTCAAGCCGCCCTTGCCGAACTTGAGATAAACGCCTTTGGAGCGATCTTCCCCCTGCAGCGAGGTCAGAAAATCGACGATTGTCTGCCGCCGGGCAACGATATCCCGAATGCCAAAGCGGTACAACCATTCGTCCACGGTATTATAGATGCCGCGGTTCAATCCGTACTGCTCGAAGCAATACGTGACAAATTGAAAATCGGGAATTTGAAGATCAGGCGATGGTGATGTATTTTCCACTCTGGAGAGCATGAATTTCCCTCCTTACGGATTTGTTCGCTGCTGCTTCGGTTCAATTGTCGTCCGTCTCACTTGCTGTTCCGCCGCTTCAAACCGTTTACGTTCCGTACGTTCAATCTGAACGATTCTACCATCATGTACGACAATTTGTACGCTGCCGTACTCTAACCCATTCACGCTTTGCAGTATTCGTTTTGTCCAAAGATCATCCACATCAAGCGGCTTCGCCATCATAATCCCTCCGTGACCAAATTTATTTAACCCTATGCGTTAACTCGGCTTTTAATGTATGAAAAGCAGACGATTAATCCGCTTCCCGCTGTTCTTAAATCGTCCAATCATTCCATTCGTTCTTCCGTTTATCGATGTACAGGAGCCAATCCCGCGTCTTCTGAATCAGCTGTTCTTTCGCTTGTCCGCCGGAATACGTATGATCGGCCTGAAAAATAACTTCCTTGTCGCACTGCCCTTGACTCCGCAGCCAAAACAGCTTCTGATACAAGAAGCAGTAATCGACCGGGATCACTTCATCGGCCGTTCCATGTACGAGCAGCACGTCTCCGTTAAATTTCCGGAGCTGCTCGAACGGCTGATGCCGGGTCAAGCTTTCGAAGAACACCGGCTGAAGCGCGTAGCCCAAATAGTCGGAAGAGCCGAACTGCACCGCTTGCTCGTACACTTTCTTGCCGGTAATGCCAACAATATCGTTGAAGGGATAGGCCACGGACGACCACATCACCAGCGTCTTCACACGTTTGTCCTTCGCGGCTGTCAATAAGGCTACGGCGCCGCCTAAGCTGTGGCCGAGCAGCACGACCCGCTGCGGGTCGACGCAGTCGATAGCGAGCGCATAATCGATCACGCTGCGCGTCTGGTCGATCATCGCGTCGAGGCCCCCGGCACCGTAATCGCCGGTGCTTTCGCCGCAGCCCCCGAAGTCGAAGCGCAGCACCATGTAGCCGTGACGGGCGAACTCCCGGGCCGACATAACGAACAACCGATCCACGCCGATACGCGTGCCTACAAATCCGTGGGCGATGATGACGATGGGCGTGCGCGCTGTCGCGGAACGGTCCGGCGTCTCGTTCTCCGTGAAAACCGGATAATGTAAAGTTGCCGCTAGCTCAATGTTTCCGCTTTGAATGGTGATGTGATGTTCCATGGCAGGATCCCTCTTTTACAATTAAATGTGAACCGGCATCGGATCGTTCTTCAATCCGTTCTCGAGAATAAGATGCCTCTCCTCGTTAAACAAATACAAGCGGTGAATCAACACGTGCACATCAGTGCCAGGCTTCAGCTCGGGAAGCTCCAGAGAACGGTAAGCGAACAGCCGATCGCCTTCGACCTCCACTTCCACCTGCCAATGTATGCCCCTGAAAAATACGTTTCGAACGATGCCTCGCTCGGCCGCCGACGGATAAGAAACTTCGCCGGGCAATCCGACCTCGATAAATTCCGGCCGAATGATCGCTTTCGACCGGGATAAGACATCCGGATCGAATCCCTTTAAGTTCGAGATGTCGTCCAGCGGATTCGATTCCCCGATAAAACCAGCTACGAATGGTGTCCGCGGGTGCTTATAGATGTCGATCGGCGATCCCTGCTGCTCTAATCTCCCCTGATGAATGATCATAATCTGGTCGGCGACCTCGACGGCTTCCTCCTGATCGTGCGTGACGAAGATGGTTGTGATGCCCACGCGGTCGATCATCTCTTTCAGCCAGGTCCGCAGCTCTTTGCGAACCTTCGCATCAATCGCGGCGAACGGCTCGTCGAGCAGCAGCACTTGCGGTTCCGGCGCAATGGCGCGAGCGAATGCGACCCGCTGCCGCTGACCGCCGGAAAGCTGATGCGGCAGCCTTTTCTCTAACCCTTTCAATCCCGTGAGTTCGATCAATTGTTGAACTCTCTCTTTAATTTGCGCTTTCGTCCGTTTTTGAACCGTTAAGCCGAACGCAATATTGTCGAACACGCTCATATGCCGGAATAACGCATAGTTCTGAAAGACGAAACCGATGCCGCGGCTTTGCGGCGGTTCATTGTTCACGCGTTTGCCGTGAATAAGGATATCGCCGGAATCCGGCTCCTCGAGTCCTGCCAGCATGCGTAGAATCGTCGTTTTTCCGCCGCCGCTCGGTCCGAGCAGCCCGATCAGTTTCCCTTTCTCAACCTCGAAGCTTACATCTTTGGTCGCTTGGAAGCTGCCAAAGCTTTTGGTCAAGTGTTTGGCAACGATATGCATAGGCCTTATTCCCCTTCCCGGCTTTGCTCTTTGGCATGCTTCCATTCGATGACAGACTTGACGACAAGCGTCACGACAGCCAACAGGACAAGCAGCGACGCGATGGCAAACGAGCCGGCAAAATTATATTCATTATACAAAATTTGAATGTGCAGCGGCATCGTATTCGTCTGGCCCCGGATATGACCCGAGACTACGGAGACGGCGCCGAATTCACCCATCGCACGGGCGTTGCACAAAATAACCCCATACAACAGGCCCCACTTGATATTCGGTATCGTGACTTTCCAGAAGATGCGCCAGCCCTTGGCGCCGAGCGTCACGGCCGCCTCTTCCTCTTGCGTACCCTGGGCCTGCATCAACGGCAGCAGCTCCCGGGCGACGAACGGGAACGTAACGAAGATCGTAGCAAGCACCATGCCGGGCAGCGCAAACAATATTTTGATATCGTACTGCTGCAGGAGCGGCCCGAACCAGCCTTTGGCGCCGAACAGCAGCACGAAGATCAGGCCGGCGATGACCGGAGATACGGCGAACGGTAGGTCGATCAGCGTGATAAGCAGGTTTTTCCCTTTAAAACGAAACTTCGTAATCGCCCACGCGGCGGCGACGCCGAACACAAGATTCAGCGGGACGGCGATGGCAGCGACGCTTAAGGTCAACCGGATCGCCGCGGCGGCGTCGGGCTCGGTTAAAGCTGCGGCATACACTTCCCAGCCTTTGCGGAACGCCTCCGCAAACACGCTGATAAGCGGCAAGATCAGCAGCAGTCCAATGAACAGCAGCGCGATTCCGATCAGGATAAATTTGACGAAACGCGATTCGGTAATATGGCGGGGCCGATCTGCGGTCTTGGCCCCGGCCTTGGCAGTTGTCGTGACATAGCCGGCCATGGCGGTCCTCCCTCTCTCGACCTACACGGTCGTGAAGCGGCGGTTAGCCCGCCACTGGATCAGGTTGATGACGAACAAGGTGACGAAGGAGATCAAGAGCATGACCAGCGCAATGGCCGTCGCCCCCGCGTAATTGTATTGTTCCAGCTTCGTCATGATGAGCAGCGGAGCGATTTCCGTCTTCATCGGCATGTTGCCGGCGATAAACACGACCGAGCCGTACTCGCCGACCCCGCGTGCGAAGGCCAGCGTAAATCCGGTAATCAGCGCCGGGAACAACGCCGGGAAAATAATGCTGCGAAACGTCCGCCAGCGGCCGGCACCCAAGCTGACCGCGGCTTCCTCTACATCCTTCTCCAGTTCTTCAATGACCGGCTGCAGCGTCCGGACGACGAACGGGATGCCGATGAACGTTAAAGCGAGCGTGATCCCGAGCGGTGTAAACACGATCTTGATGCCATGCGGTTCGATCAGCTTGCCGATCCAGCCGTTCTGGGAATAAATCGTCGTCAAGGCGATCCCCGCCACCGCCGTCGGCAGTGCGAAGGGCAGGTCGACGAGCGCGTCGACGATCTTCTTGCCCGGGAACGTGTACCGGACGAGCACCCAAGCGACGATAAAACCAAAGATGGAATTAATCGCTGCCGCCGCGAGCGACGTGCCGAAGCTGATTTTTAAAGACGCGATGACACGTTCGTCCGCAATCGTTCCCCAGAAGTCCGACCAGCCCATACCGGACGTTTTAATAAAAATAGCGGACAGCGGGAACAGAACAATAAGGCTTAAGTACAATACAGTAAAACCCATCGAAATCCCAAACCCGGGTAAAATACTGCGCTCTTTCCAAGCTTTTCGCATACCGTCGTTCTCTCCCCGTTACGGTTTGTAAATTTTGTCGAACACGCCGCCGTCGTTAAAGTGTGTCGTTTGGGTTTTCGTCCAACCGCCGAACGGCTCGTCGTTAATGGTAAACAGGCTGACTTTGGCGAATTGGTTCTCGTATTTCTTCGCGACCGACTCCAGACGCGGTCGGTAATAGTTTTTAGCGGCGATCTCTTGGCCTTCTTCCGAATACAAATATTCGAGGTAAGCCTGAGCGACTTCGCGGGTGCCCTTCTTGTCGACGACTTTATCGACGACGGCAACCGGCGGCTCCGCCAATACGCTGATCGAAGGTGTCACGATTTCGAATTTGTCTTTACCGAACTCATTGATCGACAAGTACGCTTCGTTCTCCCAGGCGATCAGGACGTCGCCGATCCCTTTTTGCACGAACGTGTTGGTTGAATCGCGTGCCCCGGAGTCAAGCACCGGTACGTTCTTGAACAGCTTCTGCACGAATTCTTGCGCTTTCGCCTCGTCCTTGTTGTTCTTTTGGTAAGCGTAGCCCCATGCGGCTATATAGTTCCAGCGTGCGCCCCCCGACGTCTTCGGATTCGGCGTTATGACTTGAACGCCCGGCTTCACCAGATCGTCCCAATCTTTAATCCCTTTCGGATTTCCTTTCTTCACCAGGAACACGATGGTCGAGGTGTACGGCGTACTGTTATCCTTCAGTTTGCTTTGCCAGCCCTCGTTGATTAAGCCGGCATTTTGAATCGCATCGATATCGTAAGCGAGCGCAAGGGTCGTGACGTCGGCTTCCAAACCGTCGATAACCGAACGGCCCTGCTTGCCGGATCCGCCGTGCGACTGTTTAATCGTCACGTCTTGACCGGTTTTATTTTTCCAATAAGCGGAGAAAGCTTTGTTATAGCTGACATACAGCTCGCGAGTCGGATCATAGGAGACGTTCAGCAGCTCAACCGCCGGTTTGGCCGATGCGGCCGGCTTCGAACCTTCTGCCGTAGCGGCGCCCCCAGTGCCGGCTGTCTTGCCCGATCCTCCGCCGCAAGCGGTAAGACCGACTAATGATAAGGTTAAAGCGCCGAACAAGGACCACTTGCCGAAGGAACGGAACGCTTGTTGATATACGGTTGTCATAACAGTTACTCTCCCCTTGTATAAGTTTCTCTTATGAGTACGTCGTGAGTTTATCGGGCAAGGGTAATTGGCCAATCCCCAAGCATCGTAATCAGCGTTCCGGTGGTCCGGTAACAAACAAATAATTCCGATAAACTTACTATGTTATGGAAGTATATTAGCATCCGTCTTTTCGTCCTGTCAATTGTTTTTTTATTTTTTCTTCCTTTTTTTACGTGCAAAAGCCCCGCCTTCCGTCACGGTTATCCGCTGGGAAGA
This sequence comes from Paenibacillus validus NBRC 15382, assembly GCF_004000985.1. Taxonomy (GTDB): domain Bacteria; phylum Bacillota; class Bacilli; order Paenibacillales; family NBRC-103111; genus Paenibacillus_G; species Paenibacillus_G validus. Next base: position 67,160 of record NZ_BIMH01000005.1, on the reverse strand, counting down.
CGGGGCTTATAAAGTTACGCCTCGGGGACGAGCGAATCGGTCGTGCCGCCGGATTTGGCCGCCTCGCTGCAATCGCTGCAGTACCCGAGAATGTCGAACCGATGATTCACGACTTGAAAGTCTTGCGGAAAATTGGACATATGCTTCATCGGGCAAAATTCAAAGGGAACCGTCTTCTCGCACTGCATACAGATCAGATGATGATGATGGTGCGATCGGCAGCGGGCGCGAAATTTCAATCCTTCGTTCAAATAAATTTGCTCCAATACGCCCATTTCGCTTAACAAACGGAGGTTGCGGTATACCGTATCGAAGCTGACTCCCGGGTACGACGCCCGCATATATTCGTAGACGTCCTTCGGTGACAAATAGCCTGGCGATTCGGCGAACAAAGCCGCCAATTTTTTGCGCTGGTCGGTGATCCGCCAGCCTTTGGCCGACATCGCTCTGACAATATCCTGAATTGTCTCTTGAACTTCGTGCTTATGCACATGCTCGTGATTTTCCATAGGGACCTCATCTTTCTCTACCGGTAACGCTCCCGAACGATTGGCGTTGCCGGATATCTTATCTCATAATGCCGTATTAGCCAAGGAAGAGTCAAGACTCCGAGCACTCAAGCGCCGTCAACTCGGTTTCCAGGACGGACCGGTCGAAGTGCTCCCCGATAAAGACGGCGACGCTTGGCACGTTTTCCTTCGGCGCAATTTTCATAAAATCCATTTGCCGGTACGCATACTGGAACATAAACGGACTTGCCGTATCGGTAAACCGCAAAATACCCTTGGCTCGAAAAATGTTGTCCGGCAGCCTTCCAACCAACGCTTCGAACCGCTCGCTGTCGATGGCCCGGGTGAAAAAGTGCGTATACGCCATGACGTGGTCATGCGAATGATGCGCCGCCTTCGCAGCGTCCTCGCTGTGCCCGCCATGCTCCGCATGGTGTACTGCGCAACCGTGATCATCAGGATGCTCGTGATGCGAATGCCCCTCGGCGCAGGTGCAGCCCAGGGCGTTATCGCGATGGTGCCGAACAACGCCTCCTTCCAGCCGATCGAACAGCGTGAAGTCGATCTCGCTGCGTACGGTTCGCACGATCGGAGCCGACGGATTCAGCTCGCGGATCAGCGCTTCCAGGCGAAGCCACTCGCTCGGGGGAACAAGATCGGTTTTATTGAACAAAATGAGGGTGGCGCATCGAATTTGGTCGGCCATCAGCCGGTATGTCCGCGATTTCGGCGATTCCGACTTTTCGGCGAACAGCGCCGCATCGACCACGGTCACAACGGAGGCAAGCTCCACCCGCGTCAGCAGCGAGGCGTCGGTCACACCGTCGAGCATTTCCATCGGATTCGCCGCGCCCGTCGATTCCACGAACACGACATCGGGCTGGTGTTCATCGATCAACTGCTTCAGCTCGAGTCCGAGATCTCCGCGAATCGTACAGCAAATGCAGCCGCCTAGCATTTCCGTCATCGGTACCTCTGCGCTCACCTGCATGCCGTCGAGGTTCACCTCGCCGAGCTCGTTCATAAGCACAGCCGGTTTACGGCCGTTTAATTGATAGTAATCGAGTGCGCGCGTCAGCAGCGTCGTCTTGCCGCTGCCGAGAAAACCGCTTAATATATGGACAGGAATCGTATGTGTATGCTTCATGAAGTTCACTTCCGTTTTTCTTCAAATTGTACGCCGCACGGAACGGAATGTCAATTAAACGAAATATTTACGATTATAATCAAGCGGTGTCTGCTTCTATTTGAGCGCGCTTTGGAATACATGCTAATAAAACCGGTCCACCGCAACCGCATGGAAAGAAGGGCTGTTTTGGTGAAGGACGCGAACCCGCTCTGTCAAGCCACCATTCAAATCGACCCCACGTTCGCCTATTACGTGGATCGCTCGGAAGCGAGCGTCGCCGCCGAGCTTGAGCAAGCCGGCTACCGCAGCGTACGTTATTTTGTTACCGATGAAACGAAGATCAACGGACGCCTGGTCCGTGCCCTGCGCGAGCGCGGCATGGAGGTTTGGGCGATGGCGCTGGGCAACGGCGCGTATGGAACCGGGCATCTTCCGCCGGCGTGGCGAAGCTGGCAGATGGAGCTGTTGAAGCCGGTGAACGACGGGTACGTCCGGCTCTCCCCGTTCAGCGCGGGATATACCGCCTGGAAAAAATCCGCGTTAGCCCAAGTTGTCCGCGAGCATCCGTTCACCGGCCTGGAAATCGCAGAAGCGTATTTTCCCGAATGGAACGGGCTGGGCACCGGGGTCTACGGGGACGTCGGCCCGTTGGCGCAGGCGGCTTTCCGCCAGTTCAGCGGCGGGGCGATGCCGGAATTCCGTCTTCGCACCTCCCCCCTGTACTATAAGAAAGACCGCGCCCGTTACTTGCTCTGGATCGACTTGCGCGTGCGCGCAGTGAACGACTTTCTGCACGAGGTTATCAACGGCCAGGGCGGCGTGCGCGATGCGAATCCGCGGATTCGCATCGCCACCTGGTCGCTCGCCGTCGATGCGGGCCGCGACCCGGTCGGGGACGTCCGTGAAGCGCAGGGGATCGACGCGGTCGCGATGATCCGGCGCGTCCGGCCCGACGCGCACGTGCTGCAGACGCATTGGCCGGACTGGATGCGGGCCCGTCTGCCGGCGGATTACATCCGCAGATACCGTCCCTTCGCAGAGCCGATTCGTCTCGCTTTTCCTTCCCTGCCGCTTGGCGTACAGACGGACATCGGATCGCTGCGCGGGATGCGCCGGAGCCGGGCCTGGCTGAAGCGGTTCGGAACCGAGGCGCAAGCGCAGGGCTACCGCTTCTGGACCGCTTACGAGCACTCGATCGGGCTGCCGATGTATGCGGAGCCCCCGCTGCCCTTGTCGGCGGCACGCTTAGGCGACGCGCACCGGGTACGGTTGACGTTCAGCAAGCGGATCGATCCGGCTTCCGCCGCAGGCGGAGCATTCCGCATACGTACGACGAACGGCGGCTTTGGCGGCGAGCTGGCGCCGATCCATGTGGAGGCTGTGGACGGACAGCTCGTCGAGCTGTGGTCGGACGGCTTTCCGCCGGAGGCGTTCGAGCTTGAAGTCATCGGTGTGCGCGATACGCCCGACCGCTGGCTGCTCCGCGATCAGCCGGCCAACACGACGCCGGACGGCACCCGTGTGTCGATCCCCGCATTTCCCGATTGATCATTGGTCATTTATCTCATGAAGGGTTACAATTAAAATAAATCCCATCCATGCCCGAAGGAGTGAATGCCCGTGAATGCCGCCGCTCTTAAACAAGAACGCGCCAACGCTATCAGCCACGGCATCGGAGCCGTGCTCAGCGTGGCCGCTCTCGTCCTGCTGGTCGTCCGTTCTTCGCTGTACGGTACGCCCTGGCACATCGTCAGCTTCGCCATTTTCGGCGTGTCCCTAATCCTGCTTTACGTGTGCTCCACCCTGCTGCACAGCGCCCGCAAGGAACGCTGGATCAACCTCTTCGAGATTATGGACCATGCCGCCATCTATGTCCTGATCGCAGGCACGTACACCCCTTTCCTGCTGGTGACGATTCGCAGCCCGCTAGGATGGAGCTTGTTCGGCGTTGTCTGGGGACTGGCGCTCGCCGGCATCATCTTCAAGCTGTTTTTCGTTAAACGATTCAACGTGCTGTCGACAATATTCTACATCGCCATGGGATGGATGATTATTCTCGCCTTCCGGCCGCTGGTACAGCAGCTGCCCGAGCCCGGCGTCATGTGGCTTGTCATCGGAGGGATCCTGTACACGTTCGGCACCGTGTTTTATTTGTGGAGGAAGATTCCTTATCATCACGCCATCTGGCATACCTTCGTCCTGCTCGGCAGCGTCAGCCACTTCATTTCCGTTTATTTCTACGTCCTACCGAACTAAGCGGCGAAAAGCGGCAGCATCAATAAATTTGTTGGTGCACAAGGTCCACGAGGACCACAAGGGCAACAAGGAGCACAAGGTCCTCAAGGTATACGAGGGCTACTGGAGCCGCTGGTGCTACGGGCGCTGCTGGTGCAGCGGGAGCCACTGGCGCTACGGGCGCTGCTGGTGCTACGGGCGCCGCTGGTGCCACAGGTGCTATGGGCGCTACAGGGGCTGGGCTATCCCAATACGGGTACATTTATGGTGTACACCAATAAAATTTTTGACTTTGAGTGGATACATGACTTCACGACTGCTAGAATTTTTCATGCAGCTTGAAAACTGCCGAATTTGTAGACGTCAATATGAATAGTTCCCGCACAAGAAATCATTTTTAGATAAGCAGTTAGCGCTATTCAAAGCAAATAATCAAAAGCCATTCCTCCAGCCGCCGAATGGGCGTCTTGATGGAATGGCTTTACATTTACCTATTATATTAATCCTTCATGTCATTCGTATGATGCTGTTAACGCCGCCGCAACCGTTTAAATTGATAATACAGGAAGCATCCTACGCAAAAGCCGCAAATCGCGACGAAAGCGGCCACGGCTACAAGTGCAGCCGCCACATAGCCGCTCCAGCCGGAAGGATCCAGCCAGAACGCAATCATGGACACGGTCAGCAGCGTCACCGCGATGGAGTTGTTAAACCGGCTGAGCTCCGCCGCCTCGGTTTGCGCTCCCTGGATGCGATGCTTCAAAAAGGGCGATGCCAGCTGCACGAACACATTGACCCGGATGCCCCGCCATAACATAATCAATTGCACCGCCCATAACGCCGCAATCAGTGCGGGCTGCTGCAAGACGATTGCCAGCACTACGAAAACGACGATGCCGATTTGATTCGTACGAATGAACGGAATCGGAATTTCTTTCATCATTTTTTCCCTCTTTTCAACCAGAATATTAACGCTCTACGCTTAACTCCCCGGTGCTCGGGTCGCGAAGCACGATGCGGCCTTCAACGGCAACGCCGTTTCCGCCCAATACCTGCATCGTATCCGTTCGCCCCTGCTTCAGCAAGCGCGCAACGGCGGCATCGGTCAGCGCTGCCCCGACGCCTTCCTTCCAGATCACGAACTTGCAGCCGCTCTTATACGCGCTGCAGCCATACCCCCGCTTGCCGCGAATAATATGCCCGCCGCAGCCGGGACGCGGACACGCGCCCAGCGCCTCCCGAGTCGCCGCAGCCGAAGGGGGCACCGTCTCGGTTGCCCGCTGCGGGTGGACCGCCGTCGGTGCCTCGCCCGCGGAGGAGGCGGCGACTGCCGCTTCAAGGGCCGCTGCCGTCCGGCGCGGCGCACGCTTCGGCGCTGCTCCTTCCTCCGCCTCGCTGCGCTTCCGCCTCCCGCGCCCCGCCTGCGACGGCTCGCCCGGCACAGCCGCTTCGCCCGCCGCCTTGCCGCGCGCCGTGCTTTTGCGCTTCGGCTTCTCGCCCTTGGCCGGCTCGGCGTCGGTGCCGAACGCCTGCTTCGCGGCCGGCCGCTGTACCCGCACCTTGTTGACGATCGACAAGGTGAATTTCTTGACGTTCTGCATGAACGTCTCGTCGGAAGCCGCACCGCGCGCAATCTCGTTCAGCCGCCGCTCCCAGTGGCCGGTCATCTCCGGCGAAGTGAGCAGCTCGACGCCGGCCCCGCGGATCAACTCGACGGCCATACGGCCCTTGGTCGTAATTTCGATGCGCTTGCCCTGCATGACGACATAGCCGACCTGCTTCAGCCGCTCAATGATCGCGGCCCGCGTGGCCGGCGTGCCGAGGCCGGAATCTTTCATCGCGTCGCGAAGCTCCTCGTCCTCAATCTGCTTCCCGGCGCTTTCCATCGCTTTCAGCAGCGTGCCTTCCGTATAAGCTTTGGGGGGCTGGGTTTCTTTCTCCTTGGCAATGGCGTTCACGCAGTGTACGCCCTGCGTTCGGTCCAAGTTGAACGGAGTTGTCACTTCCTCTTCCGCCGCTTTCTCGTCATCGTCCTCCTTCTCGGATTTACCGCGGGATTTGGCCGTCGTCTTTTCCTTTTTCTGATCGGCGTATAGGACTTTCCATCCCAAGGAAATCAGCTGTTTCACCGTCGTTTTGAACTTTTCCCGCTCTACTTCCGTGAGCACCGTATGCACCTTATATTCGGCAGCAGGATAAAAATGAGCTAAAAAGCGCCTTACAATCAAATCGTATACTTTAGCCTCATCCGGCGCCAACCCTTTCGCCGTGCGGAGGGTTGGCAGGATGGCGTGATGATCCTCGACTTTGGCCGGATTGCAAACCGCTTTATTGTTTTTGTGCACCAGCTGCGGATTGGCCGCTTCAACAAACGAACGATAGTCCGTTCCGCGCAGCTGCTGAAGCGCCTTGTGCATTTCCGGGATGTTTGACTCGGTCACATAATTGGATGTCGTTCTCGGGTAGCTGATGACCTTATGTTTTTCGTAAAGCGCCTGCGCCACATCCAGCGTTTTCTTGGCCGAAAATCCGAACTTGGCATTCGCTTCCCGCTGCAGAAGGGTCAAATCGTACAGCTTAAACGGGTATTCCTTCGTGTCCTTGACTTCATACGACTGGATCGTGCCCGCTTTGCCTTTTACCTTGTTGACGAGCGCTCCGGCTTTCTCCGGGTCCGTTAGCCGATCCCCCTGCCACAGACCCCGGTATTCCGCAGCCCCTTGCTGAAAATAAGCCTCTACGTCATAAAAGGTATGGGAGCTGAACGCTTCGATTTCCTTCTGGCGATCATACAGCAGCGCCAAGACGGGCGTTTGCACGCGTCCAACGGATAACAGCACCTGATGCTTGGTCGTGAACGCGCGCGATCCGTTCATACCGATCAGCCAATCCGCTTCGCTGCGGGCTCTTGCCGCTTTCGTTAAATTGTCGTACTCCACCCCTTCTTTCAATTCAGCAAAGCCTTTCCTGATCGTTTCAGGGGTCAAATCCGAGATCCACAACCGTTTGACCGGGTGTTTCAATTTTAAATACCGCTGGATGAGGGAGAAAATGTGCTGCCCTTCCCGCCCTGCATCGCATGCGTTGATCAACAAATTGCTTCGCTTGGCCAAGTCCCCGATGACCTTGAGCTGATCCTTTGTTTTGAGATTGGGCAGCAGTTTAAACTGTTCGGGAATGATCGGCAAGTCGTGGATGTTCCACTTCTTATATTTTTCATCATACGCATCCGGTTCGGCCAAACCGACCAAGTGGCCGATCGCCCAAGTAATAATGTATTGTTCACCTTCGAGATAAGACCTGTGATTCTTCGCTTTCGGATCGATCGCGGCGGCAATATTGCGACCCATATCCGGTTTTTCGGCAATGATAAGAGTTTTCAAACCTTGTACGCGCCTCCGTATCCAGAGAACTTTCTTTGCCAATCGTAACGAATAATCGAAGCTTTGTAAACCCGCTGCCGGTAATCCGGCATGCTTCTCGGCCAGGTTTCCCACGCTTGCTTGAAGCGTTCGCGAAGCTGAAAAAGGACACCTTCCCCCTTCTAGAAGAAAGGGAAACGTGTCCTTTGGAGCAACGGGGATTGCAGTCGCACGCCTTGCGTCTTGACGGTTGCCGAACGGGAGACCGCTACTTTTCCGAGCCGGACAGGATCATTTCGAGTTGTTCGGATGAGGCATTCGGCAGTTCATCCTTCAACTTGCTCCAGTTCGACTGCATCTCAGCGTCGGTCAGCAGGCACCGGTCGAGTCCTTCGGTTAGTACGGCCTTGTCCATGTTTATGCCGATCAGCACAAGCTTGGTGATCCGGTCGCCGTATACCGGGTCCCAATCCAGCTTGAGCTCGGGCTCTTCGGCCAAGGTCGCCTCCCTTTCCGCTGCCGGAAGGGCGGCAACCCACAAGCCCGCCGGTCCGATTTGAATCGAGGGGCCGGCTTGGCTTAAATTTTGGGCAACCGCGTTTCGGGTAGCCAGCCACAAAATACCCTTCGCGCGGACAACCTCCTCCGGCCAATCGGCCATCCATGCCGTCAGACGTTCCGTATGGAAGGGTCTGCGCCGTTCGTATACGAAAGAAGATATACCGTACTCCTCCGTCTCCGGCGTATGATGGGCGTTCTGCAGCTCCTGCATCCACCCGGCCGACGTACTGGCTTTCTCGAAATTAAACCGTCCGGTATTCAAAATCTCCTTCGGTTCGACCTTCCCGTGAGACGTGCGAACAATCGATGCCCGAGGCTGAAGTTTACGCAGCACCTGCTCCAATTCATTCAATTCGTCCTCCTGGACGAGATCGCATTTGTTCAACAGCAGCACGTCGCAAAACTCAATCTGGCTGATGAGCAAATCTACGACATCACGCGTATCGTCTTCGCCCACGGCCTGCTGCCGCTCCAGCAGCGTCTCGCCGGACGAGAAATCGTGCCAGAACCGGTAAGCGTCAACGACGGTGACCATGGTATCGAGGCGGCAATAGGTAGACAGATCGATGCCGTGCTCTTCATCGATATACGTGAAGGTTTGCGCGACGGGAACCGGTTCGCCTACGCCGGTCGATTCAATAAGGATGTAATCGAATCGGCCATCCTTCGCCAGCCGCTCTACCTCGCGCAGCAAGTCCTCCCGCAGTGTACAGCATATACAGCCGTTAGACATCTCGACCAGCTTTTCTTCCGTGCGGGATAAGCCCCCTCCCTCTTTGATCAGCTCTGCGTCGATATTCACCTCGCTGAGGTCGTTGACGATGACGGCCACCTTCAAGCCTTGGCGATTGTTCAACACATGGTTCAACACGGTCGTTTTGCCCGCTCCTAAATACCCGCTCAACACTGTGACCGGCAGCAGCTTTTCCTTTGAGACGATATGCGCTTCTTGCATGGGACACACTCTCCTTTATTTGGACTACACAAGTAAAACAGTTAGTTAATTATACGTAATATTTACGTATATTGAGCATAAAATAAACTCCAACCCTGGATTTATTCGTAATTATTACTATCTAAATACATTCTATCTGATTTCGCCCCCTTTGTAAATAGTATTAATTACGATTAAATAATTGGTGCCTCCCCTCGCTGCATCCCATCATTTGACATGCAACCAAAAGGTGTCATATAATACATAACGAAACCAAATGGTTTCTTATCGATAAGAGCACAAGCGAACAAACAACCCATTCCGGTATTGGAGGAATTCTCATGGAAAACGACCATTCACAATCACTGCCCGACATTCGCCAGACGCTGGTGCTGAACGCCCCGATTCGCAAGGTGTGGGACGCCGTTGCTACATCCGAAGGTATTGCGGCCTGGTTCATGCCGAATGATTTTCAGCCTGTAGCCGGCTTTGAGTTTCACTTGGAGGCGGGTCCGTTCGGCAAGTCACCCTGCAAAGTAACGGAAATCGATCCTCCGAACAAGCTCTCCTTCCGATGGGGAGCGGACTGGACGCTGACTTTCGAATTGATCGACCTGGACGGCAAAACGGAGTTTACGCTGATCCATTCCGGCTGGGATGCCGACAAAGTCACTGAATTCGGGGAAACGCACACGCTGGTGCGCGATCGCATGAACAATGGCTGGGCCGGACTTCAGCAGTCGCTGCGCAAGTATGTAGAGGCCTAAGATGGCGGCACCATCCGCGAAAAACGACGTCTTTCAAGCGATCGCCGATCCTACCCGCCGCAAGCTGCTGAAATTGCTTGTCGACCAGGAAATGCCTGTCACCGTCATCAGCGGACACTTTCCGATAAGCCGGACAGCCGTTTCGAAGCATCTTCGCATTCTGGCCGACGCAGGTCTTGTCAAGGATAGGAAAGTCGGGCGAGAGACGCGATACCGGCTTGAACCGGAACCGCTCCTCGAATTGAAGCGATGGCTCGCTTATTACGAGCGCTTTTGGGAAAACAAGCTGTCCACGCTCAAGCGTTTCGTAGAGTCCGGCGATTCGGAGGGGACGGGCCTGTATGGCCCGCTGGAAGTGATCGATCGAAACAGCAAGGACTCCGGGAAGTAAGTGCATGACATGAACCCTTTGCGAGTAACAAAAACGGCCTTGAGCGTGATGCTCAAGGCCTTGTTATTGTCTCCGCCGCCAGTTACGCTTCCGGCCGAATCATGTTCTCCGGCCGTACGACCTCGTCGAACCGCTCAGCCGTCAAGTAGCCGCTGCGCACCGCCGCTTCCTTCAGGGTCAGCCCTTCCCGATGGGCAGTCTTGGCGATCGACGCCGCCTTCTCGTAGCCGATATGCGGATTAAGCGCCGTCACCAGCATAAGCGACTGCTCCAGATGGCGCGTAATGACCGCGCGGTTCGGTTCGATGCCGACGGCGCAATGCTCGTTGAACGAATTCATCGCGTCGGCGAGCAGGCGGACCGACTGCAGGAAATTGTGAATGATGACCGGCTTGAACACGTTTAATTCAAAATTTCCTTGACTTGCCGCAAAGCCGATTACGGCGTCGTTGCCCATCACCTGGCAGGTAACCATCGTCATCGCTTCACTCTGTGTCGGGTTCACCTTGCCGGGCATGATTGAGCTGCCCGGCTCGTTCTCCGGGATCGTCAGTTCGCCGATGCCGCTGCGCGGACCGCTGGCCAGCCAGCGGACGTCGTTGGCGATTTTCATTAAATCGGCCGCCAATGCCTTCAACGCCCCGTGCGTATACACGATCTGATCGTGGCTCGTCAGCCCGTGAAACTTGTTGTCGGCGCTGACGAACGGCAATCCGGTTTCGCGGGCGATCTCCGCAGCGGTCGTCTCCCCGAACGCCGGATGCGCATTCAGTCCGGTGCCGACCGCCGTGCCTCCGATCGCCAGCTCGTACATCGACTCGAGACTTTGCCGAATCATACGTTCGGTTTTGTCCAGCATCGCCCACCAGCCGCTGATTTCCTGGCCGAGCGTTAGCGGGGTCGCATCCTGCAAGTGCGTCCGGCCGATTTTCACAATGTCCGCGAACGCTTCGGACTTTTGTTTCAGCGTCGCCTTCAGCGCGTCCAGTGCCGGAAACAGCCGGCGATGCAGCGCCAGCACACCGGCGATATGCATCGCCGTCGGGAACGTATCGTTCGAGCTTTGCGAGCGGTTGACGTCGTCGTTCGGATGGATGCGCACGTCCGCGCCCCGGCGCTCCAATTGCTCGTTGGCCAGCCGCGCGATCACTTCGTTGGCGTTCATGTTCGACTGCGTACCGCTGCCGGTTTGCCATACAACGAGCGGGAAATGATCGTCCCATCGCCCTTCCTCCACCTCGCCGGCCGCCTGCACGATCGCCTCGGCTTTAACCGCTTCCAGCTTGTTTAGCTTCAGGTTCGCTTGCGCCGCCGTTTTTTTCAGCAGTCCGAACGCATGAACGACCTCGAGCGGCATTCTCTCTGTGCCGATTTTGAAATTTTCGCGGCTGCGCTGCGTTTGCGCACCCCACAGCTTATCCGCGGGCACTTGAATTTCACCCATCGTATCCTTCTCGATCCGGTATTCCATTACGGCTAGTCCTCCTTTTTTTACCATCGTCCATCCGTTTAGTTTATCGTAAGAACGACTGTTTTATCCTTGCGGCGATTCGGGTGATTTCATTCGACTACGGGCATACTACGTGTTGCGTGAAAGGAGGGATCAGTATGCGCGATGACTTGAAAGGAACAACCGGGGAGTTTGTAGCGAAGCTCCACGATACACAAGCCAAAGACGAGAAAAACCGCGAGCACCAAGGGAAGGGCGATCCGGAGAAAATGCTGGCATCCAAGAAACACCTCAACGGAGGCTGACTCCCGGAATGGCAACGGCAGCCTGACGTTCGGCCCTCGAGGCCGGCGGCGGGCTGTTTATCTTTTCTTTTATACCGGAATTTGCCATTCTCTGATTCTATAATAATAGGTTGCCGCTTCAGCCGCAATAACCGGATTCAACGCCGGTTGCCGACCTTCCTGCTTTATGTTATAATCGACCTCCTGTTGTCAGTTATTGGGATCTCATTAAACGGGAGGTATGAAGATGGAAACCGCTTTGCACCAGGCTTATCAAGAGGAACTTGCTCATTTGGAGCAAACGATCCGCGAGATGGAAGATCATCTTGCAAGGCTCGAAGCCGTTCCCCGTTACACCGGTCAAGATGTGTCGGAGCAGGTCCTGGAATCGATCCGCGAGACGAAACGCCGCAACCTCGCGCAAGCGACCCCCGAACCTTATTTCGGCCGGCTCGACTTTCAGGAAGAAGGCAAGCCCGAACCTACGCCCATGTATATCGGTAAATTCGGCGTAGAGAAAGCCGATTCGCCCGAGCTGCTCGTGATCGATTGGCGGGCGCCGGCCGCCAGCTTGTTCTACTCGTTCACCGGCGGGCGTGACGCCGCCAGCTACGAGTCGCCGGACGGCACCGTGGCGGGGCTCGTCTATTTGAAACGAAATCTCGTCATCCGCAAGCAGATTTTGCAACGGGTGGTCGATACCTTCGACCGCGAATCGGATGCGATGGCCGTGACGGACGAATTTCTGCTGTACCGGCTCGGGGAAAACAAGGACAATAAGCTGCGCGATATCGTGTCGACCATACAAGCGGAACAGGACGCGATCATCCGGGCGGGCAAGAACGACGCACTCGTCATCCAAGGCGTCGCAGGGAGCGGCAAGACGACCGTCGCGCTGCACCGTTTAGCGTTCCTCCTCTACCAATACCGCGATCAAGTGAAAGCGGAGAAAATGATTATTTTTGCGCCGAACCGGATGTTCCTCGATTATATTTCCGGCGTGCTGCCCGAGCTCGGCGTCGGCCATATCCAACAAACGACGTTTACCGACTGGGCGCTGGAACTGCTGGAGGACGAAGTTTCGCTCGCCGATTCGGGCGAACGGTTGAATCGATGGTTTCAGGTCGGTGCGGACCGACCCGCCGCCGATGATACCGCTCCGGGACGTTTCAAGGGCTCGATTCGTTACATGCACTGGATCGACAGCATGCTGAAGGCGTATGAAGCGCAGGCGGTTCCGACGGAACCGTTCTCACCGTGGGAAGGCAAGAAGCTGCCTGCCGCGATCGTAAAGCAATGGTACGATGTAGAGAACAAGCACGAGCCGTTGATGAAGCGACGCGAACGCGTACTTGCCCGTATGAAGCGCTGGGCCGAGATGGAGCTGGACAAAGTATGGGAAGTTCACCTTCGGAAGGAATATAAGAAGAAATTAACGACGCGGCTGCGTGAATATGGCAAACGTTGGACGGCTTACTCCCCGTTTGCGTTCTATAAGGAGTTGGTTCAGCCCGAAGCGGAAGCCGCGGCTTTTGTCCGGGCGGGATCGGACGGCTTGGCGATTCCCGAACCGATACGCGAGCAAACCCGCCTGCTGGCGAAAAAAAAGCGGGTGCAGCCCGAAGATTTGGCGCCTCTTCTCTACATCCGCGAGCGATTCCATGGCATTCCCGGCAACCACCGGTTCGATCATACGGTAATCGACGAAGCGCAGGACTTCTCGCCGTTTCAAGTCGCGCTGCTGTCCCATCATACGAAGAACGGGTCGTTTACGATCTTGGGCGATTTGTCGCAAGGCATCCATGCCTACCAAGGCATTCATCGCTGGGAGGAGCTGCTGGACTTGTTTGCGCCGGAGCAGCGCGGATTTTTCACCCTCAACCGCAGCTACCGGTCGACGACGGAAATCATTCAGTTCGCGAACAGCGTGCTTCAGCGAGCGCCCGAAGAGCCTCCGGCCCTCGCTGTACCTGTGTTTCGCAGCGGCGACGAGGTCGAGCTGGAGCAGGTTCCGGGAGCGGCGCTGGTGCCGCGGCTGGTCGAGGAGATTGCCCGGTTTCGGGCAAAGCAAGAGGCAGGCACGCTGGCCATCTTGACGCGTACCGAGTGCGGCAGCACGGTGCTTCACGAAGCGCTGCTGCAAGCGGGCTGCGGACAGGTGCATCGTATCAGCGCCGGTCAGCAGCATTACGAAGGCGGCGTGTCCGTCCTTCCGGTTTATATGGCCAAGGGCTTGGAGTTCGATACGGTGCTGATCGTCGACGTCGATCCCGTCCACTATGAGCGAACGACGTGGGATGCCAAGCTGCTCTATGTCGGCTGCACGCGCGCTCTGCATGAGCTGAAACTGTTCTACGAAACGGAACCGTCGCCGCTTGCATTCGGGTAGCATGAACGCCATGACTGCGTTACAGGATGGATCGACATCCTTCAGGCATAGCCGGAAGCCTCCGTATCGGCGGCAAAAAAACATAGAGGAACGATGATTCCTTACTCGGAGCATGCGGGGACTGCGGCAAACCATAACGGACAGGGGGTGCTTTATTGGTCTTTTGAGAGTATAGCGGTACCCATTTCGATCAAATTGCGCATCGCTGTTCTGCTATGGTTACGATAAAGACGTAAAGGGAGCCAGCAGCACACCCTCTTACCCTTACACGCCGCCGTTCACCGGCCTTTCTTCACGGCCCTTCCAATCCTGAACCCCGTTGTCCTCAATGATCCCGAGCGTCACGTCGGTAATGTCGGACTCGGCCAGCAGCTTGTCGCGCACGCGGAACTTAATGTCATCCGCATCCGCAAGCGTAAGCCCCTTCCGCAGCTCGATGTACCCTTCGACGTGATACGCGCGCCCTTCTTGAATAATGCGCAGCTTGTTGATATCCGTCACATCCGGGCTGTCCAGAATCATCCGGGCGATCTTCGATTCCACTTCAACCGGCGCCGCGACGCCAGTACGCTGCCCACGAAGACGAAGCCTTGGTTTACGGCGTCCGCAACCGAGTGCATGGCCGATGCAAACATTGCACCGCTTCCACTGAGCGCTGCGGCGACGCCTTTCAGAATCGCAATCGCCGCGTTGCCTAATGCGGCCACAGCCGAAGACGTATTTCCTTTTTTGACCCACTTCCAAAAGCTGCTCATAACACACCTCCAGATGCCGAAGTACATCGGACTCATCCAACTAACCGTTTCAATCCTTATTATTCCCGAAAATAGGCCAAAAAAGGCTCTATTCCGTTTTAAACATGAAATAGCCAGTCTGAACCGGGCTCTATTCAACCCGTATTCAACGGATATCTTGTGTGCATCTGAGGATAGCGGAAATCCACTTATGATATGATTAGGGTATCATTCATGAACAAAGGAGGCGTCAAGAGTATGGGAAGAACTGTCCGGTTTGGAGAGACCGAATTTACTTTAAATCTCACGGGACTGCACTGTTTCTTCGCTCTCAAACAAAAAGTAACCATTCCCTATTCGACGATCAAAAGCGTATTTGTGGATGATTTCGATGCCCCCAGATGGATGCTTAGAATGCCTGGCACTTCCATATCGCCGCTTCATATTTACGAGGGGAGCTTCAAGCATGCGGACAAGTGGTACTTTCTCTCTTACGAGAGCCGTCAGTCCCTTGTCATTATTGAATTGGAAGGACACAACAAGTACGCCTATGTCATTTTTCAACACGAAAATCCTACAGAAGTGGCCGCCGAGCTGCGAAGACGCGTAAGAAATTTGCAAATGGGCGACTAAGCCGGGGGTTCAATAAAAAAATAACCTTACCCCGTACAAACGGAGCAAGGTTATCGGTTTTAGGCAAACTACTCATATATTTTCACAAGTAAGGCGCCGAGCTTTTCCATGGCTTCGGCCTCTTGTTCGCCGTCGATTTCAAGCACCACCTGATCGCCGGCCGCGATGCCGAGGGTCAGCATACTGATCGAGCTTTTTCCATTCGCTTTTTTATCTTTGTTGATCACGTTGATTTTACAAGGAAAGGCGCTTGCGGTTTGTACGAATTCCTTGGAAGGACGCACATGGAACCCTGTCGGGTTGATAACGGTAAATGTTTGACTGATCATGTTTGATTACCTCGTTCCTTTAAATTTAGAGGGTCGCTGCGCTGTGCGCCTTTGGCCGGGACAAGCGCTCACGCACCAATTGTTTGACTTCCTGCTGGCTGCGAAGCGTCAGCGCCTGCTCGGCCAGCCCCTCCCACTCGCGTTGAGATAACGTGCCGATCAATGCCCGGCTCGGCAAGATCGAGCTCGCACTCATGCTGAACTCGTGCAGGCCGAGACCGAGCAGCAGCGGAATCGCCGTTTCGTCGCCGGCCATTTCGCCGCACATGCCGACCCATTTGCCTTCGCGCCGGGCGGCGCGGATAACCGTCTGCACGAGCCGCAGCACCGTCGGGTGGCATGGCTGGTACAAGTACGAGACCGTTTCGTTCATCCGGTCGGCCGCCATCATGTATTGGATCAAATCGTTCGTGCCGATGCTGAAAAAATCAACCTCGCTGGCGAAAATATCGGCACCGATCGCGGCAGCCGGCACCTCGATCATCATCCCGACCTCGATGCGCTCCGCTACGACCTCCCCTTCCCGCAGCAGCTTCTCTTTCTCTTCCTGCAGCAGCCGTTTGGCTTCAAGCAGCTCATCAAGTACGGAAATCATCGGAAACATGATTTTCAACTGCCCGTGACGGCTGGCGCGCAGCAGCGCGCGCAGCTGCGTACGGAATAAATCCTCGCGGCTCAGGCACAAGCGGAGCGCCCGCAGTCCGAGGAACGGATTGCTTTCCTTCGGCAGGCTCATGTAAGGAAGTTCCTTGTCGCCGCCAATGTCGAGCGTCCGGATGACGACGGGCTTTCCTTCCATTTTCTCAAGCACGTGCTTGTAGCTGTTATACTGCTCTTCCTCGGTCGGCAACGACGTTCTGCCCATATATAGAAATTCCGTACGGAAAAGGCCGATGGCTTCCGCCCCGTTCTCGAGCGCCTTCGCCACATCTTCCACACTGCCGATATTTGCCGCCAATTCGACCCGGTGTCCGTCAGCGGATTCGGTTGGTCGATCCTTCAATCGCGCCAGCTCGGCCTTGCGCCGCTCATACTGCGCCTGCTTCTCCCGATAGTCTGCCAGCTCGGCATCGCTTGGATTGACCACAATACGGCCCTCCAATGCATCCAGAACTACCGTATCCCCCGCCTGAATGGCATGGACGCCCGCGCCTGCCCCGACAATGGCCGGTACATCGAGCGACCGGGCCATAATGGCCGAGTGCGACGTGCGGCTGCCGATTTCGGTGACAAAGCCGCGAACGATTTCCAAATTTAATTGCGCCGTATCCGAAGGCGTCAAGTCCTCAGCCACGATAATGCACGCTTCCAGCAAGCTGGAAACGGTCGTGTGCGACACGCCCCGCAGATGATTGATCACGCGTCCGGCCACATCCTGCAGATCGACTGCGCGGCCGCGCAGCAATTCGTTATCGAGCGACAGCAGCGCCTCGATGAACGATTGTGACACTTCATAGAGCGCGTACTCCGCATCGACCGCTTGTTCGGCGATCTGCTCGGCGGCTGCATCGATCAGCTCCGGATCTTCCAGCAGCAGCAGATGCCCTTCGAAAATTTCCGCTTTATCGGGGCCCAGCCTTTCTTCCGTTGATTGCCTGATGGCTTCCAGCTCCCGTTTGGCCTCCGCTACCGCCTTCCGGAACCGTTCCGTCTCCGCCGGAACATCATCGATGCTGCGGCGCTGAGGAACATACTTCTCGGCTTGCAGCGGCACGGCCTTCGCAATGGCGAAACCCGGGGAAGCGGCAATTCCAGTAAGTACATGGGACATCACTCAATCCCTCCTTATGCTTTTCTCTGATGATTAACGCTTAACCGTCAGCTTCAACGCTTCATAACGGTTATATACGTTTTGATGAATGGGATGCTCCCCAGGCAGACCCGTGTACGTTTCAATAGCATGATGAATGCCGTGTTCGGCAATTAAAGCCTGAATGGCCGCAGCTTCCTGATCTTCGGGATAGTCGAACAACAGCGCGGCGGCCATCCCGGCAGCCAGATGCGGCACCTCCATGCCCAGCTCATGCGCCAAGAGCGCCGGACGAACGAGCCTATCATTCGGGGACAACTTGCGGATCGGCGAACGCCCGACCCGTACGACCTCGTCATCGATATACGGATTCGTGAAGCGATCCATAATTTTAGCCGCATAGGTCTCATGTTCCTTTGCGTCAAATCCGAATTTGCGCACCAGCATGGCGCCTGTTTCTTGCAGAACGGACGCTACCTCCGCCCGGATCGCCTCGCTGCTCATCGCTTCCTGAATCGTGGAGCAGCCTGCAAGATAGCCGTGATAGGCCGCGCAGCAATGTCCCGTATTGACGGTGAACAGCTTGCGCTCGATATAGGGCTCCAGCTTCTCGACATAATGAACGCCGGCAATTTCCTGAAAGCCGGACGGCATCGCGGACCGGTCGACGACCCATTCGTAGAAAGGCTCGACCGTTACCTGCAGCGGGTCCTCGTGGTGCTGCAGCGGCACGATCCGATCGACGGCCGCATCCGGGAAGGCAACGAGGCCATCCGCCAGCACACGGTCTTCGGGCGTCAGATGCGCATACACCTGTTCCTTAAGCTGGGTGCTGCCGCCGATCGCATTCTCGCACGCAATGACGGGCAACGGCGCGGCGGAAGCGCGCAGCCGGACCCGGATTCCCTGGGCGATAGACGGGGCAATGTGCTTAAGAACCGACACGCCGACCGCCGTCGTCACTAAATCCGCACCTGCGATCGCCTCCGCGACTTGCTCCAGGTTCGTACCGTTAACCGCGGTCACGTTCCGTACAAGCTCGGCATCCGCCTGCGCGTTCGCCAGCGTGACTGTATACTGCCCGCGTTCGCGCAGCAAATCCACGAGCGACGCGTTCACGTCCACGAAGCAAACCTCATAGCCCGCCCGCGACAACAGCAATCCGATGAAACCTCTGCCGATGTTCCCTGCTCCAAAATGAACCGCCCTCATGCGTCCAGCCCACTTTCGAAAATATCGACTAGTTCCGCCTCCGAAGAAGCATTCAAAATTCGCTTCATATCCTCCTCTTCGGACACAAGCATCGCAACGTTCGTTAAAATTTCGAGGTGCTCGTCGCCCGCAGCGGCAATACCGATGATCAGGTTCGCGCGCTCGCCTTCGCCGAAGTCGACACCGTCCGGCACGATGACAACCGACAGTCCGGTCGACTTGATCAGCGCCTTAGCCTCATTCGTGCCATGAGGAATCGCCAGACCGCCGCCCATATAGGTAGAGAGCGAGCGCTCGCGTTCGATCATTTTATCCACATATTCGGAAGGCACATGGCCGGCATCGACCAGAAGCTGTCCAGCTATCCGGATCGCCTCATATTTATCGTTCACTTTTACGTTCAGTCTCACTTTATCTTGGGATACAATGCTCATTTCGTCTCTCTCCATTCCATTTTTGTTTGTATAAATTGTTCCAGCTCTTCCGATATCGCGCGGCGAATCGTCTCGGCATCGGCGGTCCCGAGCTGAACGATGAATTCCGGCAGCAGCAGCATGGCGCTAATTTCGCTCAGCACCTCCAGGCTCTCCCGCGGCAATTCCATCGGAGCAAGCATCAGCAATGCTTGCGTCACGGCGTGCCGGCCTTCAGGACCCATATGGACCGGCGGGTTCAGGACAAACAACGCGACAAGCGGCTCCTGCACCGAATCGCTTCGGGTATGCAGCAGGGCCAGCTCCGTTCCCGGAATGACCTGGCTTCCATAGCTTTCCCGGGCCAACAATTGCGAAACCACGGTTTCGATAGGCTCTATGCCGTAAGCCTGCTGAACCACCCTGCAAATGTCCGTAATGACGTCTCGCAGCTCGTAGTTGACACGTTGACCGTCCAGCCGATAAACCTCAAACCGGTCGAGCAGTCGGATCATTTCCTCGACGTAACGTTTCAGCATACGCAACCGGTCAACGGTACCACCCGCTTGGAGAATGCCGTCCTGCTCCGAGGACGGTCTTTCGATGAGAATCGTTTGAATAAATTTTCTCAGTCGTTCCGTCTCGTCCGCCGTAAGCAGCGGACTCAGTTTGATGTACTGGTCGGCTTCCACGGGGAGATCAACGGTCGAGATAATCAGATCGTAATCCTCTTTCGGTCGATGAGCCGCCTCGAACCAGGAAGCGTGTCCGACAATGTCGATCTGCGGGAGCTCTTTCGTAATTCGTGCCGCCAGCAGCTTGGACGAACCGATACCGCTGGTACATACGATCAGCGCCCGGACATGACGGGAGAATTGCTTGGCACGTTCCAGAGCCGCTCCGAAATGCATGACCAGATAACCGATTTCCTCGTCGGGAATTTGAAGTCCCCGAATCGTCCGGTCAACCACTTGGCGGACCGTGAGGAATAGCGATTCGAAGTCTCGCTTGATTTGGGAGAGCAGCGGATTGCGAATGGCTTCGCCCTGCTCGATTCGCTCCAGCGCCGGCTTCAAATGATGCAGCAGGCCTTCCACCAGCGAACGATCGGAAAGCAGCGGGACCTTGATGCGCTCCTCGACGAAACGAATCAGATTCACGACGGTTTCCACCATATCCATATCGTCTTGAAGCAGCAGCTCTTGAGACGGAGTCCCCTTCCAGAAGGAAAGCAAATCCGCGAAATACCCGGACTCTTCAGGGGACAAGTCCAGCTCCAGCAATTCGGCGAATAGCGCCAGTCTGCTATGCGTTTCCCGGTCTGCTTGCGATTTGGCACTATATTCTCCGGGTTTGATGCACCGGCCCTGACGCACGCGCGTTATGGCGACGGACAGCCGAATAAGCAGCTCCGTGTAAGCCGCCTCCGACAACTGCGTAGGCCACTGCTCCTCCAACTGCCAAACCGCCTGCTCGACCCTGAAAAAGCTGCTCTTTCCGATCATCTCCAGCAGCTTGCGCGTAACCGGATGCGGGGAAGGATTGCCGGGCTTGCCAAATAGGTCGGAGTCGTCCAGACGGTCTCTGGCGAGCCTGGCAATCACAGATCGCTTGGCCGGTTCCGGCCCGACCAGCTGGATGCCGTATCCTCTTCTTCGCACCAACGTCAAGCCTTCTTTGCTCAACCCGTCTTCGTGTTCGTCCAAATCCGCGCTGATCGTAGGCTCGGTAACATGCAGCTCATGCGACAGCGTGAACAGCTTGATCGGTTCGACGGAATCGAGAAGCCGGCACAGGATAAGAACCTTTCGTTCGTCTGCGGTGTGGGCATCGGTATCCAATCGGAGAAGCCGCCGTGAAAGGGCCTCTAGCTGACCGGGCTCCGCCTGAAGCTGGATGCCGACCCCGGACTTCTTGGATAGCGTCAGTCCTTCGGCCAGCAAAATCGATTCGATTTCCGGAAGCTCGCGATGAACGGTCCGGGTGCTCACTTTAATGGCATCGGCGATTTCACCGGCGGTAATTTCACCTTGTCTGCTGAGCAGCAGCTCTAATATTTGTCGCTGTCGATTGGACACCTTCCGCATAGGCTGAATCATCCCTGCTTACAAGAAATGGGCTTGACGCCGACGAAATTTTTCGCCAGCGTCAAATTAAACTTTATTCACCTAATCTGTTAATCAATGAATCGTATTCCGGGCTTTTCAGAAAGTCGTCGATCGAAATATGCTCCGCCTTGGGCGCGACCAATTTGGCCCGTTCCGTCAACGATTTGTGGGTGATGACGATATCCGCATCCTGCGGAATTTCGCTGATCGCCGTATTGGTTACCGTGACCGGGATACCGGCTTTATTTATTTTTTTCCGCAGGATCGACGCACCCATAGCGCTGGAGCCCATTCCGGCATCGCAGGCGAAGACGATTTTCTGAACTTCGGACTTCGCTTTCACAACGGTTGTTGTGCCTGCCGCCGCCGCGGGAGCCGCAGAAGCCGGATTTGCGTCCTTGCCTGCATTTTTCATTTGTTTCATTTGCTCGGTTGCTTGTTCAAGATCACCATCCTGCTCCTTACCGCTCGTCTTCAAGAGCGCCGAAGCGATGAGGAACGAAGCGACCGTTGCCGTCACCACCCCGCAGAGCACCGGGAGCAATCCTCCCTTAGGAGCCATCGCAAGGTAAGCGAATATACTGCCCGGAGAAGGCGTCGCCACAAGTCCCGCACCGAAGATCGAGAACGTATAGCTGCCTACGACACCGCCGGCAATAGCGGCGAGGATCAGTCGCGGATTCATTAGAATGTACGGGAAGTAAATTTCATGAATACCGCCAAGGAAGTGAATGATCGCGGCGCCCGGCGCCGATTGTTTCGCCGAGCCGCGGCCGACGAGCCAGTAGGCCAGCAGAATGCCAAGTCCCGGACCAGGGTTCGATTCCAGCATGAAAATGATCGACTGACCGGTCTTAGCCGCTTGATCCAAGGCGATCGGACCTAATACGCCGTGATTGATCGCATTGTTGAGAAACAGAATCTTACCCGGCTCGATCAAGACGTTCGCCAGCGGAAGCAGCCCGTTGTTGATCAGGAATTCAACCCCGGCGGCAAGTGTTTTACTGATAGCCTGCACAACAGGTCCGATGCCGGTGTAGGCGACCAACGCAAGCGCGGCGCCGATGATTCCCGCCGAGAAGTTGTTGACCAGCATCTCAAACCCTGAACGGATTTTGCCTTCGATCGATTTATCGAACTTCTTCAGAACCCAAGCCGCCGCAGGTCCGACGATCATGGCGCCCATAAACATCGGAATATCCGCTCCGACGACGACGCCCATCGTGGCCACCGCGCCAATGACGCCGCCGCGCGTACCGTGAATCATCGTTCCGCCGGTATAACCGATTAACAGCGGCAGCAAGTACGTAATCATGGGCCCGACAAGTTTGGCTAAATATTCATTCGGAAACCATCCGGTTGGAATAAACAAGGCGGTAATTAACCCCCATGCGATAAAAGCTCCCATATTCGGCATCACCATTCCGCTCAAGAAACGACCGAAACGCTGCACCGCTACCCGGACCCCCCCGGGAGAAGCTTGTTGTTTGGTGTGCTCGCTCATTAGGTATCCTCCTCACTTCTTTCCTTTGCCTGATCATTATTCCGCAAAGGGTTATGAACTAATCGTAAAGTGTAACGCTTTCAATTTCAATCGAAGGAAAAGGAGGTTTCGTCATCATCGCTGATGACAACTTTTAAGGAGCCCGGCGCGTCAAAAAAGCCCGCCCTCGCTCTAAAGCGAAAAGCGGACTTTGGGGTTATCGCTCGATCCGTTCGAGCAGTTCCGGTACAATGTTCGGCGGTTGCTCGCCATGAAGCGCTGCCACGAGATTGCGTGCGGCGAGCATGGCCATATCGAGACGGGTGGCGGCCGTCGCCGAACCGATATGCGGCAGCGTGACGACGTTCGGCAGCGTGAAGAACGGATGATCCGGCCGAGGAGGCTCCGGATCGAACACATCGAGTCCGGCGCCGCGGATGCTGCCGGATTGAAGCGCATCGAACAGCGCGGCTTCGTCGACGGTCTGGCCGCGTGAAGCGTTGATGAAGAATGCCGTCGGCTTCATCAAATCGAAATGCTCGCGGCGGATCATCCGGGTCGTCTCAGGGGTCAGCGGCGTCATCATGACGACGAAGTCCGAGCGCCGCAGCAGCTCGTCAAGCTCGCAATAAACAGCTTGAAACCGCTCTTCCGCTTCCGGCTTGCGCGAACGGTTATGATAGAGCAGCTGCATGCCGAAGCCGTGCACCGCCCGCTGCGCGATCGCGTCCCCGATGCGGCCCATCCCGATGAGACCGAGCGTGCGATGATGCACGTCGAACCCGAAGAAGTCTTCGTCGGTCAGCCCCTGACCGCGCTGCCAACGTCCCTGCTTCACGAACGCATCCAGCTCGGGAATGCGCCGTGCCGCGGACAGCATGAGCGCAAGCACCAAGTCAGCCACCGTATCGTCCAGCACATAAGGCGTGTGCGTGCCGATCACGCCGCGCGCTCTCATCGCCTCAATATCGAAATGGTTATAGCCGACCGAGATGGTGCTGACAGCGCGCAGCTTCGGCGCGCGATCAAGCAGTTCCTCGTTGATCGGTACGCCGGTCATCAGCAAACCTTCTACTTCGCTTAATTCGGCAAGCAGCTGCTGACGGGAGGCGGTGCCTTGTCCGTCCCACATCCGGCATTCGCAGTGCTCTTGCAAATAGGCCAGAACTTCCGGCGGAACGGGCTTCGATATGTAAACCTTCGGTTTGTTCGACTTCATATATGCACCCTCCCTTTCTGCCCGGAGGCGGAAACCGCAGCCTGGACGGCTTGCTGCTCCGCCGGCAGCACTTCATTCAAGCTGCCTGAACGATAGCCCTTCAAATCGAGCGTGACGTACGCATATCCGATCTCCCGCAGCTTTGCGTGCACCGTCTCGGCAATCGGCAGCAGGGCAGCCAGGTCGGCAGCCGGCACTTCGATGCGGGCCAAATTGTCGTGTTGACGCACCCGCACTTGCCGAAACCCGAGCTGCATGATGAAATCCTCGGCACGGTCGATCATCGACAGCTTCTCCGCCGTGATCAGCTCGCCGTATGGAATTCGCGAAGACAAGCAAGCAAACGAAGGCTTATCCCACGTCTTCAATCCGAAGAGACGCGACATGTGGCGGATTTCGGACTTCAGGATGCCCGCCTCCAGCAGCGGCGCGCGTACGCCCCGTTCATGCGCGGCTTGCAGACCCGGACGGTGCTCGCCGAGATCGTCGGCGATAGCGCCGAAGACGACGTACGGATACCCTTTGGCTTCGGCGATCGGAATCAAGTGATCGAACAGCGAATTTTTGCAAAAATAGCAGCGGTTGGTCGGATTTTCGGCATAGCCGGGGATGTTCAGCTCACTGGTCGGGATGACTTCGTGCGGTGCGCCTAACGATCTGGCGAGCACAATAGCCTCTTCCTTCTCGCGGGCGGGATACGTCTCCGAATCGGCCGTGATCGCAAGAACATTGTCGCTGCCAAGCTCCTCAAGGGCCGCTTTCAGCAGGAATGCGCTATCAACGCCGCCGGAGAAGGCAACGACTACTTTCCCCATGCCGCGCAGTATATCTTTAAGCTTCTCGTATTTCTGATTCATCTGGTTATCGGTGACGCTCATCTGTTCAGCCTCCATAAGTGTGCTTCTCCAAGCATTGCACACGTCTTCCGTCTTACGGTCACCCGAGTGGTCCGCTTTACTTATTATAATCGCTTTTGCAAGAAGAAGAAACGGTTTTTGTATCAAACGGCGGAAACCGCGCTTTCGCGCATGCCTCTACGCACGTCGTTTCCCCCTTTTTTGTTCCATCGAATGGTCTCTCCCGGTCTATGCGGCCGGCTCTTTGGCCGCCTGCCAATTAGAGAATTCGATTCGGGTCTGTTACAATGTTACAAGATAACAAGCTGGTTACATCTCGATCTGATCCTAGCCGAGGGAGTTAGTGCCATGAATGAAATAACGGTAATTCAGCAAAAGCTCGAACAAGCGATCGAAGCGCTTGAAGCCCGTTTTCTTGAACGGGAGGAACTGATTCGCCTGCTGCTGCTTGGTTTGATGGCCGGAGAGAACGCCTTGCTGGTCGGGCCTCCCGGTACGGCCAAATCGCAGCTGGCCCGCGCCGTGGCGCAAGTGTTCGGCGGCGGGCGCTGGTTTGACTACTTGCTCACCCGCTTCACAACGCCGGACGAAATGTTCGGACCGGTATCGCTGCAGCAGCTGAAGCAGGACCAATATGTACGTCAGACGGACGGGTATTTGCCTGCGGTCGACTTTGCCTTTTTGGACGAAATTTTCAAAGCGAACAGCGCCATCCTGAATGCGCTGCTGTCGATTTTAAATGAGCGTATCTTTTTCAACGGACAAGATAAACAGCAGGTACCGCTGCTCTTCCTGATCGCCGCCTCCAACGAGCTGCCGGAAGAGAACGAGCAGCTTGCGGCTTTGTACGACCGTTTTCTATTGCGGTATGAGGTTGAATATTTAAAACAAATGTCCAGCTACGAACGGATGTTCCAGCTGCCGAACGAGCCTTTGCCGTCGCTGCTCACCCTGAGCCAGGTTGAAAAGATCCGCAGCGCCGCGGACCGCGTATCGATTCCGGAACCCATCATCTATATGCTGTATCAGCTCAAGACGGCGATGGAGGACAAGGCGTTCAGACTCTCGGACCGCCGCTGGCGCAAAATCGGACACGTCTGGAAAACGTCCGCCGCCTTGAACGGGCGCGACGCAGTGCAGGTATGGGATACCGTATATACGCCGCACATGCTGTGGGATCACCCGGAGGATTACGGCACGCTGCACGACCTGTTCCAGCAATCGTTCCAAGAGGCCCTGAAAGCGGAAACCGAACGCGAGCTGCCGCTCCGGCGCTACGACCGGATCGCCAAGCATTGGCTCTCGAAGGAAGAAGAGCTGCATGCGTTTCAATTCAAGAAGGAAATCGGCGCCCGGCTCAGCCAGGAGGATCAAGCCAAAGCGAAAGCGAATCTCGAGGAATGCAAGCACGAGCTGGAGGAAACGGCTCGCGAGCTGCAGGGCAAGCTGATCCAGTGGCTGCAGCGCGAGAAGGATTTGCCGGGTTACATTCGCAACCGGAACTTCCTCGTCCTGCAAACCGCGCAATATGCGGTCAAGTACACGCATCTGCGCATCCAGGGCGAACGGACGCTGCAAACGATGCAGGGGCTCTACCGCACCTTGTTCGATCGGGAGCTGCCCGGCATCGATTACGACTACACGCTCTAGGAGACCTGTGAGGAGACGTTATGATCATTCGTTCCACCCGGATAGACCGCTATGTGTTTGACGGTTACGTCACCTCCTCCCGCACCGCGCAAGAATGGATCCGGGAGGCGGAGAAGCGCACCGCCTGGTTCTCGATCGAATTGTTCGCCGACTTTTACATGTGCTTCTATCTGGCCCGCCCTGCCGAGGATGCGCATGCGGAGGCGACGCCTTTCCACCGCTGGCTCGTCCGGGAGCTGCGCAAGCAGCACTTCTACCGCTCCCTTCATCCGCTCACCACCGGGGAAGTGAACGCGGCGTTCAAAACGTCGCTCAAAGCGCTCATGTGGCTCACCTCCTCTTTCGAAGACGAGGTGAAGCGCCGCCTACAGGAGGAGCAGCAGCTGCGGACGATCGGCCTGAGCGAGAAAAACAAGCAGCAGGGCCAGGAGCCCTCGCAGCAGGTGCAGGAGCAGCTGTCGGAGAAGCAGATCGAGAAGCTGCGCCTGGTCGGGTATACGCTCCAGCAGGGCAAGCGGAACGTCGAGGACAAGCAGGCCGCCCTCGACGCCAGGCCTCTCGTCGCCTCGGAGATCGAGGCGCTTGCCAGCCGCGTCCGCTCGCTGCAGGAGGAGATGCGCACCGATTTCCTGCGCCGGGACAAGCTGCGTACGAAGCTGGCCAAGGCCGAACAGGAGCTGAAGCACGCGGAGAAACAGCTGGAGCGGCTGCGCAGGAAAGAGCAGGAAACGTTCAAGCAGCTTGAAGAGCAGCTCGGCTCGTGGTTGAATGAAGCGCTTCGGGCCTCGCTCGGCAGCGAGCAGACCGAGACGCTGGCGCTTGCGGACTTGCTCCAGGCCAGCCAGCGTGTGGCGAACCGCCGCTGGGGGAGCGATCTGGGACGGCTGCAGCGGCAGCCGTATGCCCGTTTTCTGGAATGGATCGAGAAGCTGAAGCGGTATCCCGACCTGGTTGCGTTCATGCAGGAGGTGGGCCGTCAGGTGCAGCAGTTCAAAGCCGTCCGGAAAAAGGTGCATGCCCCCCGTATCCCCGAAAGCTACGACGATTTGCGCCAATCCGGCGACATCGCCCGCATGCTGCCTTCCGAAGCGAGCCTTCTGGCCGATCCGGATTACGAGGCGTATTTCATGGTGAAATGGCTGGAGCGCAAGCTGCTCAGCTACAACATTGCCGGTAAGTCCGAGGAGCCCGAGAAAGGTCCCGTCATCTGCATGCTTGACACGTCGCACTCGATGCGCGGCGCCAAGCTTCGGGTTGCGCAGCTGTTCGTCGCCACGTTCGCGGCGTTCGCCATGCTCGAGAAGCGCGACTTCCTGCTGATGATCTTCGGCGCCCGCGGCGAGCTGCTCGAGCATCCGCTCTACTGGAACAAGCCGAACTGGGCGGCGTTCTATGCGTTGACGCAGCTCGCCTTCGGCGGCGGCACCCACTTCGATGCGCCGATCCGCCGCGGCATCGAAATCGTCGCTTCGCAGCCGCGCTACCATGACGCCGACTTCGTCATGGTGACCGACGGCGTCGGCGCCGTCTCTCCGCCGGTGCGCGATGCGCTGGCGTCGCTCGGACAAGCGAAGCAGGTGCGGCTGCACACGCTGATCGTCGGCAGCGCGCGCCAGCATTTGGCGCAGCGCTACGACATCGCCGGCGTGTCGCACCAAGTGCGCTTCGCCGCGACTTGGGAAACGCAGCAGCAGCATGACCTGCTGCTGGATGTATTCAAGGCGCGGCGTACGGGCCGGGCTGCGCCCCAATAGAACAAGGCTGTCTCCCCTGCCGGTGCAGGGAGACAGCCTTGTTGGTTTAATATGGCAGGACGGCTTCGCGGCCTTCCTCCTCTACCTTTTGCCGCAGGCGCTGGACCAGCGATTCCAATGATTCCGGCAGCAACAGCTCGACCGGAGAGATCCCCTGGTCGAACTGCAGCGCTTCGGCTTCCAGCAGCACGACATACCGGTCGCCCAGCTTCGCAATATGCAGCCGGTCTCCGTAGTCGGCAAGCAGCGCGCGCACGGACATGTGCCCAAGCTTGATTTTCATATCAAGATCCGGCTTTTGCTCCACCATAATCGATGTCGCCTCCATCACTTGCGCCGCTTCCCATTTTTCCTGCAGCTCGCGTTTCTCGCTGTGGGCCCACAGCTCCATTTCTTCCATTTCCCGTTCCTTTGCCTCAACGTTATCCTCGTACACCTGCTCGACATACTGCTGCACAAAGCCAAGCACCTGCTCGTTCATCAGTTCGGGAACGGACTTCTCGTACTCGACAAACTTTAAAAAATCTTCGAAATACCGCGCGTGCGAAGACTGGTGAATTTTCAGCTCCCAGTGGTCCATCATGCCCGGCTCCGGCATATGCGGATACATGATCGACTTCATGTTTTTGGCGTTGATGGCCATTTCCACCCGGTTCAGCAAACTGCGCTCGTCCGTAATGCGGGCGATTTTCTGCTCAAAGTCGCATTTGAACACGAACAGAAACGGCTCATCGAACAGCTGGCTGTACCGCGCCCGCACGACGAACATCGCGCCGCCCCGTATTGCGCTCGCATCCATATAAGTGGTCACGAGCTCGTCCGCATGGCCCATGAACGCATCGATCGATTCGGCCATACGCAATCTCGCGAATAAATTGTAGTTCGGGTTGCTGTCCAGCTCGTAGCCCGGTTCCACGATAAAGCGCCCGATTTTGGTCGGAACCTGCTCGGCTTTCGGATGCCGTTCCGCTTTCCGCTTGGCCGTCTTCCCGAATTCGCCGTCCAGAAAGTCGCTCAGCTCGCTTACGGCATAATCCTCGGCATCCATCGTGATGAAATGCTTGCTCCGCTTGCCCCCCTGCCCGTCTTCCCCATCCACCTGAATGACAAAAAATGAAATATAATCAACGTCAAATTTCATGCGTTGTTCCCGCCTTCCTCTACCATTCCAATCCACCTATAAGAAAAGACCGAATTTTAGTATACAACAGAGCGGCCTGTTGTCTCTAGTGGAAATGAGATGCGTGCCTCTGGGCACGCCGCATGCCAAAAAACGCATCCGCTTCCGTTGGAAGCGAATGCGTTCATCGTCACGCGTGCCGAACGCGCGGCTTATCCGGCCGAGATGACCCCGCAGGCGACGCGAGCGCCGGCATTGCCCGAAGGCCCCGTTTTGTTATCGTCCGCTTTCTCATGAATGATCAGCGCCGTACCGCCCGCTTTGGATACCGAGTTCGGCTTATCCTTCTCCAGCGTCAGCGACTTGGCCACCACCTCCGCTTTCACGACGCCCTGCTGATCTGCCACAAGGTTCGGCAAATCGCCGGCATGTGGTCCTGATGAGCTTTCCAGCCCATGCGCGTGACCGTCCGGATTGAAATGACCGCCTGCCGTCGTGAAGTCCGGTGCGGCGCATGCGCCGGTTTCATGGACATGAAACCCGTGCTCGCCCGGGGTTAATCCGCTGGCCTCCAGCCGAATCCGCAAGCCTTCGGCGGTTTGGGTCAGCG
Organism: Paenibacillus validus NBRC 15382; assembly: GCF_004000985.1. Taxonomy (GTDB): domain Bacteria; phylum Bacillota; class Bacilli; order Paenibacillales; family NBRC-103111; genus Paenibacillus_G; species Paenibacillus_G validus. Next base: position 37,277 of record NZ_BIMH01000005.1, on the reverse strand, counting down.
TCGCCGTGCCGACCGTTGTTCCTTTCGTGCCGATCATATTGATGCTGACCGGCTTGGCTTCTTTCGCCATGACGGCCGTACTGTCGTCCGGCTGCTGTGTCTCATGCCCGTGCCTGGCTTTGGCGTCAGCACCGATCCAAGGCACGGATAAACGTTCGCAGCCGCTGGCGATCAGCATCGTTACGACCGCAATGCACAACCCTAACATCGATTTGTTCATTCTTCATTTCTCCTTAGGTTCCAATGTTCCATCGTTCATTGTTACCGTTTCGGAGGAAGTTTAAACCGTTATCCCTGGCGGGCCGGCTTGAAATCTTTGCGCCGCTGGCCGAGTAGCGTTGCGTACAGGACAAGTACTAAACCGAGCACCACCGCGAGACATACGAAAATGTTGCTGTAAATCAAGCCGTCCCGCGTCCCGAACAGCGGATTGAACTGAATCGACGGGGCGCCAAGATCCAGCGTTTTGCCGATCAAAGCGGTTGTCGCCGCTCCCGATATAAAGTTCAACATGGAGAACATCCCCATGCCGACGCCTGCCTGCTCCTTCGATAACGTTCGAGATACCGTGTTGGACATGGCGATTTGCATGAACGTTTGGCCTATGCTGCCGAACACGAGAAACAACGTAATCCAGTATGGCGACAATCCCGCAACCGTAGATAAGGCGAGAAAACAAATCAGAAGCAGCAGAGCCGCCGTGTAGACCAGGAATGAATTGCCCTTCTCGTCGGCCAGCTTCCCGCCCCGCCGGCCCATCAAGGCTGAGGCGATCGCCGCCGGAAACATCGCGAAACCGATGACGGCGGGATTCAGGTGGTTCACGTTCGACAACAGCTGCGGCGTCGTATAAGCAATGCCGAACATAAAGCCCGTCGCCAGAAAAGCGATCAGCAGGCTGAACGTATACGATTTGTTCGCGAACAGCGCTGGATCGACGAAAGGCTCGGCAGCGCTGCGGATGCGGACCACGAACAAGACGAACAAGACGGCGCCGATCGCGGCCAGGCTCCAATCGGACAGCGTTACCGCCAGCAGCAGCGCAGCAACCGTACCCGCGAGCAGAAGTCCGCCGACGAAATCGATGGAGCCGACTTGGCCGCGCTCGTCATCCAGATACTTGCGGTAAAACGGCAGCGTCAGCAGCGACAAAATCGACAGGGCGAACAGCAGCCGCCAGCTCGCCAAACTTGTCACGAAGCCGGATACGATCGGCCCGAGTGCGGCTCCCAGCGACAGTCCGATCGCCGTCGTGCCCAGCGCGCGTCCGCGTTTCTCCGGCGCAAAGTAACGTACCGGAATGATCATCGCCGTTGCAGGGATGACGGAGGCTCCCGTCGCTTGGAGGATCCTTCCTGCGATAATCATCCAAAAATGTGTCGCCGCCAATCCCACAATGGAGCCTAACGTAAAAAAGATAAGGCCGAACGTCAGCAAATCTTTCAACCGGTATTTATCGGCCAGCTTGCCGAAGGTGACGGAGCCGATCGCATACACGATCATATAACTGGTAACAATCCAGCTGACTTGCGAAGCCGACAGCTGAAACTGACGGCTGATTTCCGGCAGCACGACATTAAACATCGATGCATTCATCACAGAAATAATTAAGGTGAACACCAAGACACGGAGCAGCTTTTCCCCGGCCTGTTGTTTGGTCAACGCATGATCCATAACAGCGCCTCATTTCGTTTGTTTGATTCCTCGCTTCATAAAGTAAAGATATGAACTTTTTTCGAGTTATAAATCTCATTATCGTTCTTTTTTTATACTTCGTCAAAATAAATGTATATGAAATTTGTGTGAAAATCTTTCACTTTCCGCTGCTTGGACGCTTGACCAACCTGCTTCCTTTGGCTCAATAGCGCACCGGAGCTCCGCTAATACAGGTACACTCGGAACGCGCAGACTGAAAAGAGCAGGTCAAGACGACCTGCTCTTCTCACAGCAACCTGTTTCCTTGCCGGAACGTACACTAGCACTTGTTCTTGCAGCTTACTCGTTCCCTTAAGCATCTAAGCATCTCTGCGGCGTTACTTCCGGCGAAACGGATTTCGCCATTCCATCAGCATCGCATAGTTGCGCGACTCGTCATCCTCCAAATAGTTCGAAACAAGCTTCAACGGCGTGCGGCCGCAGCGCAGCAGGAACGTCATGACCGGGTCCTTCAGCTTGCCTTCCATCACCTGCTCCACATAAGCTTCGGCCGTCATCTGATCGGCGACACGTCCGTAACCGGGAATACGCCCGCCCCCGAGCAGCCGTTCCAGCTTCAAATTAACGACCGTTTCGTACATGGACATCATCAGCCATTTGCCTAAACCCAGCTTGCGGTACGCCGGCCGCGCGCAAATATCGACGATGTACAGCGTGTTGCCGTCCGGCTGATGGTTCCGAATATACCCGCCGTCGGTGATTTCCTCCCAGCTATGATCCGGGTCGCCCGGCTCATAGTTGACGAGAAGTCCGGTAATCGAGGCTGCCAGCTCACCGTCGATCTCGACGCATAGCGCCCCTTGCGGAAACAGCCGCACATGATTGGCAAGCTGCTCGCGGTTCCACCACAGCTCCGACGGGAATGGCGGCGGGAAGCTTTCCTGCTGGATACGAATCAGCCCGTCGAAATCGGCTTCCGTGTAAGAGCGAATGACGGCCTTCACCGGACGGTCTTGGTCGAAGACGTACATTTCCTTACGATACAAGGTTAAGCTCACGCTAGTCACACACCTTCCTATTTCCAATCGGTGTACAAGTCCGTTCTCCTATCGCGCCACGTTGTGACCGAACCTTTTTCCCGCACTTCATACAGCAAGTCCAGATCCAAATCTCCGGTGATCACCATATCGTCGTTGATCTCCCCGACCGTCATGATGCCAGCCGGCGGGAACGGCACATCGTTCGGCGTGATGATCGCAGCTTGCCCGTAATTGCCGCGCATGAAATCAACCGTTGGCAGCGAGCCGACGGTGCCGGTCGTCACGACGTACACCTGGTTCTCGATCGCGCGGGCGTGACACGTATATCGAACCCGGTGAAAGCCGTGCCGGTCGTCCGTGCACGAAGGGCAGAAGATGACATCCGCCCCGCGGGCTTTCGCCATTCGCACGATTTCCGGGAACTCGATATCGTAACAAATGAGCAGCGCGATCCGCCCTTTATCCGTGTCAAATACCTGCAGACCGTCTCCGGCGCCCATGGTCCATTCCTTCACTTCCGTCGGCGTGATGTGCAGCTTCCGCTGCGTCTCGATGCGGCCGTCCGGGTAGAACAAATAAGCCGCGTTGTACAGCTTGCCGTTCTCCTCGATAATATGCGTACCGCCGATCAAATGCATACCCGTGTTCCGGGCCAGCCCGGCGAATAGCGCCTCGTAACGCTCAGTGAAACCCGGCAGGGCTGTAATCGGCAGCGCCTGTTCCTTCCGGTCCGGTTGTCCGATCGACAGCAGCTGCGTGGTGAACAGCTCAGGAAACAACACGAAATCGGCATCGAACTCGGCGGCCGTTTTCACATAATGCTCCACCTGGGCGGCAAACTCCTCAAAACTTCCAATCGTATGTAGATGATACTGTACGGCAGATACTCTAAGCTTCATGCGAATGCTCCCTCTCTTCATTAGTAGGTTCTTCCGATGCGGTTTCCCCAATCGGATCGAAAAATAAGATATGCGGCTTCTTCACGCACCAGGTCGTCATGGAGCGCAGGTCTTCGACCTGCACCGTTTTGATCGGTTCGACGAATACGCCATGCATTTTCTCCGTCCACCTGTGCAGCGTCTCCGAATCGACCAAGTAACGTTCGCTTCCATCGGGCAGCTTGTACCGCCTGTTTCCGAGCGGCTCGACCCGGCCCTCGATCCCGATCTTCGACGCCAGCCGCGCGAACAGCAGTCCGCCCGGCTTCAGCACCCGCCACAGTTCCGATACCATTTGTCCATAGTGAGCGTCATTCTCGGCAAAATGCAAGACGGCACATGCAATGACCACATCGAACGTATCGTTGGCAAAGCTCATTTTCTCAATCGGTTCGATCCGAAACCGATCCTCACTCAGCGTCGGGGCCAGCTCCGACGCCGTTCGCCGCAAGCTTCGGACCGCCTTCTCCGCACAATCCACCCCGTACACGTCATATCCTTCGCGCAGGAAATAGACGAGATTGCGCCCGTCCCCGCATCCGGCATCCAATATGCGCATCCCGGGAGCTATACGGCCTTTCAACAATTGATCGAACAAATAAATATCGATCGGACCAAACTGTTCCCTCGGATTCATGCCCCCAGCTTCACTCGCTTCCCAAACAACCCCTTGTTCGAGTATTATATCATCCAGCGCACCGTAACTCCAAAAATGAAAAAAAACGAACTAACCATGACCGAAAATGTCATAGTTATACGTTATGCTTGGTTTGTACATAATCCAACCACCCCTGCCGTTAAGGAGAGATTTCTATGATACCTCAAATTCAAAGCAAACCGTCCCTGTACGTTGTCGGTATTAAACAGACGCACCGCCTGACGGAAGGCGCTCCGATTCCGACCATTGCCGAACAATGGGGCGTCTTCGCGTCGAGACGGCATGAAATTGAAGGCCACGGCCCCGTCACGCTAGGGCTGTCGCTCTGTGCCGATCCCTCTAGGGGAACGATAGATTATGTGGCCGGGGCGCTTGTCTCACGGCTTCCAGACGCCGTTCCGGACGGCCTCGAGACGTTGGAGCTGGAGCCGCACACGTATGCCGTCTTCACCCATCGCGGACCGGTAGCAGGGCTTGCGGCAACTTACCCGGCCATTTATGCATGGCTCGGGGAGAACGGCGAATATACCCGTGCAGCCGCACCTGAATTCGAATGGTACGACGAGCGTTACACCGGGGTCGATGCCGAGGACAGCGCCTTCGACATTTACGTTCCCGTGTTGAACGTCGGTTAGTCTTTTACGTTATACACACGCATCAGTTCGGACAGCGCCTGCCGAATCAAATGAACGAACTCGGCAGGCCGCTCAACGACGACGTCCGCTCCCAGAGTGAGGAAATACCGGGCAAAATAATCCGCTTCGTTCGGTTCGATGAGCAGCTGCAGCCTGCCTTCTCCGTTCTCGTCCACCTGCAGCTCTTGTTGAAACCACGACTCCCAGCGGCACCGCCGCACCCCGTTCACCGTAAGCTTCGCTTCTATCTTAAGCTTGCTCATGCTCCCGGACGCCGTCCCCTCTCTCCTCTCATCCGGCGGCATGAACCATTGATTGATCGGGAAATCTTGCAGATCGACCGTAGGATGATCCTCGCCCGCCCACACCGCCGACAATACGCGGTCCGCGCGAAACAGCAGGTACTTGCTTTTGAGAAAGCAGTAAGCCGGACAATACCAATATCCGTTGTGCGAATAAACGCCGATCGGTTGAATCGACCGTTCCTTCGCGCCATCGCGCGAATCGTAATGGATGCGCAGCGGACGCTGCTGCAGCGCGGCATCCAGCAACAACTGCAAATAAGGTACGGGGGCCTGACGCTTCGGCGTCCAGAAGATGACCCGCCGCTTCATTTTATCAATCTTCTGTTTCGTGTCGTCGGGCAAGTAATAATAAAATTTAGTAAGCGCCGTCACCGCTTCCTCGCTGAACGGGAGCGCGCCGTAATGCTGCAGCGACTGGTAGGCGAAGAACATCGCCACCGCCTCCTGCTCCGAGAACATGATCGGCGGCAGCAGCCGTTCGTTCAACACCCGGTAGCCGCCGTGCGGACCGTATTCGGCATACAACGGTAAGCCGAGATCGTCCAACACCTGCAAATCCCGCATTATCGTCCGCGAAGAAACTTGAAACTCTTCGGCCAACTCGCGAACCGTAAACTTCCGCTTTTTATTGACGGCAATCATTAACTCGAGCAGTCTCTTGGATTTGGACACCCGGGCGCCTCCATTCACATCGAGCGATTCGTCCCCATCGACGATTCTCTTCATTATACATGATAACTATGACAAGTTCTGTCAGTCTTATCTCAAGAAAGTTAGCGGACTTCCTGAAAATATGTTACAACTGAGAGGAACAAGAACAGCCGCTTGCCTCTTTACGGTTGAAAGGAGTCCTTATGAAATCATTGGTATTAGCCGAGAAGCCGAGCGTCGCCAAGGAGATTGCGCGAGTGCTGGGCTGCGGGCAAAAGCATAAGCATTACTACGAAGGCGCCGGTTACGTTGTCACTTGGGCGCTCGGTCACTTAGTGACGCTAGCAGAGCCGGAGGATTACGATCCGAGCTATAAGGAATGGCGGCTTGAGGATTTGCCGCTCATCCCGAGGCAAATGAAACTGAAAGTGATCCGTGAGACGACGCCTCAATTCAAGGCGATAGCCAGCCTTGCGAAACGCAGCGATCTTGGCCAGCTTATTATAGCTACCGATGCCGGCCGTGAAGGCGAGCTCGTCGCCCGCTGGATCATGGAGCTGGTGCGCTGGAACAAGCCGTTCCAACGGCTTTGGATATCGTCGCAGACGGACAAGGCGATTCGCGACGGCTTCGCGTCGTTGAAGCCGGGTACGGCCTACGATCCGCTGTACCGGTCCGCCGTCTGTCGGGCGGAAGCGGATTGGCTGATCGGCTTAAATCTGACGCGTGCGCTTACCTGCAAGCATAACGCCCAGCTCGCCGCCGGCCGGGTACAGACGCCGACGCTCGCCATGATGATGGAACGCGAGAAGCAAATCAAATCGTTCCAAGCCAAAGATTATTGGCTCCTGCGGGCCGACTTCGGCTCCTTCCAAGCGACATGGCGCAGCTCGGCCCACCCTGACGGCCGATTGTTCGACAAAGCCGCGGCCGAGGCGCTGCTCGCCAAGCTGAACCGCACCCAAGCGGCGCAGGTGAGCCAGCTGAAAATGACGGAGAAGCAGGAGCCTCATCCGCTTGCCTACGACTTGACGGAGCTGCAGCGGGACGCAAATAAACGGTATGGCTTCACGGCGAAGCAGACGTCGAACGTGCTCCAACGTTTGTACGAGCAGCACAAGCTTGTCACCTACCCGCGAACGGATTCCCGCTTCCTTTCCACCGACATCGTACCGACGCTGCCGGGCCGTCTGAAATCGCTTCAGGTACAACCTTACCTCGGCCTGGTCAAGCCGTTGCTGGCGAAGCCTTTACCGGTCACCAAGCGGATCGCCGACGATTCGAAGGTGACCGATCACCATGCGATCATCCCAACCGATGAACGCCCGCAGCTGAACAACTTAAGCGCCGATGAGCGAAAATTGTACGACCTGATCGTCAAGCGGTTCATCTCGCTGTTCTACCCGGCTTACCGCTACGATGAAACGGCTGTCGTCATCGAGCTTGGCGGCGAAGCTTTTCATGCGAAGGGGCGCGTCGTCCGCGACAAAGGATGGCGCAGCATGTACGAGGAGGCGGCCTGGTCCCACTTGGCGGATGACGAGGAAAGCGACGACCGGGATGCCGCCGACGGCTCGAACGCGGTCCAGACGCTGCCTGCGCTGCAAAAAGGGATAGCGCTGAACAACGTCCGCCTGTCCTTGCATAAGCAAATGACCAAACCGCCTTCCCGGTATACGGAAGCAGGACTGCTTTCCATCATGGAAAAGCATGGGCTCGGGACGCCGGCCACGCGAGCCGATATTATCGAGAAGCTGTTGTCGACCGATACGATCGAACGGCGGATGAATACGCTGCAGCCGACGGGCAAAGGCGCTCAGCTCATGGAGCTCGTGGTGCCGGAGCTGCGTTCGCCGGAATTGACGGCCGCCTGGGAGCAGGAGCTGCAGCGCATTTCGACCGGTCAAGGGGATGCGCAGTCGTTCATGAACCGCATCCGGAAGCAAACCGAATCGATCGTACGGGATGTCAAAGCGAGCGAGGCCGAGTACAAGCCGCATAACCTCACCAACTCGCGCTGCCCGGAATGCGGAAAGTCGTTGCAGGAAATCAAAGGCAAACACGGCAAAAGGCTCGTCTGCATCGACCGCGAATGCGGCTACAAGCGTGCCGCGGAAGCGCCGTTATCGAATAAACGGTGTCCGCAATGCCGCAAAAAGATGGAAATTCATACCGGCAAAGCGGGGAAGTACGCGCAGTGCCGGCCTTGCAATGTCGTCGAAATGCTGGGGGATGCCCCCGGCGGCCGAGCAGGGAAGCGGCAGCAATCGAAGCTGGCCGAACAGTACAGCGATAAGGTCTCGCTAGGCTCCAGCCTGGAGGAAGCCCTTCGCGCTGCGATGGAGAAGAAAAAGTAAAGCGGAATCGCAGCCAAAAGCCCCGATCGGAATAATCCGTTTCGGGGCTCTTGGTTTAACCCTTATTCAACTCCGGGAGCACTTGCGCTTGAAAATACCGGCGGAGCTGCTCCTTCTCCGACTCCGTAAACTGGTATTCGCAATCCCTGCCCTCATCCTGCGGCGCGATCTCGACAAGCAAACCGTCCGCTGTGCAAACGAGCAGAGCGCCCAGCTCTTCGATTCCTTCCGGGAGGAGCGACGGATCGATAAGGTCGAAGCTGACGTAAATATCGAACCATTGCTCGTTTCGGCGTTCGAGCGTATGGGACAGGTGTACGAATTGTAATTCTTGTATATCCGTGCTGCCGTATGTCAACATGTACCGTTCCCCTTCACTTTTTGTCCGCGAGCAAATCTTCCAGCGCCATCTCGATAACCGGATACAGGTAATGGAAGTTATGTTTCACGGCAACCGACGGAAAAACCTTCTGCCCCTGCAGCAGCAGCATCGACATCTCGCCGAACAGCATCTTCATCATGAACGCGGGGACCGGGAACAAGTAGGGCTTCTTCAGCTTGGACGCCACCGCCCGGCCGAAGGCATCGTTCGTTACGGCCATCGGCGTCGTCGCGTTGACCGGCCCTTCAATCTCTTCATGCTCGATGCAGAAATCGATTAATCGGCACAAATCGTCGATATGGATCCACGATAACGGCTGTCTTCCCGTACCGATCCGCCCGCCCAGGCCGAATTTGAACGGTGCGATCATCTTCGGGAAAGCGCCTCCGTCTTTGCCGAGCACAACGCCTAGCCGCAGCAGCACGACCCGGGTATCCGGAATATGCTCCGCCGCCATCTCCCATTGGTCGACAACGCTCGCCAAGAAATCGTCCTTCTTCCATTCACTCTCTTCGATGAACGTTTCCGAATCGGACGTCCCGTATATGGCTACGCCGGATGCGTTGATCAATACCGGCTTTCGCTCCATCCGCTCGATCCACGATTGCACGCTGGCCACCGAATCGAGCCGCGATTGCAGAATACGGGCCTTCGCCTCTGCCGTCCAGCGCTGATTGATCGTCTCCCCGGCTAAATTGACGATCGCGTCCACGCCTTCAAGGGGCAGCAAGCTCGTCTCGAGCTCCTCCCAAGTCGCATATCGGACAAGCGGATGGTCCGGTTTGCGCTTCTTTCGCGCGACTACGACCACCGACGCCTTCTGCTGAATATAGTATTGGGTCAAGTGACGACCGATAAAACCGGTTCCTCCTGCAATTGCAACTTTCATGTTCATTCCTCCGCATGTGTCCACTACCTTAGGTTGATTTTCATTATATAACAAATGTTACGATTATGGAAAATTAGTGAAGTCTTCAGGCCCGATTACAGGCGGCATTGAGGTTGATTAACCTAATATAGGAAAGTACAATGGATAGTAAGAAGGTTAGTTATCGGAGGTCTGTCGAGTTGGCTTGGAACTTAAACGAAAAAACCGTCGAACCTGTCCATGAGAACGGCCATACTTTGCTGTTTCGGGCTAAGGAACAAGACACAGGCTTCATCCGTTATTTCAAAGCGCTGCGGCCCGGACTGGACTATGATCCGCTCCAGCAAAGATTGCTGCAGGAATACGAGCAAGCGAAACGGCTTGCTGCCGCTGACGTCTGGGTGCCGGAGCAGGCTTACGAATGGAACGGCGCCCCCGCCCTGCTGTTCCAGCCAATCGAAGGACAGCCGCTCTCGGCTTACCTGCAATCAGGCCCTGCCGAGCTGACCCTGTTTCTGAACCTGGCGATCGGCGCCGCCGAGGCGGTCAGCAAGCTGCACCAGACGAAACACCTGCATCTGAACTTAAGTCCGTACGCTTTTTTTGTAGAATCGAATCGAAAAAAATGCAAGCTGACCGATCTGTTCCGGGTCACCCCGATCTCAACGGTACCGGAGGCGCATGTGCTGCCGCAGCCCGTATATGAAACGAATGCGCTGTTCTATGCAGCGCCTGAGCTTACCGGCCGGATGAACCGGCGGCCGGATCATCGAACAGATTTGTATGCGCTCGGCATCATGTTCTATCGGATGCTGTCCGGCGAGCTGCCGTTCCAGAGCGACGACGTGTTGGAACTGCTCCATATGCAGTTTGCCAAAGAACCAAAGCCGCTCACGGAATATCAAATACCGAAGCCCGTCTCGGACATTGTGCTGAAATGTTTGGCCAAACATCCCGAGCACCGCTACCCGAGCGCGTTCGCCTTGCGCCACGATCTGGAGATCGCGTTGAACAAGCTGCTGACCGATGGCTATCTGGAACCGTATGAAATCGGCAATGAAGGCGTTTCCGATCAATTCGTGATCTCCGAGAAGATATACGGACGCGAAGCCGCTCTTCAAGCGCTGAGCGAGGCTTACGCCCGGGTTCGCAAGGGCGGAATGGAATTCGCGTTCGTGTCCGGCATATCCGGTATTGGCAAGTCCTATTTGATTCATGAATTTCAGAAGCTGATTCAACAACAGAACGGTTTATTCATCTACGGCAAATTCGATCAATTTAAACGCGCTACCCCTTACCACGCCTTGCACGAAGCGGGCAAGCAGCTGCTTCAATACTTATTGACCTTGAACGAAGAAGCGTTTCACAACATGAAACGACGTATTCTGGAGGCAGTCGGCCCTAACGGTCAAGTGCTCATGGAGATGGTTCCGGATCTCGAACAGGTGTTCGGCAAGCAGCCTCCGATTACAAAGATGCCTCCGGCGGAAATGTACAACCGGCTCATGATGACGGTGCAGAAGGTGCTATCCGTGTTTACTTCCAGAGAACAGCCGCTCATCCTATTTCTCGACGATTTGCAGTGGGCCGACGCCGCGTCCATTCAATTGATACAGGATATTGGGCTCGGTACGAACAGGAACTACCGCTTGTTTATCGGTTCATTCCGGGATCGCGACGTCGGGGGCTCGCATCCGCTCCGTGTCATGATCGATAAGCTGCAGCGGCAGAAGAGCAGCCATACGACGCAAATTCAATTAGAGCCGCTGGATGAACGTCATTTGGAGCAAATGCTGACCGACACCCTGCAGTCTGCGCGGCAACCCGTACGCGCCTTGGCGCAATTGATGATGAAAAAAACGAAGGGCAATCCGTTCTTCACGAAGCAGTTTTTCCGCTCTATTTACGATCAGCAGCTGCTGTGGTTCGACTACTCGGCACGCGCATGGACATGGGACGAAGCGAAGATCCAAGAGCTGCACATGACCGAGAACGTCGTCGATTTTATGATCAACAAAATCGTACGGCTCCCGGAACAGCTGCAGTCTTTGCTCCAGCACGCAGCTTGCATCGGTCATCAGTTCACTTCGGAGACGCTTGCGCTCGTCACCGGACGGACTGCCGAAGAAGTGGAAGAAAGCTTGAAGGATGCGGTCAAAGACGGCCTTATCCACGCGGTCCATACGGGCAGAAACAGTGTAACCCCGGTTACAACGTATAAATTTTTGCATGATCGCGTTTACCAAGCTTTGTACTCCTTGCTTTCAGACTATCGCAAACAGGAAATTCATTTACAAATCGGTCGTCTATTGGAGCATCATTATGCGGACGCAAGCGCACAAGAAGAGAATACGTTCGAAATCGTGAACCAGCTGAACCTTGGCGCGCCGCTGATCGGATCACGGGAAGAGAAGGAACGGCTGGCTGCCTTAAACTTAAAGGCTTGCCGCAAGGCAAAAGAAAGCTCTGCGTACGATACCGGACTGAAGTACGCGCTGTGCGGTTATCGGCTGCTTGAATCGGATCACTGGGAGCGGCAGTACGAGCTGGCTTACGCGCTTCAGCTGGAGAAAGCGGAGCTTGAATACTTAAGCGGGCAATTCGAGGAAGCCAAGCATTCGTTCGCGGCCGCCTTATTGCATGCGCGCACCAAACTGGAGAAAGCCGAAGCCTACAACCTGATGATGGTGCTATTCACGAACCTGGGCGAGCACGAGGAAGCGCTGCGGATCGGATTGAAAGGACTGAAGCTGCTCGGGATTCATATCCGCCCGAACACGGGGAAAGCGAGCATTGTTTGGGAGATGCTGAAATCACAGGCGCGTAAAGGCACCCGCAGCATCGACGATTTGATCGACATCCCCGTGATGACCGATCCGAATCACAAGGCGGTTATGCAGTTCCTGGTTAATCTGATTCCGCCTGCGTACTACATAAACTCGGAATTGTACATTTATTTGATGCTTCGCATGTTCAATTATTCGCTGGTGCACGGACATGCGGAAGGCAGTGCGTTCGCTTATACGACTTACGGCGTGATTATGAGTTCGCTGCTCGGCAGACTGAATTCGGGTCTGGCCTATGGACGGCTCGGCGTGAAATTGAGCGATTCATTCAATCATTTGCCTATCAAATGTAAAGTTTACTTCGGCGCAGGGGCCTTCACCAGCCATGTGAAGGAGCATATCGAGACGAACGTCGAACTGCTGCGCAAGGCTTATCAATTCGGGGAAGAATCGGGGGATTTCGTATACGCCGGATATTCGATCACGTTTAGCTTTTTCCTTCGCTTGTTTCGGGGGGATCATCTATCGGACGTGTTCAAAGAGACGGAGCACTACCAAAATTTTATATATAAAGCGCAGGACCGCGATACGATCATGATCCTAACCGTTCTCCAGCGTTACATGCAGAACATGAGAAATCAAGCGTTCTCTCATACATCCGATGAAACAAGATCCGAGCGGTTCATGAGCGCCGAAGAAATCGAGCAGCTTTCCCGGTTCACCAACAATGCAATCATACATACATATTATGTCATGCAGGGGCAAACGTTTTATATGTTCAACCGCCTGGACGAAGCCCGGAAGCTGTTGGAAGAAGCGGAAACGGTACTGTCGACCGTCTTCGGGATGATGCACGTGCATCTGCACCACTTTCATTATGGCATGGTGCTTGCGGGACTTTACGATCAAGCTGCCCCAGCCGAGAGAAAGCGCCTCCGGGATCGAATTCAATTCAGCATCCGGTTTATGGACAAATGGGCCCGGCATTCACCCGATAATTTCTTACATCTGAAACTGCTGCTCGAAGCCGAATGGTACCGGATCACCGACAAGCGAGCGCTCGCGGAAGAAAAATACGATCAAGCGATCCATTATGCGGGTAAAGGCCGCTTCGTCCAGTACGAGGCCATGGCCAGCGAATGTGCAGCCAAGCATTATTTGCAAGCAGGCAAATTGAAAATCGCCCGCTCCTATTTGCTCGAAGCGCGCAGCCTTTACGCCAAATGGGGCGCCGAGCGCAAAGTGACCGATCTCGACGAGAAGTACCCGTACCTGGTAACCCGAGGCCAAGCAGCGGAAGCGAGCATCGACCTCTCGTGCGTCGTGAAAGCGTCGCAGGCGGTATCGAACGAAACCGTTCTTCAACAAATGCTGGACAGCATCATGAGGATCGTACTGGAAAATGCGGGAGCCGAAAAAGGCATGCTCGTGCTGGAGCGCGACCGGAGGTTGTGGATCGATGCGGAGAAAACCGCCAACGCCCCGTTCGCGGCGATGCAAATCATGCCGCTTGAGGACTGCCGAGACGCTGCGGTCACGGTCATTCAATATGCCGCCCGCACCGGCGAGACGGTGCTGCTGCAGGATGCGGTATTATCCGAGCTGTTCTCGAAAGACGCCTACATTCAAACCAAACGGCCGAAATCGATTCTCTGCGTCCCGATCTGCCGATTCAACAAGCTCGTCGGCGCTTTGTACCTGGAGAACAACCTGGCGACGCACGTGTTTCAAGAGGAAAGGGTTGAAACGCTTAAGCTGCTTGCCTCGGAAATCGCCGTCTTGATCGAGAACGCCAAGCTGTACGATTATCTCGAATCCAAGGATTACAAGCTTCAGCTGTTGGAGGAGCAGGAGAAAAACATTCGCCTTCAGCTCGATGAGAAGGAGCGCTGGGCGCAGTCATCCGAGGCGACGATGCTCAATATCCGAAAATCGCAGCATGAGTTGATCAACAACGTCCAAACCGTTCATGCCCTGCTGATGATAAACAAGTACGACTTGGCCAAAGATTACATCTCGGTTTGGTGTAAGGAAATCGTGCAGCAATCCGTCATAGGCTCGGTGAAATTTCCGATCCTCGCGGTCGTGCTCAACCAACTTTCGCTAACATGCGTTTCCAAGAAAATCGACCTGCAGGTAAGCGGTAACCTGGACTGCGCGTTCGATCAGCTGACGCTGCCGATCAATTATTTCTCCAGCGTAATGCACAACCTGTTGAAGAATGCCGTCGAGGCGATCCCGCAGGACGATCTGCTGCGGACTGTCCGGCTGACGATCCAGGAACATGAAGATCACTACCGGTTGACGGTGTATAATACCGGCTCCTACATTTCGGCGGAAGAACGCAACCGCATCTTCGACAAAGGGTTCTCGACCAAATCGGAACAGGCGAACTCCGGACTCGGCCTGCACCTTGCGCACAATTATTTGCAGCATTACGGCGGTTTCATGGAATGCGAATCCACACTTGATCACGGCACGTCTTTCATCGTGTACTTGCCCAAACGGGCAACCGAAGCCGTCGGCCGTGCGGACCGGCTGCCCCTCGACGCCAATTCGTCCTGAATTTCACGACATAATAAAGCCCGTTCGGGATTTCTATGCGATAGCATAGCTCCCGGAACGGGCTTTACTTTCCACCTGTCTCCTTACCGCGCCGGCTCGGTGACTTGCAGCGCTTTCTCGATAAACCGCAGCGCATCCGTCAGATGTTCGCTGAAATACGACCATTGATGGTCGCCTTCGAACTCCATATACTCATGCGGATAACCGAGCTGATCAAGCAGCGCTTTGAACGCCTGGTTGGCCGGGAACAGAAAGTCCGAACGGCCGCAGTTGAAATGCAGCGCCGGTCTTGCCTCATCCTTCACCCGCCGCCCCGCCAACACGTGCAAATCCAGCTCCTTGGCGTAAGGCCCGTACATTGGCCCCATGATCCGCGGCGTCGTGTCCGAGCGCAGATCCTGCGGAGTCATCAAGGAAACCGACACGAGCGCTCCCGAGATGCTTGCGGCTGCACTGAACACGTCGGGGTTGCGCAGCGCCAGCGCAAAGGCGCCGTAACCGCCCATCGACAGCCCGCACACGGCGCGTTTCGACCGGTCGGCAATCGTGCGGAATTCATGGTCGATGGTCGGGATCAAATCCTGGAGGATGTAATCCTCGAATCGCCCCGTCCCATCATACCAATTGACGTAAAACGTCCCGTGCCCGTACCCGCCGTCGTTCGGCATAACGACTATGCTCTCGCTGAGCTCCCGGGAAGCGATTAACGCATCCAGGGTCGCTTCCGCGTTTCCTTTCACCGTCCAGCTCGTTTCGTCGCCGTGCAGCCCGTGCAATAAATAAACAACGGGGTAACGACGATCCTCATCGAGATGATAACTATCGGGAACATAAACCTGGCACACTTTCCGGGCGAATAACGCTGCAGAAAAAAACGAAAACGGTTGAACGGCCATACGCTCTCTCCTCTACCCGGTGACTAAACTTGCCTTAGTTCAAGACGGCATGAATGTGTTCTTCCGTGATCGCCCAATGGGACGTATTCCATACGGTATCTTTGTTTTTCACGTATAAAATTTGCGGCGAAGCGTGTTTCACGCCGGTATCTTCAGCGATTTGGTTGGACACCGGACGCGATTCGATCACCTTCACCAGCAAGTAATCAACCTCCGGGTTCGGCGTCTTCCCAAGGTATGCTTCATACTCTTGCAGGGCATTGAAGCTCACCGGACAGGCCGTGCTATGTTTCAGAATAACAATTGGCTTGCTGACGCTGGCCGTGAGCGCTTGTTCCCACTCTTCGTTCGTCGTAATTTCTTTCCAAGAAGCCATGTTCAGGTTCCTCCGTCTCCTAATGGGTTTATTGAATCGTGAATGGAACGTTAGCTGCGATCCGCATAATAGAAGTGCGTGGCTTCGATGCGGTCCGTCAGCTCGATGATGCCGTATGAGTACTGCGGCTGCCGCCGCTTGTCAGCGGCCGAACCGGGATTGAACAGCAAAGTGCCGCCCCGTCTTTCCAGGAACGGGATGTGCGAATGACCGAAAATGACCACATCGACGGTCGAGTGTCCATGCGTGTCGCAGAACGACTGAAAGGCGGTCTCGGGAGTCGAGCGTCCCCCGTCCCCGTGAACGAGTCCGATGCGAAACCCGCCGAGCGCAAGCACCTTTCGCTTGCCGAACCGTCGGATGATCTCCACCCCGTCGTTGTTTCCGGCTACACCGTCCACAGGGGCGATCGATTCGAATAAGGCGACGATCGATTCGTCGATCCAGTCGCCGGCATGCAGGATGCAGTCCACGCCTTGCAGGCCGCGCACGAGCGCTGCCGGAAGTGCCGTCGAGCGGCTGTTTAAATGGGTGTCGGATACGACGCCGATTCGCATGGCACAACCCCTTTCGCCTTTAACAACATTTTACCATAGTTCCCCTCTGCAGGACAAAAGATCAATGCTTTAACCCTGCCATGCGGCGGCAGGTTTTTAACAAACGACAAGCCCGCAGGCAGAAAACCTACGGGCTTGTCGCGCCGCGCAACGAGTGCGAGACTGCTTATTGAGGAGTTCCGGCCTTCTCGAGCGCCTGGCTGGAAATGGTTTCCTTGAACTTGGACATGCAGTTGCAAAGAAAATCTTTGCGGCAAATCGGGCAAGGCTCCTTCAGCAAGCGGTTGATATGAGTCGGCCTTGGTTGACCGGACGCATCCTTTTCATAAATCAAACGGCATACGGTCCTGTCTTTCATTTGAGCAACGATTTCGAACAATCCGTTCTTCGGATTGTGACTGACGATTTTGGCATCGACGACTTGTGGGTTATATGCCATCTTCGCACCCCTTTTCCAAAAAATAATGAGAGGTTACTTATTTGTATTTAGAATCATATCGCTCTTAACGGTCGCCGTCAAGCAGGTTGCCTAGTCCGCCGAGAATGCTCCCCTCTTCTTTACGCCCGCCCGGCCCCGCCGCGCTCATGACGCGGTCGGCCAGACGGCTGAACGGCAGCGATTGAATCCACACCCGTCCCGGTCCGCGCAGCGTTGCGAAGAACAAACCCTCGCCTCCGAATAAAGCGGTTTTGACACCTTTCACGAACTCGATGTCGTAATCGACTTCCTGCGTCATAGCTACCAAACATCCGGTATCGACGCGAATCAGCTCACCCGGCCGCAGCACGCGTTCGCAAATCGCCCCGCCCGCATGCACGAACGCCAGTCCGTCGCCTTCGATCTTCTGCATGATAAAGCCTTCGCCTCCGAAGAAGCCCGTCCCCAGCTTACGCTGAAAATCGATGCCGACTGAGACGCCCTTCGCGGCACACAGGAAGGCGTCCTTCTGACAAATGATTTTATTGCCGAGCTCGGATAAATCCATCGGCATAATACGGCCCGGGTACGGAGAGGCGAAGCTGACCCGCTCTTTCCCGGAACCGCGGTTCGTAAAGAGCGTCATGAACAGGCTCTCGCCGGTTAACAACCGCTTGCCCGCGCCGAACAGCTTCCCCATCAGCCCTTTCCCCTGATCGCTGCCGTCGCCGAAAATCGTCTCCATATGGATACTCTGATCCATCATCATTAAGCTGCCCGCCTCGGCAATTACGCTTTCGCCGGGATCGAGCTCAATTTCAACGTATTGCATTTCGGAGCCCACAATTTGATAATCGATTTCATGTGCGTTCATCGGTTCCTCTCCCCTTCTTCATCCTGCTTATATGCATATGTACGAGACGATCAGCTGCGCGTTTCACTTATAACCGGGAAGCTCGGACGGATACGAGTTAGGACGTATAGTCGATATGTAATTTTTCTGCGGCTTGTTTAGCCTGTTCTCTCGCTTGGGACGTCGTGTCCGCCGAGCTCAGCGCGACAGCCATCCTTCGGCCGGGCTTCGTCTCCGGTTTGCCGAAGACGCGGACCTGCGTGTTCGGAACCGCCAGCGCTTCCCCGATGCCGCCTATGCGGAAATCCGTGCTGTCGCGATCCGCCTTCAACGTATACGACGCACCCGGCGTCAACAGACGAACCGTCGGAATCGGATAGCCGAGTATCGCCCTTACATGCAGCGCAAATTCGGACAAGTCCTGCGTCGCCATCGTGACCATACCGGTGTCGTGCGGCCGCGGGCTCACTTCGCTGAAGTACACGCGGTCCGTCGATAAGAACAGTTCAACGCCGTATAGCCCGTATCCGCCAAGCGCATCGGTGATCGCTTTCGCAATCGCTTGCGACGCTTCGATTTGCGCCGCGGACATCTCGTGAGGCTGCCACGATTCGATATAGTCGCCGTCCTTCTGAATATGGCCGATCGGCGCGCAATAAGCCGTGCCGCTGACCGAACGGACCGTCAGCAGCGTAATCTCCGAATCGAACTTGATAAATTCTTCGACGATGACGCGGGTCCGCTTGGCGCGGCCGCCTTCCATCGCATAGTTCCACGACGTCTCGATATCCTCCGGGGTCCGGCAGACGCTCTGTCCTTTGCCGGACGAGCTCATGACCGGCTTAATCACGCAAGGAGTGCCGATCTCGGCAACGGCAGCGCGAAGCTCCTCCAGACTATCGGCGAACGCGTACTTCGCCGTCGGCAGCCCGAGCGTTTCCGCAGCCAGGCGGCGGATGCCTTCACGATCCATCGTCAACCGCGCCGCATTCGCGGTCGGCACGACCCGGTACCCTTCCGACTCGAGCTCGACGAGCGTCGGCGTCGCGATCGCTTCGATCTCCGGCACGATCAGATCCGGCCGCTCCTGCTCGATAATCCGCCGCAGCGCTTCCCCGTCCAGCATATTCACGACGTGCGAGCGGTGCGCGACCTGCATGGCCGGCGCATGCGCATAACGGTCGACGGCGATCGTTTCAACACCGAGACGCTGCGCTTCGAGCACGACCTCCTTGCCCAGCTCGCCCGAGCCGAGCAGCAGCATTTTATGGGCTTGTCCTGATAAAGGGGCTCCGTACATCAATAAATCCTCCTGATGGTTAACTTTTTTAGGCCTATCGCAGTTATACTGTACTTGCCTCATTTTTTCAACCAAAAAATGCATTTGCCGGCTTCCGGTTCCGCTCAAAACGACCGAAACCGTTCTAATGACGCTTTGCATCCGGTTATGACCCCAGAATATGTTACTATTTGTGCAAAAACCCTTCATAAAAATCTTACGAAAGTAAAGGAACTTATGATAAAATAAATAAAGAAGAGGTGAGAACGATGAGTGATCAACCGCAAACGATGTGTCCGAAGTTTGAAGCGGCTTTTGAAATTTTAGGTAAACGCTGGACCGGCTTGATTGTCCGCGCGCTGCTGGTGGGCCCGCGCAGATTTAAAGATATTTCAGAAATGATACCCGGTATGAGCGATAGAATGTTGGCCGAACGGTTTAAAGAGCTCGAGGCCGTAGGCGTTATTAGCCGACACGTCTATCCCGAAACGCCGGTGCGAATCGAGTACCAATTGACGGATAAAGGAAAGGCGCTGCGGCCGGTCATGGAAGCCGTGCAGCAATGGGGAGAAGCATGGTGCTGTAAACAGTAACCATGTTTCTTCCTTCTTCATGTTAGGGGGTACGGCTATTCGCCGTACCCCGTTTCAGCCATATAGGTAACGGGGTAGTAAAATAGGCGGCTTCCGCACCGGGGACAGGTTGTCGTCGCTTGGAGGTCGTCCAACCCGTTCATCCACATGGCAAAAGAAAAAGACGATTCATGGTTGATCGTCCGAATGATATCGTTATGTTGCACGTAGTCGCAATCCCGTGTACTGCAGCAAGCGCGCACTTTATAACAGCTGTTCAAGTCGGACACGTCCTTCCGGGAAGTAGTCAAGCTTCCTTTCTTGGTATGTACGCGATCCTTTCATTTTATGCATGACCGATCAAAGACGAACGATGAGCCGTCACACTTTCGGCGCATCGCTTCCAAGATCAGTTCGTCGAGCTCCATACTTATTTTCACTACAAGCGGATCCGTTAGCGTCAAGCCTTTATCGATCACGAGAATGTTTAGATCATCGATGCATTTTTGAATTTGACATCCCAGCTCGCTGCCTGATATGTTCATGATCGATTCCCCCTATTCGTACGTTCGTTTTTGCGAACAACTGCATAACTTGAGAGGCTCTTCGATCTCGGTTACTGTTTATTTACCCTTTACAACAGGATCGAAATCGCCTATTTTACAGTTTACTTTCATTTTGCATCATCTTTTTGGAAAAGTTGCAGACGGACATTAGTTCTCTATGAGCATTGTTAATGATTTCCTACTATTCATCGATATTTGAGGTGGCAAGTCATGTCTAGAATATTGTTGGTTGAAGATGATCATAGTATCGCAGATATGATATCCATCTACTTGAGCGAAGAAAATTATTCGGTCAGCATCGCCTATACCGGCCAAGAAGCTATCGATTTGTTTAACGAAGCTGAACCGGATGTTCTTATACTCGATTTGATGCTGCCGGATACGAACGGTATCGACTTGTGCAAGCAGTTCCGCTCCAAATCGACGGTGCCCATCATGATTGTGTCCGCCAAGAGCGAAGTGGCCGAGCGGGTGAACGCCCTGATGAACGGCGCCGACGATTACATGTGCAAGCCGTTCAGCATGCGCGAGCTGGCTGCCCGTACGAGCGCCCTGCTGCGAAGATCCGCGCTCACGCAAAAGGTCAAAGCGGCCGCTTCTGCCGCTTCCACCAAGCCCGCAGCGCAGCAGGAGACAAGCGATATTGTAGTCGATATGGAGAAACGGTGCATTTACGTGCATCGCCAGCCTGTTGAAACCACCTACTCCGAATTTGAAATCATGAAGCACTTCTGGCTTCATCCGGGCAAAGTGTTTTCCAGGGAGGAGCTGTTGAACAACATTCGCGGCATCGATTCTTTCGTCACCGAGCGCTCCGTAGACGTACATATTACAAATTTACGTAAAAAAGTAGAAACCGATCCCAAGGATCCGAAGCACATCAAGACGGTGTGGGGTGTCGGATACAAGTTCCAGCAGTAAAAAAACTCCTTTATGCCGCATCAAGCGGTTAAAGGAGTTTTTGATGTGTCCGATTATTTCCTGGTATTCCCGTTATCCGGAAACACATACTGAATCATGGTATTAAACTCGTTCGTATAATCGGCGAACGTGCCACGCTCCTGCTCTTCCTTGGCGTAAAAGCGGACACGCTGCACGAAATTCGGGTTGGCCGATACGTATACGTCTTGAATATGGGTCGGCGCCATGGTCAGCACCAGCTTGCGGATTTCGTCGGCTTTGCCGTAGCCGAGCCCTCCGTTCTCCGTCCAGGAAATCCGGTTGGGAGTCCCCTCCACCGCGCCGAATAAACCTGCGCCGCCTTTAGCTGTTATGCGATGACCCCACGTATCCGGATTCGCTTCCTCGTCCGGCTTATGTCCGTCCAGCACTACGGCGACGTACGCGTTAACTTCCGTCAGCAGCACTTGCGCGGCTTGAACGCCTTCAAGATCGGCGATTCTAGACGCTATCCCCGGTTCGAAGCCCATCGTCTTGGCCAGATGTCGATTCGTCATATCGAGCTGCGTGCGTCCGCCGTTTTCCGGCTGCTGGCGGTTCTCCTGTTCTTGAATCCAACGCGGCTTCACACCAAGCGATGCGTCTTCGTTGTTGCGGGAATCGCGGTCGAATAAGGCTTGCTGCCGGTGGTCGTTCAGCCCTCCCCCGGCACTGCTCGTACCCGGCTTGTTGCCTGCGCAGCCGGCAAGCACCAGCAAGCAGACGCCTGAGACGAGCCCTATGCGCTTCGTTCCTTTGCCTAATGCTCGATACATGCTTGACATTCCCTCCTGTCCTCTCCTAACACAACTAAGACTTAAGCTTAGGATGAATCACAGGGTGGAAATTATGCGCCAGCCTTATTTCTTTTTGTCAGATTCAGGGTCGAAGCCGGCATCGACTCCCGATAAGAAGCGGCGCACCGCCTCCTCGGATAAATCTCCCTGTTCCTTAAAGCGGGCCAGCTGCTCCGCGATGCTGCGGCCGATCGACTCGAATTCGGCCTCCTGCGCGGCATACGACGGGTCAAACCATACATAGTCGCCTTCCGGACCGTTGCGCAAAAAGGGCTTTTGCCAATGCTCCGGATACGTGTAAGGCTGCTCTTCGAACAAGATCCCGAGCACGTCGTCGGAGTCAAGCGGAAGCAGTTGATGGAACACTTCATCTTGTGCCCCTGGCGTGCCGATGGCCGCGACGTTGCGATGCAGGTAAGCGTAGTGCAAGTAATGCTCCGCACTCACCTTGTCCTTGCTGATTTCATACAGTTCCAGCTCGCTCTCCTGCAGCGTTCTGACCGTTTCCAACCGCTCTTGAATGGAGGATGAAGGGACGAGCCTCCACTCCTTCCATGAAATACCCGGTTCTTGGTTATTACTCACGATTAGCCCCCCTTATTCCCGATTCAGCTTTTTTCCATGGACGGTTCTTCGGTCAAGTTTAAAGCCCGACGCGGCAGTCGCCAACGACGGAATACGGACATCATCCGGAGAACAACAATGACGGCAAACAAGACGAGCAGCTGCCAAGAGCCTTGCACCCAGCCTAAGCCGATCAAGAAGCCGGTCAGCATCGCCCACACCGCATAAATTTCGTCTCGCAGCACAAGCGGTTTACGGCCCGCCAGCACATCGCGGATGATGCCGCCGCCGATCCCGGTCAGCATGGCGGCAACGATAACCGCGGACAGCGGGGCGTTCATTTGCGTCGCGTACAGCGCCCCCTGAATGGCGAAAGCCGACAGGCCGATCGCGTCGAACAGCGCTTCCCACGTTTTCCACTTGCGAATCCAGCTGACAGGAACGATAAAGACGAGAAATGCGGCGATAAGCGCCGTCAAGAAGTACGTCCGCTGCTCCCACAAGGTCGTCACCGGAATGCCGATCAATACATTGCGAACAACCCCGCCGCCGAAGGCGGTGACGAGGGCCAGTACAAACACGCCTAATATGTCGTACTCTTCTTCCATGGCAACGACCGCGCCCGAAATGGCGAACGCGATCGTGCCGATCATGCTGAATAACTGCAGGTTAATTTGAAGAAGCTCATCCATCCGATTAATCCAAACTCCAATCTAAGTTTACGACGTTCCCGGTACGGGACGATTCGTAAATCGCTTCGAGTACCAAACTGTTCGCCAGGCCCGACATGGCGGACGTCATCGGCTCGCGCCCTTCGCGGACACATTCCAGGAAGTGTGCGTTCATCCGAATGCGGGGACCTTCGTCTCCTTCGGGCACGTTCACTTCCACGTCGGCTGTCCGGTCGAAGAGCTCGGTGTGCAGCGTGCCCTGGCCCATTTTAAGCGAAGCGCCGCCGTCCGTGCCCATTAAATAAATATACGGACCGTTGTCCTGGAACGTCGTATTCGCCGCCCAGCTTACGTCCAGCGTAATCGTACCGCCATTCTCGAGCTTGATCAGCGCGGTTGCCAAATCTTCCACGTCGTAGAAGCCGTTCCAATCCGGCTTGCCCCAGTCGCCGATCCCTTTGCGCTTCGGCCCGAATTCGGCATAGGTCGTACCGAAGACGGACACCGGCTTCGGGCTGCCCATAAAATGCAGCGACAAATCAAGCATATGTACGCCTAAGTCGATTAACGGACCGCCGCCCGCTTTATGCATTTGTGTAAACCAGGAGCCCCAGCCCGGTATTCCTTTACGCCGCATCCAACCGGCTTTCGTATTGTAGATGCGTCCGAGCGCGCCTTTGTCGATCTGCTCCTTCACTTGCAAATACACGGATTCCCAGCGCTGCTGATGCGAAAGCATCAGCACTTTGCCGGATTTATGGTGGGCCTTGACGATTTCCTTCGCAGAAGCGGCATTCATGGCCATCGGTTTCTCCAGCAGCACGTGTTTCCCCGCCTGCAGCGCTTCGATGGCAATCGGCGCATGCACATCGTTCGGGACGGCTATGACGACGGCATCGACCCTCGGATCCTGCAGCAGTTCCTGATAGGTCGCATGAACGTTCGGTATGCCGTATTGCTTCGCCCGTTCGAGGGCGAGCGGCTGGTATACGTCCGTCACAGCCGTGACGACGGCGCCCGGCGTCGCCTGGAAGCCTTTCATATGCTCATTGCCGATACCACCGGCGCCGATGATGCCGATTTGAATCCGATCATTGGCAGACATCGCAAATTTCCTCCCATTCAAGATGTAATGGTGCTTCTTACAGAATGCCCATATCCTTTGCTTTTTGCGCCGCTTCTTTGCTGCTTTTTCCGCCAAGCTTCTTCAAAATGTTGCCTACATGCACTTTCACCGTCCGGATCGAGACGACGAACTTGTCGGCGATTTGCGTCTGCGTGTGCCCTTTCTCAATTAAATCGAGCACTTGAATTTCCGTTGGCGTCAGCAGCTCGCGCAGTTCCTTGGCCCGCACATCCTGTTCGAGCTGCTTCAAGCGCCGGAATTCCTCACGCATTTGCGCCGCTACGCTCGGATGGATGGCGCTGCGGTTCGCATAGGCGCTGCGCACCGCTTTCGGAATTTCAGCGAAATCCGATTTCACCATATAATCGACCGCTCCCGCTCTAAAAGCCTCGAAGATCATGTCCTTTTCCTCCATCGAGGACAACATGATCACCCGCGCGCCGCTGCACTTCACAATCTCGGCCGCCGCCCATAGCCCTTCCGGGCTGTCGGACATCATAATGTCCAGCAGCACGACGTCCGCTTCCGTCCGTTCGAGCAGTTCCACAGCGTCGGCGCCGCTGGAAGCCGTTCCGACGACCTCGATGTCCGCTTCCTTGTTCAAGTAGCTTTTCAAGCCGACCAGCCAATCGGGGTCATCCTCCACGATGGCAACCCGGATGACGTTCGTCTCCATCTCAGATCAACCCTTTCCTTCAACAGAATTATCATGCTGCTGCTTCGGCTTCGGGAACTGCATGAATACGCTCGTGCCCAGCCCCGGCTTGCTGTGCACGTTCATGGTGCCCTTATGCTTATGCACGATGGCATAACAGTAAGACAGCCCTAGTCCGAAATTCATCTTTTTCCCGCTCTTCGTCGAGTAAAAAGGATCGAACACCCGTTTCAGCTGATGCTTTTCCATCCCGATTCCGTTGTCCTTGATTTCCACCACGATTTTCCGTTTCGTCTCCGTCATACGCACGATTAACACGCCGCCTTGCGGCATCGCTTCCATCGCATTCGTCAGCACGTTCGTCCATACTTCGACGAGCTGCGCGCGGTCAGCTTCCATGGCTCCCCTGTACGCATACTCCTCGCGGACCTCGAAGCCGCTTAACTCCGGAGCCAGCATGCGCAGGCATTCGTGCATGACATCGGCGGGAACGATGCGTTCCTTCTGCAGAACGACCTCCTGCGTTTGGCCTTGAATCCGGTACATCATATCGTAAATGTGCTGGGAAGCGTTCATAATCACTTCCAAGTCCCGCACGAGCTCGACCGGATCGGGACTGCCTGTTGCGGCATCGGATTTGATTTTTTCGCCAAACAGCCGAATTTTCCCTACGTCGTTCTTGATCGCATGGTTCAGGATCGACGTTCCCTATGTAATCGCCCTCAGCGTATAATCGAGCTTCTGGTTTTGGATCGAAATTTGCAGCCCCATAAAACCGTACCGAAAGCTGGAGCCTATAATGACCGCAATCGTAAAGGCGATAACCCAGGCGTTATACCGCCACAGCTCATAAATGCCGAGAAACGTCGGAAATAAATATAATGTGAATAGAGCAAAAAATAACGTCGGCGCCGCCGCCGCCGCAACCAGAAACCGGCTGCGGCGCAAGAACGAGTTGCGCTCGCGGTAGGCCGCCGTCAGCAGCAGGCCGATGCCGGTAAGGATATAAGGCGTCGCCCAGAACGTAACATAACCGTAAGGAATCGGATCGTTCGGCTTCGGTTCGAACAGGAACGTTCCGGCAAGCGGCAGAAGCAGTGCCCACGGCAACCATTTACGCCAAGTCCACAGCGGATAATTCGGGTGATAAACGATGGCGAACATCAGGAACGTGTACGGCAGTCCATAGTAACAAATTCGGGACGCAATGAGCTCAGCGTTCGCAAGCAGTTGAGCGACCGGCTCGGTAAGCCATTGTCGCTCGAGCAAGTACGGAACCACCTGATCGGCAATGACCGCGGACAAGCCCCCGGACCCGCCGGTAAAGGCAATGCTGCTGATCCATCGGGTCGTCAGCCGCTTCGGATCGGTTACGAGCAAGAGCAGCCCGACAGTCCATAGACCGATGAGTACGAACAGCATGGTCAATCACTTCCGTCTCTTAGAGATAGTCCTGCTTCAGCTTCTCCAGCTCGCTGAGCGAGCGCTCTGCAAAGCGGCGGAGCCGGTCGAAGCTGGCGATCTCCCGATCGAGGGCCTGCAGCAGCGATTGTTTGTAATCCGGAATCGAACCGTGATAAGCAGCGATCGTTTGCGGCGGCATTAAGGCGATCTCCTGGTAGGCCAGCGCGCGGCGTTCATGAAAGAACGGCACGTCCGGGTTCATCGGATTGTGCAAATCGCCTTGGGCCGGATGTTTCACTACGGCAAGAATGCGCACAGCCGCTTTACCGGTTGACATCAGCTCGATGACTTCGCCGATGTACTCTCCCGTTTTGTATGACGCCGTAACAATTTGACCCGGTTGACATGTATCCGATTGCATATGAATTCTCCCTTCCTTCATTCAGGTTTCGGCTGGATTACGTTGTTACGTTGTTCTCATCCAGGCGTAGAGCTCGGCGACCCCTTCCATTCTGTACCGCTTGCCGGTCGGAACACCGCGCTCCAGTTTGACCAGGCAAGGTACGCTTTCGATCTGCCAGTCATAAGGCAGCTCCCGGCACAAGTTGATGTTCGTCTGTCCGATAGTCAGACCCGGATCCATGGAGGCCACGACCTCCAGCATTCGCCGGCCCGCTTGACATGTGCCGCATAGCGGCGTATGGAACAGCACATAACGCGTCGGTTCGTCCGCTCGGTCCGCAGGCGTAACGGGCGGGAGACTCAGGGCCTTCAGCTCCTTCTCCGACCAGTCGGGCAATCCCATCTCAACGCCCCCTTCTCGGCTTTATTTTTGAATGTTGCTTCCGGGTGGACAAATCCGGTATGATGGTACTATATTGATCTACAGGCAGGTGTATACAAATGTCGGAAATGAATAACTCGGAAGAACCGCGCAAGGTGAGCTTGGCGGATGCGATCAAGAACAAGCTTGCACAGAAGAAACAAGCTCAGCTTGACGCGAAGAACAATCCGCAGCAGCGGGCTGGCAGCGACGCGGTCATGCGCAGCCAGAACAATAAGAAACCGAACAATCAACGCCGTCGTACCGGCGGAAGCTAATCGGCCATAGGTGTTAAAGAAGGATGAGGGCTGCCCGGAAGGGCTGCCGCTCATCCTTTTCTTTTGTCGCGCGCGACGGAAGCAAACGCGCTGGCGTCAGACCTGTATTAAGCGTAGGCAAGCTCGCGCTGACGCTTAATATCGTCGTTCTCCAGAAACTCGTCGTACGTAATGACCTTGTCGATAATTCCGGCCGGCGTAATCTCGATGATGCGGTTGGCGATCGTTTGCACGAACTGATGGTCATGCGAAACGAACAGCATCGTGCCGTCGAAATCGATCAAGCCGTTGTTCAGCGCCGTGATGGATTCAAGATCCAAGTGGTTCGTCGGCTCGTCGAGCAGCAGTACGTTCGCACCGCTCATCATCATTTTGGACAGCATGCAGCGCACTTTCTCGCCTCCGGACAGTACGCTCGCCTTCTTCAGCGCTTCTTCGCCGGAGAACAGCATCCGACCCAGGAACCCGCGGAGGTACGACTCGTCTTGATCCTTCGAATATTGACGCAGCCAATCGACCAAATTCATATCGGACTGGAAATAAGCCGAGTTGTCTTTAGGGAAATAGGCTTGCGTTGTCGTTACGCCCCAGCTGTACTCACCGGAATCGGCTTCGATTTCGCCCATCAGGATTTGGAACAGCGTCGTTTTGGCGATCCCGTTCGGGCCGACAAGGGCGATTTTATCCCCTTTGTTCACGGTGAAAGAGACATTGTTCAGCACAAGCTGGCCGTCGATCGTTTTGTTGATCCGGTCAACCTGCAGCAGTTGTTTGCCCGCTTCGCGTTCCGGCGTAAATTTAATGAACGGATATTTGCGCGTCGACGGCTTGATGTCCTCAAGCTGAAGCTTCTCGAGCGTTTTCTTCCGGGACGTCGCCTGCTTGGACTTGGACGCATTGGCGCTGAATCGGCGAATAAACTCCTCGAGCTCCTTGCGCTTCTCTTCGGTTTTCTTGTTTTGCTCCCGCACGAGCTTGAGCGCCAGTTGGCTGGACTCGTACCAGAAGTCGTAGTTGCCGACGTACAGCTGGATTTTGCTGAAGTCGATGTCTGCGATATGCGTACATACCTGGTTCAGGAAGTGACGGTCATGGGAGACTACGATGACGGTGCCTTCGTAGCGGGACAAGAAGTTCTCCAGCCAGCGGACCGATTCGATGTCCAAATGGTTCGTCGGCTCGTCGAGCAGCAGAATGTTCGGATTGCCGAACAACGCTTGCGCCAGCAGGACGCGCACCTTCTGGCTGCCGTCAAGTTCTTTCATTTTGATATCGTGCAAATCTTTCGGGATGCCAAGACCGATCAGCAGCTCCGCCGCATCGGACTCCGCCTGCCAGCCGTCCAGCTCTTGGAATTCGCCCTCAAGCTCCGCCGCTTTCATGCCGTCATCTTCGGAGAAATCGGGCTTTGCGTAAAGCGCATCCTTTTCCTCCATAATTTGAAACAGTCGGGCGTGGCCTTTAATGACCGTTTTCAACACGTCGATTTCGTCGTATTCAAAATGGTTCTGCTTCAATACGGCCATGCGCTCGCCCGGCGTAATACTCACTTCGCCCTTGTTCGGTTCCAGCTCGCCGGATAAAATTTTCAGGAACGTCGATTTGCCCGCTCCGTTCGCGCCGATCAACCCGTAACAGTTGCCCGGAGTAAATTTGATGTTGACGTCTTCGAATAACGCGCGTTTGCCGTATCTTAACGTGACGTTAGTTACCGTAATCATGAATCGATGACCTACTTTCCCATGGACTAAAACTAAACGATAAAACAAATAGCTTCCAAACGTATATTATAGCATAACTAGAGCTTGTTTCCCAAAAAGATTATACAGCGCGCCTTTATTTCTGTTGGGAGATGCTCTCGACCAGCTCCGACAGCTCCGACCAGCGCTCCATCGCCTGCTCCAGCTTCTCGGTAAGCTCCTGCTCCTCGCGGTAAAGCTCCTGCACTTTGCCGTAGTCGCTCCCGGCTCTCTCGATGCCCCGCTTCACTTCCGCGAGCTTTTCTTCCATATCGGCGATTTTGCCTTCGATTTCGTCCCACTCTTTCTGTTCTTTAAAAGAAAGCTTTCTCGGACGGTTCTGGTTCGCCTCCCGGCGGTCGCCTGCCGTCGATGCCTGGCCTTGCGCACTCTTCGGTGCATCCGCCTTCCCGGTACGAGCCGTATCGCTCTCCTGCTGCCGCTCCTGCTTCGTCTGCTCCAAATATTCGCTGTAGTTGCCGTAAAACTTGCGCACCTTCCCGTCCCCTTCGAAAACGAACAAATGGTCCGCCGTCCGGTCCAGGAAATAACGGTCATGGGAGACGGTGATGACGACACCCGGGAAGTCTTCCAAATACTCTTCGAGAATCGTCAACGTCTGAATGTCGAGATCGTTCGTCGGTTCGTCGAGCAGCAGCACGTTCGGTTCGCCCATCAGCGTCCGCAGCAAATACAGCCTTCTGCGCTCGCCGCCCGACAGCTTGCCGATCGGCGTCCACTGTTGAGCCGAGGTGAACAGGAACCGCTCCAGCATCTGTGAAGCGGTAATGGCTTCGCCGCTGGTCGTGCGGATCACTTCGGCCGCTTCCTTGATGTACTCGATCGCCCGCATCTTCTCGTCCATCTCGACGCTCTCCTGCGTATAGTAGGCAAGCTTAACCGTCGGTCCGACGGCGATTTCGCCGCTGTCCGGCTGAATCCGTCCCGCCAGCATGTTGAGGAACGTCGATTTGCCGGTGCCGTTCGGACCGATGATGCCGATGCGGTCTTCGGGCAGCACGATGTAGCTGAATGAGTCGACGATGCGGCGCGTGTCGTAAGCTTTTGAGACATTCTCAAGCTCCATAATCTTTTTCCCTAGACGGCTTGCGCCCAGCGACATATCGAGGCTCCCGGACGGACCGTCGACCTTGCGGTCGCGCAGCTCGACGACGCGGTCCACGCGCGCCTTCTGCTTCGTCGTCCGCGCTTTTGCGCCTCTTCGCAGCCAGGCCAGCTCGCGCCGCAGCAGGTTCTGCCGCTTGTCTTCCATGGAGGCTTCCCGTTCGAGGCGTTCCGCTTTTTTCTCCAGAAACGAAGCATAGTTCCCTTCGTAGCTGTACAGCTTGCCGCGATCCAGCTCGAACATGCGATTCGTCACCCGGTCCAAGAAGTACCGGTCGTGCGTAACAAGCAGCAGCGCGCCTTTCCACCCGGCGAGGAAACCCTCCAGCCATTCGACCGTCTCGTGGTCGATGTGGTTGGTCGGCTCGTCCAGAATCAGCAGGTCGGCAGGCTGGATGAGCACGCGCGCCATCGCGACGCGTTTGCGCTGGCCGCCGGACAGGGTGCCGACCTTCTGCGCGAAGTCGCGGATGCCGAGCTTGGAGAGCACCGTCTTTGCCGTCGTCTGCGCATCCCAGGCGCCGCTGGCGTCCATCCGGCTTTGCGCGGCGAACAGCTTCGCCTGCCGCTTCTCATCCTCCGGCGCGAGCTGGAGTTCGGCGAGCGCCCATTCGTACTCGCGGAGTGCCTTCATAATCGGCGTATCGCCGTGGAACACCTGTTCGAGCACCGTCGACTCCATGTCGAACTCGGGCTGCTGCGGCAAATATTCGACGTGAAAATGATTGGCGTGCGTCAGCTTGCCGCGCTCCGTCGTTTCAAGACCGGCCATCACCCGAAGCAGCGTCGATTTGCCCGTCCCGTTCACGCCGACGAGGCCGATCCGCTCCTTCTCATTGATTTGAAACGAAATGCCGTCGAACAGCACTTTTTCACCGTAGCTTTTATATAAATCTTCAACCGTCACGATATTCATGATCGCATCTTCCTCTCTTCAAGCGGCTGCTTACGGGCAAGGCTGTTACGCCTCGTACAAGGGCGCCGGGTCCGTCACGTAAGCGGCGAGCAGCGCCGCGGTATGAGCGATGCCTTGCCGGTGCGTCCGTTCCATCGCATGCGAAGCGTGTACGCCAGGACCGATCAGCGCGGCGCGAATGTTGCTGCCTCCGCGCAGGGCGGCCGAGGCGTCGGATCCGTACTGCGGGTAAATGTCGACCGCATAGGACAAGCCTTCGCGTTTAGCCAGCTGGATCAATTGCGACGTCATCGCGTAATCGTAAGGCCCCGACGAGTCTTTGGCGCAAATCGAGACGTCCAGCTCGGTGCTGCGCAGATCGTCACCCATTGCCCCCATATCGACGGCGAGCAATTCGGTAATGGCGGAGGGAATCCATGCGGCGCCGTGCCCGACTTCTTCATACGTGCTAATCAGCAGCTGAAGCGTGCAGGCCGGCTGAACGTTTTCCCTTTTCAGCCATTCCAGCAGTCCGAACAAGGCCGCGACGCCCGCTTTATCATCAAGGTGGCGGGACTTGATATACCCGTTCTGCAAAAATTGCGCGCGCGGATCGAACGAAATAAAGTCGCCTGTCCCGATCCCAAGCGCCTTCACATCCTGCTCCGATGCGACCGGCTCGTCGAGCCTCACTTCCATGACCGCCTCTTCGCGTTTCAGCTCGCGGGCGTCGGCGAACACGTGGACCGACGGCTTGTTGGTCATAATCGTCCCCGTGTAGGTTCGTCCGTCACGCGTGTGGACGAGGCAATACTCGTTCTCCACGGAGCCGAGCATGTAGCCGCCGATAAGCGTGAATCTCAAGGCTCCGTTCGATTTGATCGAACGCACCATAGCGCCCAGCGTATCGACGTGTGCGGATAAGCCGATCGTCCGGCCGGGCTCGCGCCCTTCTACCGTCAGGATGCCGTTGCCCTTGGGCGTCAGCTGCATCGTATAACCGAGCCCCGCGGCTTCCTGCTTCAACAGGCGCATGATATCCGCGCAAAAGCCGCTCGGACTGGGGGTTTCGAGCAGCGTTCGGAGCAGCTGCAGCATATATGACTCGTTCATGTTCAAGTTCACGTCACGCTCCTATATTTGATTCGAATTTCGTTTTCGTGTAAGCTTTTGGATGGAATTGCATAACTGCAGACGAACCCTCAAGGAGGAAACAAAATGACAACCGAAGCATTGCCGCCGAAAACCTGTTCGATCGACCGGATGATTACGGTGGAAGCCGACATTGAGAAAGTATTGAGCGGCCAAAAAACAACTACCCGCCGCAACGGACGGTACGCCGACCCGGGTGAAATTATGGAGCTGCGCGGGCATCGATATGAGGTCACACGCGTCTACCAGCAATCGATCGGCGAATTGACCGACGAGAACGTGCAAACGGAAGGTTA
Source organism: Paenibacillus validus NBRC 15382 (assembly GCF_004000985.1). Classification (GTDB taxonomy): domain Bacteria; phylum Bacillota; class Bacilli; order Paenibacillales; family NBRC-103111; genus Paenibacillus_G; species Paenibacillus_G validus. The sequence goes on along the minus strand of NZ_BIMH01000005.1, from coordinate 4,455 downwards.
CCCGAGTGTAGAGGCCTATAAGACGTACATCATGTCTTTGCATGCCGGGATGCCGTGGATGCCGCAAATGAAAATGTGGGTTCACGAGTTTCGCGCCTTGTAAGAAAAGCTCCTGTTGAAATGAAAACAGTGCAGCGCGGCGCCGTTTGCCCGCTTGAGGACTTCCTCAAGCCGGCGACCGGCCGATCTCGCTACACTTGTTCTTGTTTGTTCACCCATCCCCCTGCTTGGAGGTTGTTTGCCGCTCATGTACGCTTGGCTCGTTTATATTCACGTGATCAGCGCGATGGTATCCATCGGTCCGTTCTTCGTCCTCTTGCCGATGCTTCGCAAGCTGCAAAGCGCCGAAGGCGCCGTCCTGCATACTTATCTGGATTCATTTCAATTCGTCGTGCGACTTTCCAAACATACCGGTCATGTGCTGGTCTTCTCCGGCTTGCTGCTCATGTGGCTCAGCGGGCTGCCATGGACGACCCCGTGGATATTCGGCACGTTCGTCGTGCTGTTCGCTTCACTCTTCTTTATGGCTCGCGCCTTCTCACCGACACTCCGCAAGCTGCGTCAGCCGGATCACGAGCGTGAGGTCCTCGTCCGCAAATTAGGCCGGGCCCTTTATTTGTATATGTTCGTCTTGTTCGTTATGCTCGGTTTGATGGTCATGAAGCCCGCCTTGTGGTAGGGCTTTTCTTAACTTTCGAAATCGACGCACACGCTCGTTCCGTCAACCGCCTGCTTGAGGTACGCTTTCACTTCGACATGCAGCGGGTGGTTATCGTACACACTCAAATCGTCCTTGGAATCGAACTTCGTGATCAGCACGATGTCGTAAGAGCGGTCCGAACGAAGGACGTCAATCCCTACTTCGATCGAACGCAGCACCTCGATTTTGCCTTCCATATTTTTCAGCACCCCAGCCGTCGCTTGGACGGCTTCCGGGCTGCGGTCCTTCAATTTGAACATAACTACGTGTGTCAGCATCTCACGTTCTCCTTTTGTTGCTACGCATTATATGTATCATTCTGCTTATTTACCGGCTTGCACAGCCGACCATTCATCGAAGTTCCAAACCTTGATGGACAACTCATTATATCATTACCTGTAAGGAGGAAGCTAGATCGATTCGCTTCCAAGCTGTCGTTTACGGAAGAAAATAGGATGACAGCCGCAAACGACGCAGCCGGTGCAAGAAAAGCTTTAACCCGATCAAGATCGGGTCGTCGCCCGCATGCCGGTCCATCGCCTTCAACACGAGAATACTGATATTGTCCGCAGCCCGGTGCTCCAGCGTCCGGGAAAGCAGCTCGTCGCAGATCGCCTGCGCGCCCTCCCCGCGGTCCCGGGCTGCCGTCAGCATGACGCGAATTTCCGTTTCCGGGAACGATCCGTGAAATCCGTCGCTGGACAGCAAGAACAGCGTCCCCGGCGTGTAAAGCCCGCTTTGCACCTCGACGCGCGGATTGCCGTTCATTCCGAGAAACGAGAGCAGAACGTTCCGCTTCGGGTGTTTACGTGCCGTCTCATTCGACATCAGCCCCCGCCGCACTTGTCCGTTTACCCAAGTATGATCGCGGGTGAGCCGCTTCAAGTCTTGGCCCGGACTAAATTTGTACACGCGGCAGTCGCCGATATGAACGATCAAATAAACGGCGCCGATCAAAAGAAGCAGCGTAAGCGTCGTTCCTTGACGCTCCCCCTGCTTATGACTTTGTTCCACGATTTGGCCGTGAATCGTTTGGAATTGCCGGACGGCTTCACGCTCGAACGCGCTCCACCGGTCCTTGCGATCGAGCAGCTTCGACAGCCGCTCCTCCAGCCATGTGCGAAGTCCCTCCATCGCGGCGTCCCCGGCCGCCCCGCCGGCCCCAAGCCCGCCCATACCGTCGGCAAGCGCCGCCACGGCATAAGGCGTTCCGCCAGCGGTCAGTCCAATGCGTATCAAAGAGCGGTCGTCGTTCGTCGCACGGTGCCAACCGCTATGGGTGGCGGCGCCATAGTGCCAGTGTACGGCAATCGTTTTTTTCACGGCTCAAGTCTCCAATTTATAGGTGATTTCGGTCGTTATGATGTTTACTATATCATCTTAGCCGAGCGGATGCACCTGAAAAAGGGGTAAAAGTTCGCCGGTCACCCTTGCAACATGGCAAATTCCACAATTTTTGAGTCCATTTGACGACTTCATCTGACACTTAACTGTTTCATATAAAGGAACATCGCAATTGAAAAAAGTGAAGTTTAGCTTTTTACTTGAAATATCGTTACATCACGCCGGATGAATACTCCCGGTGATTGTTAATTGAAAAGGAGATAAATTGTGCATGAGTAAAATCCGACGCATTCAGAAAAACTCCCGGAAAACGGGCGTGCTTTATAGCGACGCCGTGATCTTCGGTAACATGATGATCGTATCCGGGATGCTGCCTACCGATCATCTTGGTCGCCTTGTCGGCTTGGGGAATGCCGAAATCCAGGCCGAGCAAGTATTTCAAAACATCAAGTCGGTTTTAGACGAAGCGGAAGTCCATTTCTCCGATGTCGTCAAACTGACTATCTTTTTGACAGACATCCAACGCCGTTCTGAAATCGCCTCTGTCCGCGAGCGTTATTTCGGCAATGACAAGCCTGCCAGCACACTGGTTGAAGTGAGCAGACTCTCTCACCCCGACGCCCTGATAGAGATTGAAGCCATGGTTTATTTGGGCGATTGAGCTGCGATGATCTTCAAATTTTATAGATGATTTCGGTCGATATAATTTTTACGATATCGCCTTCACGAAGAGGATGCGTCTGATAAGGAACCAACAACTCGCCGTTCAGCCATGTTCCGTTGCGCGATCCAAGATCTTTAACCGCGTATCCGTCCGGCTCTTTCACAAACTCGGCGTGCAGCCGGGATACGCCTGCCTCCTCGATCACCCAGTCGGCCTCCGCCCCTTGGCGTCCGATCACGAAGCTGGGCTTGCTCAGATCGATTCGCTCCAGGCTCCCCCCGCTCCCGCTTCGCGATACTTCCAAATACGGCATTTTCACATGAATGCCTGCTTGCGGCGGGCCAAGCAGGACGGTGGCATCCGATGGAAGCAGCAGCGTCGTTCGACCGCTTAATTCCGAATGGACGGAAGAATGCTGCCACAGGGATGGACCTGCCGCAACGTGACCAGCCTCGTTCCTTGCGGACGACGACTGGAGCGCATAATCTCCGGCTTCATTCTTATTCCATGCGGACGACCAGATCGGGTTATCGCCAGCTTTATCCCATGCTTGCGCCCGGACCGCATAACCGTCCGGTTCGGCAAGCGTCGATCGATCGTCCACCGGCGTATACAATTCTTCCACCAGTCCGGCACGGCTCAAAAATGCGTGCCTGGCTGCCTCCTCCTCTGCTTTCGGCGCCAATACGCCAGCGCTGCCTAGTTCGATGGAGCCGGGTCGTTCATACCCGCGTTCCCGTCCCATTCTCCGATAACCCCATAGTAAAGCAGCTCCCAAGAAAACCGTACTTCCCGCGCTCAAGTAAAGCTTCTGCTCGTTCGGATTTTCCGCATACAGCTTCCAAACGAAGCAAAGCACGAGCACAGCTCCCAGCAGGAGAAACAGCCGCTTCTTAAGCGGTTCAAAGGGTTGCTTTTCCGATTTATCGGGTACCGGTATCACAGCCTCGTCCCCCCAGGGCGTCTCCTTGAACAGGGGAGGTGCAGGCGGAACCAAGTCAGGGCGAACAGCAGACGAGGCTCCCGCCTCCATCATTTCCTGAATGACGGCGGATGGACCTGCTGCCGCTGCCGAACCCGGCGAACGCTCCAGCTGCCGCAGCAGTAACCGCTTCAGTTCCGGAAGGTTGAACGTTTCTTCCTGCAAGTAACGCATCACCTCCTGAAAGCCGTTACCCTGCAGTTCTACGACCCGATGGATCCAGCGGGAGGCCAAATGCTGCAAATCTGTGGAAACCGACGCCTTCCCGTCCAAATGTTCTTTAGGCACATAAGTCAAATACAGATCATCAAGCCCGAACCCGTAAAAAATAAAATCCTCTTTAAGCAAGTAACGTCCAGGCTGCAGCATATACACGCTGCTGTCGTCGAGCACTTCAACGATTTGCAGCAGCAGCCCGTAGTATTGCTTCAAAGAAAGCGGCTCGATTCTAAGCCCCTGCGTTAACATACGTTTGCCTGTAATATTGTAAAACAAAGTCAGCCTGGCGTCTTTTGCTTCCACTTGCAGCTCAAGCAGCTTTGGTATCCGATTCGCTGACACCATCCGCAATTGAAACTCGGACAGTTCTTCCTGCTTCAGACCCTCAGGGGCCGTTAATGTCATAAAGTGACCCTGTTGTTTCTTGTAATCGACCTGAAGCCCGTAGATCGATTGTGTCAAGTTCATCCCCCCTTTATTCCGATCCGATCTTCATCTTTTCCTGCGCCTGGCTCAAAACAATCCGTCCCCCCCATAAATAAACGT
>NZ_BIMH01000004.1 GCF_004000985.1 Paenibacillus validus NBRC 15382 | reverse complement strand
CCCAGAGCTGAAGTGGCCAGCCGGATGGGGTTTTATTTTTACCGGAAGCGGGACTATCGTACAGCGATATTCTGGTATGAATTAGCGACCCGGCTGCCGGCCGATACGAATCAGTGGGGCTTCAGTTATCCCGCTTACTGGACCTGGTATCCCCATTTGCATATGTGCGTTTGCTATTATCGGTTGGGCGAATACGAGAACGCATACGTTCATAACGAAGAAGCCCGCAAGTACCGTCCCGAGGACACGAATGTTCTCCACAATAAAACGCTGCTTGAGGGACTCCTTACGCTGCCAAAGAAGGTGGATGAATGAATGTCCGTATTAACAGCGTGCTATTCATTCAAGTCATTCCCGATATCCGAACGAATAAAATCGCCAACGTGTTAAGCCAAGCCGGCATCCAAACCGATCTGCTCTATTTAAAGACGCATCCTGCGGAAGTTTATCGCGGCTATGCACTGCCATATTCCCGGATTTTTAAACTCCGGATGATTAAGGAAATCGTCGAGTTTGTCGATCAATCCTCCTATGATCTTGTCATTAGCTGTAATGAGCCTGACATCATCAGCGCCGTGCTGGCCTGCTCCACCAAACCTGTCATACATGATTGTCACGACATGATGTCGCTCCGCGGGGATATTACGAACGATCAAGCGATTTTGGAATTCATTTCCAATAAATATGCGTCCGCGAACATCTATGTGACGGATTTAATCAAGGAAATTGCCGTACAACGATTCGGTCTGTCGAATAAACCGGTCACGGTGCTGGATAACTATGTTCTTCGTGAACAGCTACCCCAGCAATATCTTCCGAAATTAAGCCAAACGGACGGCGAGATCCATTGCGTCTATGAGGGAGGCTTAACGAATCGCAGCGATCATCACCGTTATATCGAACCTGTTTTACTTGCCCTTGCGCAGGAGAAAGTTCATGTTCACTATTACACCCCGTTTCAGAGCTCATATTACAGCATGCTGGAGCAGAAATCCCCTTACCTGCATTGGGAAGGAACCCGGGAGCCGAACGAGCTGATTTACGAGATGACCCGCTATGACGTCGGGCTAACCGTATTGCATGTAACCGAACGAAACAAACCGTTTCTGGACAGTACATTTCCAAACAAAGCGTGGGATTATTTGGCGGCGGGGTTGCCCATTTTGTTCAGCGATTTGACCTCGTTTCAACAGTTTTTGAAAAGCTATGCCGTCGGCCGCATTTTGGACTTGTCCGGCCATCTATTCGAACAGGTTCGGGCCGCCTCCCTTATACCAATCAATCCCGGTTTTTTGAACGATTACCGTCTCACGATGGAAGATCAAAGCGATCGGCTTGTGGAATTTTTGGAAGAAGCCGTCATTTCTTTTTATAAGCGGAGCAGGGAATAGCTCCCGGCTTTATCTCGTTGTAACCTGCCCCCGCCTGCTGAGGCGGGGGAGCGCCCCTTTGAAAGAACAGGGCAGAGGTGACACAGGGGCTGCTTGAAAATAGAGGTCGGCGTTACAAATGATCCAATCAATAAAAGCCCACGGAAGGATAGCACACGTGAGCTTTTTGAGTTGTTCACGAACATACTTACGATATTTCAATAGCCCTATTTCGTCAGCAGCAGCTCTAACGATTTGCGCACGAAGCCGCCGGTTTCGGCAAGTGCGGCCTGGGCTTGGGCACAATGGACGCCTCCGAGGAGCATGACGATGGCGGTTTTGACATGGCCGCCGGAGTCGGCGAAGGCTTGTTCTACGGCTTCCTCCGAAGCATCGGTGGCTAGCCGGATGATCCGCTTGGCGCGATCAACGAGCTTGATGTTCGACGGCTGTACATCGACCATCAGGTTGCCGTACACTTTGCCCATGCGGATCATCGATGTCGTCGTCAGCATGTTCAAGATGAGCTTCTGGGCGGTGCCCGCTTTCATCCGCGTGGAGCCGAGTACGACTTCCGGGCCGACCACGGCCTCGAGCACGATATCGGCCAGCGGAACCATAGGCGTCCCCTCATTGTTGCAGATGCCGATGACCCCGGCGCCGTTCGCCTTGGCCCGTTTCATCGCGCCGAGTACATAGGGCGTCCGTCCGCTGGCTGCGATGCCCACGGCAACATCGTTCGGCCCGATTCCGTGGGCATCCACATCGGACATGCCGAGCTCTTCGCTATCCTCGGCGCCCTCGACGGGATCCTTCACCGCTTGGAAGCCGCCGGCAATCAAACCCAGCACCATATCCGGCGAGGTGCCGTAGGTCGGAGGGCATTCGGACGCATCCAGGATGCCGATGCGGCCGCTGGTGCCGGCGCCGATGTAGATGAGGCGTCCGCCTTGTTGAAAGGAGGCGACGATGCGGTCGACGGCCTGTGCCAGCTTCGGAATCAGCCCTCGCAGCACGTCGGCGACTAGACGGTCTTCATCGTTGATGAGCGTCAGGATTTGCTCGGTCGGCAGCTCGTCGATTTGTCGTGTCCGCGGATTGACCTGCTCCGTCGTGAGTGTGTGTAGCTGATGTATGTGCATGGAGATAGCTCCTTCTTGAATAATTTTTTGGGATACCGTGCTCCTGCATCAGGCAGCGGTGTCGATAGCAGTTGCTCCAGCCGCTGCAGTTGCGCTAGTTGGCTGGAGAGGGGAATGCTCACTCGCCTGGCAGGAGTTGCAGCGCCAGCCGGGCGGCGCCATAGGCGGGCGCTTGCCGCGCTTCGTGCAGCCGCAGATCCGGCCAAGCGGCCTCCAGCCGCTCGCGAAACGTCTTCCGGTACAGCTCGCTGTACCGGAAGACCGAGCCGCTGAGCACCAGGTCCGCCTGCGCGAACCAAGCGTGCTTGCGCACAAGCGCGGACGTTTGCTCTGCCAAGGCTGCGGCGCTGCGCTCGATCAGCCGCCTGGCCGGCGGATCGCCGGCAGCGGCCGCTTCGATCGCATACCGCGCGAAGGCGGCGACGTCCTGCTTTTTAATGTGCGGCTGGTAGATATACCTCCGCAGCTCGACGATACGTTCCCAGCCGTATGCCTGTTCAATCATCGGCGTCATCGCCGTAGGCGGATCAATGCCGTCGTAGCTGCGCATGACCGCATGCAGCGTATCGAGACCGATGCGGTAGCCGCTGCCTTCGTCGCCAAGCAAGTGCCCCCAACCGCCGACACGGTAACAGTCCCCGTCCGGCGTGCGGCCGAAGACGATCGAGCCGGTTCCTGCGATGGCGAGCACGCCGAAACTGCGATCGAGCGTGGCCATCAGCACTATTTCCGCGTCGTTCGTCACGAGCAGCTTCGCCTCGACGCCCGTTTGTTCGAAATAAGACCGGATTGCGAAGGTTACGCGTTCGCGATCTTCATGCGTATCGACGCCCGCCATGCCAAGACAGAGGCCGAGCTCCCAACGTTGTCCGGGCGCACCGAGCTTGTCAAGCTTTTCACACTCCCCAAGCACTTCGCGCTTGTCAAGCCCTCCAAGCTCTTCGGACCTCTCCGGCCCCGGCGTTCCCGTTCCCCCGTCGTCTTCCCGTATAGAAGAAAGCGCTTGATTCAACAGCTGGGTCAGCTCGCGAACGGCGTCGTCGAAGCCAATCGCTTGCGGATTGCTCGGCCCTCCTGACAACCGGGTCAGCTCCAGTCCTGCGGCATTGATGACGCAAATCTCCGTTTTCGTCCCGCCGCCGTCGATGCCTACAAACAGCTTCACGAACATCACCTTCTTGCCACGTCATGTAAGATTATGTTTAAAGTATATACGAAAAGGCTTGTCCGTGTAAAACAAAATTTTATGATTGAAATATATGTTGAAATAAAGTTTCAGAGGCTTTATAATTGGAGTCAGTTGGAAATGAATTCTGGCAAGAGGGGGTGAGGGAGTTGAACGGCGGACTCGTCCGGTTAAGAGAAGCCCTGCACGATCTGACGCCATCGGAGAAGAAGGTGGCGGAATATATACTGGGCGATCCCAAAGGCGTTATTGCATTATCCGTAGCGCAGCTCGCGGAATACAGCGGGTCCAGTCAAGCCGCAATCGTGCGGTTGTGCAAGTCGCTCGGGCTGAAAGGGTTCCCGGATCTGAAGCTGAAGCTCGCGGGCGATTTGCAGGAGTCGGCCAAGGTGCCGGAGATGCAGGGCTATCAGGAAATCCGGCCGCATGACTCGATCTCGACTTTGATTCAGAACGTGTCGGCGAACAACATTCAGTCGATCCGCGACACCGTCAAGATTTTGGACGAAGCGATGGTAAGTCAAGCGGTGGAGGCGTTAGACCGGGCCGAGCGCATATTTTTCTTCGGGATCGGGGCCTCCGGATTGATCGCGCAGGACGCGCAGCACAAGTTCCTCCGTATTAACAAGACGGCGTTCTCGTTCGCCGACTCGCACGTGCAGTTGATGACGGCGGTTACCTTGACTCCCCGTGACGCTGCGGTAGCCATCTCTTACACAGGTGAAACCCGCGAAGTGATTACCGCATTGAAAGCGTCTTCAGAGCTGGGCGCCACGACGATCAGCATTACGAAATACGGTACGACGACGCTCCACAGCTACTCGCAAATTCCGCTCTGCATCTCTTCCACCGAGAACGAAATTCGCAGCGGCGCGATGGCTTCCCGCATCACACAATTGAATGTGATCGACATTTTGTATTTGGGAGTCGCCAGCCGCAACTACAACCAGTCGGTTCAATACCTCGACCGAAGCCGGGCGGTCATACGCGATTTGAACAAATAACCACAAACCAAGGGGGATTTAACGATGAAGCGTACGAAATGGCTGTCTTTAATGGTAATCAGTGCTTTGGCCCTAACAGCTTGTAACAACGCCGGCGGCGGTGCGGGAGAGACTGGAACGGCGGGAACGAAGACCGGCGAGCAAAGTGCGGCGCCGACCGAAGATAAGAAGCCGGATACCGTCAAAGTGTGGACGTATCCGGTGCATGCCGCGTACGAAGACGATCTGAAACAGCTTGTCGCTGATTTCACCAAAACGAACCCGCATATTAAAGTCGAGTACGAAATGCTGTCTTGGGCGGAAGGTCCGAAGAAGTTCGACGTCGCGCTTAACGCGGGCGATCCGCCGGACCTGTATTTCCACTCCGTCAGCGGTCAATACGTGAACACCGGCCTTGCCCTTCAATTGGACTCTTTCCTAACTAAAGAAATTAAAGACGATTACCAGCCGGGAACGCTGGAGCTCGGACAAATCCAGGGCAAACAGTACGGCCTCCCGCTGTACCAATTCCAATGGGCTTGGGGCGGCAACAAGCGCATCCTGGAGGAAGCCGGCATCGATTGGAAGAAAATACAAGCGAGCGGCTGGACGTGGTCCGAATTTAACGAAGCGGCCAAGAAGCTGACCAAAAAACTGCCGGACGGCTCTACCCAATACGGTCTCGTTACAGACGGCACGAGCCTTGACTTCATTCAAATGCTCTCACGCAACGCCGGGATGCCGGATGTGCTGGACAAAGACGGGAAATTCCAATGGAACGACACCCGGATTCTCGATACGATGAAATTTATCGAAGGACTGGTCAAAACCGGCGTTATGCCGAAGGAGAGCGCTGCCCTGGCGCCGCTCAAACGGACCGAAATGTTCTATGCCGGCCAAGCGGCGATCATCAGTAAAGCGATTCCATACTACGATGTCATGATCCAAAACCGCAACAAAGACATCGACGCTGGTAAAGTGAAGGGCGAGAAAATCGAGTTCATTCTCCTGCCTGTTCCGCACCACGACAACCAGCCGGCCAAGACGACGATGGGCGGCGAAGGCTATGTGGCCTTCAAGCAAAAGAACGATAAAGGCGAGCAGCACGCGAAGAACACGTTCCTCGTGATGGAAGCGCTCAGCGGAGCCAAAGCGGGCAATTCCGCCAACGAGCTGTCCCTGCCGTTCGTACGCAAGTCGCAAGCGAAGGAATTCGAAGGCAAAGGCAAAGCGAGCCAAGTGAACTCGGAGGCCGCCCAAGCGATGGCGAAAAACATCTCGATGCCGGTCGATCTCAGCATCGATGTCGATAAAGCCGCGAAGATGAAGCAGTTTAACGAGCAAGTGGTGAAACCGACGTTCCAGGCGGTGCTGGCCGGCGAGAAGACCGCCGATCAAGCGGTGGAAGACTTCAAGAACAAAGGCAAGCAAATGTTCGGCCAATAATTCAAGGGAAAACAGGAAACTGAGGCGAAGTACAAAGGGGAAGCCGTCCGATGAAGCTTAACGAAAGACGGACAGCCCGAAAGGGTAAGGCTTCCCCGTTTGTGCTTTCTTTCTTTCCTTTCAGAATGAGGACGAATCGGCTTTTTCGGCGGAAAGGAGACCCTCATGCAGCAAACTTCGGTTGCACGGCCCGTACCGGCACCAAGTCCCCTCAAGCGTTTTTGGCGGGAGTACGGGTGGGCGTATGCATTCATTGCGGTACCGGTGCTTTTGTTTCTCGTGTTTACGTTATATCCCGTCATTTCGGCGTTTATTATGAGCTTTCAGGAATACGGCATTCTGCAGTCCAAATGGGTCGGGGGCAGCAACTATTCGCGGTTGGTGCACGACGAAGTGTTCTGGAAATCGATGAAGAACACCGTCATTTTTACCGTCGGCACGGTGCCCGTCAATATTGTCATTACGTTCGGTCTCGCCTATCTTATATTTCAAACGAAAAACAAGTGGCAGACGTTTTTCAAAGCAGCGCTTTATTTGCCGACGGTCGCCTCCGGCGTCACGCTGTCGCTTGTTTGGCTGGCGATGTTCGACCCGACCTCGGGCGGCTTGTTCAATAAGGTGCTCGCCCTCTTCGGCTTGGAGCCGGTCATTTGGCTCGGGCAATCGAGCTCGGCGCTGTTTTCGCTCATGCTGATGACCTACCTCGGCTCACATGGCAGCGGCATTATTTTGTATTTGGCGGCGATGGGGGGCATCCCGAAGTCGCTGTACGAAGCGGCGGACATCGACCACGCGAGCGGCTGGACGCAGTTCACGAAGATTACTTGGCCGCTGCTTAAGCCGACGACGCTCTATTTGCTCGTGACGGGCGTTATCACATCGTTTCAGGTGTTCATCAGCGTGTACCTGATGACGCAGGGCGGTCCGAACTTTGCGACCACGACGATCGCCTATTTGATTTATGACACCGCATTCGTCTACTACGATTTCGGGCTTGCCTCCGCGCAGTCGTTCGTGCTGGCGGCGATGATCGTGATCGTGTCCGTCGTGCAATTCAAATACTTCTCGACGGATATCGAGTACTAGAGGGGGCAATCTCGATGAAAACAACCAACAAAACGATACTGATTGCTCTCGGCGCGGTAATTCTTTCATTTTGGGCATTCATCACGGTCATTCCGCTGTATTGGATGTTCATCGGCTCCTTTCAGGATTCGGCAGCGAGCGCGACGTTCAAGCCGCAGATGATTCCGGACATCTGGTCCATCGCGCCATACGAGCGTTTCTTCGACAAAACGATGGCGTGGCGCTGGCTGGTTAACTCGCTCTTCGTATCGGCGGTGCTGACGGTAACGAACCTGTTCTTCGCCTCCTTGGCCGGATACGCGTTCGCGAAGCTGAAGTTTCCCGGTAACAAGTCGATTTTCTGGGTGCTGCTCAGCACGATGATGATTCCCTCACAAGTCACGCTCATCCCGCTCTACATTCTCGTCATCAACATGTTTAATTTGGGCGACACGTATACGGCGATCATTTTGCCGGCGCTCGTCGGGGTGGGCAACATCTTCCTGATGAAGCAGTACATGTCCACGCTGCCTACGTCGCTCATTCATGCGGCGCGGATCGATGCGTGCAGCGAATTCGGCATTTTCTACAAAATCATTCTTCCGATGGCGAAGCCGGGGCTCGCGGTGCTCGCGATCTTCACGTTCGTAGCGCATTGGAACGATTTCTTCTGGCCTTTGCTCGTCACGCGCAGCAATGAGATGCGGACGATTCAGGTAGGCTTGGCCGGCTTTAAGTTTGCGGAATCGACCGACTACGGCGCGATCATGGCCGGGGCGACGATCGGGGCGCTGCCGATGATCGTATTGTTTTTCGCCTTGCAAAGGTATTTCCTGCAGGGCATCACCATTGGAGCCGTTAAGGGCTAGCTGGGAGGAGAACGTATGGCTCGCGTTGTTTTCGAAAATGTCCGTAAGGAATATGAGGATGTCAAAAGAGGCAGTTTTACGGCGGTAGCGGGCTCGAGCTTCGTCATTGAGGATAAAGAATTCGTCGTGTTCGTCGGCCCGTCGGGCTGCGGCAAGACGACGTCGTTGCGAATGATCGCCGGACTGGAGCAGCAGACGAGCGGCGATATTCTGATCGGCGACCGGGTAGTCAACCAGCTTCATCCCAAAGACCGCGATATCGCGATGGTGTTTCAAGATTATGCGCTGTATCCGCATATGACCGTTCGCGAGAATCTGTCGTTTGGTTTGAAAAATTTGAAAAAAAGCAAAGCCGAAATCGAAGAGAAGGTGAAGTCCGCCTCCTCGATCCTGGGCCTTGACGAGATGCTCGAGCGAAAGCCGCGGGAGCTGAGCGGCGGGCAGCGGCAGCGCGTTGCCGTCGGACGCGCGATCGTCCGCGATCCGCAGGTGTTCTTGTTCGACGAGCCGCTGTCCAACCTGGATGCGAAGCTGCGCATTCAGATGCGCGTGGAGCTGGCGGAGCTGCACAAGCGGCTCGGCGCGACGATCGTGTACGTGACGCACGATCAGGTTGAGGCGATGACGCTCGGGGAGCGCATCGTGGTGATGAACCACGGCGTCATCCAACAAATTGCGCCGCCTACGGAGCTGTACAACAACCCGAGCAACATGTTCGTCGCCGGGTTCATCGGCTCCCCGGCGATGAACTTCATCGACGCGCAGATCCAAGGGGACAAGGCGATCGTGGAAGGCGCGGCATTCACGCTGCCGGAGCGGATGGCAAGGAGCATGAAGGCGTACGAAGGACGGAGCGTTATCTTGGGCATTCGCCCGGAGCACATTTTCGGCGAAGACTTTGCGCTGCACGTCTCTCCCGAGCACAAGCTGTCGGCTACCGTACAGGTCGTCGAGCACCTGGGCTCGGAAAATCTGGTTTATTTCCGTGTCGGTGAGCGGATGGTAACGGCTAAGGTGCACCCGGAGACGAATGCTTCGATCGGACAGCTGAAGACGTTCATTATCGATCTGAGCAAGGCGCATTTCTTCAATCCGGATACCGAAGTGCGCATCATACTGTAACGATTGCGGGGCTTGAATAAGGAGGGAAAGGCTGCATGCGCAGTTTAAGTCAACTGATCGTACAGGCCGGCGGCCTGGCGTACCGGGAGATGATCGCGATATTTCTGTTCAGCGCGGTCAGCTCGGCCGTACTGATGCCGCTCGTATTTTTGTTCTCGGCGGGAACGGCGCTTCTGCTGGTGCCGGTCGTCTATGCTCCGCTGCTGGCAGGCGTCTTCTATGCGGCTCACCGGATGGTGGCGGGCGAACGGCCGAGGCTGAAGGATGTGTTCGCCGGGGCGGTTCGTTTCTTCATCCCGTCGGCCGTTTTCGGCCTGCTGTGCTCGTTGTTCGTGCTGATTCTGGCCTCCACCTGGTGGTATTACGGGCAGAAGGACGGTATGCTGCACTGGGCCCTGGCCATCTTCCAGACTTACTTTGTGACGATGTTCTTCGTATCTCAGCTGTATACGCTGCCGCTCATCGTGCAGGAGAACGAGCCTGTATTTCGCGCCGTAGGCCGCAGCGTGAAGCTGACTGTCACCCATCCGGGGTATACGATCGGGGCTTTCCTGCAGCTGCTGTGCGTCACGGTGCTGCTCGGATTGACCGTCGTCGGTTTCGCCTTCCTGTTTGCCGGAATGGCGGCGGTATACTCGAATATGGTTGCCCGTAACGTGCTCGCCGGGCGCGAGGAGAAGGCGGAGAACCAAGGCGGGAAGACGTGGGGGGGCATAGCCGGATGAAGGCGCGGGTTGCGGCTGGCGCCGATCTGCTTCCTCGCATCGCGGCGAAGCTGAGCGGGCTGCGACTCGGCTTGCTGACGAACCCGACGGGCGTGGACGCCCGTTTCCGGACGACGCTTGCCGCGTGCGCGGAGATGCCTTCGGTGCGGTTGTCCGCGCTCTTTGCCTGCGAGCACGGCTTGCGCGGCGAACGGCAGGCCGGCGTTCGCTTCGAAGACGAAGAGCATCCGGAGCTCGGCATCCCGGTCTACAGCTTGTACGGCACGCGCAAGAAGCCTGACGCCGCCATGCTGGAAGGCGTCGATGCCGTGCTCTTTGACATTCAGGATATCGGCGTCCGGTTCTATACTTATTTATCGACGCTTGTGTACATGATGGCGGCTTGCGCCCAAACGGGGCGTGCGCTGTACGTGCTGGACCGTCCGCATCCGCTCGGCGCCCTCCGGGCTGAAGGCGGGCTGCTGCAGCCCGGATACGAGTCAATGGTCGGGGCGGTCGCCGGAACGCCGTATGCGACAGGCATGACGATCGGCGAGTACGCCGGGTGGGTTAACGACCGGCTGGAGCAGCCGTGCGCACTGACGGTTGTACCGATGGAAGGGTGGAAGCGGGGCATGCGGTTCGATGAGACGGGCTTGCCGTGGATCGTGCCGTCGCCGAACGTGCCGACGCTTGACACGGTTCGCGTCTACGCAGGCACCTGTTTGTTCGAGGGCACGAACGTTTCCGAAGGACGAGGCACGACGCGTCCGTTCGAAACGGTAGGAGCGCCTTGGATCGACGGCGAACGGCTCGCGCGCGAATTCGCTTCGTTCGGACTGGCCGGGGTGCACGCGCATCCGCTTTATTTCTCGCCGACGTTCTCCAAGCATCAGGGCGAGCTGTGCGGAGGGGTTCGGCTGTATGTGACCGAGCCGGATGTTTTCGAATCGGTCCGGGCAGGTCTGACGCTGCTCCGGTCGATGCAGAAGCTGTACCCGGAGACGTTCCGGTTTCTACCCCCGGTCCGCGAAGGCGGAAAGGCGTTCATCGATTTATTGACGGGGGATTCGCTGGTAGCCGCCGAATTGGCGGAAGACGGCGGACTGCGCCGGGTGCTGGACCGTTACGAAGCCGACATAGAGGGTTGGAAGAAGGAGCGGAGCGGTTATTTACTGTATATGTAATGCACTTTATTTAACAACCCGGAAGGGGAGGAAATCGGGATGGACGTAGTGGAACGGAGCGCGGGGGAAGCAGGGGACAAAGCGGAAACAGCGGCTGTAGCGGCCGCGGAACTCGTGAAACGGATGACGCTGGAGGAGAAGATCGGGCAAATGGTGCTGTGCGGCTTCACCGGCACGGAGCCGTCGGCCGATATCGAGCGGTTGATTCGCGACGAAGCGGTCGGCGGCGTCATCTTGTTCGCCCGTAATGTGCAGAGCACGGAGCAGGTGGCCCGGCTCAACCGGTCGCTGCAAGCGGCCGCATCGATCGCCGGGCGGCTTCCCTTGTGGATCAGCATCGACCAGGAGGGCGGCATGGTCGCGCGGATCACCGACGGGGTTGCGCTGATGCCGGGTGCCATGGCGATTGCGGCCGGCGGCTCCGCCGAAGACGCCTATGAAGCGGCTTCGATCAGCGGCCGCGAGCTGAAGGCGCTTGGAATTAACCTGAACTTTGCCCCCGTTCTGGATGTGAACAACAATCCGGCCAACCCGGTTATCGGGGTGCGCTCCTTCGGCGAAGATCCGGGCCGCGTGGCGGGATTAGGCGTTGCGACGATCCGCGGGCTGCAAGAGGCCGGCGTTGTGGCGACAGCCAAGCATTTTCCCGGCCACGGGGATACGCATGTGGATTCGCATCTCGCTCTCCCGACGGTCGCGCATCCGCTCGAAAGGCTGGAGCAGGTTGAGCTGCGGCCGTTCCGGGAGGCGATCGCGGCCGGCGTCGACGCCATCATGTCGGCGCATATCGTATTTCCGGCGTACGAGCCGGCGAAGCTGCCGGTGACGCTGTCGCATGCGGCGCTGACCGGTCTGCTTCGCGGGGAGCTCGGCTATCAGGGCGTCATCATGACCGACTGTTTGGAGATGAACGCAATCGCCGAGCATTTCGGCACGGTGGAGGCTGCCGTTATGGCGGTCGAAGCGGGGGCCGACCTTGTGCTCATCAGCCACAGCCATGAGCGTCAGCTGGGGGCGCTGGAAGCGCTGCGGCTGGCGGTGCTAGCCGGACGCATCCGCGAGGAGCGCATCGACCGCTCGGTCGAGCGGCTGCTGGCGCTGAAGGCGCGGCGCGGCGTGCTGGTACCGGCCGCGGCTGGCGGCGTGCCGGGGGGAACAGCGGCAGAGGAGCCGCAAGACGAAGCGGTCGAGCCGGCTCTTGTGCCGCCGCTCGTTGGCTGCGAGGCGCATCTGGCGGCGGCGCAGCGCATCAGCGAAGCGAGCATCACGGTCGTGCGCAACGAGCGCGGACTGCTGCCGCTTGCGAAGGACCGTTCGCTGGTCGTGATCTCGGTGGAGGCTGCCGTTCAATCGGAGGTCGACGAGCTGCTGGAGGCCCCGCTTTCGCTGGGCAAAGCGCTTGTGGAGCTCGGCGCTTGCGAAACGGAATGGCTCGTGCCACTCCGCAAAGTTGGCGAGCTCAAGGAGGAGCTGGTGCGCAGCGCGCTGTTCGCCGATCAGGTCGTCGTGGCGACGTATAACGCCTATTTGGAGCCGGATCAGGCTGAATTGATAAGGGCGCTGCAGGCAAGAGGGAAGGATCCGATCGTCGTCGCGCTGCGCAGCCCTTACGATCTGCTTGCGTTTCCCGATGTCGGCGCATTCATGGCCGTTTACGAGAGCCGGCCGCTGGCGCTGCGCAGCGCGGCCAAGGTGCTGACTGGCGGCATTCCTGCCGCCGGCCGACTGCCGATCTCGCTTGGCGGGCAAGCTACGGCGGGTTCGGGTGCTGACGGCAGCCAAGGAGGAGACGCCGTATGATCCATTGGCTGCAGGCCGCTTTACACAAGCCGGAGCGTCTCATCGTCGGGCTTATGTCCGGTACCTCGCTCGACGGGATCGACGCCGCCGTCGTAAGGATCGCCGGAAGCGGGCTCGATTCGCGAATCGAGCTGGTGCATTATCACAGCGTCCGGTATGAGGAACCGCTTCGGGAGAAGCTGAAGCGGCTTTGCAGCCCGGATCACTCTTCGACGCCGGACGTATGCGCGATGAACTTTTACATGGCGGAGCGCTTTGCCGAGGCGGCGAGGGAAGCGGCCGCGGCCGCGGGGCTGCGGCTGGAGGACATCGATCTGATCAGTTCGCACGGCCAGACGATCTGGCATATCCCGGTCGCGGCGGAAGCGGCGGTCGACCCGTTCGGCGTTCGCTCAACGCTGCAGATCGGCGATCTGTCGGTGCTCGCGAAGCTGACGGGCCGGCCGGTCGCCGGCGATTACCGCACCGCCGATATGGCCGTCGGCGGGCAGGGAGCCCCGCTTACGCCTTATGGCGACCTGATTCTGTTCCGTGACGAGCACGTCGGCCGCATCGCGCAAAATATCGGCGGCATCGGCAACTGCGCGGTGCTGCCCGCGGGCGCGAAGCCGGAGCAGGTGACGGCCTTCGATACGGGGCCGGGCAACATGCTGATCGATCAGGCCGTGCTCGAGCTGACGGACGGCAGGCTGACGTATGACGCGGACGGCGCTTGGGCGGCGGCCGGACGGCCAGACGAGGCGCTGCTCGGCGAGATGCTGAGTCATCCGTACTTCGCTCTGGAGCCGGTCAAGACGACCGGCCGCGAGCTGTTCGGCAAAGCGTATGCGAACGCGTGGATGTCCCGCATGCGGGCGGCGGGCCTGCAGCCGGAGGACATCGTCGCCACGTTCACGGCGTTCACCGCCCGCAGCATCGCGCAGAGCTATCGCGACTTCGTGCTGCCCGGCCAGGCGATCGCCGAGGTCGTCGTCAGCGGCGGCGGCGCGCACAACCGGACGCTGCTGCGCATGCTTGGCGACCTGCTGCCGGGGCAGCGGGTGCGCTCCGCTGCATCGCTTGGCGTCTCGGATGACGCCAAGGAAGCGATTTGCTTCGCCGTGTTCGGCAACAACCTGCTTCACGGCGAGCCGAACAATCTTCCGTCCGCCACGGGAGCCGCGCGGCAGACGGTCATGGGCAAGCTGGCGCTGCCGGAATAGCGCCGGCGAATAGGTGAACATCCCGAAACGTCAGCCCAACGGGGCCGAACCTCGTGACTAACAATCAAAACGGTTTGCAAAATCGTTATATCGTGTATATCGTGGATGACGAAGCTCCTGATGACCATGACCATCGGGGGCTTTTTTTCATGAGCGCTGAAAGATTTGGTCGCTGCGGGGCCGACCGATCTGCTGGAATCATTTCTGGAAGAATTAACTTATTGTTTCCCCGACTAATTTTCCGTAAACTAATAAATGTTTTGTAAAAAGAAGAACATAACATGACGAAGACCCTTGATTGCAGCAAGAAAATGCATCACGGCGAACGATGTCGGGGGACGACTATGGACAACAAGAAGCACACAGCAGCGCCGCAGCGGGCGAACGAATTGAAGCGCGGATTGAAGGCCCGCCATTTGACGATGATCTCGATCGGGGGATCGATCGGTACCGGACTGTTCCTGGCCAGCGGAGGGGCGATTCATTCCGCCGGTCCGGGCGGGGCCTTGCTGGCCTATTCGGCGATCGGTTTAATGGTTTATTTCCTGATGACGAGCTTGGGCGAGATGGCGGCATGGATGCCGGTATCCGGCTCTTTCAGCACCTATGCCGGCCGGTTTGTCGATCCGGCGCTCGGTTTTGCGCTGGGATGGAACTATTGGTTCAACTGGGCGGTTACGATCGCGGCGGAGCTGTCGGCGGCCGGGCTTATAATGAAGTTTTGGTTTCCGGATACGCCGTCGCTGCCATGGTCCGTCCTGTTTCTGGCTTTCATGTTCGGGCTCAATTACTTGTCCGTACGGGGGTACGGGGAATCGGAATACTGGTTTGCGCTCATTAAAGTGGTGACGGTTATCGTTTTCATCGGCGTCGGCCTGTTGATGATCGTCGGCATTATCGGCGGCGAGGCCATAGGCTTCCGTCATTTTACGGAAGGCGACGCGCCGTTTCACGGAGGCTTCATGGCGGTGCTCGGCGTCTTTATGGCGGCAGGCTTCTCCTTCCAAGGGACGGAGCTGATCGGGATTGCGGCAGGGGAGAGCGATAACCCGCGTGTCAACATTCCGAAAGCGATCCGCCAAGTGTTTTGGCGCATCCTGCTGTTCTACATCCTTGCGATTTTCGTTATCGGGATGCTGATCTCGTATACGGACCCGGTTCTGATTAACGGCGATGTCGCTAACATTGCGGTCAGCCCGTTTACCATCGTATTTCAAAATGCGGGTCTTGCGTTCGCCGCTTCGGTCATGAACGCGATAATTCTGACCTCGGTGTTGTCCGCCGGGAACTCGGGCATGTACGCCTCCACTCGGATGCTCTGGGTGCTCGCCAAGGAAGGCAAGGCGCCGCGCCTGCTGGCGTCGTTGAACCGCCGCGGCGTACCCGTTGCGGCGCTTGCCGTGACGGCGGCGATCGGGATGCTCGCGTTCTTCACCTCGCTGTTCGGCGACGGGATCGTGTACATTTGGCTGCTGAATTTGTCGGGGATGTGCGGGTTTCTCGCCTGGCTCGGCATAGCCGTCAGCCATTACCGGTTTCGCCAAGCCTTCCTGTTGCAAGGTCACTCGCTGAGCGAGCTGCCGTTCAAGGCCAAGTGGTTTCCGTTCGGGCCGTTATTTGCCTTGGTGCTTTGTTTGTTCGTCATGTTCGGGCAAGGGTATGCGGCGGTAACCGGGGAAGAAATCGATTGGTACGGCCTGCTTTCCTCGTTCATCGGCCTGCCGTTGTTTGCCGCCATCTGGATCGGCTATAAATTGAAGCATAAAACGAAAGTCGTTCCGCTCGGGCAGTGTAAGCTGACCGACTGAACAAGATGAACAAGCCGTTGAACTCCGGCCAGCTGGAGTTCAACGGCTTTTTTACAGCGGATGCCCCTTATCTCCCGGTTGTTAGGCTAGTAAACGCGATGAATCACGTCTTCGAAAGCCGGGTCCTCCATAAGAATATCGTCGGGTTTCGCCCCAGCGGCTCAGCTCCCGCAGCATGTCCATCGCTTTCGCGTCCTGCCGGTTGCCCTCGATGACGACCCCGCTTTCCGACGTTTCGGCGATGCGGAACGGCAGCGATTCCGTCTCGGACGGCGCCGGAATGTGGAAGGCGCCGCGGATGACGGTCGGCAGTCCGATCATCTCGCGGAGCTGACGGGTCGTGCCGTCATAGGCGAGCCTGCCATGGTTGATGACCATCACCCGGCCGCACAGCTGTTCGATGTCGTCCATATCGTGAGTCGTGAGCAGGACGGTTTTGCCGAAGTCGCGGTTCAGCGTCTTCAGGAATGCACGGATGTTCCGCTTCGCCGAGACGTCCAGCCCGATCGTGGGCTCGTCAAGGAATAGCAGGTCGGGGTCATGCAGCAGGGCCGCCGCCAAATCGGCGCGCATCCGCTGGCCGAGCGACAGCTTGCGCACCGGCGTCTCCCAAAATTCACGCAAGTCGAGCAGGTCCGACAGCTCCTTGAGCCGACGGCGTTTTACCGAGCTCTCGACCCGGTACATCTCCGCTAAAATATCGAACGAGTCTTTAACCGGCAAATCCCACCACAGCTGGCTGCGCTGTCCGAACACGACGCCGAGCCGGCGGACGACGCGCCGCCGGTCCCGATGAGGGCTGTCCCCGCCGATGCGCACCGTGCCGGACGTCGGATGCCGGATGCCGGTCAGCATCTTGATCGTCGTCGATTTGCCGGCGCCGTTCGGACCGATGTACCCGACGAACTCGCCCGGTTCGATCGAGAAGCTGATATCGCGCACCGCTTCCTTCACCCGATATTCGCGGGAGAACAACGTGCGCAGCCCGGCCCATGGACCTTCGCGAACGACAGGGGTTTTAAATGGCTTAGACATATGATTGACTTCTATCCTCGATGGAGCGCTCAAGGTTTATTGCCGCCTCCCTAACTCCCCGTACTTTAATACTTTGTTAATCCGTACCGCCAGAACGCCAAGCTGCCCGCCAAGCACAGAAGAGCGGCCAATGCCGTCCCCGCAAGCAGCCAGACGCCGTATTCGCCCCGCACAATGTAAAGAGAAGGGACGTAACTGACGAAGCCGACCGGCACGACGACAAGGAGCAGCGATTGCAGCCACTTGGGATAGAGCGCAAGCGGATATTGCGCGGCCGTGCGGGCGGCGTCCTCGGTGATGTTCTGCAGCTCGGCGATCCGGGTGATCCAGAAGCCGACGGTCGCTGTGGCCAAACCGATCGAGAATAAAAGGATCGCCCCGGTCCCGATGGCGAATAAGGTCCAGGGCACAGAGGTCAAGGGATTACAGCAGCTTGATGCCGCTGAGCAGAATGATGGCGGCCATGGCGGTGCGCAGCGGCTTCGCCGGGATTTTCGCCGAGAGACGGCTTCCGAGTAGAACGCCCGGAACCGAGCCGATCAGCAGCTGGAAAGCAAGTCCGTAATGGATATGCCCGAGACCCGCATGCATGAGGCCTGCCGCCGACACGAGCAGGAAGGCATGGACGATGTCGGTGCCGACGAGCTCGGCGGCGGTAAGCCGGTAAAAGAACATCATCGCCAGCGCAAACAACGAGCCTGAGCCGATGGAAGTGAGGCCGACCAGAAAACCGAGGACAAAGCCGATGCTGATCGTCAGGACCAGCTTCCCTTCCAGCGGCTTGTCTTGAATGGCGCCGGTGGCTTCGTCCCCCAGCCACAGCTTGACCAAATTAAGCAGCGCAACGACAATGAGCATAATCCCGAGCGTATTCCTGATGATCGTATCTTGATAGGCATGCAGGGGCGGGTATGTTTTCAGCAGCAGGATCGAAGCCGCGGCGCCCGGTAGGCTGCCTAGCGCGAATTGCTTCACTAACGGCAGGTTTACGGTTTGTTGCCGGACATGCTGAACGCTGCCGAACAGCTTCGTGACCGAGCTGTAAAATAAATCAGTGGCGACGGCCACTGCCGGCTGTACGCCAATGGTGATGAGAAGCGGCGTTAAGAGTGCGGCTCCGCCAACGCCTGTCAGTCCGACGAGCATCCCGACGAAGGCGCCGATCAGGATAAGGCTGGGTTCGATAAGGCATCCCCTCCATGTGTATGGATTAAGTGCTTGTATCCTTGTTAGTGCTTATCGGTCTAATCTATGCGGGACAAGGGGGCGGCTTGCTTTTATTTTTGGCCCCGCACTCATCCCCTGTTGAAGCCCATGTACAATGGCGGTCGTCTGTGTCGCCTCGTCATCGCGCCACGCGCTAGGCTCATCGGGCGGAACTTTTTTCGCAAGGTGTTCAGCAGAGGCGGATCGTATGTTAAAATATTGAAGCAGCTTATGATCGGCATAAACCGTTTTCATCAGATTCCCGGGCTGCAGGCTTCGCGGATGCAAGGGCCGCAGCGGGCGGCCATGATGCCGTTGCTCCGAATGAAGTGCGGCCGAATCAACCTCCAGGACCGACAGTCGGTTGGGTTCTGGTCGAACGACCGCCCAAAACCACCCATAGGATGTGACGCGTCTTGAGTTCAGAACGATTATTGTTCGATTTCGTACGATCCAAGTGGCGTCAGTTTGCGTTTGCAATCGCGCTCATTGCGACGGCCAACATTGTTCAGTCCTACTACCCGAAGCTGCTCGGCAGCTTTACGGATCAGCTGCAGCGGGCAGAGTTAACACCGCCCGTCATCGTCGATTACAGCTTGATGCTGCTTGGCATCGGGGTGACGTTCGCGTTGTTCGGGGGTGTCGGCCAGTACATCATTATGCGGATCGGACGTTATTTCGAGTTTGTGACCCGCAAAAAGCTGTTCGACCATTTCACGCAGCTGAGCGAAAGCTTCTATTCGCAGCACGGGGTCGGCAAGCTGCTCAGCTACGTGATGAACGATGTAACCTCCATTCGGGAATCGATCTCGCTCGGGATCAATCAGACGACAAACGCGGTCATGCTGATTGCGGCCGCCGTCACGATGATGGCAATCAGCGCGATCCCGCTTTATTTGATCGCCGTCTGTATCGCGCCGCTGCTGATCATCCCGTTCGTCGTTGTCAAGCTTGGGCCTGTCATCCGTATTCGATCCTTAAGCGTACAGGAATCGCTTGGGAAGATGACCGAGTCGGCGGAGGAGCAGTTCGCCGGCATCCGCGTGACCAAGAAATTCGCCGTCGAGCCGATTATGATCAGGCGCTTCGGGGAGTCCGTGGACCGCATTCGCGACAACCAGCTGCGCCTGGTACGGGTATCGTCGTTATTCCAGGCGATCATCCCGTTTCTCGGCGCGCTTTCACTTGTCGTGACGATCGCATACGGCGGGTATTTGACCATCGAAAACCGCATTACGCTCGGTAATTTCGTCGCGCTGACGCTGTACATCCGGATGATGGTCAACCCGCTGCAGCAGATCGGCAATGTCATCAACACGGTCCTGCGGTCGCGGGCCTCGTTGGAACGGATCAACGACCTGCTGGCGCGGCCGGCTGACA
Organism: Paenibacillus validus NBRC 15382; assembly: GCF_004000985.1. Lineage (GTDB taxonomy): Bacteria > Bacillota > Bacilli > Paenibacillales > NBRC-103111 > Paenibacillus_G > Paenibacillus_G validus. Next base: position 194,952 of record NZ_BIMH01000004.1, on the reverse strand, counting down.
TTGCGGAAGATGAGGGAGCGAAGCCGGTCAATTTAGACCGCTCGGGCATTCGCGTCAGCGGCTTGTCGTTCGCTTATCCGGATGCGGCCAAGGATGCGCTGCACGGCATCGACTTGACGATTGAGCCGGGCAAGACGCTCGGTATCATCGGCAAGACGGGGAGCGGCAAGACGACGCTGGCGAAGCTGTTGCTGCGCATCTACGATCCGCCGGCCGGCGCGATCCGCATCGGCGGCGTCGACATCCGCGAGATGACGCTGGAAAGCTTGCGGACGCAAATCGCCTATGTGCCGCAGGAAGGGTTCCTGTTCAGCACGACGATTCGCGACAATATTGCCTTCTACCGCCGGGACTCGTCGCTTGGCGAGGTGGAACGCGCGGCGAAGCAAGCGCAAATTTACGCCAGTATTATCGCTTTCCCCGATCAGTTCGAGACGATGCTCGGCGAGCGCGGGGTAACGTTATCCGGCGGGCAGCGGCAGCGAACAAGCCTGGCCCGCGGCTTGATCAAAAATTCGCCGATTCTGATTCTCGACGACAGCGTGAGCGCGGTCGACGCGGTAACGGAGAAGGCAATAATCGAGACCATCCGCGCCGAGCGCCGGAACAAGACGACGATATTGATCGCGCATCGGATCAGCGCGCTTCAGCACGCCGACGAAATTATCGTGATGGACGAAGGGCGCATCGTGCAGCGGGGAACTCATCAGCAGCTGCTGGCTCAGCCGGGGATTTATGCGGTTTTACACGCCATTCAAGAGGAGGGGAGCCACTATGCCGAAGGAATTCGGACGCCCGGTTCCGGATCCTAGAAGGGATTCGACCATGGACGGCGCTCCGGAGACGCCGACGCAGTATAAGTCGGCGTTTCGTATCTTGCTCGGCTACGCGAAGCCGCACCGGTTGACGTTCGGCTTGATGGTCGTCTGTGTGCTGCTGGCGATCGCCGCCGACTTGCTCCAGCCGTTCTTGGTCAAAATCGCGATCGACGATCATCTCATGATCGGGGATACGAATTACGGGACGCTGGTGATGATCAGCGCCGTCTATTTGGGATTGTCGTTGACGAGCTTGCTGTTCACGTACTTGCAGAACAATTTGCTCCAGCACGCCGGACAGAGCATCGTCGCGACAATCCGCAAGGAGCTGTTCGAGCACATCTCGAAGCTGTCGATGTCCTACTTCGACCGGATGCCGAGCGGGAGCTTGATCACGCACGTGTCGAGCGACACCGAGACGTTGAACCAATTTTTTAATCAAGTGCTCTTAAGTCTGGTGCGCGACGGGATGACGCTGGTGTTTATCATCGTGATGATGTTTCAGCTGGACGTGGAGCTGACCTTGTACTGCTTGATTCTGTTGCCGGTGATCGCGCTGATTGCCGTCTCTTTCCGCTCGTATATGCGCAAGACGTACCAGATGGCGCGGACGAATTTATCGCGTATGGTGGCGTTCGTCGCCGAGAATTTGGCCGGGATGAATGTCATTCAAGCGTTCCATCAGGAACAGGAGCAGCAGGGGCAGTTTACCGATAAAAACCGCAGCTACTATCGCTCGAATTTGCGCGAGATCCGCACGAGCGTCCTGTTTAACCGCTCGTTCGATATGCTCGGCAACTTGTCGGTCGCATTCGTCACGTGGCTCGGCGGCATCGCCGTGTTCGACAAAAGTATCGAATTCGGCGTGTTGTATGCGTTCATCACGTACATCCGCCTGTTTTTCCAGCCGATCAACACGATTACGCAGCAGTGGAACACGCTGCAATCGGCTACGGTGTCGGTGAACCGGATCTGGCATATTTTCTCGGAACGGCCGGAGGTGAGGGATGCGGCGAAGCCTGCCCACATCGATCTGGGTTCGGTGCGCGGGAGGATTGACTTTAACCATGTGCACTTTGCTTATCAGGAAGGCGTCCCGGTCTTACGCGATGTCGATTTACATATCCAGCCGGGCGAAATGATCGGTATTGTCGGTACGACCGGCGCGGGCAAAAGCTCGCTGATCGGCTTGCTGTGCCGGTTTTACGACGTGACCCGGGGCAGCGTGAAGATTGACGGTACGGACATTCGCGATATCCCGCAGGCGACGCTGCACCGGATGATCGGACTTGTGCAGCAGGAGCCGTATTTGTACTCGGGCAGCATCGTCGACAACGTCCGCCTGTTCGATGAATCGATCTCGCGCGAGGCCGTCATCGACGCTTGTCGCTTTGTCGGAGCGGATGCGATCATCCGCCGCATGAAGGACGGCTACGACACGAGGTTGTCGGAACGGGGCAGCGGGCTGTCCGCGGGCGAGCGCCAGTTGATTTCGTTCGCGCGCATCCTCGTGTTCCAGCCGAAAATTTTGATTCTCGACGAAGCGACGGCCAATCTGGACTCGCATACGGAGCAGCTCATTCAGTCCGCGCTGCACGTCGTCTCGCAAGGCCGGACGACGCTTGTCATTGCGCACCGGCTGTCCACGATCATGCAGGCGGACCGCATCCTCGTCATGCGCCAAGGCGAAGTTGTCGAGGAAGGTGACCACCGCGGGCTGCTCGAGCTGCACGGCTACTACGAGCAGCTGTATTTGCACTCGCAGAGCGCGGGGTAAGGCAAGCGCGCTGCTTTCAGAGCTTGGCGCCCATTACACGAACAAAGAAGTCGGCTTTTGCCCGGTGCTGCCCGGGGAAAGCCGGCTTTCTGTTTGTTGCGGCGGCTGTAATTTTTGGTGCCACGGCTGCTGCCTTCGTGTATAATTATGGCGAATATGTAAGCGGGAGGATGCCAGGATGGAATTATTCAACAAGCCGATGGGCGTCGGGACGATTTTGGACAGAAGCTTTCAGCTGTACCGCAAACATTTCACCATGATATATCTTCTTGCGTTATTGTTCTTCGGACCGTTTTATTTCGTGCAAAACGTGCTGTTGTACGACATGAGCGGCGTTTCGTTCCTCCCGCAAAGCGAGCATTCGATTTCCGGTTCATTCGATCTTTTCTTGAATGGCAACAGGAGCGGACAGGCGGAAATGTCGGGCGGGCTTGCCGGGCTTGCCCTGCTCATGCCGCTGTATATACTGGCGTTCTTTCCGTCGTCGGTGGCTGCGCAGCTGCACTTGGTGAACGCGGCAGGCAAAGGCGAGAGCATTCGTTTCGGAGACCTGCTCCGCCAATCGTTCACGCCCTATTGGCGGATGGTCGGCAATACGTTTTTGTTCGGCTTGATTGTAACCGGGATCTATATCGGCCTAATTATCGTGTTTGTCGCTGTGTTCGGGGTGCTGGCCATCGTCGGCACGGGTTTCGGAGCGGCCTTTACGAGGATGGGCGCCGATCCGTTAGGCGGCGGCATCGCGTTTGTGGCGCTGATCGTCATTCTCTATTTGCTTGCGCTTTTCGCCGTGCTGGCCGTTGTCAGCTACTTCGTCGTGCGATTCGGCTTTTATTTGCCGGTTGTCGCCGTGGAGAAGGAGAGACAGGCGCTGCGCCGCAGCTGGAGGCTGACGAGGGGCAGCTTTTGGCGTATATTCGCCATTTATTTGGTGTTGACGGTCATTTATACCGTATTTCTGCTCGGCATCTATGCGCTTCTTGTGGCGGTGTTCAAAATGTCGCTGCTCGGCCAGCTGATCTACGTCCTGTTGTCTCTGCTCATCACGCCGTTCTACATGATCCCGTATGCGGTCATTTATTTCGATCTGCGCTTGCGCAGCGAGGGCACCGATTTGGAACAGATGCTTGCCCGCAGCCTGCCGAACGTGAACGGGCATAAGGACCCGGATGCGGCGATGCCGGGCAATGCAGGTGATGATCGTCCGGAGGACGAGGGCCCGACCGACTGGAGCGCCGTGGAGACGAAAATGACCGAGACGAAAAAGACCGATGAATAAAGCCGAAGTCCAGACGGATAAAGAGAAGCTGCAGGAGATTCTAAACCGCGACGAATATACCGCCTATATGCGGGAACGCAGCGGCAACCCGATCTTCGAATGGCTGCAGGAGAAGCTGGAGAAGATTGCCGACCTGTTCCCGGAGCTGGATATAGCGCCGGGAACGCCGAATGTGGTCGCGTACCTCCTGTTGGGCTTCCTGCTGGCCGCGCTGGCCGCCGCCATCCTGTGGATGATGCGCCTTCTGATTCTCGAGCGGCGCAGCCGGCGCCGGATTGTTTTCCGCAGCGCAGTCGAGCTGGACCGGTCTTCCGCAAGGCTGGCCGAGGAAGCGCAGCGGTTCGCCGCCGCCGGGGATTACCCCGAAGCGGTGCGGCACGCGTTCCTGGCGCTGCTGCTGCTCATGAATGAACGGGAGTGGGTACGGGCCCAGACGTGGAAGACGAACCGCGAATATGCGGAGGAGCTGCACGACCGCGAGCCTGCCGCCGCCCGGTCCTTTATCGAAGCGGCCCGGCTGTTCGAGCATGTGTATTACGGACGCGGAGAAGCAGAGGCGCGCGATTACGAGCGGATGACGGAGCTGCTGGCTTCGCTTGTCCGGGAAGGGGCGGGTCATGCTGAAACGAAATAAGACGCCGATTGCTCTCGTCCTTAGCGTCGCCGCGTTTCTCGGCATCGGCTGGCTGCTTGTCCGGCCCGATTTGCCGGATCTGCCGGCCTATGTGTCGGTTTCGGCGGATCGCGACGGAACGAAAGCGTTATATACGTTGTTGGAAGAGAAGAACGTCCCGGTTAAACGATGGCAGAAGCCTTGGCGGTTCTTGCCGAAGGCCTCCGGACAAACGCTGGTGCTCCTTCAGCCTTACAGCTTGACGGAGCGGGAGCGGGAAGAAATCGTGGGCTGGGTGGAGCGGGGCAACGAGCTGCTGGTGTTCGACAGTTCTCCTGAGGGCTGGACGACGTTTCCCGCAGCGGCACTGGACGAACCGGACCCCGGCGTCGTCCCGGTAACCGATCTGCGCCGTCCGGCCGAGACGGGGTTCACCGGCAGCGTCGCGTCCGCTTACCGGCTGGACGCATCGAGCGGCATGGAGCCGGTGCTTCGCGATGCGCGCGGGGTGATCGGCGGCCATCTCGCCGTCGGCGAAGGCAGCCTGAGCCTGTTCGTCGTGCCGGAATGGACCATGAACGAGCATGTGCTTGAGCATTCGCACTTCGAGCTGCTGTGGCCGTATTTGAACCGGCCGAGCGGCGCGCTCTGGGTTGACGAATACCACCACGGCCTGCAGGGCAAACCGGGGCTGCTTGCCGTGTACCCCGACTGGCTGCTCGCCGTGCTGCTGCAGCTGCTGCTTGCCGTCTTGCTATGGCTGTGGCGGAAAGCGGTCCGCTTCGGACCTGCCTTCACGCCGCGCGCATGGACGGTGCGGCGCGGCGACGAAACGCTGTTGGCCGCGGCAGGCTGGTACGAGCGGGGCAGGCTGACCCGTGAAGCGCTGGCGCATCAGGAGCGGTACGTGCGCAGCCGGCTGCGCGCCAGATTCGGCGTTCGCACCGACGCATCCGACGCCCAGGTGCTGGCCGCAGCCAAGCGTCACTGGGATAAGGCTGCGGTGGACCGGCTCGCGGCGCTGCTCGCTTGCTGGAGGGCGGCGGAGGAAGCCGTGTCGTATACGCCGAAGCAGTTGGAGATGGACAGCCGGAAGGCCGATGAAGTCATCCGCAATCTGGAGAAGGAGTGAAGTTCGATGCAACAGCTGCTGCAGCAAATGGAACGAATCGTGATCGGACAGCAGACGAATATCCGCCTGCTGCTGACCGCTTTTTTGGCCGGAGGCCACGTGCTCCTGGAAGGGGTTCCGGGGCTTGGGAAAACGAAGATGGTGCGCACGCTCGCCGATTTGACGGAGGGGTCGTTCAGCCGGGTTCAATTTACGCCGGATATGATGCCGGGCGATATGACCGGCAGCGCAATCTTTAATATGAGGGACAACGAGTTTCAGACGATACGGGGGCCGGTATTTACGAATTTGCTGCTGGCCGACGAAATCAACCGTACGCCGCCCAAGACGCAAGCGGCGCTGCTGGAGGCGATGGAGGAACGGCAGGTGACGATTCAAGGCACGACCTATCCGCTGCCCGATCCTTTTTTTGTCGTCGCCACGCAAAATCCGGTGGAGTACGAAGGCACGTATCCGCTGCCGGAGGCGCAGCTCGACCGGTTTTTGTTCAAATTAACGGTGTCGTATCCGTCGCTGGAGGCGGAATTGAACATATTGAAAGGCCACAAGCCGTTCTACGCAGTGCAGGAACAGCCGCAAGAGGCAGTGTTGTCGCTCGAAGAGTTCAAGGCGCTGCGGGCTGAACTGCCGCATGTCGTGGTTCAGGACGCGCTGATCGGCTACATCGCCGCCCTGATCCGCAAGACGCGGGAGGATAAAAGGCTGCAGCTTGGCGCAAGTCCCCGTGCGGGGATTGCGATGCTGATGGCCTCGCGGGCATGGGCGCTGCTCGACGGCCGCCGCTATGTGACGCCGGACGACATCAAGACGGTAGCCGGACCGGCGCTCCGGCACCGGCTGCTGCTGACGCCGCAGATTGAATTGGAGGGAGAGACGAGTGACCACTTCATCCAGGAAACGTTGGCCTCGATTCCGGTCCCTCGCTGATGCGATACAGCGGCGCATGATCGTACCGACGCCCCGCATGGCGGTCGCCGCCGCCAGCGGCGCGGCGTTGATCGCTGCCGGGTATGCGCTCGGCGCGGGCGCAGCGGCCTTCTTGCTCGTCAACGGCGCGCTGCTCGGCGCATCCGTGCTGGACCTGTCGCTGCTTCCGCGCAGAAGGCATGTCCGGGTGAGCCGCGATCTGCCGAGCCATGCGGACCGGGACGCGCCTTTCGAAGTTGCGGTGCGCGTCGAGACGGACCGGCCGGTTTCGCTGCGGCTTGAGCTTGCCGACGATGTGCCGCAGTCGTTCCTTGCCGTGCCGGTCGAATCGCTTGCTGCCGACTGGCAGGGGAGATCGGCCGAGATCCTGTATACGACTTGCGGACGCGAGCGCGGGATTCATAAGTTCCGGTTTGCCCGATTGCGTATTCGCGGGTCGCTTGGACTTTGGGCGAAACAGCTGGTTGCGCCGGTTGCGCAGGACATTCGCATTTATCCGGACATGTCGGGTGCTCGCGGTATATTGGCTTCCGTGCAGCATCAATTGATTTTGGAGGGGAAACGGGTGTTCCGCAAGGAACGTGCCGGGTCGGAGTTTCACATGATTCGCGAGTATGTGGAGGGCGATGACACGCGCCTGATCAACTGGCGGGCGTCGGCCCGGTCCCGGGCCCTGATGACGAACGTGTTTCGGCCCGAGCGCGGGAAGGTCGTCACGATTATGCTGGATTGCGGGCGCATGATGGGCGTAGAACTGGACGGACGCGCGAAGCTTGATGCGACGCTCGAAGCGGCGCTGTCGCTGGCGGCCGTGGCCTTGAAGCAGGGGGATAAAGTCGCGGTGATGGCTTTCTCGAACCGGGTTAAAGCTTACGTGCCGCCCGGCACGGGTACCGGCCATCTGCAGGCGATTACGGAAGCGCTCTTCCACCTGCAAAGCGATTTTGCGGAGTCCAGCTACGCCTCCGCCCTGCATCATCTAATGCGTGTGCAGAAGAAGCGCAGCTTGACCGTGCTGTTCTCCGACATGGACAATTATATGTACGAGGACCAGCTCCGTCCGCTGCTGCTGCGCATGCAAAAGCAGCACCTCCTGCTGCTGCTCGGGCTTCGGGACGAGGCGCTGCACCGTTGGACGAACATGGAGACGGGCGGCAAACGCGAAGCTTTCGTCAAAAGCTTGGCGCACAAGATGACGTTGGAGCGTCAAGCGTACGCGGCTGAGATGGCGTCCGGGGGCATCGATGTGGTCGACGTCCCGGTTGGCGAGCTCGCTTGGACGGCCGTCAACCGGTACTTGGACGTGAAGGCCGGCGACAGGCTGTAGGCGCCTCGAAACCGTCGGCCGAATTAGACGGGTGAGCGCTTCGGCTCCGGCTGTACGTCCGGCGCGTGAAATCCGTGCGAAGTTTCGTCCAACAGCAGCTTGCGCCCGTTCGCGATGCCGTAGAGGACGTACACGGCCAGCGCAAGCAGCGTTAACCCGGCGAAGGCGTACTTCGCTTCGAGCGAAAGTCCGGACGGGGTGATGTACCCTTCGATGATACCGGCGATGACGAACAGCGGGATCGTACCGACGAGCAGCAGCGCCGATTCTTTTACGGAGCGCAGGAACATATATTTACGCGTATACGGTCCCGGGTTAATCATCCGGTAGCCCATATACAAACCGGCGCCCCCGGCGATAAAAATAGCGGCCAGCTCAATGATGCCGTGTGGCAGGATGTAGGCCCAAAACCTATAGCTGTTGCCGGACTGCCAAAACACGGCGGTTAAGGCGCCGATCAAGAGGCCGTTGTAGAGCAGCAAGTAGACGGTTAATAGGCCGAACGTAATACCGCTGACAAACGCCAGCACGGCGACGCGGATGTTGTTGGTCATGATCGTCGAGGACATGACCGCGCTCTGGAGATCGTCGTGGCCCCGTCCGACTTGATGCGGATTGATGCTTTCCGCGATTTGAGCGGGAATTACCGTGTACAAATTCAACGGATCGGACCAAACGGCGAGAAAGCCGGAAAGTCCGCCGATGATGAACAGCAGGAGGGCTGCGGCGATGAACCGTCTGCGCTCCAGCACGAAGCCGATAAACTGCCTTTTAAAAAAGTCGGCCAGCCGGCCGGCCGGCTGGCGCTGCCCGGCAAAGAGCGCCTGATGCGCGCGCGAAACGAGCTGATTCAGGAAGGGGACGATTTCGTCGCCCGGGTAGTACGTTTGTGCGAACGCCAGATGCGCCGAGGCGGTTTTGTAAAGCAGTGTCAAACGATCGATCTGCATCGCCTGCACCGTCCGCTTGCTTCGCTCGAACGGCTCGAGCATCTGTTCCAATTCGGACCAAACGGGCTTATGCTCACGAATAAAGTACTGAATATCCATAAGACGGAGCATCCTCCTTCAAGACGATAAGTTCATACTACCACAATGAATAGAAGAAGGAGAGTGGGGAAATGAACGATAGCTATAACCGGGAAGCGACGGTTGTCACGCCGGAGCACGTGCGGCTGCAATTCCGTACAGCCGGACTCGGCAGCCGCACGGCCGCACAACTGATCGACGTGCTGCTGTTGATGCTCGTATTCGGCGCGGTGTGCCTGCTGATCGGGCTGGCGCTCATGGTCATGGGCATCGGCGTGAACGATATGCCGGGCGAATATGCACTCGCCTTTATCATCGTGTTCAGTTCGGTGCTGAGCGGCGGGTACTTCGTGTTAGCCGAGTATTATATGAACGGCCAGACGGTAGGCAAGAAGCAGTTGGGGTTGCGCGTCATTCAAGAGAATGGCCAACCGGTCACCTTCTTGTCCGCGATCATCCGCAATTTTTTCCGGCTTATCGATTTCTTGCCTTGGTTATATTTTCTGGGAGGGCTGTGGATCTTTTTCCATCCGATGGATAAAAGGCTGGGCGATCTCGCCGCCGGCACGCTCGTTGTGCGCGACACGCGCCGGGAACAGCTGCATCGACGCCGCCAAACGGAGAAATGGCTGAATCAGCGTGAGATGGCCGGTCGTCCCAACCTTTCGTTAACGGAGCTGCAGCGCAGACGGGTGGAGCGCGAAGACTGGCTGCTGCTGTCCGCCTACGTGGAACGGATTCCGTCGCTGACGCGAATCAAGCGCGACGCTCTGGCCGCGGAGATCGCCGGGCGGCTGGCCGCCAAGCTGGAGCTCGAAGCCGAACTCCGTTTCGTATCGGCGGAGGCGTTCTTGATGGAGCTTTACGTGCTGCTTGCGGGCGAATGGACGCTTTAGCGGCAGCCAGGCGACACAAAAAAGCGGCTTTGCCGGACGCATCTTCTGCGGAGGAAGCCCGGCAAGCCGCAGGCGCCGGACGGCGCAAACGAGCGTGTTTATGTAGAAGATATTAGGTCCGGATGCCGCATTTCCTGGCCAGCGTCGGCCAGTAGAAGACGAACAATTCCTCCCATCGGTCCTCGGGCAGCACACGCAGCCAGTTGGCAATCTGATTCAAGCCCATGTCATCCAATACACGTTCTGCGTATTCCTTTTCCTCACGTACATCTCTTGCCGTTGTTTCTACCACAATGCCAGCTCCTTCATCATTAAAAATGAACCCTCCTATATATATGCAGCCAGGATCGAGTTTGACATCGTTTGATAAAATTTTCTTCTTCCCGATCGATATGTTACAATTTAGGGTGACATGTTCAACCACTTTCACGGCGGAGAGTGGTTTTTTGTATGTCAATCCAACCAACAAGCCGGTGCCGGAAGTCCAGGAGGGGATTAGCCATGAAATTTTCAGAGCGTTTGCAGCAAAAGCTGAGGCCGATTTGGCGTCAAAACCACGATCATCCGTTCGTTCAAGAGCTGGGGAACGGGACGCTGGCGAAAGAGAAGTTCAGGTTTTATATGATTCAAGATTACTTGTATTTGATCGAGTACTCGAAGCTGTTCGCGCTGGGCGCCGTGAAAGCGGCAGACCTCGGGACGATGGGCAAGTTTGCGGCGCTCCTGCATGCAACCTTGCACGATGAGATGGCGCTGCACCGCAGTTACGCCGCTCGCTTCGGCATTTCGGAAGACGAGCTGGAGGAGGCGGAGCCTTCGCCGATTACGCTCGCGTATACGCATTACATGCTGCATGAGGCGCAGAAAGGTTCGCTCGCGGAGTTGGTGGCAGCCTTGCTGCCGTGCATGTGGGGGTATTGGGAGATCGGCAAAGAACTGAACGCCATACCCGGCGCGGCCGAACATGAGCTGTACGGCGAATGGATCCGGATGTACAGCTCGCCGGAGTATGGCGAATTGGCGGGCTGGTGCATCGACCTGCTCGATACGCTCGCGGCCGGGAAGACCGAAGCCGAGCTGGCGAAGCTGGAGACGGTCTTCTTGAACACGACCCGGTTCGAGTACATGTTCTGGGACATGTCGTACCACGGGCAGATGTGGCCGTAGGGTTATGCCATTCTCTTTATCTCATTGAAATCCACCATCGGAATGGAAGATTTGACCGGTCATCCACCCGGCGTCTTCCGTCGCCAGAAAAGCGATGAGGCTCGCCGCGTCTTGAGGCAGGCCTACTCGGCCCAAAGGGGAACGGCCGGCAAGCTCCCGCCGCACTTCCGGCGTCATCCAGCCCGTATCGGTCGGCCCGGGATTAACGGCATTAACCGTAATGCCTTTTGACCCGATCTCTGCTGCCAAAGTTCGGGTCAAAGCTTCTATAGCCCCTTTCGTCGCGGCATACGAAAGCTCGCCGACCATAGGGCCGAGAGATTGACCGGAAGTCATATTGATGATTCTTCCTCCGGTGCCTTGATTAAACCTTCTTGCAAATTCCACGCTTAACAAGGTCACGGCCCTTATGTTAATCGCATAATGGGCGTCTAACGATTCTGCTGTAATCGTATCCGCATTATCATTCACGGAATAGCAAGCGTTATTAATAAGGATGGCCGGCTTTCCGAGAGCTTCCTCGACCTGATTCAGGATGTGAGGGATGCTTCTTACATCGGCAAGATCGGCCATCGCATGTTCGCAGCGAACGCCAAGCCGGAGAATCTCTTTTCTTAGCTGCTCTTGTTCCGCGCTATTGCCGCCCCATGGCATTTGTTCATCATAGCCGACCCAGTATGTAAAAAAAATATCGGCTCCTTCGCCAGCCAGCGCTTTACAAATAGCCGCCCCAATTCCAGCACTCCGGCTTGCGCCTGTAACGAGTGCTATTTTACCTTTTAATTTACCGCTTTTCATTGGATCCAAATCTGATGCAGCTCCTATTTAATCCCTATTTGATCCCATAATAACCGGAATCACCCTCGGCTTGCCAGTTGAAAAATAACTATAGTTATTTTTTCCTGCCTGCTAGCTGAGAGCTTTATGAATGGCATGAATCATTCTGGCCTCATCAAACGGTTTCATAATAAAATCGATCGCTCCCGCCTGAATGGATTCGATGACATAATATTGATTTCCCATGGCGGAGCACATCACGACTTTTGCAGAAGGATGGATGCTCTTTATTTTTTTGAGAGCCTCGATTCCGTTTAAGTCCGGCATGATGATGTTCATGATGACTAAATCCGGATCGACCTCCCGGTAAGTTTGAACCGCTGTCCAGCCGTTCTCCGCTTCCCCGGCCAACCGGTGTCCCGACTTTTGTATCATATCTTTCAATATAAGCCGCATGAACGCTGAGTCGTCAACAATCATAATGGCAGCCATTACTGGATTCCCCCTACATTCGTTATATGAGATTTCATAATAAAATTGGAAGGAGCTGATCGGCATAGAATGATTATATGATAGGAAAGTAAACCGGAGAACCCGACTAAGGAAACAGAGCGCCCAGGTGTGAGACGGGATCTTCCGGAGACCGGATGGAACAATAAACGTGCTAACCAACCTATTTAAAAGTTTGTTTGCGTTTGAACAGGTAGATTAGAAAATCGATGATAAGTCCTGCCAAGAAGAAAGAGCTGACATGGATCAGGTAAGCAGGAAACCGAACCCGGATACTTGCACTGTCGGCAGCCAGTTTCGCACTATCATAATCGAATATCCAATGTCGCAATGGCTCTGTATATGCAACGGAATTCAAGAACGGGTTAAGTCCAATAAGGAGAATGTTCTTATCGTCATTTCCCCAGTAGTTGTTTAAGCCTATGACAAGGCTAATGATCGAGAGCCAAAAGGCAAACTTTTTCAACAGAAACAACAAAATCACGCCCTAACCTTTTCTAAAGTAAAAAAGAAGGGCTCAGGACGCTTGTCCCGGACACCCTTCTCCGGCAGGCTGAGCTTACAGCTCCGCTACAATTTTGCCTCTGACATGTCTTTGCGATAAGCGGATCAGCGCCTCCGGCACATCCTTCAGCGAGATGACTTCCGTTACCATCGGCTCCACCTTCTTAGCTGTCATCAGCTCCATGAATTCGGCCGCCATTTGGCCAAGCTCTTGCTCGGCTCGGACATCTCCGGATACATGTGCTCCACCCAGCATCATTTTGTGAACCGTGAACGTTTGGTGGGACGGCTGGAAGTCGGCAACCGTTTCCGGAGCGCCGGCGATGCAAGCCAGTTGTCCTCCGAATGACAGCATGGATAAATCCTCCTGGGCCGTACTTCGATTGATCGAATTGAGGATACAATCCACGCCAAGGCCGTTAGTCGCCTCCATGACCCTTTCGCGTACGTTCTCATGGTTGTAATCGATCGCCAAGTGCGCTCCGAGGCTCTTCACATATTCAAAGTTGGCAGGGGAAGTCGTGGTGATGATGGTGGAAGAGCCGAACGTCCGCGCCAATTGAATCGCATAGCCGCCGACACCCCCGGCTCCGGCGTGCACCAGGATGGATTGGCCCGCCTGGAGACGCATTTTTCTTTGCAGTGCTTGATAAGCCGTCAATCCCGCACAAGGAAAAGCTGCGGCTTCCACGAACGATATGCCCTCAGGAATGGAAGCAGCCGTGTGCGCCTTGGTGACGCTGTACTCCGCATAGCCTCCCGGCTTAACGAAGCTGCCGTGATACACCACGCGGTCTCCGGGCGACCACTGCGTGACGCCTTCACCGACGGTATCGACGACCCCGGCCACATCCACGCCGAGCACGAAAGGGTAGACCCAGTCGGGATGCCCGTTCAGTGAAACTTTATAATCAATGGGATTCAAGCTTGCTGCGCGAACCCGCACCCGAATTTCTCCCGGACCCGGTTCCGGCACCGGTAATTCCGATACGGTTAGCGTATCCGGTTTACCGGGGGCTTTCAGTAGTAAGGCTTTCATTCGAACCTCTCCTCGTCATGAGTCGTCCCTATATCATGATACCAAATGTATTTCAGCATGCAAATGCCGGAGACACAAACAAAAAGAGCAGCGCTAAAGGCTGCTCATCCGTTCTTCCTTATACTTCTTCAAGCCGTTGTAGGCCGTTTCCAATTGACTGCGAACATAAGTTTCCGGAGCTGATTCGGTTAGCATACCGCCGAGCCTGACTAAGCTATCAATAATGCCAAACAACTGAGGATCGGTTCGGTAGCAATCGAAAGACAAATCCTGCATCTCTTCGAACCTTTCTTTAAAACCTTCATAAGTTTTCAGTGGGGGCATTGCTAATCAATTCCCTTCTTATGAGGATTAAGATGAAGTATAAATTTGAGATATGCTTCTTATATTGTAGCGCTTTCATGACGATTAATCAATACATCGTCATGGATTTTTATGGAAACGGATGAAATTATGAATATCGCATATATTGATTTTTTAAGTTACTCCTATATAATAGCTCGTAGGAAAGTCAATAGGGTTTACGAACTAATAATGTAACGTAACTAACAACTTGGGGGATGCAATGCAATGAAATATGTACTATCTTTTCTCGCTTTGGTCGTACTCGGCGTATGGGGTGTTGTCGCGTTTATTATCGTCACCGACTCCAAGAAAGCGCCTGCCGTGCAAACCGCAAGTCAGTCCGTCCCGACTCCGAAACAAGAACCCGTGATAGCGAACGCTCCACAAACCGAGGCGCCCAATAAGGAGAATACACAAGCTGCGCCGCAGCAGCAATCGGCCCCGCCGGCTGCCGCCGTCAAGCCGGCGTATATATACGCAATCGACGACGCGAAGATCAAAGAGGCGATTGCGCTGGGGAAGAGCTGTTTGCTGGAATGCGGCAAGCCCTTTATGCTTCCTGTGACCTATTCGCCGCCCAAGAAGAGCGAATACGAAAGCCCGCTTGTATACGAGGCCAACATTGAACCGCCGTACGAGATGGTAGCGTCAGCCTCAGGCTTATCCTACTATAAGGAAGACAAGCTCATCGATGCAGCGACGGCGAAAAAGTACATCGATTACAATAAGCTCGGTTTTCATGTTAATTTTTATAAAGGATTCGCCAAAGGGTTTGCCGTCGTGTTGGTACAAGGAAACAAAGTGATTGAGCCGACCGACGTATCGGTCGATGAGTATTACAGCCGGTACAAACTGGCGAACTTTCCTGTCAGCGAGATTGATTTCACCAAGCCGGCTGTGCTGAAGGTGTTCGATAAGAGCAACACCAGTTATTATGTCGAGTTTGCCGTTGATTTTAACAAATACGTCAGGTAACATCCGGCAAAGCGACAGCTTCTTGCCGCGGACTTGAGCTGCTTCCCAAGCCCCTTCTGTTGTCAATAGCCCCGTTTAGGGCTGCTGACGCAGACAGGGGCATTTTTTTGTCTAAGGAATGCCGGCAGCCTTGGAGCCATCAAGTTTTTTTGCTCGCATCATATACCTGCGTTTTCGAATTGTAAAATTTGCAAAGTAAGGATTGACAAAAATAATTAAACGAAATATCATTGAATTAAATCGAAATAAAACGAAACTAAAAACATATGATTACGAAACATATTTTCATTGTTCAAGTGAGCGACTTCATAGGGGATGATTTGATGATTACAACCATTACTTTAAATGCCGCTATAGACAAAGTTCATTATATCGAACGTTTCCGGATAAACAGCGTGAACCGCGTTGCGGAAATTGCCGCCGAGCCTGGAGGGAAAGGCAATAACGTGGCCAAGGTTGCGCGTTTATTGGGTTCCGATGTAACCGCTTCCGGTTTCCTCGGCGGAGACACGGGGCGATTCGTCGATCAGCAATTGCGCGCCAGAGGAATTGCAAGCGATCCCGTCTGGGTAACCGGTCAAACCCGGGAAGCATTCAACATCATCGATCAAAGTTTGGGAACCCAAACCGAGATTTTAGAGCCCGGCCCTGAGATTAGCGCGGTTGAATGGCAAGAGATGAAGGTCAAAGTGAAGGATTTGGCGGCCAAGAGCAGCGTGATCAGTTTTTCGGGCAGTTTGCCGAGAGGTCTTCAGATTCACGCTTATGCGGAGCTTATCCAGGCTGCGAAGGAGGCGGGGGCGCTCACGATTCTCGATTCCAGCGGAGAGAGCTTACGTGCAGCAATTGAAAGCGCTCCCTTCCTTCTTAAACCTAATCGGGACGAATTGGCCCAATTGACCGGTCAACGCGCGGACAGTGCCGAAAGCGTAATCCATATGGCCAGAACCCTGATCGCCCAAGGCATCTCATGGGTAGTCGTTTCCCTGGACAAAGACGGATCGCTCGTCGTATCGGAGAATCAGGCATGGCAGGTTCTGCCGCCCGTTATTGATGCGGTGAATACGGTAGGCTGCGGGGACGCTTTGGTGGGGGGGACAGCCAACTTTCTCGATCTTCTCGGGGATAAGCCTGCAGCGTCCAGCATGATCGAAGCCGTTGCATGGGGAACCGCCGCCGCCGCTTCCAACGCCTTATATCCGATTGCCGGGCACGTGCATGCAGCCGGCATGCAGGAGATGCTGCGGCAGGTAACGGTCAAGCCTTTGTAGATTGGCGCGTTTCTTATTTTAATCTTGTGGGAGGTGATGATAAAAACATACGCGGTGCTGGACCAAACGTTTGGAATCGTCCTAATAACTTTCTAAAAGGGGAAGATGAAAAAATGAGCAAAACATGGAAAAGCAAATCAGCCTTTGCTTTATCAGGAATGATGGTCATGTCCGGACTGCTTGCCGCTTGTTCCGCCGGCGGTCAGAGTGAAGGCGGCGGTGCTGCCAAAGAGGGGGAAGCGAAGCAGGCGGTGACGATTACCGCTGCCATGCAGCAGCATACGGCCGTAGATGCGATTAAAGCCATGCTGCCCGATTTCGAGAAGCAAACCGGTATTAAGGTCAAATTTGATATTTTGCCGCAAGAAGAACTGCATTCCAAGACGGAGCTGGCGCTTGCTTCCAATTCCGATCAATATGACGTCGTTATGATGGATATGATGTTCACTACGCAATATGCCAAGGCCGGCTGGGTAGCACCCCTGGATGACATGATCGCCAAAAACGAAGCCACCGTGCAATCGAAGGATTTCCTTGAAGGATTTCTTAATGCTTTCAAAACGGACAACAAAACGTACGGACTGCCTTTCTACGGCGAGAGCACGATGCTGATGTACAACAAAGAAATGTTCGAGAAGGCCGGAATTACGAAGCCTCCGGGAACGATTGACGAGCTTGTCACAACGGCGAAAGCATTAACGAAAGACGGCAAATACGGGATCGCGCTGCGCGGAATGCGCGGAGAAGGCATGAACATTTATGTTTGGGCCGGATTCTATAACGCGTTCGGCGGCAAATGGCTGGTAGACGGCAAACCGGTCGTCAATAGCCCCGAAGCGATTAAGGCAACCGAGGTTTATGCGGAGCTGCTGAAAAATTCTGCCCCTCCGGGCGCCTCCAACTTCAGTTGGGACCAAGTGCAGCTGGCGGTTCAGCAGGGCACCGTGGCTATGGCGATCGATGCCACAAACTTCGCATCCAGGCTGGAAAGCCCTGAAAACTCGAAGGTTGTAGGCAAGATCGGATATGCTCCTGTTCCGAGCGGTCCGGCCGGCAGCTCTCCGAGCGTCTATACGGCGGGTCTTGTGATCCCGAAAGGCTCCAAGCATCAAGAGGCCGCCTTCCAATTTATGTCCTGGGCGACCAGCAAGGAGATTCAGCTCAAAACGGCAATTGACGGCATGCGCGGCGACGCCACCCGGAAATCCGTGTGGGAAGACCAGAGCTTCCGCAACAAGTACAATTACCCGGGCTGGATTGACGTAACGGTGCAAAGCATGGATAAAGCAAATCCCGATTATCGTCCGAGAATCAAGGAATGGAAAAGAATGGGCGACCGTCTGGGCATCGCGGTAAGCGAAGTGCTGGTCAACCGGAATGCCAAAGAGGCGCTCGACGCAGCGCAGAAGGATATCGAACAATACTTTAAATAATGAAGGATTCGGGTGGGCGGTTCCGATAAGGTGCCGCCCGGTATGATGGAGGTTCGATCCGCATAATGTTATCCAAAAAAAGACTGAAGTTGTTATTTTCGCTGGAGACGGATTCCGCCCCTAAACTGCTGGTGGCCCCCATTTTTATATTTTTGCTGGCTGTAACGGTTTTTCCGACCGTCTATGCTTTATTTACAAGCACGCAGCATTACTTCTTATCGGAGCCCTATAATAAGCATTTTACAGGAGTAGGCAACTATTGGTTCATGCTTAACGATTCCCGCTTTTGGGGGTCGTTGTCTACCACGTTCACCTTCATGCTCTCTTCGATCTTCATTGAAATGATTCTGGGGGCCGCGCTTGCACTCCTCATGTCGAGAAAGTTTTTCGGCAGCGGTCTCGCCAAGACGCTGTTCTTGCTTCCGACGATCACGACTCCCGTCGTTGTCGGGTTAATCTGGGTGATGATGTTTGACCCTCAATTCGGGATCATTAATTATACGTTAGGGCAGCTCGGATTCGCACCGCAGGCATGGCTGGCGGGCGAGAAGACGGCGATCTGGGCGGTTATTGCCGTAGATGTTTGGGAATGGACGCCGTTCGTGGCGCTTGTCGTCCTTGCGGGGCTTCAATCGCTTCCGGATGAGCCCTATGAAGCGGCGACGGTGGATGGCGCTTCCAGCGTTCAGAAGTTCGTGCATTTGACGCTGCCGCTTATTCAACCTTATCTGGTCATAGCCTTCGTCTTCCGGTTTATGGATTTGTTCCGGTGGTTCGATACGATCTACGTGATGACGAAGGGCGGACCTGGAACCGCAACGGAGACGTTGAATATGTTCGGGTATTTGACCGGCTTCAATTTCATGAATGTAGGTTATGCCGCATCCTTGGGTTTAACGATGCTGTTCATCATTACGACGATCTCGAAATTTGTCATTAATTTAGCTAGAAAGGGGTGATCATTCGTGCCTAGAAAGGTTCAAGACGTTATTTTTAACATCCTGCTATGGGCGATGATTGCCGCATTTGTGTTCCCGATCCTGTGGCTGGTGATGACGTCTTTAAAAACGCGGGTGGACGCGTTCAGCTTGCCGCCCAAGTTCATATTCACACCTACGTATACCAACTACTCCAAGGTGCTGGAAGACGGTTCTTTCTTACATTATTACTTCAACAGCGTCAAAGTCGGTTTCCTGAGCACGTTGTTCAGTTTGCTGATCGGTATTCCGGCTGCCTATGCGCTGGTGCGTTTCCCGATGCGCAAGAAAGAGGACTTCGCGTTCTGGGTGCTTTCTACCCGAATGGCGCCGCCGATTATGGTCATACTGCCTTTTTACCTGGTGTTCAAGCAATTCAATTTGCTGGATACGACCTTGGGACTCGTCCTTATTTATATGACGTTCAGCCTTTCGTTCATCTTATGGATGATGCGCAGTTATTTCGAAAGCATCTCGGTTGACCTGGAGGACGCGGCAAGAATTGACGGGGTATCCCGGTTAATGGCTTTTATTAAAGTCACTATACCGTTGTCCGCTCCGGGGATTGCCGCGGCAAGTATATTTTCATTCATCATGTCCTGGAATGAGTTCTTGTACTCGTTAATCCTTACGGGTGACAAGACCAAGACGGCGACGGTCGCGATTACCAGCTTTATCACCTTTGAGGGAATCCGATGGGGTGAGGTGGCAGCTGCAGGAACGATGGTTATTCTTCCGGTAATCATATTCGGCATCTGCATTCAAAAATATTTGGTGCAAGGAATGACCATGGGAGGCGTCAAATGAGCACAGAAACGTTTGCAGCCCTGCTGCTTCATCAACCGGGAGTCATGGAATATCGGCATGTCGAGCGCCCGCATATTGGAGACCGGGAGGTGCTGGTGAAAGTTTACGCTTGCGGGATTTGCGGCACGGACCGGCATATTTACCACGGCACCTACCCGGCATCCTTTCCCGTTACCATCGGGCATGAATTCGCAGGGGTCGTGGAGCAAATCGGCAAAGACATTCGTCACACGGCGGTCGGAGACTTTGTTTCGGTCAATCCGAACCGGTGGTGCGGCAACTGCGTTTCTTGTTTGGAAGGGGTGCCGCATTTATGCAGCGGCATGACGGCGCTGGGCGTTGATGTGAACGGAGGACTTTCCGTGTACTGCGCGGTTCCCGAGGAGCTGATTTACAAGATGAAGCCGGGGACTGACCCGCTTAAGGCTTGTTTAGCCGAACCGGTTTCGTGCGTACTTCACGGACTTGACCGGCTGCAAGTCAAGGCGGGCTATCGCGGGGCTGTTTTCGGCGGCGGCTTTATCGGTCAGTTGATGCTGCAGGCGATGCGGCTGCAGGGAGCCAGCGAGGTTACGCTCGTCGAGCCGCAGGCGATTAAACGGAATGTGGCGGAGAAGCTTGGCTTCCGAACGATAGACCCCGTAAACGAGAAGCACAAAATCAAGGAATTAATCGATCTGGACGTGACGGTCGATTGCGCCGGCGCCGGCGATGTCCTCATGCAATGCATGAAAGCAACGAAACGCGGCGGGGACATCCTGTTATTCGCAGCGTATCCGGAGAATAAAGCCGTTGCGATCGAGCCGTTCGAGGTGTTCCGTAAAGAGCTGCGGATCATCGGTTCCTTTACGTATCCGGACACGCAAGTTCGGGCGATCCGCATGATCGAATCCGGGCAATTCGAACTTGATCCGATTATATCCGAGCTCTCCCTGGAGGATGTGACCGGGCTATTGGAAGGGAAACGGGATCAAGCCGTGATCAAAGGCGTCGTCAGACTGCCATAAGAGGTGAGTTCATGGAGCACGTATATACAATCGGAGAGCTGCTCGTCGAGATCATGCGAACGGAGACGAATGTTCCGCTTTCGGAGCCAGCGATGTTCGCAGGCCCTTATCCGAGCGGCGCGCCGGCTATATTTATCGACGCCGTCGCCAAATTGGGCTTAAGCTGTGGAATCATTGGAGCGGTCGGGCAGGATGCGTTCGGACGCTGCCTCACGGATCGGCTGATGAAGGATGGAATTCAGTGTGCGCACGTGTACCGGAGCGATGCCAAGACGACGGGGATGGCGTTTGTCACTTATTCCGACGACGGCTCGCGGGACTTTCTGTTCCATATGAACGATTCAGCGGCCGTGGAGATCCCTTGGCCCATAGACCTCCAATTTATGCAGGGGACGAAGGCGCTGCACCTCAGCGGCACCAGCCTGACCATCAACGATTCGATCAGGGAACTTTGCTATGAAGCGGTCCGTGTAGTCAAGCGCGGCGGAGGGATCGTGACGTTTGATCCGAATCTTAGACCCGAGCTTGCCTTGGATCGCAAATGGATCGGTTGGTACGGCCCTGTCTTGCAGCATACCGACATTTTGCTTCCAAGCGGCGATGAAGTGGAACGGCTTACCGGCTGTCCGAATGTCGAAGAGGGGACGCAGCGGTTGTTCGAACAAGGACTGTGCAACCTTGGGAGCCGGAGCGGTCTATGCCGGGGAAGTGCAGGAGCAGGGGGGCCAGGCCGGGGGCATGAGTATTGTCATGGACCGTCCGGTTAAGAACGAGAAGCTGATATTAAGCTGTCACGTTGTTAAAGACAGGTGGATTCTGCAGGGGGGAACGGTCGGAGGCGGCAGCTTGAACTGGATGAAGCGGGAATTCGGGGGAACCGAGTCCGATTTTTTCCGGTATGCCAACGAAGCAGCTTCCCGGATCAGACCGGGAAGCGAAGGGCTTGTTTTCCTGCCGTATATGGCCGGGGAGCGTTCGCCGATTTGGGACCCTGACGCGAAGGGCGTCTTTATCGGCTTGTCTTTCGACAAGACCAAAGGGCATATGATTCGAGCGATTATGGAAGGGTGCGCGTTGTCCCTGCAGCATAATTTAAAGACGGCCGAGCAAAGCGGCGTACCCGTGCATACGCTGCATAGTGTCGGCGGGGCCGCGAACAGTGAGCTGTGGACGCAAATTAAAGCGGATATTACAGGCAAAGCGTTCCGTATTCCTTCTTCGGATTCCGCCGCCACGTTAGGCGCAGCCATCTTGGCAGGTGTCGGAACGGGAGTGTATCGGGATTGTGAGGATGCGGTGAGCAAGACGGTCCGCATCCAGCGCGAGCAAACGCCCAACCCAACAAACCAAGAGGTTTACCGGCAGGTGTACGACGTATACCTGGAGACCTATATCAAACTTAGAGATGTATTTCCGAAGATGGGATGGTGAGGAGCATGAAAGCTGCCGTGCTTTATGCGAAGAACGATATACGAATAGAGGAAATGGATACGCCTTCGTTACAACGGCATGAAATATTGATTAAGGTTAAAGCGACGGGAATTTGCGGTTCCGATTTGCCCCGCGTAATGGGAGATGCCGCTCATCACTATCCCATAGTGCTCGGTCATGAGTTTTCCGGCGTTGTGGAGAGCATCGGAAGCGAAGTGACCCGCGTGAAGGCGGGCGACCGGGTCGTGGGAGTTCCGCTCAAGCCTTGTTACGAATGTCATGATTGCCTTAGCGGCAACTTCGCCCAATGCAAGCATTATTCCTTCGTAGGTTCCCGGGTTAACGGGAGCTGGGCTGAATATGTGGTCATTCCGGAAGCAAACGCGATTACGTTCGACGAGAGCATAAGCTTCGAGGAAGCCGCCTTTGTTGAACCGTCGGCCGTAGCTCTGCACGCGCTAAGGTTAATTCAATATCAAGGCGGGGAGCATGTCGCCATTCTGGGCGGGGGGAATATCGGATTGCTGACGCTCCAATGGGCCAGAGTGTTGGGCGCCAAAGATATTACCGTTTTTGATATCGATGACGAGAGACTGGCTACCGCCAAAAGGCTTGGCGCCGATTATACGATTAATTCGGCCAAAGCAGGGTTCGAAGAGGGATGGAAGCAGATCACGGGCAATCATGGATTTGGCGTTGTCATGGAGACGGCAGGGTCCGACGTTACGATGAGATTAAGCTTCGAGATCGCCGCCAATAAAGCGAAGGTTTGCTTTATCGGGACGCCCGTGCGGGATTTGACCTTCTCGCATAAGCAGTTTGAATTGTTGAATCGCAAAGAATTTACGTTAACGGGCTCCTGGATGTCCTACAGCTCTCCGTTCCCTGGGGATGAATGGGAATTAACGCTGCATTTCCTGAAACGTGGATTGTTGAACTTTAAAGATATGGTGTTTAAACAGTACCCGCTGGAGGACATCGGCAAAGCTTTCGAATTATATCGCGATCCGAGTACCGTGAAAGGTAAAATTTTGCTGTTGAACGCGTAAAATAAGGGGATGAAGGTTGTAGACAAGCCGCTTTCTCAGGAATTCTGAATTGCCAACTCGGACAAAATTATCTATACTACTACTATAATAACGAAACGAAACAATTCAGAACAAAACGAAACACTGAGAGGGAACTTATATGGAAGAGGATCATGCGAATCGAAGAATGAGAAGCATTGAGAGACATCAATTCATTATGGATTATTTGAAAATTCATAAGAGCGTGGACGTATCCTTCCTAAGCTCCGAATTGGACGTTTCGGAAGTTACCATTCGTAAAGATTTGGAGAAGCTGGAACGCGATAAATTGCTGCTGCGCAGTCATGGCGGGGCGATATTAAACGAGAATCTGTTTATCGAGCCTTCTTTTATAGAGAAGGAGGATCAATTTACGGATGAGAAGCAGGCTATCGCCTCAGAGGCCGCAAAGTTAATCGAAAACGGGATGACGATTGCCCTGTCGACAGGGACAACCGTCAGTCATATGACGAAAAAAATCAAGGATCGCACCGGACTTACCATCGTGACCAATGCTATCAATGTGGCTATAGATTTAATGGGATCGAATGAAAATCATTTGTTCTTAACCGGAGGCAACATTCGTCCGAATACGTTCGCCTTAATTGGAGAGGCGGCCGAGAAAGCGCTGGACGGCGTGTATTGCGAGTATGCGTTCATTGGAATTAACGGGTTTAGCCTCGAGCAAGGCTTGACCACTCCAAGTATGGAGGAAGCAAGAGTCGTCCGGAAAATTATTGAGAACGCGAAACATGTTGTGGTGCTCGCGGACCACAGCAAGTTCAATAAGGTAGCTTTTTACCGGATTGTTAACGTCGATCAGGTTCATACGGTCATTACGGACCGTAAAGTGCCGCCCGAAGAAATCGATAAGCTTCGCGCGAGAGGCGTACACGTGATTACCGCTTAACCAAACAACAGTCGGGCAGGAATAAACTCCTCCCCGACTATTTCACGTTTATAGGCTTTCGGCCATTCCATAATTCAACAGAGGGGTCCGTCAGGGAGCTGCCAGAAGTTGTTCGGTCCGCTCGTCTGCAGCTTCCGATGTCGGGATTCGCTTCCGACCCGCGTAGTCGAACACGTTCGTAAGCGTACGGTAGATGTTCTCTACCTGTTTATTTGCGAATGCGGCGTCGCTGCCGTTCAATTCGCAAGAGGTGACAATAATGCCCCCGGCATTGATGATATAGTCGGGCGCATAAAGGATGCCGAGCTTATGAAGCTGATGACCGTGCCGCTTCTCGGCCAATTGGTTATTGGCGGCTCCGGCTACAATCCGGCATCGAAGCCGGGGCAGGGTGAGATCGTTAATGATCCCGCCTAGAGCGCAAGGCGAGAAGACATCGCAGGCGGCTTCAACGATTTCATCCGGGCGCAGCGCATGTGCGCCGAAATCTTTGACAGCCTGATTCCTTCGGCTAGGATTCACATCCGATACGACTAGTTTGGCGCCCGAACGTTTCAAATACCGGCAAAGCTGATAGCCTACCTTCCCTAACCCCTGAACAGCAACCGTTCTATGGATGAACGTCTCCGTACCGAATACGCGTTTGAGCGAAGCCCGGATACCCAGGTAAACGCCATAGGCCGTCATAGCAGCTGTTAAATCGCCGGTAGCCCCAAGCGAACCGGTAGTATCCGTCACATAGGTTGTTTCTAATCGGATCCAGTCCATATCCGCAACGCTTGTTCCCAAGTCCATGCCCGTTATATAGCGTCCCTGCAAGCTTTCAATATAACGGCCGAGGGCGCGAAATAACAGCTCGTGCTTCCGTTGATCGGGAGGGCCAAGGATAACCGCTTTACCTCCGCCGTATGGAAGACCGGAAATCGCTGATTTATAGGTCATGCCTTTTGCTAAACGGAGCGCATCCCGGACGGCATCTTCTTCGGAGGCATAATGCCACATCCGGCATCCGCCAAGCGCAGCCCCGAGCTTCGTATTATGAATGGCGATAATGGCTTTCAAACCGCTTGGCTGATCCTGCAGGAAAATCAGTTGCTCGAAATGTTCCTTCCATACCTCCATGCTGAGTCCTCCTCTATAGAACAGACCGGATGATTCTGCCTCTTGCTATTAAAGTATTCATTTAGGGTTAAAGGGGGTACATGAGCAGTTCCGAACATGAGCGCGATGGGAAGCGAAAAAAACGCAAAAAAATCCGAAAGAATTCTTCCGGATTTTTGGGGCGTGAATGGGGTGACCTCTACTTTTTCACGGTTAGCGTTAAGGCTGACTGACGGGCGTACGCAATTTGTTCAGCGTTTCGCGGATGAACGCTGGTTCGTCGGCAGGCGTTCGCGACGTGACGTAGTTGCCGTCAACGGCGACCTCTTGATCGACGTAGTTGGCGCCTGCATTGATCAGATCATCCTTCAATGGAGGGTAGCACGTCAATGTTTTGCCTTTAGCAAGACCGGCGCTGATCAGAATTTGCGGCCCATGGCAAATGGCCGATATCGGTTTGCCCTGACTGTCCATGTCTTTGACGAATTGCTGGATCTGCTTGTTGAGACGCAGGTTTTCCGGCGACGACCCGCCAGGAATGACGACCGCGTCGAACTGGTCAGCCTTCACTTCATCGATGGACGCATCAGCCGTATACGTGATCGTCTTGTTCTTGCCTGTCAGCTGTTCGCCCTTTTTCAACCCGATAATGACGGTTTCATGCCCGTCCGCTTTGATCGCATCGTACGGTTTCTGCATTTCGGAATCTTCAAAATCGTTGGCTAACAGGAAAGCGACTTTCTTCATCTCGTTAACACTCCTTTTTGAAAATGGTGATTTGGTGCCCATACTGTACAATACCCTTTTTTGGATTTCCATAAACAAAAAAGATAGCCAAAGGCGCATTCGCCGCACAGCGGGCCAGCACCCGTTCGCGCAAAATCCGGGTAAGAAAAGGATAAATGTTGTCGATGTGGAATTATACAAGGGATGGAAGAAATGATCGATCCAAGCTTCCTACATTACTTGAAGAACGGGGGGACTCCGTATTGGACTGCCGGGTAGGCTGCGCAGCTTGCTGTATTGTCGTTTCCATTTCTTCTCCCATTCCCGGAATGCCGCACGGGAAGCCGGCGGGAGTCCGCTGTTCGCAGCTTTCCGATGAGAATACTTGCAACCTCTTTGGGAAGCCGGAGCGTCCGGCCGTTTGCAGCAGCTTGAAGGCGTCGGTAGAAATGTGCGGGCGGTCGAATGAGGAAGCTTTTGCCCTTTTATCGGATTTGGAACAAGCGACAAGGCCTTGATGAAATCGAAGATACAGGTTAGAGCATGTACACCCAATCAGAAGGAGGTTGCCCGCGAATGAAACTTCGCTGTGCGATACTTGATGACTACCAGCAGGTAGCACGGACGATGGCCGACTGGTCCTCGCTCCTAGATCGAATTGAGGTTCAATCCTTTCATCGGCATTTTGAGGGGGAGGATGAAACGGCGGCAGCGCTCGCCGATTATGATATCGTTGTGATCATGCGCGAACGCACGCCTTTTCGGGCTTCGTTACTCGCACGTCTGCCGCGGTTGAAGCTGCTCGTTACGACAGGCATGCGCAATGCGGCAATCGATCTTGCAGCCGCTGCTTCGCACGGTGTGGTCGTTTGCGGCACAGCGGGCAAAACGGAGCCCGCCGTTGAGCTTACCTGGGCTTTAATATTGGGGCTGGCCCGACAGATTGTGCCCGAACATAACGCGCTCCGATCGAATGGCCCTTGGCAAAGCTCGATCGGGACTGACCTCTACGGCAAACGACTCGGCCTGCTGGGACTCGGTAAGATCGGCAGTCGGGTGGCGCGCATCGGGTTGGCCTTCGGCATGGATGTGATGGCCTGGAGCCAGCATTTAACCCAAGAGCGGACCGATGAGGTCGGCGTGCGGCTGGCAGCCTCCAAGGAAGAACTGCTGGAAAGCAGTGATTTTGTCTCCATCCATCTTGTGCTCAGCGAACGGACGAGAGGCTTGCTTGGACCCTCAGAGCTCAGGCGGATGCGCCCATCCGCCTATCTGATCAATACTTCCCGAGCTCCGATCGTGGATCAAACCGCCCTCGCGGAAGCTCTTCTTAACGGCTGGATCGCCGGTGCAGGCTTGGACGTATTCGACATCGAGCCTTTGCCGAAGGACGACGTATTCCGGTCCTTGCCCCATGTTCTGACCACACCGCATCTCGGATACGTGTCACAAGCGAATTACCATACGTATTATCGGGACGCGGTGGAAGACATCCAAGCTTATTTGTCCGGATCGCCAATCCGGCAGCTGACCTCATCATGATTTCATAAAGAGAACCCCACAGCAGCAAGTAGTGGGGTTCTTGTTCTCTTGAATTTGATGAAGCTGCCGATAACGGAAGCCGGTTACGCATTAAAGATGGCCGTGCATCCCGTAAGGGTTCGCGCTGATGTACCGGCGCCATTCTTCGTCCTGGGCCGGAGCTTCTTTAAGATGAACATCTGGCCCTTCCGTAATTTCTTGAGAAAACTCAACATTCAAGGAACCGTCGTAATAATTGGGAAAATCATTCTCCGATTTCGACATGCGCTCATCTCCTTGGCTTGTATTCCTATCAAACCTATTATTTACGGAAGCGGCGACTGTAATTCATTGGCATTGTTTAATTTCACATTACTATAATAATGCTGATAAGGCAATATTATCCATTGAAATAAATAAAAAGATAGGCCCGCTAAGCAGCGGGCCTCTGTATCTTTTTTTCACATGCATGTTGTGGATTAGAAACGTTTTGCAGCTTCTTTTGCTTGCGCGATAGCCTTCTCTTTAATCGATTGGGCTTGATCCGGCATAGCGGCCATGCCTTCAACAAAGATTCCTTCAAAGGATGGAACACCATGAAATTGCATAATTTTGCTCAGGTAGCTGTGGCCGCTTTCGAAACTTGCAGCCGGTCCTTCGGAGTAGACACCGCCGCTAGCTTGAATATGGATCGCTTTTTTGTCCGTAAGCAAGCCGACCGGCCCGTTCTCGGTATATTTAAACGTTTTGCCTGAAACACAAATTGCATCAATGTAGGCTTTCAAAATAGGAGGGAACGAAAAATTCCACATTGGAGAAACATAAACATATTTATCAGCGGCCACGTATTGACCGACAATTTCATTTAGTCTTGCGACTTTGGCTTTCTCCGCATCGGACAGTTGGTCGAACGAAGAGCCCGATTGAAGTTTTCCCCATCCGCTAAATACGTCAGCGTCGATATGTGGAATGTCCGTTTTGTATAAATCCAGGTGAATAATTTCATCTGTCGGATTTGCTTCACGGTAGGCCTCGATAAATTCTTTTCCCACAGCCATGCTGAATGAAGCTTGATGGTCATGAGGATGTGCAGTGATGTACAGTACAGTTGCCATAATCTGAAAACGTCCTTTCCATAATTGTGATGTGAGATGTGTACGTTTTTATTATAACTAATTTTATGTAAGTTGCAAATTAATAATTATTCGCTAACCGATAAAATTAACAAATAAGTATAGATTTGCTCACTACACCCTGAGTATTGTTCGCGGAACAAATTGTTCTTATATTAGGGCGGCGCTCGTCGCTCACGGAGTGAATCAGGACTCCGGCGTGTAGAGTATCCGGCGGGATGACATAGACAAAAAAGTGACCCGCAGCAGCGGGCTGCGGGTCTTCAAGATATATTGAAAAAGGGGGTCAAGGAATAGTATAGGCTGCTTTCATTAAGAACAGATGTTAACCAGATTTCAATTGTGTTACAAATATTGGAAAAGTTTAGGCAGTCAAGCTCGCCTCCATAAAAAGACCTGACCATCGGTCAGGTTGTATTCAGCATTGCCAATTATGTATTACACGGACAACGGTTCTTCGACGGAACCATGAAGAAGCTGCTTCAATTGCAAATAGAGCTGGTCGGGGGATTCGGCGCAAATAATGCCTGACTTGCCGACCTTGGCTACGCACTGCTTGGAGCACAGCTTGCAGCAGCCGAGGCAGTCTTTCTTCTTGTGCTCGAATTCGGGAAACTCGTCTTTCATTGTTTTGTAAACCGATTTGGAGCCGTTCTTAATGTTCTTGCAGCAATACTTGATCTTCATCGGGTCGCCTCCCCGGATATCCGTTTACTTGCGGTAATGATAATCATTCTCGATCATTATATAGGCAATCCAAGCCGTATGTCAACACCTTAGCATGAAAGAAAAGCTTCATCATCGGAGGAAAGCTTGGTGCCGGCAATCCCTGAAATCCCGACCAAAGTCCAGGCATAACCTGAACATAGGTTGGTAGGAAGCGACTCCCGATTCTCCTATAATAAACGTAACTGATATGGAAGAAGGAAGGATCGCACATGTTACATGCTGGCTCTGCTCCCGCCCCGTCTATGGGATGGAAACCGTCTTTTTTGTTGAAAATGCAATATTTCGTGGTCACGACATTACCGCTCGGCATTCTCGGGTTCGTGTTTGCCGTTACCTTCGGTCTTGTCGGCGTCGCGCTGACGCCGCTTGGGATCGGCATTCCAATTCTTTACGTGGCGCTTATCGGAAGCCGGGCGCTTCTGTCTTTGGACGCGCAGGCGTTGCAGGGAGGCTCGGGTCTCCGGGGCGAAGCTGCAGTTGAAGCTGCGGATACGGCTGCCAAGCCCGGCATGCGCCAAGTGCTGCTCTCGGTGGAATCGTATTTGCCGCTGCTGTATTGGCTGCTGAAGCTGCCTCTGAGCATCATTCAATTTACGTTGGCCGTGGCATTCCCGGTATCCGGTTTTGTTCTCTTGTTCGCACCGCTCGTTTACTGGGCGGCGCTGCAGGGTTACGGCTACGAACTGTTTAACAACGACATCGTGATGGATGTGCTGCTTCCGATGGCGTCGCCGGCGCAGCGATCGTATGCCGTCGCCGGGCTCGGGCTGATCTGGTTTCTCGTCGGGTTCTACGTGGTCAATCGGATGTTCAGCGCTTCCGTACGGTTTGTATCCGTGTTCCGGCGCTAGGTACTGTCCGGTAACCGAGTTGAAGACGCAAGGGCAGCATGACATGACTCCGGGCCTAGCGTCAAAAGTGCTATTTCGTAAAAGTGTGAATTCTTAAACATTATTCACCCCCGAAAACAGGTAAGATGTGGAATAGATCCCGCAGCGGCGCATAGGCGCATAGAGGTAGAGAGGAGATTTATTCCATGTCTGATGTGCTTCGACGAAAGAGAGGGCGGTTGTTAACCAGCTTGCTGGCGTTTGCGCTCATGCTTGCCATCGTTCCGCCTTCTCGGGACGGCCGGTGTCGCAAAGCCGGAAGCGAGCAGGACGCATCCGCATGAGAGTACCATGGGGCAAAGCAAATCATGTCGATTTATGGCTGGGTTCATGTTATACTAGGCCTGTTGGGTGATTTCAACACGACAAGGGCAAATCTGATGAAAGTCAGAGACGCAAAGCTATAGGGACTAAAGTGATAAACGATGTCAGCCAGCTGCCGAAAGTATGAGGAATATGTCGTAACACCTCCCTTTTGGCGAACAGGGGGAGTTTTTTTATCCCTCTGTGAAGCGTTCGGAATGATCTCATTACGGAGGTAGAAGGATGAATCCGGTGAAAACAATGGGCTTGGAGGAATGGCTTGGAGAAACGACGGCCAGCCGTTTGATGGAAGAGCTGGAGAAGGCGTCCAAGGAAGAGCTGCATGATCTGCGTCACGCGTTTGAAGCATTGATGCGCTATATGGAGTCGGTGCAGCCGATGCACGCGGTGGAAGCGTAACCCGCCCGATTTCTGAAGATATGGAAGCGCGTTGTCAAAAAAGCTTTCCCAGCAGAAAAAGAGTCCTGTGGAGCAATGGCTCCAAAGGACTCTTTGGCGTTATTATGAAAGGTCGAGATTGACGATAGCCCGGCCGCGAAGCCGACCGCTGCGAATCGCCGCAAGCGTATCGGCCAGATTGCCCAGGCCGATCTCCCGCGCACCGGTCTCCAGGTACGATACAGGTTTCCAGTCGGCTGCGAGCCTGGACCACACTTCCCGTCTCGTCAGCGTATCGCAGTATACCGAATCGATGCCGAGCAGCTTCACACCGCGCAGAATGAACGGATATACAGTCGTTGCGAAATCCGCCCCTCCGGTCAGACCGCTGACCGCAGCAGAACCGCCGTAACGAAGCGTGCTTAAAATAAACGGCAGCGACGCGCCGCCGACCGGATCGACCGCCCCCGCCCAGCGTTCCTTACGCAGCGGTTTGCCGTCCGGCGGGATTAATGCGTCTCTCTCGATGACTTCCGCAGCGCCCAGGCCCAGCAAATACTCGCTTTCGGCAAGCTTGCCCGTACTGGCCGTCACACGGTAACCGAGCTTGGACAGAAGCGAAACCGCTACGCTCCCGACGCCGCCGGTCGCACCGGTGACGAGTACCGGGCCTTGCTCCGGCCGGAGGCCGTTGCGCTCCATCTGGAGCACCGACAGGGCCGCCGTAAAGCCGGCGGTGCCGAGCGACATCGCTTCCCGGGCCGTCAGCCCATCGGGAAGCGGAACGACCCAACCGGCAGGAACGCGCGCCAGTTGGCTGAAACCGCCCGGGTGGGAGACGCCGAGCTCGTAGCCGGTGACAAGCACTTCATCGCCCACGGCAAAAGAAGGGTCGTCCGAATGAACGACCTCTCCGGCTAAATCGATACCCGGTACGAACGGGTACGACTTGACGATCGGACTGACGGGTTGCGCCGCCATCGCGTCTTTATAATTGATGCTGGAATATCGTACCCGTATGGTGACTTCTCCGTCCGGCAGGCGATCATGCCCGAGCGTTTGGATGGAGCCGGCGGCTTGATCGCCCTGTTTCTCTAGCACGAATGCTTGGAACTTATCCATTGGATCGCATCTCCCTATGTTCATGTTACTTTCTATGTTAGCATTATTTACCGATAATTTAAATGTAAAAATAGACGCTTTCCGGCAAGATCCGGAGAACATGAGGACGTCGATTTCATATTTCCATACTTGTATTTTTCCGGCAGGATGGTATAATTCAATGTACAAAAGGTATCGCCCGCATCAGGTGAACTTTGCGAAATTCAAGGCCGCAAAGCTACAGCCACTACCGTCTTTACCAAGTCAGCCAACTGCCGAAGGACAGAGGAATACGTGATTTGAGGCTCCTTTGATGCATGCTGGGGGTCTTTTTAATATGCCGTGCTGCCGTGAAAATATTGTATAACCGCACATCTTCGGGACAACTAGGCGTGACGCTTTTCCATACTACCCAATCGAAGAGGAGGCTGTTCCGGCGTGAAGAAAATTATGATCGTCGACGATTCGCTCTTTATGCGCATGTTATTGAAAAACGTCATTCATGAGCTTGGCTATGAACAAGTCGTTGAAGCAAGCAATGGAGTGGAAGCGCTGTCATTATACCCGGAAGAGATGCCCGACGTCGTCACGATGGACATAACCATGCCGGAGATGGACGGCATTACAGCACTGGAGAAAATCAAGGATTTGAATCCGGATGCGAAGGTTATCATGGTGTCGGCGATGGGCCAGCAAGCGCTACTCATTCGCGCCGTCAGTATGGGAGCGAGCGACTTTATCGTCAAGCCGTTCAGTAAGGATCGCGTCCGCGAAGCACTGAAGAAGGCGTTCGCCGGATAACGCACGCGAATCCTTGAGGAAGCAGCGGCTTGTTTGGTACAATGGACTGTGATACGAAGCGTGGAAGGCTACCCCTTACGGCTAAGAGATAGAGGAGAAGGTTCATGTTGAGGTTACAGGGGCTTGTCGTAACGACGGAGGAAGAGCTGCGGCAATGCTTGTCCGTTCGTAAAGAGGTATTTGTCGATGAGCAGCAGGTGCCGCTCGATTTGGAGCTGGACGAGTTTGACGCTTCGACGTCGGCTTGCCGCCATTTCCTGATCCGGGACGGCGAACTGCCGATTGCAGCGGCCCGTTACCGGATGTACGATGAACGGACGGCCAAGCTTCAGCGAATTGCGGTCCGCCAGCCTTATCGGGGCAAGGGCATCGGCAAGATGATGATCGATATGATGGAAGACGATATTCGCGAACGGGAAATCGCGTCGATCATGTTGGACGCGCAGACGCACGCGACAAGGTTTTATGAGAAGCTGGGATATGCGACAGTATCTGAAGAACCATTTCTGGATGCAGGCATTTGGCATGTACGGATGACAAAAACGATAACGGAGTGAACGGCCCGCAGCGGCCGTTTTTTTATGTCGTCAGGCGAAGACGTTCCGCGAATACGGCCGCTCATCAGGGATGAAATGCGGCTTCCACATATTCCGATTGGAGAATATGTATCGTTATTCCGGCAATATTTGCGGCCTCAGAGGGGACGAATGCTGGCGTTGAGCGTGCTGCTGCTGACAGGTATCGCGCTGCAGCTCGTGAATCCGCAAATTATTCGCTATTTCATCGATAGCGCGCACTCGCTGCATTCGGGGAGGCCGCTCGTTCTGGCGGCGGCTTTGTTTATCGGGGTTAGCCTCGTACAGCAATTGATAGCGGTGGGCGCTTCGTACATCGGGGCGAACGCCGGTTGGACGGTGACCAATCAGCTGCGCGGAGACGTGGCGGAGCATTGCTTGAAGCTCGATATGACATTTCACAAAACGCAAATGTCCGGCGCGATTATCGAGCGGGTAGACGGAGATATCAACAACTTGTCCAACTTCTTCTTACAGTTTGCCGTCATGCTCGTCAGCAACGTTATTCTGGTCGCCGCTATGCTCGTCCTGTTGTTCCGGGAAGGCTGGCTTATTGGCGCGGGGATGCTTGTGTTCGTCGTGTTTGCGCTGCTGGCGATCCGTTACATCCGCCGGCTCGCCGTTCCGCATTGGAGCCGCTTGCGCCAAATGAGCGCGAGCTTCTACGGTTTTCTCGGCGAACATCTGAAGGGGACGGAGGATACGCGGGCCAGCGGAGCGACGAATTACGTGATGCACCGCTTCTACCGCATGATGCGGGAGTGGCTGCCGCTTCGGGTGCGCGCGTTCTTCGGATGGGCGTCGATGTGGATTGCGACAATTATCGTGTTCGCCATCGGCAACGCGGTTGCTTTCGCGATCAGCTAATATTTATGGAAGCAGGGCTCGATCACCCTGGGCACCGTCTACATGATCTTTTATTATACGGAGCTGCTGGCGAAGCCGATCGAACAAATCAGCACCCAGATGGAGGATTTGCAAACAGCGAGGAGCTCCGCCGCATTTGGTACGGCGTCGAAGAGCAGGCGGGGGCACCGGCGGGGGATGACGGGGAATAAGGTTACGTCATTTCCCGGGCAAGCGCAGGACTCGACAGCCTTCAACATGCGAACCGCACAGAATGACGCTGTCTGGAGGCATGCGGGGGGAGGCAGTTAGGAGTCTGCGCCCTTATTCCGTCATGTCTGCTAGCGCAAGTGGATCGGCTGGGCGGCAGGCGCATCACGGCTACGCTCATTCGCATTTCGCCGGAGCTGCAACCGAATTTGAACGCGAAAAAGACAGGGAAGCCGACGCTTCCCTGTCCTTTTCAACTTAAGGCCTATTCCCGGATGCCGTCACTTGTTCATCGCTTGAACCGTAACCGTGGCCGGCGAGGAGACGGCTAATATTTGTTTTTTCGAGTCGATCACCTTCACTTCCACGGTCAGCGCGCCGGGCTTGGCGGTCAACTCCCGCGGCAGGGCGGTACTGAGCGATGACTCGCTTAGCCAGGCCGTCTCCAGCTGCTTGCCGTTAACGAATATCGAGCAGCCGAGTCCGAAGCGTCCGCCTTCGACGGTTAGCGTGGTGCGTCCTAAGGCATCCTCGGCGGCGCTGATGACAGATGGTTCGACCCGCCGGATTTCAGGCGCTCCATAGCCGAGCTTGAAGCCGGAGAGCCTCGCTTTCGCTTCGTCGGCGCGCTGCTGCTCCTGTTCCAGGATCGCCTGCTGCCGGCTGCGGTAGTCGGCGACCATCGCCGGGTCGACACCCATCTCGGCATACGCTTCTTCGGGCGGAACAAGCGGCATTTTTTGCGATAAATCGTACAAATAGTCCGTGTACGGGCTGCCTTCCCGTTGGGCGAGACGGAGCACGTAAGGACCGAGAAACGAAGGGCTGAAATGAAGCTTTTCGTTCTTTTCGCGCGGCAAGTAGTTGTTCCAGATAACCACGGGAACCTCGTGCATCTTGGTCAAGAAGTCCGGGTCGTTCTCGCCGGTAATGTAGCCCGTCTCCTCATAAACCGTATACTTCTCAAGCGACGGCAGATGGTCCCCGAAAAAGACGATG
The DNA here is from genome assembly GCF_004000985.1 of Paenibacillus validus NBRC 15382. Taxonomy (GTDB): domain Bacteria; phylum Bacillota; class Bacilli; order Paenibacillales; family NBRC-103111; genus Paenibacillus_G; species Paenibacillus_G validus. The sequence continues at coordinate 159,601 of NZ_BIMH01000004.1, read as the reverse complement.
ATCGTCGGCTCCTTCAACCGGCTGTAATGAACGATCAGCTCCTCAAGCATCCGATCTGCGCCTTCCATCCCTTGCGCGTACGTCTCCGTTAACCCGATCGCTTCCGGGGAAACCTTGCCTTTCACGTCGATCGTATTCCGTTTGAACTTGCCGGGCCAGTAATGGTAATGATTCTCCATCGTGTTGGCGAAAATGAAGTCCGAGCCCGGGCTCTGCTCGCTCTGTTCGATGATCCGTCTGGCTACGGCGTGATCGCCGATATACGGACCTACGTATTCGTCCGGGTTGAAATATTCGAGGCTGATAAATTGGGAGAAACCCAAATATTTATACACCTCGGAGCTGTTGAAAAACCATCCGTGAAACGGGCTGATCGCCGTTGTCGCATAGCCTTGGCCGGCCAGGAGGCTGGCGAGCGAGGCCGTCGGTTGTTTGATGTATTGCTCATACACGATCGAATCTTTCGGGAAAAAACGGTACGAATGCCCGGTCAGCACCTCAAGCTCGACATTGGCGGTGCCGCCGCCGAACATCGGCGAGAGCATGGTGCCGTGTGTATACCGTTTTTGCAAGCTGTGGAAAAACGGCGCCGGATCGCGGCTGAACACAAGCCCGGGCAGCTGTGTGGCATCCCAGAACGATTCGCTCAGCACAACGATAATGTTCGGTGGTTTGTTCAGCTGTTCGGGCTCCCAGTCGGTCGCCGGTTCCATGTCAAGCGAGGGGATCGACCGTACCGGCACGCGATCCGGGTTTATCCATTCGGAAGTCGGTAAGAGAAGAAGCATCATGGTTAGTAAAGATGCGGATAAAATACGGACGGTTCGGGATAGGCGCATGGTTGATCTCCTAAGATGAAGTAACGGTAATCGCTTTCGCAATGTCATGATCATTATATCATTTCTGGAGACAGGGAGGTAGAAGCTTGACGCATTGAAGAGAAGCAAAGATCCGGACGATGACTTCTATGTATGTTTCACAGGGCTAATGGATAATTAATAGACATATTTAATTAATGTTTGACAATATATAAACGTACTAATAATATGTCTATATATAGGAGGGTTTGCGATGGATGGCATGTTTATCGACGGGATGGAGCGGGCCTCGCTTGAAGAGATCGAACGGGGTTACATCTATGAGGAGGAGGAAGGGCGTTACACGTGTTTAATATGCGGCAGCTCTTCCGAGCAAGGGGTTATTTATCCGTCTCCGGACGAACAAGCTTGGTGGGACGCCGAGAAATGGATGACGAAGCATATCGTGCGGGAGCACGGGTCGGTTTTTCACGCACTGCTGCATTTGGACAAAAAGTGGACCGGTTTGTCCGCGCTGCAAAGGCAGCTGCTGCAATTTTTCCATCAAGGGATGAGCGATGCCGAGGTGATCGAGCGATTGGGCGGCGGAAGCGCGTCGACGATTCGCAATCATCGGTTCACGCTGCGGGAGAAGGAGAAGCAGGCGAAGCTTTTTCTGGTGCTGATGTCGTTGATGGAAAAAGGCAGGGCGGCGGCCTCGGCCGGTAGCCCGGTGAAAGACAAGAAAAAGCAGAAGCCGGCAGGTGTACAGCCGCTGCAGGAGACGGTGGAGCGTGACAACGATTATTTTCCGTACGGAACGGACGGTCCGCTTCGGGAATGGCCGCGTAAGGAGAAGGTCCGCGCGTTGATCGCCGAAGAACTCGTCAGGCGTTTTCAGCCTGGCCGTATCTATTCGGAAGCCGACATTAACGAAGTGTTGGAGCAGGCTTGGCACGATTATGCCGTCATCCGCCGGTATATGGTCGATCATGGGTTATTGGAGCGGACGGAGGACGGACGCCGATATTGGGTTGGCGCCGCCGTTTCGTCATCGGAGCGGGCGCCGGCAGCAGCGCAAGAGGAGGAGAGGTTGTCTATGAGTAAGGAACGGCGCAAGGAGCTGGTGAGGGCCTACCAGGAGAAAGAGCAGCAGATCGGCGTGTTTCGATTTGTGAACGGAAAGAACGGCAAGGCGCTTGTCGGCGCCAGTAAAAACCTGGAAGCGATGGAGCGGCGCTTGCCTTTTGAGCTAAAGATGGGTGCGAGCCGGAATGTACAGCTTCAAAAGGATTGGAACGAAGCGGATGAAGGGGATTTTACGTTCGAGGTGCTGGAACGCCTGAAGCTTCGCAAGGACAGTTTCCAGGACGTCAATCATGAGCTGCACGTCATGGAGAGCAAGTGGCTAAACGAGCTTCAGCCTTATGGGGAGCGCGGGTACAATTCGCAGCCAAAGAAACGAGGTCAGGCCGGAGACGCCGAGAAGGACGAGACGGACGCGAGGGACGAGAGGGACGTCTAAACGAAGCAGCCATAACTGAAAAGTAAGCGTTACGTCAGCCAGCAGATATTTCCCTTACTCTTGAAAATACGATATGATGATAAAGACTGCAATCTTTATACGTCATACTCGTATTTTTGCTGTGATAGTGGAGGGAAACGTTCTGGATACTTACGCTTGTCTATATGTGATCCGGGGAGAACCGTTTCGTTCGGGCACGTGCCTTCATCTGACTTCAGCAGAGACGGTGATCGGGCGCGCTACGAACAACTTCGCCCCGGACTTTGCTTTTTCCAACGCATTTATTTCAAGAAAGCACGTCGTTATCCGCCGGGAAGGGGAGAAGGCGGTGTTATACGATCTGGATTCACGCCACGGTACCGAGCTTAACGGGGTATTGGTGGAACCGCATGTGCCGTACCCGCTCCAATCGTTCGACATTATTAAGATGGCGAAAGGGATGACCGTGCTGCATTTTTCCTATTTGTTCGCCGATCAGACGCTGGAGTTCGAACCGCTCAGCATGACCCAGGCATGGGAAGAGCCGAGCGGACCTTCGATGATCTATTGGGAGAAGCGGGAATGCGTCGTGGACGGGAAGCGAATCGCGATGTCGGAGAAGGAATATTTGCTGCTTCATTTGTTATACGAGCAGGCGAACCGGCTTGTCGCCATCGATGACATTAAACGAAACGTATGGTCCGAACGCACGACCGGACCTGACGGTGTGCCGGATGTCACGATGGACGAACTGAACGCGCTCGTCTATCGTATCCGTAAAAAGTACGGGAAAGACACGTTCCTGATCAGCGCTGTTCGCGGCAGCGGATATGTGCTCGAGCTGGATTCCAAATAGGCGGCTGCCATGGTGACTGACTACCTTGTTCGCCATGACGCGCCGTAACCGTTATAACCAGGGAGGGATAAGCATGCGCTATATCCAAGTGGAGCCTGCCGGGCCGCTGCAAGGCTCGGTGCAAATTCCCGGCTCGAAGAATAGCTCGCTGGCGCTGCTTGCGGCGGCTTGTTTGGCCGATGACGTCGTCACGCTGGAGGGGATTCCGCTGATTGACGATGTCAAGGTGATCGCGCAAATTTCACGGGATATCGGAATGTCGCTCGTTCGCAAGCCGACGGGCGAGGTTGTGATTGATCCGCGGTTTATTCATAGTGCAACCATCGATCCTGGCAAAGCGGCGTCATACCGCGCTTCCTATTATTTCGCGGGGGCGCTGCTCGCCAAGTTCGGCCGTGTGACGGTAGGATTTCCGGGCGGAGACGATTTCTCGTCGCGACCGATCGATCAGCATGTTAAAGCATTTCAAGCGCTTGGCGCCACCGTTATTTTTCACGAAGACCACTATGTGGTGGAATCGAGACAGCTGAAGGGTGCCGACATTTATTTCGACACGGTCACCTCGGGCGCTACGATCAACGGCATGCTGGCGGCCGTTCGAGCCCAGGGGCGAACGAACCTGTATAATGCCGCGGTCGACCCCGAGGTCGTCGATACGGCAGCTTTCTTGAATGCGCTTGGCGCCAAAATATACGGAGCGGGCACGGACCGCATCCGGATTGAGGGCGTGCCGTATTTGAACGGCGGCTGCCATATGGTGATCCCGGACCGGCTTATCGCCGGCGCCTTTCTGATGGCGGCGGGCATCACCGGCGGGCGTGTAACCGTAGGCGAGGTCATCCCCGAACACTTGGGCGCATGCCTGGCCAAGCTGGAGGAATGCGGGATGGAGCTGGAAGTGGACGAGACGAGCATTACCGCCTACGGGCGCGGTTCGATTAAAGCGACGCGGGTGCGGACGTCGATGTATCCCGGCTTCGCTACCGATCTGCAGCAGCCGATGACGGCGCTGTTGACGCAGGCAAAGGGCAAAAGCATCATCACCGAGCGCGTCTATCCGAACCGCTTCAACCATGTGCCGCAGCTGCGGCGGATGGGCGCCGACATTGAGGTTCGGCAGGAAAGCGCCTTTATCCGCGGCGGACGGCCGCTCTTCGGCGCTTGGGTTCATGCGACGGACGTGCGTGCCGGAACGAGCCTGGTGCTAGCCGCTCTGGCGGCCGATGGGGTGACGCGAATTACCGGCGTAGAGCACCTGGAGCGCGGTTACGACGACGTGATCGGCAGCTTTGCGGCGCTCGGCGCGCGTTTAACGTTGTGCGAGGCCGAGGATGAGCGCGTGCATGCCGTCTTTGTGAGGTGACGGTGTGCCGTAGCGGAATCCTGATTCCTTATATCGCCGATTAGACCGGCGGAATGTATGATAGCGGAGTTACGATGAGCCATTCGCTCTAAAGCCGGGGGAAATCCCCGGTTTGGGCGAATAAGGCATCGGAGCTCCGCTATTTTTGTGTGAACGTGACGGGTGAGGCGCATAGGGCCGCCGTAGTCCCGCAGCTTCCTGGACTTTCGCGATATCGGGTTCGTTCAACAAGGGGTCTGCGCCAAGAAACAGCGAACATGGAGCGACAGCAGATAAATTCGAGATGTTTGTTTAATAGTGTGTCATTAAAATTAAATAGTACACACTATTTACAAAGAAATTGTTGTATGTTATGTTTTAGATGTGATTTACAAGTGGAATAAAACGCACGTTAATTTCGTTAATTCAGACTATGACCGAATTGTTCAGAGGAGGCATTTGCATGAAGTTCGTTGTACCGTTTGATCAGGGGCATGCGGATATGAAAGCGACGCTTGGCGGGAAGGGGGCAAACTTGGCGGAGATGACCCGGGTAGGGCTGCCGGTTCCTCCGGGGTTTACGGTGACCACTGACGTTTGTCGCGCCTACTACGCCTTGGGCGGCCAGCTTCCGGACGGAGTCCGCGAAGAGGTGGCGTCCGCGCTGCGCGTGCTGGAGTCGTCCCAAGGGAAGCAATTCGGCGATCCTGCGAAGCCGCTGCTCGTTTCGGTGCGTTCCGGATCCGTCACCTCGATGCCCGGGATGATGGATACGATTCTCAATCTCGGGTTAAACGATGAAACGGTTGCCGGGCTGGCTGCATTAACGGGGGATGCGCGATTCGCGTACGACTGCTACCGGCGCTTGATCCAAATGTTTGGGAACGTCGTGTTTCAGATTGAATCGCATCACTTTGAAAGTCAGCTTTCCCGACTGAAGCAGCGGCTCGGTGTCGGACAAGACAGCGAAGTAAGTGCCGAAGGCTGGCAAGAGCTGATCGAATCGTACCGGTCAATCGTAGTGAAAGAGACGGGCCGTCCGTTCCCGCAAGACGTGCGCGAACAATTGGAGCTGGCGGTCGAAGCGGTATTCCGTTCGTGGAACAATACGCGGGCCCAAGTGTACCGCAAAATCCACCGCATTCCCGACGAACAGGGAACGGCGGTCAATATCCAGGCGATGGTATTCGGCAATTTGGGGGCCGATTCGGGTACGGGCGTATTGTTCACCCGCAATCCTTCGACCGGGGAACGGCGTCTGTACGGGGAATATTTGATTAACGCCCAAGGGGAAGATGTCGTTGCGGGGGTTCGCACGCCGGTACCGATCGAACAGCTCGGTGCGGATATGCCGCTCGTGTTCGACCAGTTGGAGCGAACGGCGGCGATGCTGGAGAAGCATTATAAGGATATGCAGGATATTGAATTTACGGTGGAGCAAGGGGCGCTCTATTTGCTGCAAACCCGTTCGGGCAAACGGACGGCGCAGGCGGCGGTCAAGGTCGCCGTGGATATGGCCAACGAGGGGTTAATCAGCCGGGGAGACGCCGTCGAGCGAATCGAGCCGTTTCATTTGGATCAGTTGTTGCACCGGGCCATTGACGTGGACCAGGCGCTGGATGTATTGGCTTCGGGGCTTCCGGCATCGCCGGGCGCTGCGACGGGAGAAGCCGTGTTCGATGCCGACCTGGCGGAAGCGTGGTCGCGCGCCGGCCGCAAAACGATTCTCGTGCGTTCGGAGACGACGCCGGAAGACATACACGGCGTGCTTGCCGCCGAAGGCGTACTGACGAGCCGGGGCGGCATGACCAGCCATGCGGCCGTTGTCGCCAGGGGCATGGGTAAGCCTTGCGTATGCGGATGCGAGGCCGTAAGAATCGAAGACCGATCGTTCGTCGTACACGCCGGTGGCGAGTTCGTTACGATTCGGGAAGGCGACACGATCTCGATCGACGGCTCGACCGGCCGCGTCATTCGAGGCGGAGTTAACTTGCGCGAGCCTGAGCTGACGGAGGAGCTGCAGCAGCTGCTCCGGTGGGCCGACGATATCCGCACGCTGCAGGTATATACCAATGCGGACACGCCGGAAGATGCGGCGAAAGCCCGGGATTTCGGCGCGGAAGGCATCGGGCTGTGCCGTACGGAGCATATGTTTATGTCGGCGGCGCGGGTGCCGGTCGTGCAAGCCATGATTTTGGCGGATTCGGCGGAGGAGCGGGCCGAAGCGCTCGAGAAGCTGCTGCCGATGCAGCAGCAAGACTTCGAAGGGTTGTTCCGGGCTATGGATGGGCTGACGGTTACGATTCGATTGCTGGATCCGCCGTTGCACGAATTTTTGCCGAACATGGAGCAGCTGGTGCTTCAGCATGAACGATTGCGCAATGACCCGAATGCCTCGTCCGAGGAAATCGACCGAAACGAGAAGCTGCTGCGCAAAGTGCGGTCGCTGCACGAGATGAACCCGATGCTGGGGACTCGCGGATGCCGCCTCGGTCTCGTCCTGCCGGAAATTTACGAGATGCAGGCGGATGCTATTTTCCGCGCCGTGGTGCGCTGCTTGGAGGAAGGTATCGACGTACGGCCGGATATTATGATTCCGCTGGTCGGGCATGCGAACGAGCTGATCCGGATGCGTGAGCTTGTAACGAAGCGGGCGGAGGCGATACTGGGCGATAAGGCGGCCACGTTCCCTTACCATGTGGGGACGATGATCGAAGTTCCGAGAGCGGCGATTACGGCGGCGCAAATTGCCAAGCACGCAGACTTCTTCTCGTTCGGTACGAACGATTTGACGCAGATGACGTTCGGCTACAGCCGGGACGACGCGGAAGGGAAATTTCTTGCGCATTACGTGGAAACGAAGCTGCTGCCGGAAAACCCGTTCCAAGTGCTGGATGAGGACGGCGTCGGCCGCTTGATCGAATGGGCGGTGGAGCAGGGCAAAGCGGTTAAGCCGTTATTGAAAACAGGCATATGCGGCGAGCATGGAGGCGATAAGTCATCGATCTTCTTCTGCCATGCGGCGGGACTAAACTATGTAAGCTGCTCCCCGTACAGAGTGCCGCTTGCCCGGATTGCAGCCGCTCAAGCGCAGCTGGCGCTCGGCCATCCTCAGTCCGATGCCGAACGGAGCTTGAGCGAACATATTGCTTAACTCATAAAAATGAGAAAAAATGGGAATACTGATTGAAGAGACTTGGGTTGAATCGCGTACAAATTAGTGGATGGAGTGAGTCGTTTATGGAGCAGACGTTCTTATTGGTGAAACCTGATGGCGTGAAACGCCAATTAATCGGAAATATTGTGAATCGCTTTGAACAGCGCGGATTCGAGCTGATCGGTGCCAAGCTCATCCGGATTACGAGAGAACAGGCAGAATATCATTATGAGGAGCACAAAGCGAAGCCGTTCTTCGGCGAGCTCGTCGATTTCATCACGTCGGGACCGGTGTTCGCGATGGTATGGCAGGGAGAGAACATCATTCAAATTTCCCGCGCCATGATGGGCAAAACGAACCCGGCCGATGCGGCTCCGGGTACGATTCGCGGCGATTTCGCCTCCGAGGTGGCCAAGAACGTCATTCACGGCTCGGATTCGCCTGAAAGCGCGTTGCGGGAGATCGCCAACTTCTTTAAGCCGGAAGAATTGTTGACTTCGACCTATTTAGACGGTACGGCGGACCGCAGCGACGATTCTCCGGTAAGCATTCATTGAAATAACGAATAGACGACCAAGCCGACCCCTTCATCAGGAGTCGGCTTTTTTACTCATTTTTTTGGAAGGGCGGGTTGCTGAATTTGAACTTTGAACGGAAATTCGTTACATTGGAAGTAGAATTGTAGGGCAGTTGCCAAAGGAGCGTATGCAGATGCGGGATCCAAGACTGAAACAGTTTGCGAAAAATTTGGTGCGTTATTCGATCGATCTCCAGCCGGGAGAAAACGTGCTGATCGAAATGATTGGGCTTCGCGATCAGGAATTGACCAAGTGTCTAATAGAAGAAGTGTATGCGGCAGGAGGAAATCCGTTCCTGGAGTTCCGGAATCCGGAAGTGACCCGCAGCCTGATGCTCGGCGGAACCGAGGCGCTTTACGCGCAAATGGCTGAGCTGGAGCTAGCGCGGATGAAAAAAATGCACGCGTATTTGGCCGTTCGCAGCGGCGACAACATTACCGAAACGTCCGATGTACCGGATGAAAAGATGCGTTTGTATACCAAAATATTCCAGCGTCCGGTTACGGATCAGCGGGTCAACCATACGAAGTGGTGCATCATGCGTTACCCGAACGCGTCGATGGCCCAGCTCGCCAATACGAGCACCGAAGCTTTCGAGAATTTTTATTTCCAGGTCTGCAATTTGGACTACAGCAAGATGTCGTCGGCGATGGATGCCCTCGTCGAGCGGATGCTGCGTACCGACCAAGTAAGGCTAGTTGCCCCGGGAACCGATCTCACCTTCTCGATCAAGGATATTCCGGCGATCAAATGCGCCGGGAAGAACAACATTCCCGACGGCGAAGTGTTCACTGCGCCGGTGAAAGATTCGGTGAACGGCGTCATTTCGTACAACACGCCGACCATTTACAACGGAACGGGATTCGAGAACATCGTGCTCCGGTTTGAGAACGGCAAGATCGTCGAAGCGACCGGCAGCGATACGAGAAAGCTGAACGATATCCTGGATACGGACGATGGCGCCCGTTATATCGGCGAGTTTGCGATCGGGGTCAATCCATATATTCAGAAGCCGATGAAAGACATCTTGTTCGACGAGAAAATCGACGGCAGTATTCACTTTACACCGGGCAACGCATATGAGGATGCGGACAATGGCAACCGTTCATCGGTTCATTGGGACATGGTGCTCATTCAGAGGCCGGAATACGGCGGCGGCGAAATTTATTTCGACGGCGAGCTCATCCGCAAGGACGGACGTTTTGTCGTACCGGATTTGGAGAAATTGAATCCGGAGAATTTGAAATAAAGCCGAGCGCTGACGTAGGGGAATGATGGCTTCATGGAAGACTCGAGTGAATCGAATCGTTCAAATCGATCTCACGAGAAGGAAAGCTTACAAACAGCAGCGGTTCGCTTGCTGGAAACGGCGGCGGTCACGTTCGCCGGGGGGCTTCTGTTCTCGCTGATGCACGTCCCGCTGAGTTGGATGCTGGGACCGTTAACGGCTACCTTGCTGTGGCAGGGCTTGACCAAAAGACAGCTTGCATGGCCGGTAACGCTTCGCAACTTAGGCCTGCTGCTGCTGGGTTACGGGATGGGGCTGTCGTTCACGATGGAAAGCGCGCGCCAAATCGTCGGCCAGCTGCCGTCGATGCTCGCGTCGACCGTGCTGACGGTTGGCTTCAGCTTGCTGATGTCGGTGTGGATTGCCCGCGCTGCGAGGATTACGCCGCAGAGCAGCTTGCTCGGCAGCATACCGGGCGGGCTTTCGCAGATGGTCGTGCTGGGAGAGGAGTTTCCCGAAGCGGATGGAACGATCGTCACGTTCATGCAGACGATCCGGCTTCTCACGGTCGTTTTCATTGTCCCGTTCCTGGCGGTGCACGGCTTGAGCGGCGGTGAGGCTGCGGCGATGCCTACAGCTTCCGTGGCTGACTCAACCGGGTCGGGCTTCGCCGGGGGCGGAGCGTTCATGGCCGTGGTTGCGGCCTTTGCGGCGCTGGTCTCCGGGTTGGCCGCCGTCCGGCTGCGAATGCCGACGCCCTGGTTTCTCGGCCCTGTCATCGCTTCGGCGCTCATGATGATTGCGGATTGGGCGCCGCCGCATCCGCCTTCCGTGCTTGTGCTCGCCGCACAATGGAGTCTCGGGATTTATCTCGGACTCGGTATTCGCTTTAGCGCCTTGGCCGGTTGGCGAAGGCTGCTGCCTTACTCGCTGGCGGGCGGGCTCGCGATCGTCGCGTTCTGCCTGGTGCTGGCTTACGTCTTCAGTCTCCTTCATCCGATCAGCATGGCTACAGCGTTCTTGAGCTTATCGCCCGGAGGCATGACGGAGATGGGCGTAACCGCCTCGGCTGTCCATGCGGACGTGTCGATGGTGGTGGCGTACCAGATGTTTCGCATCTTGTTTATTTTGTTTATTGTCCCTTATGCGCTGCGCCGTTTATTTCGCGTTCCGAAAGGAACGGGTGTAGAAGGATAGCGCGTACGAGAAACGGCCTTCCCGCGGGTTAACCGTACGGGAAGGCCGTTTGAATTTTATTGCATATGGACCGCGGATAAGCAGCTTCATTAAACGTTGAGTAAAAGCAAAATGATCGAGCTTAACCCGAAGCACATGTTGACCAGGCAGAGAAACAGGACGACTTGTTTCGGATTCAGTCCGCTGCGCAGCAACCGGTAATGCGCCTGGCTTGCATCCGCCTGATAGATCGGCTTGCGTTCGCGAAGCCGCTTCAGGACGACGAAGATGTTGTCGAAGATCGGCACGCCAAGCGCAAGAATCGGGATGAGCAGCGACAGCACCGTCGCTTGCTTGAATGCGCCGTCCAGCGCCACGACCGCGAGCAGAAATCCGAACAGCGTCGCACCCGCATCACCCATGAACACCTTCGCAGGCGGTTTGTTGTACCGCAGGTACGCAACCGCGGCGCCGACGAGAATGATAGCCATCATCGCGGAGTCCGACTGGCCTTTGGCCAAGGCGACGACGAACAGCGTGACGGCGGAGATGGCGGACAACCCGCCGGCCAATCCGTCCATGCCGTCCGAGAAGTTAATGACCGTAGTGACGCCGAATATCCAGGTAACCGTTAAGAAAAATTGCAAATAAACCGGCAGTAAAATATCCTCGCCGCCGAACGGGTTGTTGAAACCGTAGAAGACGACGCCGGATTTGTACACAATGATCGCGGCGGCGAGCTGTACGATCAGCTTCGGCCAAGCGGCAAGTTCTTTGCCGTGCGTTTTGTACCAGTCGTCAACGAGCCCGATGCAGACGATGAGCAGCGAACCGATGAGCAGCGATACGGTGCGGCTGCCTTGGAACGTGATAAACGTCATGTACGCGCAGACGAACCCGGCGAAGATCGCGATACCGGCGGTTAACGGAATCGGATCGCGATGAATTTTACGTTCGACATCGGGCTTGGGCTTGTCCACGAAATCGATGCGGAACGCCCATCTGCGAAGCGGTGGAATGAGCAGCAGTACGACGAGAAACGATACGAGAAAGGCGGCGAAGTATGCGATAATCGGTCCCTCCAATATTCGGCATGATTCGTGGAAATCTTTAGAAATTATAACATACAGGAGCGGGATGAATCCATCCATGACGGAATTATCAGGCAGTCGTCAGTCTCGGGATCATAAAGATGGCAAACTTTGCAAAAACAATTGACAATTACTTCATGCTGTCCTAAACTAACTTTAAAGTTATATAACTTTAGAGTTAGTTTTGTGGTGTTCGAATTCACACAAATTAGGACGGAAGCGAGGTTATATGACATGGTTGAATTTCTGGATTCCTTTATCAGCATCAACTCGGTAATTTGGTTATTTCTTGTTGCCTTTATGCTTCATGACTTTGAGGAGATCATCCGGATCGAGCCCTGGTTTCGGAGGCATCAACCAAGCATTTACCGAAAGGTGCCGAGGCGGTTCAGAAACACGCTCGATTCATTCTCACGAATGACGGCGCCGCAGTTTTCCGTTGCCGTTTGCCTTGAATTTGTAGTGTTTGTTCCGTGTACGTTTATGGCGGCTGAACATGGCAGTTACTTGCTGTTCCTGGGTTTCAATGCGGTTATGCTGCTTCATGTTTTTATGCATATCGGTCAGGCCGTATTCGTAAGAATGCTGGTGCCGGGAGTGGTTACGAGTGTCCTCATCATCCTTCCTTATACGATTTATGTTTTTTACAGGCTGCTAAGTGAGAAACTGATAACGTTGACCGATATAGGACTGAGTCTTCCGTTAGGATTACTGCTGATTCCCATTTTGTTACTGGGTCATAAGGCGGGCGAGAAACTGGTTCCAAATGGTTGAGAAATGTGTGAACGACGGAGAACGGTGATATCCATGTCCAATCAAAGGGTAAAATGTCGGTGCGACGCTGCACCGATTTTTATTTGCCAAAATGATTTTTATAAATTAAAGGAATTTACATAAAGACGTCAAATTGAATTATGTAAAAAACACTGTCAATCAAAAAACATAATAAATAGTTTCGGGAGTGAATGAAATGAACGAGTTGACTAAGCGTGAACGGCTGAAGCAGAAGATCGAATCTCATCTTCGTGATCTCGCAAGGCAGCTCGTCAAGTTCGACACCTTGGAAGAGACGCTTCACTATTTAATGGACTCTTTTTGGATGGATTTTACTTCCGACTTTGTCGCCATTTTATTGAAAGAAGGGGATCAGCTCATTCCTAAGGTGTGGAGGGGAGAAACCCTTCAAGTCAAGCATACCCTTCATCTGACTGTCGATCCTGATTCCAGGCTTCTTCAAGACGCGCTTTGGTGGCCGAACGAGAGTGGAATGAGCGATAGCGATTTCAGAAAAGCGTTGGAGAACGAGAAGCTCTCGACTTGGTTTACCGTTCCTTTGAAGGAAAGAGAGAAGACATTCGGTATTTGCATCATCGGATTTCGCAATTTTGTCCCTCTCATTGTCGAAGCGGAAAACTATTTCGTGGAATTTGGCCGGGATGTCGCGGTAGCTATGGAGTTAGCCCGGGATAAAGAACGCCAGAAGCGAAAAATCAAAGGCATGGAGTGGTTGAGGGAAAAGATTTTCCCCGGTACGTCAATCGAACATATGGTGGAAAAAATGGTCGACCGTGCTGGGAAAGGAACGATGGCAGCGGCAGCAAGCATTTTTTTGTATGACGAAAAAAACAATTGTTTAATTTATCAGCCCCCGTCTTATGGGACATTCGTATCCCCCGATAACATGGTGATCGATAACGAAAGCAATCTATCGCGATTGTTTCCGTATTTCGGGAAGGCCGGGGGCGAACAATTAACGGTGCCCTTGGTCGTTAATTTGAAAACGATCGGTATTCTTCATGTCTCGGGAAAGCAAGATGGAGTGTTTACCGAAGATGATTTGGAGCTGCTTGAGTTTTTATCGACGCATGTCTCTATGCAGATAGAGAACGCCCGATTAGTTCAGAACGAACAAGAGCGCAGATTAAGACTGCAGAACATCATGATCCATCAACAGGAACTTGTAAAAAAGACCATCGAGGAGGAGAGTCTATACGAGATCACCAGAACCGTCAGCTCCATTTTCGGTTATTCGGTTTTTCTATTCGATCGGCTTCTGCGGCTGCTGTCTCATCATGCTATGAAGGAAGAACAGCTATCGCTGCCCAATTTGCTGCATCTCGTTAAAGAGCATGAACAGCAAATCCGGCAGATTAAATCCGATGAATTATGGCTTCAGCTGGACGAAGGGCCATGTTATGTGAGCATCTGGCCGATTATTGGAGGCGGCAGGCAGTTAGGTTATTTAGCAGTGTTCTCAGACCGCAAGTACTGGGACGATGTTCTCCGACTAACCGTCAATAACGCGCTCAATGTGTACGCCATCGAGTTTATTAAGCAAAAACTGGTGATGGATACGCGAGAACAGGTGAAGGAAAGTTTCATGAATCAGCTTTTTTCCGAAAAAATCGAGGATCCGGAGAAAGTCGTACAGTATACCACCTTTATCAACTGGAACGTCTATGATTCTCATCGGGTGGCGTATTTGTCAGTGAAGCTTGATATGGAAGTGGAGCGGGAAAGCGATCTCATTGGAGTGGAGGAGAAGAAATCAAGATTGTGGGATATTATGAAAATGGCGCTCTCGAATCAAGATCAAGGGGTAATCTTGACGAGAAAAGGCGATGAGTTTATCCTCATCAGCCGCGTGACAAACGAGCAGACAAATGCCAAAGCTTATTGGCAGTCGATGTATCAGCAGGTACAAAAAATCGCCAAAGCTGAAATGCCATCTTGTCATGTTTATTTGGGTGTTGGCGGACGTACCGAACGGATGGAAGATTACTATTTTGCGTACAAACAAGCCGTTCAAACCGCGAACCTGATTCGCCTTCGTTACCCGGAAGCGGGATTCGCCATTTTTGAAGAGTTCGAGTCTTACTCTCTTCTTCATCAATTAACCGATCACAAAATTTCAACGATTTTTGTGCAAAAAAAGCTGGCGCCGCTGCTGCGTTATACGGAGGGAAGTGGAGCTGATCTGTTTCAAACCCTCCGGATCTATTTATCAAACAACGGAAGTATGAGAGAGACCTCCGAGGCGTTATATATTCATCGGAGCACGCTGCAATACCGTTTGGATAAAATCAGGGAAATTTTGCAAATCGATATTGAGCAAGCCGAGCAGCGGTTCAGCCTGCTGATGGCCTATAAATTATACGATCTGCTGGACCTGTCTCCTCCGCAAATCTGCTGAATGTTCCGTTGCAGATTCCTGCAATCCGCCGATTATAGAAGCTGGAAAAATGCTTTATCATGAATTTAAGTAAGCGATTACATCTTAGATCGCGTCATGGATTATTTCTACGATGAATTTAAGTATGTTTACCACAAATAACAGAGGATGGGATCAATCCGTTGAACGGGCAGTTGTTTCGGGAGCTCGGGTTGCTCTTTAACGAATGGGAACAAAACGATGATGTGCGGGCCGTGGTCCTTACAGGCAAGGGGGACCGAGCTTTCGCCGCAGGTGCGGATATTAAAGACATGCTGAATCTGAATACCAGGGAAGTCCTTCAATTTTGCCAAGTATCCCGCAATGCCTTTTCGAAGGTCGAATCCATTCCAAAGCCTGTGATCGCAGCAGTTAACGGATTGGCGCTCGGAGGCGGCGCAACACAAAGGCTGCAGCGGTTAATCGGTCAACTCGGGCGGTCAAGCGGATCTTCAAACCGGATTGGATCTGGAAATCTCATGCTTCGGCAACGCCTATGCAAGCGATGACAGCAAAGAAGGCATGCGAGCGTTTATAGAAAAACGAAAGCCGCAATTTTCAGGATGTTAGGAGGGCGTAACATGGGAAACCGTCATGTTTTCTTGATCGAAGGCGCGCGCACCGCGTTCGGTGAGTTTGGAGGATCATTCAAAGAGGTATCCGCCATCGAATTAGCGACTGCCAGCGCCATAAAAGCGTTGGAAAAAGCGAATGTGACGGCGGAAGAAGTGGATCAGGTCGTCATTGGCAACGTGATCCAGTCCAGTGCAGATGCCATCTATATGGGCCGCCATGTCGGATTGAAATCAGGCGTTCCGAAACACGTACCCGGATTAACGGTGAACAGGCTTTGCGGTTCCGGACTTCAATCGATTGTGAATGCATCTCAATCGATTATGCTGGGAGAATCCGACCTGGCGCTTGCAGGCGGCGCGGAAAATATGAGCCAAGTACCTCATGTGATTCGTGGAGCAAGATGGGGAATCCCCCTCGGCAAAGCGCCGATGGAAGATTACTTGTGGGAGGCGCTGTACGATCCTTACGGGGATTGCACAATGGCCATAACCGCCGAAAATCTGGCCTCGCAATACGGGATCACAAGGGAACAGGTCGATGCGTTTGCCGTCAGAAGCCATGACAGAGCCCAGGCGGCCATAGATAATGGCCGCTTTGCCGAAGAAATCGTCCCCTATACGATTCTAGGAAGAAAGGAAAGTGTAGTTGTGGACCGTGATGAACATCCCCGTCCGACTACCCTGGAGACGCTGGCGAAGCTGCCTGCCCGCTTCACGAAAGACGGGGTAGTGACGGCAGGCAACGCCAGCGGAATCAACGACGGCGCGGCAGTAACGGTGGTGGCTTTGGAAGAATATGTGAAGCGGCGGAACCTGAAACCGCTTGCGCGGTTAGTTTCCTGGGGCATTGTCGGTGTAGAACCGAAGATTATGGGTATCGGACCGGTCATGGCGATCCGGCAAGCGCTCCATAAAGCGGGAATGACGATCAAAGACTTGGACCTGATTGAAATTAACGAGGCGCTCGCCGCTCAATATCTCGCTTGCCAGAAAGAGCTCGACTTCGATCCGGAGATCGGCAACGTCAATGGCGGGGCGGTCGCATTGGGCCATCCGTTAGGCGCTAGCGGCGCTAGAATTACATTGTCGCTTCTATACGAATTGCGGCGCCGCAACAAAAAATATGGCGTTTCTTCTTTATGCATCGGCGGAGGTCAAGGGATTGCAGCCATTTGGGAGCGGCTGTAATCCCCCTTTTCCATAGAACGAATGAACATCAGTCACGGTTCTCGGTTGAATTGAAAGTGCATATATTGTTTGTTGCGGTTGGTTGATACCAGAGCATAGGGGGAAGTTCCCATGTATAAATATGAGTATGACTTATCGGTTGCGCAAGTATTTGAACGGGCATATAAACGGAATCCGGTGAAAGAAGTCATTTTCGACCGGACGCGAAGAATGACATACGAGGAGCTTTGGAACGAGTCGAGATATATGGCCGCCGCTCTTCGTGATCTGAACGTCGGGAAGGGCGACAAGTTAGCTGTCTGTTTGCCCAATTGGCACGAGTTTGTGGTCGTCTATCTTGCTGCGGCGTTTCTGGGTG
Source organism: Paenibacillus validus NBRC 15382 (assembly GCF_004000985.1). Taxonomy (GTDB): domain Bacteria; phylum Bacillota; class Bacilli; order Paenibacillales; family NBRC-103111; genus Paenibacillus_G; species Paenibacillus_G validus. The sequence goes on along the minus strand of NZ_BIMH01000004.1, from coordinate 142,540 downwards.
CAGTCATCGTTCCTTGTAACACCAGGTACCAGCAGCATGAAGTAGAATATATACTGACGAACTCCGGCGCGAAGATTGCCTTTTGTACGAAAGAATTCAGCGGTGTTCCTCACGCTGATCAGTTTACACAAGCGAAAAATATGGTTAACAGTCTGAACCAGATCGTATCGGTACGCTTCGAACAGGAAGGGCTCATATCCTATCAACGATTGATAGAAAGAGGCAAAAACTCCTTGTTCGTACCCGAAGACATTCAACCCAAAGACGATGTCTTTGCTATTTTGTATACGTCTGGAACGACGGGTAGACCGAAAGGAGCGATGCTGACACACTCCAATATCGCTCACACCGGTACAATTTCGGCGGAAGCCATGAAATGTGCGCCGGAGGATGTTTTTCTTATTGCGGTCCCGGTTTTTCATGTTTTCGGAATTACGCCGAGTATTCTAAGCACGTTCGCTTGTGCGGGGAGCATGGTGCTCGTAGATCAGTATAAAGCCAAGGACGTGCTCGAACTGATCCAGCAAGAGCGGGTGACGGTGCATAACGGCGTACCGACGATGTTTATTTTAGAGTTGAATCACCCGGATTTTGCTTCCTTTGACCTTTCTTCCTTGCGAACGGGCATTATCGCTGCGGCTCCATGTCCGGTGGAAGTCGTCAAACGGATTCGCTCGGAAATGGGATGCAATATTGTAGTCGCATACGGATTGACCGAAACTTCGCCGACTTTAACGATTACCGATTTTAATGACGACGATAAGATTCGATCCGAGACCGTCGGCAAGGTGCTGCCTGGTGCGGAGGTCAAAATTGTTGACCCCCGCAGGGTACCGGTCGGTCCGGGAGTAGTTGGAGAACTGGCTTGCAGAGGTTTTGGCGTGATGAAAGGTTATTACAACATGCCTGAGGCCACTCAAGCGGCAATCCATCAAGAAGGGTGGTTTTATTCAGGTGATCTGGCAACCATGGACGAACAGGGTTATATCCGGATTGTCGGGAGAATCAAAGAAATGATTATTCGCGGAGGATACAACATCTATCCGAGGGAAATCGAAGAAATTTTATATGGCCATCCTTCCGTCATGGAGGCGGCCGTCGTCGGTCTGCCCGATACTGTGCTGGGCGAAATTTCATGCGCTGCCATTCGTGTCAGAAGCGGAGAGCAGCTGCAAACGGAAGAGATTAAAAATTACATCAAATCGAAAGTTGCCGATTACAAGGTTCCCGACAAGTTCGTTTTTGTCGATGCGCTTCCGATGACGGCTAGCGGGAAAATCAAAAAAATCGATCTTCAACAACAACTAAAAACGGAATTGGAGGATCAACTGCGGTGAAAATGAGAACGATGAAACGGCACGATACACCCCTTGCCGGGTAGCCTCCTGATATTTTAAGTACCTCGTCCTTTGGGCCGGCAAGCTTCGGACAACACTTACGACTCCAAGAGGCCTTTTTCATGTTCAAATCGTATTTTTCTTCCTTACAGGTATGCTGACCGTTGCTATAATGATACAATCTGAAGGACGAACTAATAAAAACGCCTGAGGTGTTTCAGTGAGCGTACCTGCCATTTATAAAAGCGAAGAAGGAAAGAAAAAAATCTTAAACGATTATGAGTCGTACCTGAAGCGATTTCATGTTGAATTTGAAAGAGTGTTCGTAGACACGCGCTTTGGTCGAACGCATACCTTAGTGACAGGGCCTGTTGACGGAAAACCCGTCTTTATCTTTCAGGGCGGCAATTGCATTAACCCGATGACGTTATCCTGGTTTTCATCCTTGTTTGGGGAGTATCGGATTTACGCTCCAGACACAATCGGGCATCCGGGCTACAGTGCGGAAACAAGAATGTCAGCTAAAGATGACAGTTTTGCATTATGGGTTTCCGATTTAATGGAGCATTTTGGAGTTGACAAAAGTGCATTTATCGGCCCTTCTTATGGCGCGGGCATCATACTAAGAATAGCAGCGTTTCTGCCGGAGAAAATTGCATGCTCGGTCTTGGTCGCTCCGTCTGGATTGAAGTTAGGCTCCAAAATGAAAATGATACAGAAAATCTTAATTCCCATGATAGGGTTTACTATCAGCTCATCGCAAAAGCAATTGCAAAAAATAGCGGATACGATGTCTTTCAACAGCATGAAGGAAATAGATAAAAACATAATCGGCGACATTTTTACACATGTAAAATTAGAACAAGACATGCCGAAAATAACCGAAAAAAGAGAGCTTGTGAATTACTCCTCTCCTACTATGGTGCTAGCAGGTACAAAGGATATATTCTTCCCAAGTGAAAAGGTGATTGCGGCCGCAGAAGCGATCATACCCAACTTAGCGGCAGCAACCGTCTATGAAATGGGCCATTTCCCGTCGGAACCATTTCTGCAAAAAATAAATAGCGATATCAAGCAGTTCTTAACGGTCTACTATTAAAGCCATAATTAAACGAGCTGTCTAATTCCCTCCAACCGACGTCGAATCAATGGCTGTTGTAATGGCAGTTGCATGGGAACGCATTCCGGCGTATAAACAGACACCTCCGAAGCATCATAAAATGCTCCGGGGTGTCTTTTTGTGATTTGTGCTTTGACATTCGCTTACGCATCCGTGCTTTCCTCTCCAAAGTCGTCATGTTTGTCCTGATCATGGTTGTTCCGCGAGTATGCGTATAGATCATTGACAAAATTTGAAAGATGTGATAAAACTAACTGATTAGTTATGTGAATTCATAGTTAGTTTTTCTGTTCAAATGTTAACTTATCGTTCAGTAATTGAAGAGGTGCCTATATGGAAAGGAATCGAACGAAAAAAGGGGAGTTAAGCCGCATTCGATTATTGGAGGCTGCGACTCAACAATTTGCTCTGAACGGGTACTTTACTACAAAAATAAGCGACATCGTAAAAGCTGCGGGACTCACGCAAGCCGCATTTTATTTGTATTTCCCGAGCAAGGATGCGATTTTTTCCGAACTGGTCAATGAATATCGAATGCGCTTAAAGGTTCTGGCCAATGCAGGGAGTCTGGTAACACCACTGCCAAGCTCTGACGTTCCAGAGCAAGTAAAGGAAAATTTAAAAAATTTGTTCTTATTTCTTAATGCTTCCCCTGAGCTGACCAAAATTGCACTTTATGATTCGCCTGATAGCGAACAAATCAAAAAAGAAATGATGGACATGATCATTCATAACTTACGCAGCAACCAGGAAGCGGGGCACGTCCGAAAAGACCTGCCGATCGAGGTGGCCGCAGAATGTATGGTTGCCATGCTCGAACGAATGGTCACCAAGATTGTGAACGAAGAAACAAATCCGGTTTCCCTTGCAAATGACATTACTGACGTCATACTTTATGGAATTTTATCGCATCGAAAAGATGATGATCATGCCAAAGACTGCATGTAGAGAAAAGACGAAAAGAGGGTTGTAGATGCGAATTAAAGTCGAATTGTCTATTGGTGGTCAAATAGCAAAGGTAGATGAACTCGTGCTCGAGGAAAACAAGCTTGGCGAGCTCATGGACGAAGAGGTCGAACAAGCGATCGAAATGAATATCCGCAACTGGGTGGATAAGATGATCAGCATTCATTGGGAAGTCGTAGAGAAAGACGAAACGCAATAACAGGACTGAACGGTGCGAGACACCGCACGTAACTTTTCACTTGAATTTTCGTCTAAATAGGGAAAGGAGGTGAGTGATATGACCAAATGGTTCATCTTGCTGCTGGCCACAGCCATGGCCGTCCTGTCCGGACCGCAGCTCTCTCACGCAGAGCAGGAGCTCGCCGCGCCAAGCGTTATGCCTTATGTAACCTTGCTTGACGACTTTACGCTGTATGCAAGCAGCGAGACAAGACCGGATGAGGCCATCGGCGCGCTGAGTGCCCTCCAATCGGTACATCTAGCCCCGATCGAAAGCAGCAGGCTGCTTGACATCACACGTATGGATAAGGTGCGGATTGAGACGTGGCTTGGCGAAGCATGGATTAACTTGAAGGAAGGCTCCTACAAGTACGGCAAGCTGGAGCTTCAGGAGCAGACGCTGACTTTACTTGAACAGGAGACCCCAATATATGAATCACCGATGAAAATGACAGCGTATGGACTTTCTCCGCAACAGGTTCAGGCGGTTGCTTCCATCAGCGTGTGCGATCCTTACACCCCCTGCTATACGAACGCGAACGATAAGTGGTATTTGATCCAGACCTCCTGGCTTGGAAACAAATGGATTCGTCCGTATCATTTTGCCGAGAAATACAAAGGGGATCCGGTCGAAGGCATGATCGCGATTGCTCAGGAGAGCGAGGTGTACCTATTTCCCTTCGATAATCCGATGACTGACGAGCCAAAGCTGCCTCCTCAGGTGGTGAAGCCTGTCGCGAAGTATATTCAGCAGACGCGCATGGTTCCTCCAAGCGTCTGGTACCAGATCGATACCCCGAAAGGACTGAGATGGATCCACCTTGACTCTTATGGGTACGGATTTGAGGGTGTAGAAAGCGTCGACCTTAAGCTGGACATTCCCGTCCCATTCTACTATTACAGGTCACCCTTCGACTACTACGCGGAGCCATCGGAGCAGCAGCAGCCGCAAGCCGTTCATGTGATTGGCAGAAGAGACGGCTGGTACTTCGTGCTAGCGGACGATTCAGGCAAGTGGATCAACCCGGCCAAGGAAATCGCCTCGCAGTTGACAGGGGATTTTGAGAACGATGCCAAGCTCGGAGTGAAGCAGAGTAATGCCCGCCTCGACCTGACCGAATCATCGATTGCACTCGATACGCCTTATGTAGACAGTTCGTTGCTGAACAACGCGCTAACCTTCACACCGCAAACCGTTACCGCTTCACGCGTATGGACGTCCCCTAACGGGGAGTCCTGGTATTACATCCATACGTGGCAGGGCCCTAAATGGGTACGGCCCTGAGCAGGCGTAATCCCCGTGCGCGGACACTTCATATTTCTCATGAAATGCATGTTTTACGCAAGTATTCCAGTTGGATCATGATCACACAACTATGTAGTGATGTCCGCCAAAGAAGCTGGTTAAATACCGTGAGGGCTGCCACATGGCAGTCCTTTGCTGCGCTAACGGACAGACCTCAGCCTCATTATAGCGCTTTCTATTCAATTGAAAATTCAAAAACCGGTTGACAACAAACAACTAAGATATTAGTATATCAGATATAAGGAGGTGATGTGGCCTCACTATAGGAAAATACCAAAAGGAAAGCAGGTGTTATCAAAGCAGAGCATTAATCGATACCCGCGTTCAGGAGAAAAAAGCGGTTGCATAGAAAAGGAAATTATGGTATTCTATTACTAAGATACTAGTATACCAAAAATGAGGTGAACCATGGGAGAGAAGGTCGGCATGTGGTCACAATTAGCGGGTGTCCCTTTAAAACAGGACTATATCAATGTAAAAGGAATTAGAACGCGCATATTGGAAGCAGGAGAAGGAGATCCTCTCATCTTCGTTCACGGTACGGGTGGACATCTTGAAGCATATGCCAGGAACATAGGGAGACTGTCGGAAGACTTCAGGGTAATCGCTTACGATATGGTTGGACACGGATATAGTGACAAACCTGATAGACCGTACACCATCGATTATTTGAGTGATCATCTGGTTGGTCTGGCGGAGGCTTTGGGATTGCAGAAATTCAATCTATCCGGGGAGTCATTGGGAGGATGGGTCGCGGCTTGGACAGCCGCTCATTACCCGGATCTGGTCGATAAAGTGATTCTAAACACTCCCGGTAATATTACCAATAAGCCGGAAGTCATGAAGAAAGTAAAAGATTCCACAATTAGCGCTGTAGTGGAAGCGACTTATGAAAATGTAAGATCGCGGTTGGAGTGGTTGTTTCTTGATAAGAGTTTTGTGACGGATGAACTGGTGAACATTCGTTATCAGATATATACCCAACGGGAGTTTAAAAGGGCAGTCTACAATATTGTGTGTCTACAGGATTGGGAAGTCAGGAAAGATTATGCCTGGGGGCCTGAATGGTGCGGAAAGATCAAGTGTCCAACTTTGCTGTTATGGACAGATAACGATCCCACAGGGACGGTTGATGAAGCATTCATATTAAAGTCATGGATACCTAGCAGCCAGTTATATGTAATCAGCGAAGCCGGCCACTGGCCGCAATGGGAGAAGCCTGGAGAGTTCAATGACGTACATCACAGATTTCTTAAGGAAGGAAGATTGTAAACATGGGGGCAAGAAGAGGAACGGACTATATACAAAGGTTGAAGGACAATCCTCCGGAAACTTGGATCGGCAATGAACAAGTAAAGGATCCAACAACCCATCCGCTTGTAGCGCCGGCTGTAAAATCGATAGCAAGACTGTATGATTCACAATGGGAAAAGGATAAGCGTTCTTATATGTTGTCGAAATCACCTAAAACGGGCGACCTAATCGGTACCTCTTTTCTTGTTCCGAAGTCGAAGGAAGATCTGGTCCGCCGCCGGTTGATGCATAAAGATTGGGCGGAAGAAACGTTTGGGATGATGGGGCGCTCCACTGATTTTATGAGCGCCATGCTGACAGCATGGTATATCCATGCGGATTTCTTTGGCCCTTACGCGGATAATGCCCGGAATTATTTTGAATATGTACGGGAAAATGATTTGTATTTAACCCATGTGCTGATAGATCCTCAGGTAGATCGCGGTAAGGCGCCGTCTGAACAGCCGGATGAATTCACATATCTGGGAGTCGTAAGAGAAACGGATGCCGGTATTATTGTTCGCGGGGCCAAAATGCTGGCTACCGCAGGCCCATATGCGGATGAGATGCTTGTGTGGCCGTTCCATTTGCGAAAACCAACCGAAAAAGATTACAAATATGCAATTTCCTTCGCGCTTCCTCTAAACACCCCCGGCGTACGATTAATTGCCCGAGAGTCTTTCGTCCGCCAATCCGTATTTGACCATCCGTTGGCTTCGCGGTTTGATGAACTGGATAGTGTAGTTGTATTTGATGATGTGCTGGTTCCATGGGAGCGAGTGTTCATCTATCAGGATGTTGAACGTGTAAACACGATTTGGAAACTAAATTCAAACGCATTTACGGGGCATCAATCCGCTATCCGTTTGCAAGCTAAGCTGCAGTTCCTGGCTGGACTCGTCATGAGAGCGACCGAAATGGTGAATACCAATCAATTTCCTCATGTTCAGGATATGATAGGTGAAATAACCACCTATATTGAATTAATTAGAGCAGCGGTACATTCTTCAGAAGCTACCAGCGAACAAAGTCCTGACGGCATCTATTTACCGAATGTTACTCCTTTGTATGCGATTCGAAATTCGGGTAACCGTTGGTACCCCCGCGTCAGGGAGATCATTCAGTTTGTGGTCGCAGGCGGGTTGATGTATCAACCGGCAAGTGTGGATGTGTTTAATAGTCCGATTGCAAGTGATGTCCGCAAGTATTATCGGGGAGCCGAAGTGACAGCCGAAGAGAAAGTGAAGCTGTTCAAAGCCGCTGCGGAGATTGCTGTTTCAGACTTTGGATCTCGCCATGAATTATATGAGCGCTTCTATGCAGGGGATCCGATGTTCCTGCGTATTCAAACACAATATTCCGGTTATGACAAACGGGAACCTTTGGCTCTGGTAGACAAAATGCTTGCATCGTATGGGATTGAAAATAACAGCAAATTATAGGTGGGATATGCATATGGATTTAAAAGGAAAGAAAGCGTTGGTCACAGCTTCAAGCTCAGGTATTGGTAGAGGGATTGCGGAACGGCTTGCAAAAGAGGGAGCTACCGTATTTTTAAGCGGTATTGAAAGGGATCTGCTTCCACAAACAGCACAGGAAATTCACAGGGAAACAGGTTCGCAAGTGTTTTACCAACCCTCCGATTTCACAAATCCGGCTTCGGTAGATGAATTGGCGAGCGCAGCAATTGCCGAAATGGGCGGCATTGACATCCTTGTCTACAATACCGGAGGCCCCAAACCGGGCAGCTTTCTCAACTTGAGCAGTTCCGATTGGGATTTCTCTTATCGTCTAATTCTGGATGCTGCAATTCGTCTGACAAGAGCGGTGTTGCCTGGCATGCAGGAAAATCAGTGGGGACGTTTAATATATATGACATCATCCTCTGTGATTCGTCCGCTGCCTAACCTTCACTTGTCCAATGTAATGCGGGCTGGTGTTAAAGCGCTTTCGGAATCGCTCGCTTGCGAAGTAGGGCCTTACGGCGTGACAACTAATGTGATTGCGCCAGCTCATATCGATACGGATCGCATCCGGCAAATCGCTGATTACAGAGCGAAACAAGCAGGGATACCTCTAGAAGAGGTTCTTAGGCAAGACCAGGAGAGCATTCCTGTCGGACGGTTCGGCAAGCCGGATGATGTGGCCTCCCTCGTAGCATTTCTTGCTTCGGAGCACGCTTCCTTCATAACAGGTCAAACCCATGTTATTGACGGGGGGTTCACCATTGTAAGTCCACTCTGAACTGGGGAGGTAAAGAAATGCATCATGGGAACAAACCGACAAGCGAACAAAAACTGAATTCTTTCTTTGCCAATTTAAAAAAGTTGAAACAGCGTGACCATCAAGAAATTTCTTCCGATGGTCTGGTCGTGCACTCCGAAGACGCAATTTGGCTTGATAGCCAAGCAACAGGGAACCCAAGTGAAATTGGAATTTTAGTAGATATTCCTGCCAAATCGTTGGAATTTTATTTGCAAAAAATACCGGCAAACAGCAGTTCAGATCTGCAGCGTCATGTTCATGAATCGGTCCATTATGTAATCGAAGGGGAAGGCTATTCGGAAATCGGCGATCAGGTTGTAACGTGGTCAAAGGGAGATTTTGTTTATACTCCTCCATGGATTTGGCATCGACACTACAATCCGCATTCTGCTGAAGTACAAATGCTGTTGGTTGAAAACTCCAGAGCCTTGGACGCACTTGACGCTAATCGCCGGGAAAGTCTAGGGATGGTTAGTTTTGAACAATATTTTAAAAATAATAGCGTGAAAAATTAAGGAGGTATAGGAAATGGGGATTTTTAAATTTGCCAACGGAACAATTAATGTCATCGATTTAGCAAAATCAATTGAATTCTACCGCGATATTATCGGATTGCATGAAATTGCAAGAGAGAAAGATACGGTTTATTTCGGCTGTGGGGCTGATCATAACTATGACCTAGCCATTAAACAAGGTGGAACAGGTTTAGACCTTTTTGCACTGCAGGTAGTGAACGAAGAGGATCTCGGCTATTTTGAGAAAAAACTGTCATCACTGGGCGTACCCAGTCAACGTTTGACGGATCCGGAACCAGGGAAAAAGGCAGCGCTGCGGTTTGCGGCCCCCTCGAATCACCAAATGGAACTGGTACTTCTGGATCACCGGCCCAAATACATTCATCCTGTAGTGGGCAATAAAGGAAGCAGAGGTCTTGGTTTGCTGGATGCCGATCATATCACGGTACATACCAAGGACGTCAACGGATTTGTGCAATTTTTGAAAGATGCTCTTGATTTTAGCGTCTCCGATGTGTTCGAGCCGGCGCCCGGCATATGGGGAGCAGCGTGGACGCATGCTTCCGATTACCATCATGACGTGGCTGCGATAGGCACTCCGGAACATACGACCCTGCATCATTACGCATTTCAGGTAAACGGTTTAGAGGATATGAAGCGGGCCGCAGATTTGCTCGCGCAGGCCGGTTATAAAATTGAAGTTGGTCCGGGAAGACATTCGGTAGGCGGCAATCTGTATACGTATTTTATGGATCCGAGCGGAAACCGAATGGAGCTGTCTGCTGAAATGCCAAGAGCGGATCACGCTATTTCCCATAGAGTGTGGGAGGATTTCCCGACCGCATTCAGTTCATGGGGGGCATTTCCAGTCGAATCATTCGGTAAGGGGTCTTGAGGCATTTAATTGAAATTCATGGAGAAACAAAACCGCAGTGTATTTGGACTCAAACCTGTAATCGCTTTCATTTTGATCGATTGGATTGGCCTAACATCGGTTTGGTGCTTGAAAGAAACGGTAATGTTACCGGTACGGCTGCTGGTGCAGCCGTGCTGGGACACCCGGCCCGTGCGGATGCTTGGTTAGCCAATAAATGGTCGGAATATTTGATTATAGAAGATCAATTCGCCAAAATTATAATTGCCCATGTGGCGTGAAGGAGACAGTAGGATGATTTTACGACTGGGACACACGGAACTTTTCGTTACCGATTTGGAAAAGGCCAGGGAATTTTATGTTGATGTATTGGGCTTTCGCGAACATGATTCTGACAAGCAGCATATATACTTGCGGGGGGTAGACGAGTTCGATACCCATACGCTTACGCTTACGAAAAATAGCTACAGTGGACTAGGTCATTTCGCTCTGCGGGTTTCGGATCCTGAAGATTTGGAACGATTGGCTCACCATCACAAAAAATTGGGAATTCCGTATACGAGGGTACCCGATGGTGCCGAGCCGGGGCAAGGTGCTTCATTGCGAATCGTGGAACCGAACGGACATCCGATTGAATTTTACCACGACATGCAACAAATTGATATATTTGACGAAACCGGGCGGTTAAAAAGATTGCCGATGCGTTTTACTCATACGGATAAAGGAATTCCACCGCTGCGGATCGATCATGTCAATTTGCGTGTAGCCAGTGTTGACAAGGCATTAAATTACTGGAGAGACGAATTGAATTTTAGTGTTTCTGAATATGTGGAGCGGGACGGAGAAACTTTCGCAGCGTGGACCCGGCGTTTCCCTGGTACGCACGATGTCGCACTTGTGAAAGCAAGCGGAGCGGCATTGCATCATGTGGCGTACACGGTGCAGGGGCCGGCTGAAATTATTCGAACCGCCGATCTGCTGGCTGATGCCGGCTATCAAGATTCGATTGAATACGGACCGGGACGACACGGTTTGAGCAATGCGTTCTTCTTGTACATCCGCGATCCGGATGGGAATAGAATGGAAATTTATACCGGGGATTATTTACGGGATCTAGATATGCCGCCTGTAAAATGGACCTGGGAGGATTACAGCACCAGAGGAAGACTTTGGTGGGGAGCCGCTCATCCTGAACGATTCCAGGAAACAAGACCGGTCAACCAGAATTGGCTGTAACAGGCAGCAGGCTGCTGAGATATCCGTTCATTTCACTCTTACGTTTTCCTTGCTGAAAATTAAGACGTTAGGAGGGTTCGGCGCTGGGCTTTGTGTTTCTCTTCCATTGGTTCCCGAGCGGGGTAGTGCCATAGCAGCCGGTTGGTCATATATTGACTATCTATATCCATCTATGTATAATGAAATTATTGAAGTTGTAAGCGCATACACAATCTCCCGAAACGTTCTAATATTCTAGTATTTCAACCAACTCGCAATTGCTCAACAAACAACAAACAACAAGCAACCCCAGCGCAGGAACCACCGCCAGCACGATCGCTATCTTACACTACCTTCACAGCAGTATTCTACACACTCAACCAAGCCGCACGCTAAAGTCAGCAAGCAAAGAACAGCTATCCATATCGGAATCCAAGAAAATTAATAACCGATTTAAGATTCTAGAATCTGAACTTAAGTCAAAACGTAATCCGTTGATGAAGAGAAGGGAGCGATTAACAAGTGACAATTCCAAAAAAAGTGGGCGAAGATGTTTGTTTATCGGATGGTACAAAGGTTAAAGATTTGTTGGATTTGGATGAAGGGTATATCTCATCGCGAGTCATCGGTGATCCCGAAATTCATCAGATGGAAATCGAAAAAATATTTTCCAAAATCTGGATTCCTGTTGCTCATGAATCTGAAATACCGAATAAAGGCGATTATGTCTTGAGATTTATTGGAAACGAAGAGGTGATTGTTTCGCGTTCAGAGGCGGGTGTCGTCAACATTGTACTGAACGCTTGTACGCATAGAGGTTCTCCTGTATGCCGCTCGGAAATGGGAAACTCTTCCCATTTCAGATGTCCTTACCATGGATTTACGTTTAAACAGAATGGAGATCTCATCGGAGTTCCGGCCCATAAGGAGGCCTTCGGTGATGGCTTTGATAAAAGTCAGTACAGTCTGGTAAAGGCGAGGGCCGCCACCTATGCAGGGCTTATTTTTGGGACCTTTAACGAATCAGCTCCTCCTTTAGAAGAGCAGTTGGGAAGCTTGAAGTGGTACCTGGATATGATGCTGCAGCACACGAATGAGGGCATGGAAGTGATCGGAGCACCACAGCGTTGGACCGTAAAGTCGAACTGGAAGCTAGGTGCCGACAACTTTGTTGGGGATGCTTATCATACATTTATGACCCACCAGTCAGCTGTGCAATTAAAGCTTGTTCCGAGTGGGGATCCGAAGTTTGCGTTCTATGGCGTACATGTTTCTTGCGAGAATGGAAATGGTCTTGGATTGATCGGCGGTCCACCCGAATATGAGCTTCCGCCTTTCTACGGCGTTCCCCAAGATATCGTCGAAAAGATTGAACAGAAATTAACACCTGAACATCAAAAAGCGTTTAGACGACTCGCTTATATTCATGGAAACATATACCCGAACATGTCGTTTGGATATTTCTCTTGGGCAACGGAAGATGGAAAGCATCCGGGTTCCTATTTGACATTAAGACAATGGGTACCGAAAGGACCACATGAAATGGAAGTCTTCTCTTGGGTGCTTGTCGAGAAAGAAGCACCCGATTGGTGGAAAGAGCTTGCAAGAGAGACGTATGTCCGAACATTTGGATCGAGTGGTATGCTGGAACAAGATGATACGGAAATGTGGAAAAACATTACTCGGGCCACCAAGGGATATATAGCGCAATCGAAATTAAAATTTATTTATCGCATGGGTATTGATCGAAAGCCCGAGCAAGGCGATTGGCCAGGGCCAGGAACGGTTTATCAAGGGGATTACAGCGAGGCTAACCAATTGAACATTTGGCATCAATGGCAAAAATTATTGACCGACAGCAATGAATGATCATCTTTCAACACCAATTGGAAAATAACATGCAGAGGAGGAGAGTACATGCATTCTACCAGCATTAGAATTGGAAATCCTGTTTATTTCGAAATTGTGGAATTTCTACAAAATGAAGCAGAAGTACTGGACAGCGGGGACTTTCGGGAATGGTTAAACATGTTAGATCAAGAGATTCAGTACATCATGCCTGTAAGGACGAATCGCGAGCGAGTACACGGAGAAGGTTTTATTGGAAATATGTATCACTTTGAGGAGAACTTTGCTTCTCTGAGGAAAAGGGTAGAGCGGTTTGAGACGGAATTTGCTTGGGCGGAAGATCCGCCGTCTCGTACAAGAAGGTTTATCAATAATGTTCGTGTCGAGCAAACGGCTGAACATGAATTTAAAGTAAAGAGCTACCTTCTTCTAACCCGCAGCCGTGGTAACGAACCTGAATATGGCCTTATTACTTGTGTTCGTAACGACATCCTGACGCGTGCCGGGCAAGAAATTAAATTAAAAACAAGAGAAATACTGATCGATCAAACGACATTAGGGATGGACAATATAGCGGTCTTTTTCTAAATCTGATGGTTCAGCAATGATTCTGAGATTGGATATGAATCCACTGGGAGGAACCGAAGTTGACAAATCGATTAGCAAACAAAGTCGCGTTTATTACGGGGGCAGCAGGAGGTCAAGGGCGAGCGGCGGCAGTTGTTTTTGCCCGTGAAGGAGCGAAAGTGGCGGCCATCGACATGGATGCGAATGGTCTCCAGGAAACGGTCAGGCTAGTAAGCGAAGCAGGTGGTGAAGCCATCGCTATTGAATGCGATGTTACCCATGAAGAACAAGTCAAGCAAGCGATTCAAAAGACGGTGGATGCTTTTGGGAAGTTGACTACGATTTACAACAATGCAGGGATTGCTCATAAAAACTTTATGATATCGGTAGAAGACACAAGTGTGGAAGAATGGGATAAAATTCAAAATGTAAATACAAGAGGGTTGTTCTTTGTATCGAAGTATGGCATTGCTGAACTATTACGCGCAGGCGGTGGAACTATAATCAATACAGCATCCACAGCTGCCTTAATCAACAGTCCAGGCGGTCCTTCCTATTCCGCATCTAAGGGAGCCATCATTTCGTTTACGCGTCAAGTCGCTGCATCCTATGCGAGAAAAGGGATTCGCGCTAACGTCATTGCCCCGGGGTATGTAATTACAGCGATGACGAAGGCCATGGAAGAAGTTTTGCCAGAGTTAGACAAAGTGGCTTCCGAAGCAACTCCCCTTGGCAGAGGAGCACAGCCGGAAGAAATTGCGAATATTGCTCTTTTCCTGGCTTCCGACGAATCTTCGTTTGTCACAGGTTCTGTGATTGTCGCCGATGGAGGATTGACGATCGTTTAAAACCAGTTAAGGGAGTGGTTTCCATGTGGTTAGTTCAATTAGGTATAAAAAAATCGATGGATCAAATCGATCCGACATGGTTTGAACAACATAATAACCGCAATCAACAATTACGCGAAAAAGGCGTCATAGCGGCTAACGGGCCCTTTGCCGATGGAAGCGGCGGTTGTATTGTTTACAACTGCTCAAAAGAGGAATTTGTGTCCATTATCGAATCCGATCCCTTAGTTGTCAATGGCGTTGTTGACTACGAGTACAAGGAATGGAACGCTGCGTTTTAAGCGAAATCAGTAGCGGTCTGTACTTGCGTAACTCATAGAAAGGAGGAGGAAAATGCCAGCCGAACCGCAAATTATAGTGGGTAATGAGTTTACCCAAGTGCTCATTAAGAAGGTATATACAAGAAACGGAGAGAGGTTGGAAATTACTTCGCCAAAGTTAAATCAATCGATTCTACTCGATCCGTTAGCCCTTGAAAGCTTGACCTGGCAGGAGCCTGAAGTGTTTACGGAATTTTTAGCTAAACCATTCGGTAAATAAGGCTAAATATGAACAAGTAGCCGTGTCCTTCGTAGATCTCTTTAGATCTACAGGCCACGGTTTACTATTATTTACATAAAATACCTTAATTTGAGAAATTTATGATAAAGAGTTATAATATCCTATTATGTTGAGAAGCTTTACATGGAGGACGTCGCAGTGAATAAAATGGACCTATCCTTGTCCAAAACCATTCGAACCTATGAATATATAAAAGATGGCCTGAAGTCCGGAAGATGGGTTTTTGGGGATGAAATATCGGTTGTTGAAGTAGCAGATGAGCTTGAGGTTTCCAGGCGTCCTGTCATCGATGCTCTAAAGAAACTGGAAGCGGAGTATTTTGTTGAAATTGTTCCGCAAACCGGGTGTCGTGTAAAGAAGTATTCACAGGATGAAATGGCTGACCATTTTTTGACGGTTATGGCCCTGGAGGGAATGGCAGCTTATTTGGCTGCACAAAGAAGAGAAGACCGGGAGGTCAATGAATTATATTTGATCAATGAACAACTGGAAAAAGTGATTAATGAAAGATTTTCCAGGGATAGGTATTTTCATGAGAACCGGGAGCTGCATTATGTGATTTTGAAAATGTCCAGATCGGAAAAGCTGTTAAGTATGACGAAGAGTCAATGGGATTTAAATGATTTTTTCCTTTGCAACATCCCTTTATTTGAACAAAATCTAAACCGTACAATCACTGAGCATGAGATGATCATTGAAAAGATTGCAGATAAAGACGCTGTAGGTGCACGGACATTAATGGAAACGCATATTCATACCTTTGCAACACTCGTTCAAAAGAAAATCGTGCCGAACTCGTCATCACTGTAAAAATAGTTTTGAAAATAAATAAAAACGGAGCCGCGCGGGTTCCGTTTTCTATTTGCATAAAGCGGGCTCGAGATCGTCGGCTACTGATTCACAACGCTGACCGGACCGGCACCCTCGTTCAAGTTATCTGCGATTGTCAGGATAACAGGGCAATGATCGCTGCCTGTAACATGGGCATCAATCTGTGCGTCAAGTAAGGAGGGAGCAAGTCTTGAAGAGGCGAGGAAGTAATCGATTCGCCATCCGATATTCCGCTCTCTCACCTTAGGCATATGCGACCACCATGTATAGGCATCTGCCTGGTCGGGGTAGAAATGTCTGAAGGTGTCGATAAAGCCGGCATCCAGCAATTGGGTCATTTTGCTTCGTTCTTCCGGGGTAAAGCCAGAGTTGTTACGATTGGACTTCGCATTCTTGAGGTCAATCTCGTGGTGGGCCACATTGAGATCACCACAAATAATAACAGGCTTATGTGCATCCAACTGCTGAAGGTAGCTTCGGAACCGGTCTTCCCATTCCAGTCGATATTCCAGCCTGGACAGATCGCGTCTTGCATTCGGCGTGTATACATTGACTAAATAGAAGGCGTCGAACTCCAGCGTGATGATCCGCCCCTCAGGTTCTTGATCCTCCTCCAAGCCGAATCGTACGGAAAGCGGTTTGATCTTTGTTAATACAGCAGTTCCGGAATACCCCTTCTTAACGGCGTAATTCCAATACTGATCATACGCCGTACCATATTCCAGACGAATTTGCCCTTCTTGCAGTTTCGTTTCTTGAATACAGAAAATATCGGCGTCCATTTTTGTAAAGTAGTCGTTAAATCCTTTATTCACACACGCCCTTAAACCGTTAACATTCCATGATACCAGCTTCATTGTCGTTCATCTCCTTGCAGCGCACGTTTCTAGTAGTATATCATATTTAGACATGCCCACGGTTGCATGGATAGTAAAAAGGATATGATATCTATAACATCGAATTTCAAATCAAGTCGGTTGATAATGGAGTGAGCAGAATGAGAGAATGGATACTGGCCCTGCTGGCAGGGCTTATCGTTGGATGCATTTTTAAGCTGCTCAAATTACCGCTTCCAGCCCCGCCTGTCCTGCCCGGGATACTGGGCATCGTAGGCATATATTTGGGCGGTATCCTCACGCAGCGCTTGTTGGAATGGTTGAAATGATAGACCCGCGTAAAATAGAACTTGGACACGAATAGTATGGTGCGTCAAGTTACCGGAAATCTGGAGGGACCGGGCTATGTCCGTAAAACAAACGCTTGTACCCAACAAGAACCTGGACGAGAACTGGGTCTACCTGATGATCGCAGCTCGCGATTCAGGGCTTTCCACGGAGGAAGTCCGGCAATTTTTCCGCGAATGCAAACAAAACGAAGATGATGATGAGCTGAAACGTTAACTTCAAGAGAGAAAAAAGCTGCGCAGGTAAACAAAATTTTTTTAACCTGTATTGATAGCGCTTACATGGTTATGATATAAAAAATAATCATCCACACTATGAACATTTTTTGTTAAAATATTGTTATACTGCAGGATGACAAAGGGGTCACTACCATGATTGGCAAGAAAGTCAAGCAGCTGCGCTTGGAACAAGGCTTTACCCTTACCGAATTGGCAGAGAAAGCGGGGGTAGCGAAATCCTATTTGAGCTCGATCGAACGCGAGGTCCAGTCGAATCCATCGATCCAGTTTCTTGAAAAGATTAGTGCGGTGTTGGGCGTTCCGCTGGAAACGTTTATTCAACATCACCCCCATCCTCATGAGCAGTTGGATGAGGAATGGCTTGGTCTGGTAAGAGAGGCCATGGATTCGGGCATCAGCAAAGAGCAGTTTGTGGAATTTTTGGAGTATAACAAGTGGCGCAACAGGCAGAAACGCTCCGAGGAATGATAGAGATAAAGCTGGTGCGGGCGAGTGAATGGTTGTACGTAAAGCCCCTATAACCTATGAGTTTCCGCTCATCGGCTATGGGGGCATTTTTGCTGCTTTAAGCTGTGCGCCGGTAAAGTACGGCTATGGTTGGGAAACGTGATCGTCAATCTGATGAAAAGCGTCCTTCATCAGGTCGTAGCTTTTCTTGAGGCGCTCGACGTACTGGACCTTGTTCCAGGCAGGCCATGTATAGGCCGGCAGCTTGGAGACAGGGTATTCGGCGCCGGCGTCTTTCACCAATCCGCGGACGGAACCGTCCGAGCGCTGAACGATCCAAGGAAGCAAGCGAATCCCTTGGGTTGTCGTGGCTGCCAGTTTACCATCCTTCTCGCCGTAGCTCATGACCTGTAGGGAACTGGGGTCGGTGAAACCGAGCAACATCCAGGGGATACGCATCTCTACGACGCTGCCCTTGGCCTGCCACATGGTTAAGGAATTGAAGTCCGCCGAGGCCGGATCCGTCGATCCGCGCTTCAGCATCCCGGCAGGTACATCCTGAAACGGATTGTACCGGGTGGAATCCGGCGGAATCTGCTCCAGACCCACGGCCAGCTTCCACGGGTTAAATATACCGGAATCGTCTTTCATGTCCTCGGGCTTGACCTTCAGCATCCCATACTGATTGCCGTATAACCGGGTGTGAAAATCGTAGTTAGATGCGATCTTCACTTGGCTTTCATTGTCTTTTCCGAGCTCAATGAGCGTTTCCAGCCCTTCGTCGAGCTTGACTCCGCCCAGTTCCTTCGCATGCCGGTTGCCGCCGGGAATCGTATCGACGCCGAAGTAGAGCTTCTCGCGCTCCGGATCAAACGGCTGCTCCAGCTCGCCCGCGATGTAGACGTAGGCCTCGTCATGGGTCATCCAAATGGATTTCCATCCCGGATAGCCGCCCGCGAGCGTTCGCTTCTCGTCCTCTTTAAGCGATTGCCAGTCGCTTGCGTCTCCGTCGATTTGGAGCGTCCCGGCCTTGCCGGACATCTCGGCCACCAGCCCGAAATGTTGTTCGTTCGTCAAGACGTTGTTCCACAGCTTGCGGCGGCTTTGCGGGATTTCGAAGTGCATCGTGTTCCAGGTGCGCTTAAACCACTCGTCCTGCCAGGAGAAGACGATACCTCCCGCCATGCCTGCGCTTGCAATATCCTGCAGGAGAGAGGCGTTGATCTGTCCCTGCTGCGTCTCGTCATGCCCTCCTTGATGCCGGTCTTTATTGGCCAGATGTCCGATTCCCAAAGAGGAAGGAACGCCGAATTCCGTAATCATAACCGGCATGTCCTTATGGTAGGCCTTCAACTTGGTCAAATAGCTTAAGTAGGTGTTGGCCGTTCCGTCCTTGTCCTTCATATCCATCAGCGTTTGATCCAAGAGGAAAAAGTCGGGATAGTAAGGATAAGCGTGAAAGGATGCAAAATATCCGGCAGGCCAGTTGTGCGCATTCAGGCGGGTCGCATCGACGCTTACCATATCCTCTTGAACGAGGACCTCGCCGGGATGCTTGAGCGGATCGGTTGTAACCCAATTCGTAAAGGTCAACGGATGCTTCCAACCGTTCTCCGACTCCAGCACCGCCAAATGGTCGAGCATTTCCGCAAGCCAGTTCTCAAAAGGGGAAGCGTTCGGTTTAGCGGAAATGTGGGTGCCTTGGAAGCCGGTCTTGTCTTTATGCAGGTCGTTGGTATTCTGAACCGTCTTCGGATCCCATTCCGTCCCGATATGCCACGCCAGCAAATAAGGGCCGGCATTGTAACGGTAGGAGCCGGTCGCCTTGCCGAGCCGCTCCGGAATATCGGCGGTCCCGTACACCGCTCCTACGGCATAGGTGATTTCGCTTTGAAACTCCGAGTAAATCGCTTCGAGGTAGGCGTCTTTTGATTCGATCAGCTCATCTTCCGGAGTCCATACGCCCTGAATGAAATAGAGCGGCTGGTCCGCATGACGCTGGTTGTATTCCACAAGCGCTTGATAAAAAACCGGCGTTAGAATCGTATATACCCGAATCGTATTGGCGCCGAGCTCTTGAATTTGTTTGAACCATTCCAAATACTTTTCCTTGCTGATCGGCAGCTCGCCCGGGTCATGCCCGGGAAGCGCAGCACCCACATTGACTCCTTTGACAAAAAAAGGAGTCCACTGCTGCTTATCGTACATCTCGATGTGATCCCCCAGCGTACGGAACTTGATTTGCGATCCGTCCGCGCTTTGGACGCTCTCCACTTTCTTGGTTGGCCAGTAATGCCAGACCAGGAAAAAGGCGACGGACAGCAAGGCAAAGCGCATCAGCCAGGCGATGGGTGAAGTGTTCCCTTTCATGGGCACGAACTCCTTTTATCCACAAGCTAAGTTAGGCGAGCAGCCGCCTGAGGCGCGCTTCAAGCTCCATGGGTGAGAATGGCTTCTTGATCACATCGGCGGCGCCCAGGTCAAAGCATTTGCAAATGTCCTGCTCGACGGTAAGGTCGGTCAGCACGACAACTTTGCACGCCCGGCTCTGGGTTTGCCGGATGCGGTGTATCACCTGGTAGCCGTCGAGTGCAGGCAGCGCCAGCTCTGTGATGACCAGGTCCGGCTGGACCGATTCCACGAGCCGGAGCCCTTCCATGCCGTCATGTGCTGGACGGACATCGTATCCTTGAAGTCCGAGCCGGACGTTCAGGAAATCGAGCAAATCGGCGTTCGGATCGATCATCACGACCGTCGGTGGTTCCGGGGATTGAGGCTGGCCCTGATAAACGGCGATGTCCGATTGTTCTTTCTCATCCAGCAAAGCCAGGAAGTCGATCAAGGTTTCATCGGAAGCGGGAGCGCTCTCCGGGAAGCTGGCAACGGCCATGGCGCCGTTCAACAGTCCGGCATCCTGCAGGTAAGCCTTGACCGACAGAGACACGAAATGGGTGAAAGCCAGCGATTGCCCCGGCAGCAGGATAGTCAATGTCCCTTCATCCGTTTCGTAATTGGCTATAACGGCCAGGTTCTCGTTCTCCTTGGCCAGACGTGTCTCCAAATCCTGAAGCCATATCGGGCTGATGCCGTGCGTTGAAGCTGCGATCAGTCCGCACTCCGTCCAAGGGACGGCTGCTTGAAGGACGCTGTTCATTCGATTGGTTAGACGTTGTGACAAGCGGGAACCGGTTAATAACGCATTGTTCATTGTTCTTTCACTCCATTTCCATTCATATTGAGGTGGCGATCATACGCACATATAGGGGAGCGGCCGTCCATTAGACGGCCTGTGCTTTGGTAGTCTTTTTTGAGGAAGAGGATCCGGCCTGATGGGCCGCTTCATCCTGCCAGCTGCGGCGTACCATGTTGCCCCAAGCATTATTGCGGCGAATATAATCCCACAGTCCGAGCAGCTTCCAGAGTGCATTGATTTGATCGTAACCGACCGCCATTACCACCGATAACCCGATCATGCGCAGCAGGTCGTACGTGCGAATGGGGCGGCGGAAAGCCAATTGTTCAATCAACAGCGACCCGCAAGTAAAGATCATGCCAATAAGCAGATTGACCAGCAGGAAGATAAGGAGCACCGGCAGCTGTGTCATGTCCAGCAATACGTATCCCGCGAGCGCCGCCAAACCGGACAGCCGGACAAAAGGATTCAGAATCTCGTACACGATGGTGTAGGGCAGGGATAACCAGCCGATCACCTTGTACTTCGGAATGAACAGCATCGCGCGGAATCGGCTGACGTTCCATAAGCTGCCGCGGATCCAGCGGCGGCGCTGGGCGCTGAGCACCTTCAGCGTGTCGGGCGCCTGCGTCCAGCAGACGGCGTCCGGACAAAACACGATCCGGTAGGGCAAATTGCGGTCCAGCATATATTTGTGAAGCTTGATCACGATGTTCATGTCCTCGCCGGGACAGTCCTCTTGATAGCCGCCCACTTTGACCAAGTAATCTTTGCGAAACAGGCCGAAGGCCCCGGACACGATAAGCAGCCCGTTCATAGCGCTCCAGCCGATCCGGCCGCCGAGGAAGGCTTTCATATACTCGACATATTGAAGGGCGGGAAGCCATTTGTTCGACAGCCGGACCGACAGCACGCGGCCGTCCTCAATGGTACTCCCGTTCGCGATCCGGACATTGCCCCCGACAGCAATATGCTGCTCGGGGTTTTCCATATAGACTTTAACCAATCGGATCAAGGCGTCTTTTTCCAGCAGGCTGTCGGCATCGATGGTGGAGACCAGCGGATATTTAGCAACATTAATACCGGCATTCAGCGCATCGGCTTTACCGCCGTTCGCTTTGTCGATGACGACCAGTCTGGGATAGAGGGGGTTGCGGTACGCTCCCCGGATCGGTTTGGATTGCACCAGAGGACGGAAGCCGGTCAGACGGGTCGGCTTCAATTCGAACGTATCCACCAGCACTTGAAGCGTCCGGTCGGCTGAGCCGTCATTGATGACGACGACTTCATACATGGGAAATTCCAGCGTCATTAAGGAACGCACGCTCTCGATGATGGTCAGCTCCTCATTATAGGAGGGGACCAGAATCGATACGGGAGGGACGTATTCCGAGCCTGCCAGCTCCCGGAAGCGCGAGTTCATGGTGCTTTTGACAATGGAGAGTATCTTCTGATGGGAGATCGCGAGTATGAATAAGTGCAGTAAACTGGATCCGATAATCAGATAAAAGGCAATGATTCCGTAGTTCAGCAAAAACGATCTCATCCGGGTCCCCTTTCTACGAGCTGATCCGGGGCCTATGGGATGGCCGGGACGCGCCGTGTTCACCAAGTGTTCGCCGGAAAATGAAATTCAGCCGGTTGTAGTGAGGCATTTGCAGCGCCTCCTGTGAAGCCGAAACCTCCGCTTGGTTCAGCTCTTCATGCACAGCCTCCCAGGCGGACTCGCGGGAGGCTCCGTTCTCGGAGCTGCAGGCCGTCTCGCACAATGCCTCAAAACCGGCGGAGCCGAGCTTGGATAAGCTTCTGGCGCTGTAATAGCGGACCCACCATTCCTCGTCGGCCATACTGCGGGTGAGCGCTTCGAGATAAAAGTCAAGCTGCTGTTCGCCCACGGCCTTGGCCGCAGCGGCACGGATTTCCCAATCCGGATGGCGGATCAGCTCGCCGATTCGCTCGAGCGGCAGCAGGTGAGGATACTGCAGGAACATTTTTGCCGCTTTGACCCGGATTTCTTTATGCCCGGACATGATCAACCGGTCCAATGCGCCGAACACATGCGGATCGTTTCGTCCGGAAAGACTGATCAAAGCCACCGTGAGCACCGCTTCGTTATTTTCGCTGCGAAGCAGCTCGGCAAAGAGCGGTGCCGGATCTAAGGAAGAAGAGGCGATAGTATCGGCGATAAGCTGATGAGCCTTGGGATGGTGTTCGGTAAGCAGCTGCATCAGGCGGCGCAAATCCTCGAGCGTTGCGGCGCACTTGGCGGCGGCGCGTCCGACGACGAATGCGGTCGGTTCGCTGCCTTCCCGTTCCAAGAGATTCAGCAGTTCACCGGTACATTCGGCCGCCCGCATGACACCCAAATGATAAGCGGCTTCCATGCGTACCCCGTGCCTGGAGCTGCGCAGCCGCTGACGCTCCAGCTCCACAAGTCCCAGATCCCGGCAAAGGGCGGTAAGCTTGCCCCGCTGCTCGCCGTCGATCGCCTCGATCCACTGCAGCAGCTTCGACTGAATGGCTTTCAGCTCTACGGGGGTCAAACGCCCGGGGGGCGGGAACAGCGCGTCCGCCCCGTGCATGTTGGCGCTAAGGTAAGTAAAGTAATCCTGATGCTTTTCCAGGCTTTGTTTCATTCGTTCGGTGATGGTCCTGTGCCGGCTCCGCAGCAGGAATAGTGCGGTAAAACCGCCGGCGATCGTCAAGCTCAAAGCGGTCAACACGGAGTCGGCCTGGTCTAATGGCTCCATCCACATACGGTTTATCCTCCTTACTCTCTATCCGTGCGTGTTCAGCTTGGCTACTCGACCGTTACGCTTTTCGCCAAATTGCGAGGTTTGTCCACGTCATTCCCCCGAATCGAAGCCGTGTAGTAAGCGAGCAGCTGCAGCGGCACCACGGCAAGGGCAGGCGCCAGCAGGGAATAGGTGCGCGGCACGTAGATCACTTGATCTGCGGTTTTCTCCAGCTCGGTTTGACCTTCCAAAGCCAGCGCGATCACGTAAGCGCCCCGTGCCTTGACTTCCTTGATGTTGCTCGCGGTTTTCTCCAGCAGCAGCTCCTGGGTTGCCAGCGCAATGACCGGCGTGCCTTCTTCAATCAGCGCCAAGGAGCCGTGCTTCAGCTCGCCCGCGGCATACGCCTCCGAATGAATGTAGGATATTTCCTTCAGCTTAAGCGACGCTTCCATCGCCAGGCTGTAGTCGAGTCCGCGGCCGATAAAGAAAAGGTGATTCTGATTCGAAATCTGCTCGGCGATCTGGCGGACCGGTTCCAGGCCTTCCAGCATTTCTTCCACTTGGGAAGGCAGCCGTTCCAGCATGGCAATCAGCTCGATGAGCGAGGCTTGGTCCAGCGTCTCCATGGACTGGGCCATGAACAGACCGAGTAAATAGAAGGCGATCAACTGCGAGCTGTAAGCTTTGGTCGAGGCGACGGCGATCTCGGGACCGGCCAGTGTGAACAGGACATCGTCCGCTTCGCGGGCCACCGAGCTGCCGATTACATTCGTGATGGCCATGACGCGGGCGCCGCACTGCCTGGCCTCGCGCATGGCGGCCAGCGTATCCGCGGTTTCTCCCGATTGACTGACGGCGATGACGAGCGTGTTCTCGCGGATCACGGGCATCCGGTAGCGGTACTCGGAGGCGAGGTCGACTTCAACCGGAATGCGGGTCAGTCGTTCGATGACGGTTTTACCGACGAGCGCCGCATGGTAAGCCGTGCCGCAGGCGACCATATGGATCTGCTTCAGACCGCGGATTTGCTCTGCGGACAGCGTCATGCCGGGAAGCACGATTTCCTTCCCCTCGTTGATTCTTCCGCGCATCGTATCCTGGTAGGCGCGCGGCTGATCATGAATTTCTTTGAGCATGAAGGTATCGAACCCGTTCTTCTCCGCCATCATGAGATCCCAATCGATGTGGAACAGCTGCTTGGCGATGAAATTGCCCTCAAGCGTCATCAGTTCGACCCCGTCCCGCGTCAGCACGGCCATCTCGCCGTCATTCAAAATGTAAACATCGCGCGTATATTCCAGAATGGCCGGAATATCGGAGCCGATGAAATTTTCACCTTGTCCGACGCCGATAATGAGCGGACTGGCCCAGCGGACCGCAACCAGCTTGTCCGGCTCGTGCTCGGAAAGCACGGCGATGGCGTAGGCGCCCCGCACTTGGCTGACGGCCTTCCTGACGGCTTCGGTTAAATCTCCTTCATAATGGTGGGCGATCAGATGAGAGATGACCTCGGTGTCGGTCTCCGACAAGAACCGGTAACCGAGCTGCTCGAGCTCTTCCTTTAATTGCAGGTGATTCTCAATGATACCGTTATGTACAACGGAAATTTTCATGTCGTTGTCGGTATGCGGATGCGAATTGGCATCCGAGGGCTTCCCGTGAGTGGCCCAGCGGGTATGACCGATGCCGGCGAAGCCCGTGAGCGGCTGCGCCTCCAGCCGCGTTTCCAGCTCGCTGATTCTTCCTTTCGTTTTGCGGAGCTCAAGCCCAGCTTCCGTGTGAATGGCCACCCCGGCGGAATCGTATCCCCGGTACTCCAGTTTTTTCAAACCTTCCAATAAAATGTTCTGTGAATTCCGGTTGCCGATATAACCTACAATGCCACACATGATTACTCCTCCTCTTGTTCGCTTTGGCCTACTTGCCATTTTCGAAATTCGATAATGCTCTTCAATTCTTCCCGGCTGATGCCGCAGTTCAGAGCGTCCTGAAACAGGTCATACCACTCCTGCATCACCATGGGATCACGCTCCGGCGTATCGGGTTGAACCAGCTGTTTCAATGAAACGTCCAGCGCGGCCGCAATTTTGTCCAACAAGTGGACGGACGGATTCGAATGAATGTCCCGTTCGATGGTACTCAAGTAAGATTTGGCAACACCAGCGGCCTCCGCCAGTTCAGAGAGCGTTAACCCTCTTTCCATGCGAAGCTTTCTCACTCGTTTTCCCAACATGCTCCATCGGTCCTTTGTTGTAGTTTCCTTGCGCAAAAACACAGGCGTATCGTCCGTCAAGACGTTCCTTATAACGAACGAATAATTGGAGTATAACGTAAAAAACGTCAAATTAAAAATTGAACAGCTCGGATTATTCCGTTTTAAAGAACAAAAAACGTGGATTTACTGCCATATTCTCCAAAATACTACCAAATATCGTTCTTTATAAAGAATCTTTCGTTCGTTATAATGAATTGCGGAATGGAGGTATACCCGTAATTATCAGACATAAGCCGCACCTAATCGATGACAAAGGAGGTTTGGTCATGTCCCAATCCAAAGCGCACGCCGAGCTGGAAGGCTGGGGAAGCCGGCCGGTTCCCATCCGCTATCTGGCCTTGATGCGGCCCCGGCAGTGGACGAAAAATTTGCTCGTGTTTGCTGCCCTGATCTTTTCCATTCAACAGGCGGACATGCACATGCTCGGTCAAGCTTTGGTCGGCTTTGTGCTGTTCTGTCTCGTCTCCAGCTGCGTGTATGTGCTGAACGATTACGTAGACCGGGAACGGGACCGGATGCATCCGGAGAAGAAGAACCGGCCGCTTGCTTCCGGCGCGATTCATCCGCAGGCGGCGCTGCTGTTCGGCTTCGTCCTGCTGACATGCTGCCTGATGCTGGCGTTCCGCTTCCAGGTTGCTTTCGGGCTTGTGCTGTCCGCCTATTTTTGCATGAATGTGCTGTATTCCCTGCGGCTCAAGCATGTCGTGATTGTCGACCTGCTCATCGTCGCCTCCGGGTTCGTGCTGCGCGCGGTAGGCGGCGGTCTCGTCATCGGTGTACCGTTAACGCCGTGGTTCCTGCTTTGCACGATGCTGCTGGCCTTGTTTCTGGCGATCGGCAAACGCAGGCACGAGCTGGCGCTGATGCAGAACGGCATGGGCTCGCACCGCAAAGTGCTGGATTCGTATTCGATGGAGATGCTGAACCAAATGTCGGGGATCGTGACGACGGCGACGATTATGAGCTACGCGCTGTTCACCTTTACCTCGGGCCATACGATCCAGCTGATGTGGACGTTAATCTTCGTGCTTTACGGCGTGTTCCGCTACTTGTATCTGATTCACATGGAAGGAAAGGGCGGCCGCCCGGAAAAGCTGCTGCTTGAGGATAAGCATATTTTGCTGACGGTGATTTTGTACGGATTTTCCGTCGTGTGCATTCTGCTGTTCTTCAATTAATTAAAACAAGCTCGGTTGGGAAGGGAGAAGCTGCGGTGATCCATTATGTATGGTTATTCGTATCCGTATTGCTAGGCGCCGCGGGGCAGGTGCTGATGAAATGGGGCGTCGGTACACCCAAACCGGCGGGCGCCGCCATGTTGTCCTGGTCCTCTATGGCGTCTTATGGGCCGATTGCGGCAGGGCTGGCTTGTTATGGTTTAAGCTCGGTGTTCTGGCTGCTTGCGCTCAAGAAGTTCCCGCTCAGCACCGCTTATCCGATGGTCAGTTTGGGCTATATTGTCGTCATGGTGCTAGGATTTTATTTGTTTCATGAATCGTTATCGATGCAAACATGGATCGGCGCCGCCTTCATCTCCTTCGGCGTGCTGCTCATTGCGCGAGCATAACGGAAAGGGGGAGTGGATGTGGACATCGGTGCAGGCTTCTTGTATCCGGCGCTGCCTTTCATCGCCTGGCTCGTGTCCGGGACGCTGAAGTATGCGGTGAACAGGGTGCGGCACGGCCGCGATGCCCGGAAGCTGATCGGCAACGGCGGCTTTCCGAGTACGCATACGTCGGTTGTATCGTCTGTCGCCATGCTGATCGGCTTCGATCAGGGCTGGGGGACGCCGCTGTTCGGTCTCGCCGTCGCCTTGACCTACATCGTGATGATCGATGCGGTGGGCATCCGCCGCGCTGTCGGGGAGAGCGCGAAACGCATTAACGAACTGACCCGCGAAATTGCCGCCGCCGGCGGGGCCGGCCTGAGAGAAAGGCAGGGGCATACCCGGTCAGAGGTGCTTGGCGGCCTGGCGGTCGGCACGCTGCTTGCTTGGATCGCCTCGCAGCTGACGGGTTAGTCCAGGTACATACAAAGATTTTTCGGATAATGGGAGTGGGCATTATGAGAAACCGGATGGCATCTATTAGTTTGGTCAGCGGAATGACGCTCCTGACGCTCAACGTCGCCGCCTTTATGATCCCGGCGCTGCTGTTTCTTGCCGGGCTGCCGGTGATGAAGGCGGACTTTTGGCTCGCGGCGGCTCTGGCCGCCTTGCTCTCCTGGATCGCGTCGAAGAAGCTGGCGGAGGAACAGCACATGAAGGTGTTCGCCATGTCGGCGGGACTGAGCGCTTTGCTGTTTATAGGCGGCTTCGTGGTGTGCGGGTATTTCTACGATCTGTCCTATGACGGCCAGGCTTATCACCAAGAAGCGATCATTCATTTGGCGGAAGGATGGAACCCCGTCTACGATAAGGAAATTTCCATGCCGACGGGCAACAGTATCTGGGTTAACCATTACGCGAAGGCGGCCGAGATTGCCGCGGCTTCCATCTATATGGCAACCGGTCTGCTCGAGCCAAGCAAGGTCATCAACTTGATGATGATGGCGGCTTCCGGCCTGCTCAGTCTGGCGGCGCTGCTGACCTTGAAGCCTGAGAACAAGGTCACCGCTTGGGTGGTGGCCCTGCTGCTTGCGCTTAACCCGGTCAGCGTTTACCAGTCGTTCACCTTTTATGTCGATGGACTGCTGGGTTCGCTGCTGCTATGTCTGCTTGCGCTCGGGTGCTTGATCTTCACCCGTCCGGGCTGGCTGCTGACGACGGTGTATACGCTGGGGATGATCATGATGATGAACCTCAAATTCACCGCCGTCGGTTACGCGGGTGTGCTGACCGTGGGGCTGCTCATTGCCCTGTATATGGGTGAGCAGTTTGCCCGGCTGAAGCATCTGTTTCGCATGGCGGCAGTCGGGGGGCTGATCGGCGTGCTTCTCGTCGGATACAATCCTTACGTGACCAATACGCTCCACTACGGGCATCCTTTTCATCCGCTTGCTGGGGACAATGCCATCGATGTTGTGAAGAACTTTACGCCTCGCAATCTGGAACGGATGAACCGCTTCGAGCGGGTGGCAGCCTCTTACTTCGCCGAACCGATGGGCAACCGCACGGATAAGAAGCCAACGCAGTTCCAATGGCCGTTTATATTCAGCGCCCAAGCGCTGCCGACCTATGCCGAGAATGATGTCGCGGTAGCCGGCTTCGGGCCTTTGTTCAGCGGTGCGCTGCTGCTTGCTCTGCTGGTGCTGGCGTTGGCCTTGCGGCGGCGCCCCGGAATCACCTTGGCTGCCATCGGGGTCATTGCGCTGGTGGTGGTAACTTCCTTGATCAACCCGGCGGCCTGGTGGGCACGCTATGTGCCCCAGCTCTGGACCGTGCCATTGATTTGCGTATGGCTTGCCCTGTGTGTGAAGGGATACCGGTTCTTGAACGGCGTCGGCATCGCACTGGCTGTCGTGATTGCCGCGAATGCGCTGTTGGTCGGCGGCTCGTTCACGACCAGGCAGTGGGCGATGAGCGAGGAGCTCCGCGGCCAGCTGGCGCAGCTGCAGTCGGCGTCCCAGCCGGTGAAAGCTGAGTTTACCTACAGCTGGTCCAACCGGGAACGGCTTAAAGCGTACGGCATCGAATTCAAGGAGGAAACGCCGCTCGTCTGCAGCAGCGAGAAGGTGACGCTGATTAAATCAGGAACCACCCTCTGCGTAGATCAGGATAAACAGGAGATGCAGGTTAAAGCGAAGTAAAGATCAAGGAGGGTATCATGCACGTCATTTCGGTAAAAAAAAGAATCCTGCCCGGGCTGGTCCTTCTCGCCTTATTGGCGGGCTGCACCCCGCCATGGGGCGAAACGGCCCGAAACCTGTTTGCCGGCGGCAGCAAAGACATTCCCGTGTCAGCCCTGCCGGTGTACGATGAGGGGGGCGTGAAGCAAACCTCCGCCGTTAAGGACGGGCATCTGCAGGTCTACGACGGGAAGGCGTGGAAACCGCAGTTTTGGTCCGGCGTGAACATGGGGGCTACGACTCCGGGGCATGCGCCCGGAGAGCTCAGTCCGACCAAGGAGGATTACTTGCGATGGTTCGGACAAATCAAGGCTATGCATGCGGATGTCGTCCGGATTTATACGATTTTGCCGCCGCACTTCTATGAAGCGCTGGCCGAATTCAATGCCGGACGCAAGGACCCGCTTTACATCCTGCAGGGCATCTGGGCGCCTGAGGAACAGCTCGTCGGCGCGGGCGGGCAGGGCTATGATGCGCTGCAGCAGGACACGATCGACCAGTTCCGGAAAGAGATCCGGGATGCCGTTCAGGTCATCCACGGGCAGTTGAAGAGGAAGGCGGAGTCCGGTCATGCTTCGGGCAAATTCGAAGCCGACGTATCGCCTTATGTGCTCGGCTGGGTGGTTGGCATCGAGTGGGACCCTTACACCGTGAAAGCGACGAACGATGCGCATCCCGGTATGAAGCCGTTTCAAGGTACCTATTTTCAGGCGGCTTCCGGGGCCTCCCCTTTTGAAAGCTGGCTGGCTCAAATGCTGGACACGTTGGCGCAGGAGGATATGAAATTCGGCTGGCAGCATCCGGTTTCGTTCACCAATTGGGTGACCACCGACCCGCTGACCCACCCGAACGAACCATCAGATACCGAAGACCTGGTCTCGGTGGACCCTATGCAGGTTCGTCCGCAAGCGGGCTGGAAGGCCGGCTATTTCGCCTCCTATCACATTTACCCGTATTACCCGGACCTGCTGCGGTACGAGGAGAAGTATCAAACCTACAAAGACAGCGAAGGGAACATCAATCCGTATGCGGGGTACCTGCACGAGTTGCGGGAGCATCACAAGGGCATCCCGCTGATCGTGGCGGAATACGGCGTGCCGAGCTCGCGCGGTATGGCCCACTACGGTCCGCTAAACCGCAATCAAGGCATGCATTCGGAAAAAGAACAGGGGGAAATCGACGCCGATTTGTACCGCAGTATTTACAACGAGAACTTGGATGGCGCAGTCCTGTTCGCCTGGCAGGATGAATGGTTCAAGATCACTTGGAACACGATGGAGCTGGATTCGCCGATCGACCGCCGTCCCATGTGGCGAAACATGCTGACGAACGAGGAGCATTTCGGCTTGCTTGCGGTGGAACCGGGCAAATCGCAGGAGGACACGATCGTGCTTGACGGGAAGACGGATGATTGGGACCGCCGAAAAAACACCGAAAGCCGGGATTATCCGGGGTACAGCCTCACCGTCTCGCATGATGAAGCTTACCTGTACTTGCTGCTGAAAAATAAGAACGGCGATTGGAAGCCGGGGGAACAGCCGCTTTATATCGGCTTTGATACGGTGGATAGCGGGAGCGCGAAGGCGGATAAAGCGCCTGGCATCACCTTCAGCGGCGGTCAGGAGTTTGTTATGAAGCTGAGCGGGGAGAACGACTCGGCCATCTATGTGCAAAGCGCGTATGATTACCATGCCTGGCAGTATGGCTTCGTGAACCGTATGATGCCCTGGCAGGAAGCCTGGTCTCAGGCAGAGAACGGTCTCTTCCTGCCGTGGAGGCTGCCGGTCAGCAAACCGCTGGTGCTCCCGCAAAGCAAGAAGCCGGTGCCGTTCGAGGATGTCGAGATCGGCCGGCTGCATCACGGCACGACAGACCCGAAGAGCGCCGAGTTCAACAATTTGGCCGACTGGCACGCCGCCGGGTCTGTCATCGAGGTTCGCGTGCCCTGGATGCTGCTCGGATTTACCGATCCCAGCTCGCACAAGGTATGGCGTTACCCTTATCAAGCAGCGGCGTTTAAGATGGAGGAAAGCAAGGCGGTCCGGGTTGAGCCGCATCTCTCCGGAAATTCGAACCCGGCAGAGCCTGTCGCTTACAAGTGGGATAACTGGAACAAGCCGGCATCGCATGAGCGTCTCAAGCAAAGCTATCCGATTCTGAAGGAGGCGTTCGGCAAGCTCGGGAAACAGCCGCCTAAAGCGACTCCTCCGGACGGAGCGGCAGCCGCCAAGCCTTAGTTGCGTATATGGCGCCAGCCGGTGTAATCATGAACGGCGATGCCCGAATAAGACGGGCGAGCTTTCAGCAAGCCGTCGATGACAGCCAGCTGGCGCTCCATTTCTGCCTTGCTTTCCCCGCTGAAGGTGATATACGGAGTATCCGGCGCCGGATTCGTTTCCACGCTAATCCATACCTTCTTGCCAAGACGATCGGCTAAGGCTATTTCCTCCGCTGCCAAATCAATGACGTCCAGCGCTTGATTGCGGTAGGTCATCAAGGCGGTTTCATCCAGCTTGCCCATCATCGCTTCGCTGAGCGTGCCGCTGCCGTCCGATAGCGGAATGCCGTCGAGCCAGAACGGTAAGGCGGCGGATGTCGTTAAAGCGGCGGAATCCTTCTTCACCAGATCATGAAAATAGGCAATGGATTGCTGCCAATTCACGGCAACCGCATGTTGGTCCGCGGTCCAATCCGGCAGCAGATAAGGCTCGATGTCCACTTGAATGCCCGCAAACCGTTCGTTAACAAGCACGGATGCGTTATAGGACTTTACCCAATCGACCAGAGCTGTCATGTATTTCCGGTTTTCCGGAAGTGCCCACTTCGGAGCGCCGTCCAGCGCGTGGATTTGAATACCGCTGTCCGCCGCCGCTTGGATGAAGCTTCGATAATCGCTTTGGGCGACATCCCGGTTCACCTGTAAGTAGATGCGTTCGACCCGCTCATTTTTGGCAAATTGCAAAATGTCGGTTCGCCCTGCGTTCGTACCGATGAGCGAAGTATTCCACAGCCAGGTTGCCCTTGGCATGTTGGATGGCAAGGAGTCTGCCGAGGAAGGGGACGAAGTTGTAAAGCCTGCCGATAACCACATGAGCATCACCATCACTATAATCATATCAAATCCTTACCCCGCTACTGCAATTATGCAACATATCCGATTCAGCTCTCCTTTGCCGCCACTATTGTATTTC
The DNA here is from genome assembly GCF_004000985.1 of Paenibacillus validus NBRC 15382. Taxonomy (GTDB): domain Bacteria; phylum Bacillota; class Bacilli; order Paenibacillales; family NBRC-103111; genus Paenibacillus_G; species Paenibacillus_G validus. Next base: position 109,722 of record NZ_BIMH01000004.1, on the reverse strand, counting down.
TCCCAAAGTTTGTGAATCGATGTACGCGGGGTTAAGCATGGATAGCGATCGTCCGGTCTCGTTCTTTCGTTCTTGGGTGATTAAATAGAATGCTTGCATCCATTATACCAAACGATAGTTTCGCAGTTAAAGAAATTCGTTATAACGCATTCTTGGGTGCGATCTTCTATCATCCCTATGCAAAAGTTGAGCTATTTTTACTAAAATGAAAAAAATGACATAGGAACCATTCTTTATAACGAACTACAATGGTATAATTTGCCTTGTATGCAGCTGAAAAATACGATATCGAAGGAGTTCATAAGTGAAAAGACAACGTCTACGGTCAAGATCCCGCTTTGTTGGAAAAGTACTGGTCATTTGTTTAGCTTTTACCCAGGCCCTTGTCGCCCTTCCGGCGGAAGCCGGTTTGACCCGTCAGGTATATGCCGCGGCAGCGGATCGCCCGATACATAAAGCCACTTGGCTGTGGAATACAGGTACGCTGCTGAAGGACAGAGAAGGCACATTCCAATTTCTCCGGCAGAACGGCGTCAATCTTATTTTTTTGCAGGCCGATCCGGATGTTCAGACGAGTGACTACAGCGGCTTTATCCGGGAGGCTGCCGCCCGCGGAATTGAGGTTCATGCTCTGGGAGGAGCTCCAGATTGGATCCTTCAGGACAAACAGATTAAGATGTACAAGCTGATCAATTGGGTGAAAACATACAACAACAGCGTTGCAGCCGAGGAACGGTTTAAAGGAATCCATCTCGATGTCGAGCCGTACGTCATGCGGGCATGGTATGAGGATACGGATACGATGCTGGGGCTTTGGCGGGATACGGTGAGCGGATTTGTCGAAGAAATGAAAATTGAAACCCCCGATTTGATCGCCGGTGCGGATTTGCCGGTCTGGCTGGAGCAATTCAACGTGCCGGACGGGGAGGGGGGGCGGACAACCTTGTCCAACTGGATGATCGGCAAGCTTGACCAAACGACCCTCATGGCTTACCGCGACAATGCGGCAGACATCATCAGCAGCATTGCTACAGAGCTGGGCGAGGCGGAGAGAAACGGCAAGTCCGTCATCGTGGCGGTGGAAACATTGCCGAGTTCCGAGGGCCCCATCTCCTATTTCGACAAAGGCAGCTTGCAAATGATGCGCGAGCTCGGCACCGTGGGCGAAGCGCTTATCAGCCGCGCTCCTTTTACCGGATATGCCGTGCATGATTATGACGGCTGGGGCCGTTTAAAGGAATAGGACGGCATCGGGACAAGGTTGGGACTCCACGAACGCAATTCCGAACGGCTGGGCATAGAGCAGCACGAATTGCCATTGTGATGAGAGATACTCCGTCTTATTTGAAGCAGTGGAACAAGTAACCAACCAAACTGGAATACGCCGAACCATTGCGGTGGCGCTAAGGAAAGGGGAATGCATAATGGGACGTTATTTTGGAACAGACGGTGTGAGAGGCTTGGCCAATCAGGAACTGACTCCGGAACTAGCCTATAAATTCGGGCGTACAGGTGCGTATCTGATCACGAAACAGAAAGCCAAGGCGTCGATTGTAGTCGGCAAAGATACTCGTATTTCGGGCGATCTGCTAGAGTCTGCTTTAATTGCCGGGATCCTTTCGGTAGGGGCCACGGCTATTCAAGCGGGTGTTATCCCAACGCCAGGCGTTGCCTACTTAACTCGAACCTTGCAAGCGGATGCCGGTGTGATGATTTCCGCTTCGCATAACCCTGTAGCGGATAACGGAATTAAGTTTTTTGGCAGTGACGGCTTTAAGCTGCTTGACGAGCTGGAAGATCAGATTGAGGATTTGATGGATCAGCCGGATGACCGGCTGCCGCGTCCTGTTGGAGCTGATCTTGGGCGTCTGTCTGTGCGTAAAGATGCAGCTGAAATGTATGCGAAATTTCTGGAGAATACAGCGTCTGTTCGTCTGAACGGAATGAAGGTTGTCGTAGATTGTGCGAATGGCGCGGCAGCCCGGATTGCGCCGGCTGTGTTTAGTGCCCTGGGAGCGAATGTCATTCCCTTGGCTGCAGAGCCGGATGGGATCAATATCAATGCAAACTGCGGCTCTACGCATCCGGATGAACTGCGGAAGGCAGTCGTGCGGGAAGGGGCGCAATTAGGCCTTGCATTCGACGGCGACGCAGATCGCTTGATTGCGGTGGATGAGACAGGGGAGCTTGTGGATGGCGACTATATAACGGCAATTCTGGCACGCAGTTTGCTTGACGCCGGTAAGCTGGACCGGAATACAGTAGTCACCACCGTCATGTCCAATATGGGCTTTGTTAAAGCCATGAGAGCCTTGAATATTAACCTGATTCAGACGGCTGTCGGAGATCGCTATGTCGTGGAGGCCATGCGTAAAGGAGGCTATGTACTGGGCGGTGAACCGTCGGGTCACACGATTATGCTGCATCTCAACACGACAGGAGACGGTATTCTAACCGCTGTCCAGCTGGCAAGTGTGTTGGTGAAAACACGGCGACCCTTGAGCGAGTTACGCCAAATCATGCGCTCGTACCCGCAGCTGCTTGTGAATGTTCCGGCCGCTAGCAAGCAAGGCTGGGATGCCAATGTCCGCATTAAGAGGGCGATAGAGGCGGTTGAGGCGGAGCTTGGGGACGAAGGGCGTGTGCTTGTACGTCCCTCCGGAACGGAGCCGTTCATTCGTGTTATGGTTGAGGGCCCCGATGCTGCTTTGCTGGAGGGGTATGCCGAGCGAATTGCTCGCGTCATTCGCTCGGAAACAGGCTTGGTGCATCCTGCATTTCATCCGGTTTCATCGCGTTAGTACCGCAGGGGGCCATTCGTTCGGCTCAGTTGCCCATGTTTCCTTGTTGAGTTAAAGGAAGAGGTAAATGCATACAGGATGCATCGCTCCCGCGGGCTCGAATTCATATTGAACGCAAATAGCCTGACTGTCTCCTGCAGTCAGGCTATTCGATCAGCTTTATTAATTAACGTAAATAAAAAGTTCTTCGTTCCCAAGCATAAGGTGAATTAAGAAATAAACTAACGGTGACGAAAGGACCGCGCAGAATACGAGGATAACTAGCGGAAGGCCGTCAAATTGTTTCTTTTTCTCCGTTTTTATTACCGTTTGCATTCGTATACTCCCCCATTTCAGATCGTATTGTTTGCCTCTGTCGTCCTTAGAACCATCATAGCGGAGTGAAATAAAAAGGTAAGTGATTTAAATCACATCTTCCATCGCGAGGCTTGGAAGGAACGACGGCGATGAAGATCAGCAGCCAAAAGCCTACTTCCGGAATTTCCCTTTTAGATGCATAATAAACTCAGAGCACTTGTTACGAGATTGACTACTTTTCCGAGGAGCTGATCCATCCCTATGAATGACGAATCAAACAGAGCGCATGGGCCGGATTTTGAGTTCGGCGTGTACACTTTCGGGGATTTGCTGCCCGATCCGCAAACCGGACGGACCCTGAGCGCCAGGCAGCGTCTGGAAGAAATCGTGGCGGCGGCCAAGCTTGCCGATGAGGCGGGGCTCGACGTCTTCGGCTTCGGCGAGCATCACCGGCTGGATTTTGCGGCTTCTTCCACACCCGTTGTCTTGGCCGCCATTGCCCAGGTGACCAAGCGCATTCGGTTGACGAGCGCCACGACGGTGCTCAGCACCTCCGATCCTGTGCGGGTGTTCGAAGATTTCGCGACCTTGGATTTGATTTCGGACGGCCGCGCGGAGATCATCGCCGGACGCGGGGCGTTTGTTGAATCTTTCCCGCTGTTCGGCTATAAGCTGGACGATTATGAAGAGCTGTTCAAGGAGAAAATCGCGCTGTTGCTTGAGCTGAGTGCCAAGGAACGCGTCACCTGGGACGGCCGATTCCGCTCGGCCTTGCAGGATGCCGAAATCTCGCCCCGCCCCATACAGGAACCGCTGCCGATCTGGATCGGCGTCGGGGGAACCCTGGAGAGTGCGGCGAGAGCCGGTCTGTTGGGGAAAGGGATGGCGATGGCGCTGCTCAGCGGCGATCCGTCCTTCTTCAAGCCGCGGGTCGACATCTACAGGCGAACCTATCTGGAAGCAGGTCATCCTCCTGCGAACCTCAAGGTGTCTGTGAACAGCCACGGGTATATCGCGAAGACATCCCGGCAGGCTCTGGATGAATTTTACCCGTATTATGCCAATTACTGGGGCCCCCTGATGCGGGAGAGAGGGCGCAGCTTCACGATAACGCGATCCGATTTCGAGCGGTTCGTCCGCCCTGAAGAAGGTCTGGCCGTCGGCAGCCCGGAGCAAATCATCGACAAAATCATGTACCAGTATGAGATGTTCGGACATAACCGCTTTGTTGCGCAAATCGATATCGGCGGGCAGCCCTTCGCCAGGGTAGCAGCCGCCATCGAGCTTTTGGCCACGGAGGTCGCCCCGGCAGTACGGCGCGAGATTAGGCGACGGTCAGCGGGAGCTCGCGGCGATTCTTGACGGATATCGCCGCATATAGAGCGAAAACATAACGCCCTTCAGGATGCGGCTTACGCTTCTTGAAGGGCGTTAAAGCATTACGATTGGTTGCGGTTGACTTCTGCCGCATTCAGCATATCACGTTCGTTCTGCGCTTGGTTTCCGTAAAAAGCATCGTCCATCGCCTCGTTGGCTTGTACCGTCCGGGTAGCCTCCAGTTCTTCGGTCTGCTGTGCGTCAAGCCCGTCTATACCCTCTCTGTTGTCAGGCTCCATCGATTTGTTCGCCTCCTTCACGAATTGTTGATAGGTCAGAAGTAGGATGCTGCAAAAACGGCCATCATAACCGTTAGCTTGGAAGACGTGCTGTATCCACTAGTATCGACATGGCTTCATCCCGACCTAAGTCCAGTGAACGCGCTGGACTATTGCCTGTTCAGCACGCTTCCAAATAAAGGGTATACTGAACGAAGCGATCTGCTGTTGATGGGGAGATCAGGCACGGAGAACGAAGGGAGACGGGACGGTTGATTAGAAACGGCAAAAAGGAGATCGGCGCTGCTTTATTTTTTATTGGAGTACTCTTATATTCGATCAGATTGGTCTTGACATTATTATCATTATCAATAATAATAACGTTATAGGAGGTGTACGGTTATGACGGAATCTAAAGCGGATCTTATTTTGCATCCCGTTCGTTTGAAAATCATTCAAGCGCTTATACAAGGACGCAAGCTCACCAGGCAGCAGCTAAGCGCCTTATTCCCGGACATTCCCCAAGCGACGATGTATCGCCATCTGAACAAACTGGAACAAGCCGGATTGATCGTCGTCGTCGAGCAGCGTAAGCAGCGCGGCGCGAAGGAGAAATGGTATGCGATCGGGGAGCATGCTGAAAGCGTGCCGAACGAAGAACTGACGGCGATGAGCGCGGAGGAACACATGGAGCTATTCATGAAGTTTGTTTCGGGTCTGATCGGCGATTTCGGACGGTATGTGGCTCAGGACGAATATGATATGCAGCGGGACGGCATTTCAATGAGGCAAACGACGCTTTATTTAAGCGATGACGAATATCGCGAGTTGTTTGAAGAAATCAAGGCGTCGCTTATGCGCCGGATGGATAACGGGCCTGCGCCTGATCGACGGAGAAGGGCATTTACGAACATCGTTATTCCCGAGCCAAAGAGGAAACAGGAGGAGTCGCCATGAGTACAGATCCGTTCTTGAATAATGCCCGTATCGCCAAGCGGTTGGTTCCGCTATACTTGCTCGTTCCGGTTCTGTTTGCCGGAGCTTTCGCCTATAGCGGGTTCCCGCTCATATGGACGGCGTTCGGCTTGGGAGCGGCCGGCTGGGTCGTCGCTTTCATGCTGCGAGGTCCATTATCCGTGCTGGCGATGAAGAAGCCCGGTTTCGGCAAGACCATCCTATACGCATCCTCCGGTCCGCTGGAGGAAGGCGTTCGCTATGGCTTGCTGGCGCTTACGTCGGTTCAGGTGAGCTGGGCGGCTTCGCTCGGGCAAGGCTGGGCGGCGGTCGAGGTCGTTTATGTGATGATCCAGGTCGTCGCGATTTCAGCGCTTGCTCACCGACAGGATGAGCAAGCGCTTCAGGCGAAAGCTATACTGGAGTCGCAGGGCTTAACCCAATCACATCCGTTATGGGGGATCGTCGAGCGCCTGTCCGCTAGCGCGTTTCATATTGGCGCGACATTGATTGTAGCGTCGATCCCCTGGACGGTGTTTATCCTGATTCCGCTGCACAGCCTGTTTAATTTAGCAATGGTCCAGCTGGTCAAGCGTTCGGTGGCTTGGGGTGAGGCGTTTGCGGCTTTGCTCGGCGGAGCATTACTTGGGTTAGGGTTGTACGTATCGGGGGCTTGGTCATGGATATAGAGAATCGAAGCGCTGAAGGAGTGCAGGTAAGCTTATGACCATTGTGGGAAAAGCAGGAAGCGCCGCTTCCAAGCCGAATGTCGACGAAGCAAGGAAACGGTCCCGTTTCTCCGTTTTATTTGAAATTTTTATCGTATCCCTGAAGCTGGGATTGACCTCCTTCGGCGGTCCGATCGCACATTTGGGTTATTTTCGCAGTGAATACGTGAATCGCAGACGATGGATGGATGACCGGAGCTACGCCGATTTGGTGGCACTGTGCCAATTTTTGCCCGGACCTGCGAGCAGTCAGGTCGGCATCGGCATCGGAACGCTGCGCGCCGGTTGGCTCGGCGGGGTGGCGGCTTGGCTTGGCTTCACGGGACCGTCGGTGCTGGCGCTCGTATGGTTTGCTGTTCTGCTGCAGGGGACGGATGCGGCACAAAGCGGATGGATTCACGGCCTTAAGCTTGTTGCCGTAGCTATAGTCGCACAAGCGGTTATCGGCATGGGGCAAAAGCTGGCGGCCGGCCGCGTACGGGCTTCGATCGCCTTCGGCGCGTTCGCCGTTGTGCTGCTCGTCGAGAGCGCCTACGCGCAAATCGCGCTGCTGCTGGCTGCCGGGCTGTTCGGGTATTGGCGCCTGCGGCATGAAACGGAGGGCGATCCGGCACAGTTGAAGCTGACGATAAGCAAGCGAACCGGTGCCCTCTTCCTTGTTCTGTTCGCCGCGCTGTTCACGCTGCTGCCGATAGGCCGCCACTTCTTCGCGCATCCGCTGCTGGCGATGTTCGAAGTGTTTTACCGCGCCGGCTCGCTCGTGTTCGGCAGCGGACATGTCGTGCTGCCGCTGCTCGAGCGGGAGGTCGTCCCCGCCGGCTGGGTCGGGGATGCCGACTTTTTGGCCGGTTACGGCGCCGTTCAAGCGGTTCCGGGTCCGATGTTCACGTTTGCCTCTTACCTGGGCATGACGGCATACGGCGTCGTCGGTGCCGTCGTTGCGACGGCCGCAATTTTTTTGCCGGCGTTTCTGCTCGTATGGGGGGCGCTGCCATTCTGGAACGAACTGCGCGGGAAGCCCCGCTTACAAGGCGTTATAGCGGGCGTAAATGCGGCGGTTGTCGGAATTCTGGGCGCCGCGCTGTATGATCCGATTTGGACGTCGGCGGTGACGCACAGGACCGACGCGGCCTTCGCCGTCGTCATGTTCGGATTGCTGCAATTTTGGAGAATGCCGCCGTGGGCTGTAGTTGTCCTTGGCATAGGCTGCGGCGCGCTCGGTATTATTGGATCGTAACGATTTATGGAGGAATTCCCCCGAAGGCGGAAATTGGCCTGCGGCTGGTTACGGCTCCCGTTAGCGCCGATCCTTCGGCGGGTACGGGATGGGGAAGCGACGCAGCGTGAGAATGTGTAAACCGACCGAACACAAAGCGGCCGAGAACGCCTCGACGGCTTTGTTCAGGCTGCGGACGAGCATCTTCACCTTCCCGCAAGAACGGCTTGCTTGCCGATCAGCAGAGCAGACCTTGTCCTACCTTCGGCGGACGAAGGGCGGCGCCTTATTTTTTCTTTTTGAACAACCAGGACAAAAGCTCGGAGCCGATGATAAGAAATGACAGCGAGGCGAGCGCGTATGGAACGACCAGCGGGATCGCCCGCAGATCGGAGATATGAATCAAGCGCAGAAATAGCGGGTAAAGCATGAGCAGCAGGACGAAAACGGCGATTTTCATGAAGGGCCTCCGGTAATTCGGGTGAGCTGTTCCGAAAATAATGACCAATTTATGGATAGTATTCATGACTGATCAGGCAAAAATATTGATAATGACGCCGAAAGCCAACTGAACAACAGTCTATTCTATATTGACGGAATCAATACGTCCATACTATTATAACATTATTACTTTAAAGCATGTTCACGTTACACCAAACGGGGGGTCATCGTAAATTGAAAACTTCATTAAAAATTGTTTCGTTGCTGATTGCAGTACCGCTGGTTCTGGCAGGCTGTGGAACGAAACCATCTACTGAAGGCCAAAGTGCAGGAAGCGCTTCCAATGCTCCGGAAGCGAAAAAGACAGTTAAAGTCGGAATTTCGCAGATCGTCGAGCATCCTTCCTTGAATGCGACAAGAGAAGGGTTTCTGGCGGCATTGAAGGACGGCGGATTCGTCGACAAAGAAAACCTGCAGGTCGACTATCAGAATGCGCAGGGCGATTCCACGAACAACTTGACGATCGGGCAAAAATTCGCCGCCGACAAGAAGGATCTTGTCTTCGCGATCGCTACGCCTTCGGCTCAAGCGGTTGTGCAGAACGTCAAAGATACGCCGGTCCTGTTCGGCGCCGTTACCGATCCGCTTAGCGCGAAGCTCGTCACGAGCCTGGACAAGCCGGGCGGCAACGTAACCGGCGCAGCCGATACGCATCCCGATGCCGTACCGAAGCTGATGGACTTCATTGCGTCCGAGTTTCCGAAGGTGAAAACCGTCGGTGTCGTCGTCAACGAAGGCGAGCCGAACGCCGCATTCATGGTGAAAACGGCGGAAGCCGCTTTAGCCAAGCACAATGTTAAAGTTGTGAAAGCGTCGGTGGCGAATCCGTCCGATGTGAAGCAAGCGGCCGAATCGCTCGTCGGGCGCGCCGATGCGATCTACATCACGCTCGATAATACGGTCGTGAGCGGGGTTGAATCGATCATCAAAGTAGCAACCGACAAGAAAATTCCGTTCTTCTCCAGCGACCGCGATACGGTGGAAAAGGGCGCGATCGCGACCTACGGCTTTAAATATTACGATCACGGATACCAAGCAGGCAAAATGGCGGTCGAAATTTTGAAAGGTGCCAAACCGGGCGATATGAAAGTCAGCTATCCGGACAAGCTCGACCTGATCATCAATGCCGCTGCGGCTAAGGCGCAGGGTGTGGAAATCACCGATTCCATGAAAGCCAAAATGCAGGATAAAAACAATCTGTTGAACGCAGCGAAATAAGATTCAGGAACGAAGGATTCGAATTTGTGCTGGGGGGTGACCTCTCTCTTGGTTAGAGAAGGTCACTCTTCCTGCTTTACTGGAGGGAATTAGCAATGCTCGCAAGTACAATGTTTGCGTTAAAAGGTTCGCTGGAGCTCGGGTTGTTTTATGCAATTATGGCGCTGGGCGTTTATTTGACGTTCCGGATTTTGGACTTTCCCGACTTGACGGTGGACGGCAGCTTCACGACCGGCGCCGCCATAGCGGCCGTTATGATTGCGGGCGGCTCTTCGCCGCTCGTCTCGACGTTCGTCGCATTCGTCGGCGGATTGGCGGCGGGCGCGCTCACCGGCCTGCTGCACACGAAGGGAAAGGTCAACGCGCTCCTTTCCGGTATCTTGATGATGATCGCTTTATATTCGATCAACTTGCGGATCATGGGCAAGGCGAATATTCCGCTGCTCGGTGTGGATACGCTGATCACCAACCTGTCGGTGCTGTGGGTGATGCCGTTTGCGATTCTGATTGTCAAGCTGGCGCTTGACTGGTTTTTGCATACGGATTTGGGGCTCGCTTTACGGGCGACCGGAGACAATCCGCGGATGATCCGCAGCTTCGGGGTGAACACGGACAACACGATCATTGTCGGCCTCAGTTTATCGAACGGACTTGTCGCCTTGTCCGGAGCGCTGATTGCGCAGTATTCGGCGTTCGCCGAAATTACAATGGGTGTCGGGATGATCGTGATCGGGCTTGCCTCCGTCATTATCGGCGAGGCGTTGTTTGGCGCCCGAACCGTCTTTCGCGCTACGCTCGCGGTCGTTCTAGGCTCGATCGTGTACCGGTTGATCGTGGCGCTGGCGCTGCGTGTCGGCTTGGAGCCGACCGATATGAAGCTGATGACCGCGCTGATCGTCATCGGCGCCTTGACCCTGCCGATGGTGCGCAAGTCACTTCGCCAGAAAGCCGTTATGCGCCGCCGGGCGCTTGAACTGGAAGCGGAGAACGTTGTGGGCGTTCGCAGAAAGGGCAGACAGGAGGGGAAACGCTGATGTTACGGATCGAGCAAGTATCCAAGTTGTTCAACCCGGGCACACCGGATGAGAAGGTGGCGCTCGCGCGGATCAATCTGCATCTGGCCGAAGGGGATTTCGTTACGGTTATCGGCAGTAACGGCGCCGGCAAATCGACGCTGATGAACATTATCTCCGGCGTGATGGCGCCGGATGCGGGTAAAGTTCAAATCGACGGCAAACAGGTCGACACGCTGCCGGAATTTCGCCGCAGCGCTTGGATCGGCCGCGTCTTTCAGGACCCGATGGCGGGGACTGCCCCAACGATGACGATTCAGGAAAATTTGGCCATGGCGGCCATGCGGAGCAAGCGGAGGGGCCTCTCGATCGGCGTCACGTCGCGCAAACGCCAGTGGTACCGCGAACAGCTCAGCCGTCTCGGCATCGGGCTGGAGGATCGGCTGAACGCCAAGGTCGGGCTGTTGTCGGGCGGGGAGCGCCAGGCGCTCAGCCTTCTGATGGCAACGTTCACGGAGCCGCGCATTCTGCTGCTGGACGAGCATACGGCCGCGCTCGACCCGTCGCGCGCGGAATTGATCACATCGCTGACCGAGCAGATCGTGGCGGAGTTGAAGCTGACGACGCTGATGGTCACGCACAACATGGAGCAGGCGATCCGGCTCGGCAACCGTCTCATTATGATGGACAAGGGCGGCATCATTCTCGATGTGCCTGCACATGAGAAACAGGGCTTGACCGTTGAAGGGCTGCTTCAGCAGTTTGAAAACATCCGCGGGGCGAAGTTCGCCGACGATCGCGTCGTCCTGGGATAATCTTTACGCATACAAACAACCCGACCATTCCAGTAGGAAGGTCGGGTTGTTTGCGTTGGAAGCGGAGGCGCTACCAAACGCTCGGAATCACTTTAATTTCGCGATCGAGCCTGGAGAGGAACGCGTAGTTCGGATTAAACGTGAAGATCCGTTTCATGCGGTAATGCAGCAGTACGACGGCGGTTAACGCTTCATTCAGGGAAAACCGGTAATCCGGGTATTCCATCAGCAGTCGTCTGGACTCGTGTTCGAGCTCCGAACCGCCGGGAATGATGGTCAGCACGCCCTGCTGGACGGCTTTGTCCACCGTATTGAGGAACACCTGCGCGTCGGTGTAATCAAAATGATTGCGCAGCCACTGGTGGGTTTCGAACACGACGTAATTCGTCGTTGCCAGAGGGCGGTCCAAATCGCTGAGGTCGTAAAAAAGCGAGCGCGCTTTTAAGTAATACGGGTCCTCGGGGTTCATAAACGCCATCCAGGCGGACTGCTCCAGGAAAACCGCTTGCGACAGATTCGTCTGCTCATAAGAAGTCATCGGCCGCTACCTCCCTCGAAGCGCTTGTTTGTCTGCTGACGGTCAAACCGTCGAGGGCCAGCAGCGGGTTTTTCTCGAGCTGCAGGGGGCTCGCCTGGAACACCCGCTCATGGCTTCTCAGCGCAAAGTGCTGTTCCAAAATATAATGTACAACGGACGCAACGGTCGTATGCTGAATTTCGGCCAGCTGACGGCATTTCTCTGCGTACTCGGGCTCAAGCTCGATGAGAGTCGCTTCTTCGTGCGTTTGATTTTCCTCGGCCGAGATGAACTGGGTGGCGGCACTTTTCCATTTTTTCAATTGACTTTGCATGAAATCTTTCGAACTGCTCATGTCCTTCACCTTCCAAAGCTTTAGTAAATGGCGGATCGCTAGGTGTACGTTCATACGTTTCGAATCGGATTATCGTTTTCTGGGCGAATTTGGCGATTTTTGCGGTTTTGTCTGGATTCAACTTATTAAACGTGCCGGTGCCGAATTAAACAGGGGGCGTTTGACACAGATCGGCAAATCCGGCAAGATGAGGGGAGGAGAGTCGTTAGTGCAATCGATGGGGGCGAACGAACGATGAAGCAAGTGTTAAGAGGCGGCGTTCTGTTCTACCGCAAGTTTATTTCGCCGTTAAAGCCGCCGACCTGCCGATTTTATCCAACCTGCTCCGACTATGCGCTGCAAGCGCTCGATAAATACGGCGCGGCCCGGGGAAGCTGGCTCGCCGTCAAGCGCATCTGCAAATGCCACCCGTTCCACCCGGGAGGAATCGACCATGTGCCTTGACATAACCCCCTGGTTTTCGATATATTTGGCTTAATATCCCGTGAACGGATAAGTACTTCGAACGTTTCGCCACACAGAGAGCCGGAGGAGCTGCGAACCGGTTGGCGCATGCGAAGGAAGATGGTCCCGGAGGATTATGAAGGTGAGCTGCAGGAAGAGCGCGAATCGGGTCGCAGGGTGAGCCGGTCGTCAGCGCTTCAGACAGTAAGCTTTCATCGCGGTTCCGGCGTTATCGGAAGGTCGAATGAGACCGCTGAGCCTTGCAAAGCTCCTGCTTTCGTAGTTTACGAGGGCATGGATGCCCGGACGCAGGGGAAGTTGGGTGGTACCACGTGAGCGCGAGCTCTCGTCCCAAAGGGATGAGGGCTCTTTTTGTTGCACGGTCGGCCGCTTCGCCCTGCAGCGCCGCCACTTGAGAGCCTCTTGCCTGACGCCAATAGCGCAAGCAAGATGCGCGTTCTGCGGTAAAACCAAGCTTCCATTCGCAATTCCCATCACCAGAAGGAGGACGATTATTCATGACCGACAATACGAAGCCGAAAAGCTTCTACCTCACCACGCCGATCTATTACCCGAGCGACAAGCTCCACATCGGACACGCCTACTCGACCGTCGCAGGCGACGTAACGGCCCGTTACAAGCGTCTGCGCGGGTACAACGTCATGTACTTGACCGGCACCGACGAGCACGGTCAAAAAATCGAACGCAAAGCCCAGGAAGCGGGCAAAACGCCCCAGCAGTTCGTCGACGATATCGTCGCGGGCATTAAGGATCTATGGAAGAAGCTCGACATTTCGTACGACGATTTCATCCGCACGACCGAACCGCGCCATAAGCAGGCGGTCGAAAAAATTTTTACCCGGCTGATGGAGCAGGACGACATCTACCTCGGCCATTACGAAGGCTGGTACTGCACGCCGTGTGAATCGTTTTTCCTGGAGAACAAGCTTGTAGACGGCAATTGTCCGGACTGTGGGCGCCCGGTGGAATGGGTGAAGGAAGAAAGTTACTTTTTCCGCTTGAGCAAATATGCGGACCGCTTAATCGAGTTCTACGACGCGAACCCCGATTTCATTCAACCCGAGTCGCGCCGCAACGAGATGATCAACAACTTCATCAAGCCCGGTCTCGAAGACCTGGCCGTCTCCCGTACGACGTTCGACTGGGGAATCCGCGTGCCGGGCAACCCGAAGCACGTCATCTATGTGTGGATCGATGCGCTCTCGAACTACATCACGGCGCTCGGCTACGGCAGCGATGACGATAGCCGTTACCAAACCTACTGGCCGGCGGATGTGCACCTGATGAGCAAGGAGATCGTCCGCTTCCATACGATCATTTGGCCGATCATGCTGATGGCGCTGGACCAGCCGCTCCCGAAAAAAGTATTCAGCCACGGCTGGCTGCTGATGAAGGACGGCAAAATGTCCAAATCCAAAGGCAACGTGGTCGACCCGGTGACCCTGATCGACCGTTACGGTCTCGATGCGCTGCGTTATTACTTGATGCGCGAAGTGCCCTTCGGCTCCGACGGCACATTCACGCCGGAAAGCTTCGTGGAGCGCATTAACTTCGACCTCGCGAACGATCTGGGCAACCTGCTCAGCCGTACTGTCGTCATGATCGACAAGTATTTTAACGGCGTTGTGCAGCCTTACCTTCCGAATGCGACGGAGTTTGACACCAGCCTGCTCGATACGCTTGAAACAACGGTGCATAAGGTGGAGGAGGCGATGGAGAAGCTCGAGTTCTCGTTAGCGCTCACCGCCATCTGGCAGCTGATCAGCCGAACGAATAAATATATCGACGAGACGCAGCCCTGGAACCTTGTCAAAGACGAGGAGAAGCGCCCGACGCTGGGCTCCGTGCTGTACGTGCTGGCGGAGAGCTTGCGCATTTCCTCCGTGCTGCTGCAGCCGTTCCTGACCCAGACGCCTCGTAAAATGTGGCAGCAGCTCGGTATCGAGGAGGGGGCGCTCACGGCCTGGGATACCGTCCACGCCTTCGGCACGCTGCCGTCCGGCACGCGCGTCCACAAAGGCGAAGTGATGTTCCCGCGTCTGGAGGCGGACAAGGAAATCGCCTTCATCGCCGAGTCGATGGGCGGGGGCAAAGCCGCAGCACCGGCCGAAACGGCGGCGCAGCCTGAACCCGCCGCGCCCGGACCGGACGATGCGGAGAAGACTCCCGAAATCGAGATCGACGATTTCTTCAAGGTCGAGCTCCGCGTCGCTCAAGTCATCGCCGCCGAGCCGGTGAAGAAAGCCGACAAGCTGCTGAAGCTGCAGCTCGACCTTGGCTATGAGCAGCGTCAGGTCGTCTCCGGCATCGCCAAATTTTACACGCCCGAACAAATGGTTGGCCGCAAAGTCATCTGCGTTGTCAACCTGAAGCCGGTTAAGCTGCGCGGCGAACTATCGCAAGGCATGATTTTGGCTGCCTCTCATGGCGACCAGCTTACCCTGGCGACCGTTGCGGAGGATCTGCCGAACGGTGCCATCGTCAAATAAGTATGAACCCTCTGCCAAACGCATGAATAATTGCGCAGGTAGAGGGTCTTTTTTTTCTTGTTCGTAAAATCTACATTTAGCGTTGACATCCGGGGAAGCGGGTCGTATAATCACCATAGTTAATAAAAAATATTACGATTTACATGGCGGAGGTATATTATTCATGTTCCAGTACGTACGGACCCGGTCATTCCTTATTCCCCTGACATTGATTCTGCTCTTTTCCATGCTGACGGCCGCATGCGGTTCACCGCAGCCCAAGCTTGTTGACGGCAAAATGAACATCGTCACGAGCTTTTATCCGCTCTATGATTTCGCAAGCAAAATAGGCGGCGAGCATGTCAACGTCATCAATCTGGTGCCTGCGGGCGTCGAGCCGCACGATTGGTCGCCGAAGAGCCGCGATATGCAAAATTTGTCCAGCTCCGACCTGTTCTTATATTTAGGCGCAGGCTTCGAAGGCTGGGTCCACGATACGCTTGACAGTATGAAGAAGGACTCCAGGGTAACAGTCGTCGAGACGAGCCAGGGCATCCAGCTGCTGCCCGGTACCGAGGAAGAGGAGCACGGCCACGAAGACGAGCATGCGAAAGACGAGCAGGCGAAAGACGAACACGCTCACGGCTCGACCGATCCTCACGTCTGGCTGTCGCCGGTCAACGCCAAACAGATCGCGCTGAACATCAAGGAGGCGCTGGTGAAGGTCGATAGCGCGCATCAAGCCGACTACGAAGCTAATTTCAAGCGATTCGCTGACCAGCTTGACGAGCTTCACAATAAATACAAAACCCAGCTCGCCCAGCTGCCCAAGAAGGAAATCGTCGTTACGCACCATTCCTTCGGCTATTTGGCCAAAGAGTACGGACTTACGCAGAAGGCGCTTATGGGGCTGTCGCCGGACGCCGAACCGACGTCCAAGGACATCCAGCAAATGATGCAGTTCGTGAAAGACAATCAAGTGAAATACATTTTCTTCGAGGAGCTTGTGTCCGATAAACTGGCCAAGACGCTTGCCAAAGACGCCGGGGTTGAAACGCTGGTGCTCAATCCCCTCGAGGGGCTGACCGAAGAACAGGCGAAGCAGGGAGCCGATTATTTGTCCATTATGGAAAACAATTTGAATAATTTAATAAAAGCATTACAATAGAGGGGAGACCTTCCGCTTAAGGAGCTTTGCTTATGGATACGAATGCTCGTTCCGGATGTCATCAACAGATCGTCACGATCGATGACATCTTTTTTTCTTATGAGAACAAAACCGTCATCGACGGGCTCAGCTTTTCCGTGCTTGAACGCGATTTCGTCGGGCTGGTCGGCTCGAACGGCGCAGGCAAGACGACGCTGCTGAAAATGATCGTCGGCTTGCTGAAGCCGACCCGCGGCGAAATCAGGCTATTCGGCGAACCGGTCGGTTCGTTTCGCGACTGGGAGCGGATCGGTTACGTGCCGCAGAAGAATGCGCTTAACCCGCTGTTCCCGGCAACCGTGAGGGAAGTGGTCACATCCGGCTTGTTTAACAAGAAAAGCATGTTCCGCCGTTTAACCGCAGCCCAGCGGAGCAAATGCGACGATGCGCTGTATGCGATGCGCATTGAGGATTTAGCCGACCGACGCATCGGCCAGCTGTCCGGAGGCCAGCAGCAGCGGGTGTTTCTCGCCAGAGCGCTCGTCAATAACCCGGAGCTGCTCATTCTGGACGAGCCGACGGTCGGCATCGACGCCGAGACGCAGGGGGCCTTCTTCCGTATGATCCGGCATATGCATGAGCATCACCACATTACGTTCATCATGGTGTCCCACGACATGGATATGCTTCAGTCGTATATCGGCTCGGAGCCGAAGCAGCGGCGCGGCGGATTATCCTTTTATGTGAAACATACGCATGCGCCCGAGAACTGCGGGGAGACCGATCTGGTCCATTCCATGCACCAGCTTCGCGAAACGGTGGAAGTATTGACGTAGCTTTGTCCGGAAGGCTATGCCACCGGTTCGAAAGCGGGAAATAGGAGAGAGCAACTTGGACATATTTACCGAATACTTTTTTCAACGTGCCCTGCTGGGCGGCTTGCTGATAGGCCTGGTCGCCCCGTTGATGGGCGTATTTCTAGTGCTGCGCCGTCTCTCGATGATCGGAGATACGCTGGCTCACGTGTCCATTGCGGGCGTGGCGCTCGGTTTTCTGATCAATGTATACCCGATCGGGGTAGGCCTGTTGTTCGCACTAATCGCTTCATTCGCGATCGAACGTCTGCGCAAAGCGTACAAGACCTATGCGGAGCTGTCCATCGCGATTATTATGTCCGGCGGCGTGGCGCTGGCGACGATGCTGTTTACGCTGGGCAAAGGGTTTAATATTAATGTGATGAGTTACTTCTTCGGCAGCATCTATACGCTGGACAACACCGATCTGTGGGTCGTTGGCGGCGTCGCAGTCATCGTGATTGCTTTTGTAGCCATCAATTATAAAGAGATGTTCCTGCTGTTTTTCGACGAGGACGCTGCCGGAGTCAGCGGACTGCCGCTGCGCTTTTATAACATCATGATTACGATGCTTACCGCGCTTGTCATCAGCGTGTCGATCAAAATCGTCGGCGCGCTGCTTGTTTCGTCGCTGCTGACGATTCCGGTCGCTTGCAGCCTGCTTGTGGCCCGCAGCTTTAAGCGTTCGATTTTTTGGTCGATATTGTTCGCGGAAGCGGCGGTATTGATCGGATTGATTAGCGCAGGCTTGTGGGACTTGGCGCCGGGTGCATCGGTCGTGCTCGTATTGATTGCGCTGCTCATCGGCATTTTATTCGTCAAACGGGGATTGCGCTCGTAGAAAGGAGACAAATATCGTGGAACTGAATGTATGGATCGCGCTTTGGGCCGGGCTGATCTCCTTCATCTCTCCCTGTGTGCTGCCGCTGTATCCTTCGTTCTTATCTTACATTACCGGCGTTTCCGTCGGTCAGCTGAAGGACGGTCAAAAGTCCAGCGAGATCCGGTTTAAGCTGGTTACGCATACGCTCAGCTTTGTCGTCGGTTTTTCCGTTATCTTTTACAGCCTGGGGCTTGGAGCGAACGCCGTGGCGACGGCTTTCTTCGATAACCGCGATTTACTCCGGCAGTTGTCGGCCATCTTCATCTTCGTCATGGGACTGTTCTTGCTTGGCATTTTCCGTCCGCAATGGCTGATGAGGGAGCGCAAGCTGCAAATCAAGACGAAACCGGCCGGTTACCTCGGATCGCTATTGATCGGCATAGGCTTCGCAGCCGGATGGTCGCCTTGTATCGGACCGATTTTGTCGGCGATGCTGGTGCTGGCCGCCAGCGAGCCGAATTCGTGGCTGCCGCTCATCACCGCCTATTCGCTTGGCTTTGCCATTCCGTTTATCGTCCTTGCTTTTTTCATCGGCTCGACGAAGTGGATACTCAAATATTCCGCGGTCATGATGAAAGTCGGAGGCAGCGTGATGCTGATCATTTCCGTACTGCTCTATACCGATCAAATGACGCGTATCACGATCTGGCTGCAGCGCATAACGCCCGCTTGGATCGGCTAATTTCCGCTCCCGCGTTCAGGTGAAATAATCGATCTTCGACTCGGGAAAATGAGTAAAGATACGTTCCGTAATAAACTCGCGCAGCGCATTAGCCTGTTCGTCCGGATATACGTACTTGCCTTGGCCCCAGCGGCCCCATTTGTATTTACGCTTCGCTTCGTCCATTTCCAGCTTCGTCTTCGGATAGCGACGTTCGATGACCGTTTTGGCGGTTTTCGTGAACCGGTGCTGAATCAGCTCAAAGGTTAAATTCGAGGTCGCTTCCCGGGGGAGCGCCTCTTTTAGTTGGTGCAGCAGCTCGGCGTACCCTTCCTCCCACCCTTCGTGCCAAATGATGGGGGCAATGATGAACCCGAGCGGATAGCCGGCCCTCGCCACTTTGGAGGCTGCGGCAATCCGCTCGTGGAAGCTGGACGTGGCCGGCTCAAAGTTTTTGATCACATAGTCGGCATTCACGCTGAAGCGGAAACGCGTATGGCCGTTGTGCTTGGCATCGAGCAGCGGTTCGACGTGGTGAAACTTCGTCACGAAGCGCAGACGTCCTAGCGGCTGTTTCCCCATAAACTCGATATATTCCTTGAGCGATCCGGAAATATGCTCCAGGCCGACGGGATCGGACGTACAGGCCGCTTCGAAACGGGTGATTTCAGGAGCCCGCTCTTCGATGTATGTTTGGGCTTGCGCCAAAATATCATCAGTATTAACATAGACGCGAATATAAGGCTTCGCTCCGAGCGTCGTTTGCAAATAACAGTAATGGCAATGGGCCATACAGCCGGTAGCCACCGGTATGGCGTACTCGGCGGAAGGCTTGGAAGTGTCAAACTTCAGTGTCTTGCGGATCCCGACCACGAGCGTCCGCTTGGCGATCCGATACTTCTCGAGTTCGCTGTCGCCGGGTAAATTCGTAATCCGGTTGTGCGACGTCGTCATCCGAATCGGCAAGCCTTCGCGCGTTGCCCATTGATGGATACGTTGCCCCTTCGGGTACTCCAGCGCATCCGGCTCGAAATAAACGAGTTCCGGCACGAATACTTGCGTTTGCCGGATCGGAGGGGCGAGCAGCTCGGTCGACATACATTTCCTCCTTTGGAGTAGTAGACTTGCCTATGGCATTAAGCTTATGATATAGTTAGTAACGCTAATTCGACCTTGTTAGATTGCATCAGGTTCAGCTTTTCGACTCGTGGTAATTTGATGGGTCACATCTCGTCATGGGAATACAGGAGGAACGCGCATGGCAACGCCGAGTATGGAAGATTATTTGGAGAAAATATACAAATTGATCGATGAGAAAGGCTACGCGCGCGTGTCTGACATTGCCGAAGGTCTCGAAGTTCATCCATCTTCAGTAACAAAGATGATTCAGAAGCTGGATAAAGATAACTACTTGATTTATGAGAAATACCGCGGGTTGGTTCTGACGACCAAGGGACAGAAGGTCGGTAAACGGCTTGTCGACCGCCATCAGCTGCTCGAGCAATTTTTGACGACAATCGGCGTTTCGGAGGATAACATATATAAAGATGTGGAAGGGATCGAGCACCATTTAAGCTGGGATTCGATTACGTGCATCGAGGCGCTCGTGGAATATTTCAGGCGGGACACTTCGCGCGGCGAAGATTTGATCAAGCTGAAGACGGAGTTGGAAGAATCGTAACTCGGGCATCTGCCTGTTCGTCATCATTTTAGAAGCTTAGGCCTTCGGGTTTAAGCTTTTTTGTATTTTCGCAACAAAAAGAGCATATGTACAATCCTTTCCCTCATACATAGACTGTGAGACCCACGGTAGCGCTTAATGGGAAGAGGGGATGCCGGTGTGAACATCAATGCGGTTTTCCAGGGCGGAGGCGTCAAAGGTATTGCGTTGGCCGGTGCCGTATCAGCCATCGAGCGGCTAGGCTATGGCATTCACCAGGTGGCGGGGACTTCCTCGGGAGCCATCGTCGCTTCGCTGGTTGCGGCCGGTTATCGGGCGGATGAAATGAGAACTATTATTGAAGGAACGCCGTTTACGGAGTTTTTGCAGCGCGCACCTATATTCAATACCAAAGTGATCGGGCCTTTATCCAGACTTTTTCTCAAAAAAGGACTGTACTCCGGCGAAGCGCTGGAGCATTGGATTTATCAGCTGCTGCTGGCCAAGGGTATTCGGACGTTCGGCGATCTGAAATCGAATCAATTGCGGATTGTCGCTTCGGATATATCCGGGCGGAAGCTGCTCGTACTGCCGGACGACATTGCGCAGTATGGGGTCGATCCGAAGCGGTTTCTCATCGCGAAAGCGGTGCGGATGAGTACGAGTATCCCTTATTTCTTCGATCCCGTTGTGATCCGCAAGAAAACAAACTTGCCTCGCAAGCGAGGAGAGAAGTTTGCGGATCAATTCGTTTACATCGTCGACGGCGGACTGCTTAGCAACTTTCCGTTATGGTTGTTCGACAACGACGACCCAACGAAGGTGGATAGTCACACGCCGACGATCGGATTTCAGCTGGTAGGCCGCGGCACGGGAAAGCCCAATACGATTTTCGGTCCCGTCTCGATGCTGCGGGCGTTATTCTCGACGATGCTGGATGCGCATGACGACTATTACATTCAAGAGCATAACCGCTTTCGTTCCGTCAAAATTCCGACGCATGGCATTGGTGTCACCGATTTCGATTTGACGCCCGAGCAAAGCGTGGAGCTGTTCGAATCAGGGATGAAATCGACGATGGCTTTCTTCGGGAAGTGGAAGTTTACCGATTATAAGCATCATTACTTGACGCATGTGTGCCGGGTCACGCCCAAGCCGGAAGAGCCCCCTCAGAAGAAAAGTTTAACGTAAAATGAGAACAGCCAGCCCTCAAGGCCGGCTGTTCTTATTAATGATATTTCGGAGGTTCGTCGTCGTTGCTGTCCTTACTGCCGGGAATGACGCGGAAGTTGGCTTTCTTTCGTTTGCCCCGCTGGAATCGACCGGTCGGCGCCGAGCGATTCGGCCGTTTCCAGGTATTCGGCGGATATCTATACAGGAAGAAGATAACGCCGAATACGAGTACAGGCAGCAGCACGGCTCCCGGATTAGAAAATACGGTGGCCAAGATGCCGATCGCTAGCAAGCCGAAGAGAATGTAAGCTATCGTGTTATTTCGATTTCTCATGTGAGGAGCCCCCTTTACAGAATCGAAGTTATTGATTTTGCATCTGCCGGTCGATTTCCCGCATGCGGTTGAAGGAAGCGATGGACACTTCCACCTGCGAATCGTCAGGTTCTTTCGTAGTCAGCAGCTGCAGCCATAGCCCCGGATACCCGAGATAGCGAAGCACAGGCACTTCTCTTAAGTTGTTCGTAAACCGCAGCGCTTCATACGAAACGCCGATAACGACCGGCAGCAGCACGATCCGCTGCACGATACGTTCGATGAACGAGTTATATTCGAAGAACGAGTAGATCACAACGCCAATCAGCACCGTGAAGACGATAAAGCTGCTGCCGCAGCGATAATGCAGCGTATTGAACTGCTGCACGTTCTTCACGGTCAGCTCGACGCCGGCTTCATAAGCGCTGATCACCTTATGCTCGGCGCCATGGTATTGGAACAATCGTTTGATCATCGGGGTGAGCGATATGGCGTAAATATAGCCGACGAGCAGAACGATTTTGATTAAGCCTTCAATTAAATTGTGGCCGATTTGATTCTCGAACATGTTTCCGAATACCACTTGCTCGACCGCCGTGGGAACGAGGGTAAAGACGAATTTTCCGAACAAGAACGATAAGATTCCGATGAATGCGACGCCGAGGTACATCGATATTTTGGCCGCGACGGATTCTTTCTTTTCTTGCTTCGCGTCGTTATCCTCTTCCGCAAACACTTCAGCGGCAAAATTCAAATGCTGGGCGCCCTTCGCGCTCGCTTCCACGATCCCGACGATACCGCGGATAAAAGGGATTTTTTTGAGCGTTTGCACCCAGGGTATTTCTTTTTTCGGCACTTCCAAATACTGAATGGTCTGGTCTTTACGTCTAACGGCGGTCACATGGACCTTCTGACCGGCAAACATGACACCTTCAATGACGGCTTGTCCGCCGTATATCGCTTGTTGCTGATTGTTCGACACAACGATGCACCTACTTTTTGGAATGAATGGTTAGCGATGAGGATACCGTGTATTTATTGTAACGAATCGGCGCGCATAATGCTACTTGTTTATCGGCCGCAGTTTTGGTCATACTAGGCATGATCGGAAATGGAGGAGGGACGAAGCTTATGCAGCAGCAACAACGTCATGAACAAGCCAAGACAAATAAATGGACGTTCGCGTTCTATATCGGGTTATTTGCCGGCCTGATCTGGGGCGGATTGAAAATCATTGAACATTATTTTCATTTCACCTCGCTGTCGCCCGGATTTTTATTGGAGCCGTTTTTCTTGCATTCCTTTCTGTCCTCCTGGCCGGGATATTTACTCGGTTGGGGCGCCTTTATTGTGATGTCCGTCGCCGCCGCTTTATTGTATGCCCTCATTCTGGCAAAAGCACGAGGCTCCTGGTTTGGTCTCTTTTACGGCGGCGCATGGTGGGCGGCCATCTTTATGTTCATCGGACCGGTTACGGGAATGATGCCGTGGATGATCCGTATGGATTTGAATACGATCTTGACCGACGCTTGCCTGTTCTTGATTTGGGGATTGTTCATCGGATACTCGATTTCCTTCGAATTTACGGATGAGCGAAGCCGCGAGCCCTACCGTAAAAAGCCGGGAACGCCGGAGGCTGTGTAAAAAAAAGTTCTCAAACCGATGAAACATATGGTAAAATAGCAAAGGTTGTGCTGTTTTTCACGGTAAGGAGGACATTCGGTGAAACAAATCTTGTTGTTGAACGGGCCGAATTTGAACATGCTCGGTGTTCGTGAGCCGGGTGTTTACGGAACGCTAACGCTGCAAACAATCGTAGAGAAGCTGGGCAAAGTGGCCGGTGCTTTAGGTGTCGGACTTGAGAGCTTCCAATCGAACCACGAAGGCGAATTGATCGACCGCATACATAGCGCTTACGGCACGAAGGATGGCATTCTTATTAATCCGGGCGCTTTCACCCATTATAGCTACGCGCTGCGCGATGCGATCAGTACGGTAGCGATTCCGACCGTTGAGGTTCATCTCTCGAATATTCATAAAAGGGAATCGTTTCGACACGTTTCGGTGCTGGCTCCGGTCGCTCTCGGACAGATCGCCGGTTTTGGCGCGGACAGCTACGAGCTCGGCTTGCGAGCGCTCGTTCTACATTTTGAACGTTCGGAGGGATAACGATGCAGCAGCAGCGAATAAACCGGCTTCGGTCGATCATGGAACAGCAAGGGCTGCAAGCTTTGCTGATTACGAACGCCACGAACCGGATGTACATGACCGGGTTTACCGGATCGGCCGGCTATGTGCTGATCACAGGCCAGCGGGCGGTGCTGTTAACGGATTTCCGTTACATGACGCAGGCCCCGCAGCAAGCGATAGGCTACGAAGTGGTGGAGCACGCTCCGAACCCGATGGTAACGATTCTGGACATATTGACGGGCGCAGGGCTCCGCAAGCTCGGGTTCGAGCAGCAGGATCTGACTTACGCCTCCTACGTTTCGTACGGCAAAGCACTGAACGGCATCGACCTGGTTCCTACGGATAAGCTCGTCGAAACGCTGCGCTTGATCAAGGACGACACGGAAATCGCAATTATGCAAGCGGCGGCTGATCTGGCGGATCGCACGTTCTCCCATATCTTAGGCTTATTGAAGCCGGGGTTGAAGGAGAAGGACATCGCGCTCGAGATCGAGATGTTCGTACGCAAGCACGGAGCGGCTTCGACTTCGTTCGAAACGATCGTCGCATCGGGCGAACGTTCCGCACTGCCGCACGGTAAAGCAAGCGACCGGGTCATCGGCACCGACGAATTTGTCAAGCTCGATTTCGGCGCGTACTATCAAGGATATTGCTCCGACATTACGCGTACCGTCGTACTAGGTAAGCCTGCGGACAAGCACCGTGAGATCTACGGTATTGTGCTGGAAGCGCAGCTTGAAGCGTTGAGCCGCATTCGTCCGGGCATGACCGGACGGGAAGCGGATGCCGTCGCCCGCGACGTCATCAAGCGGCACGGCTACGGCGATTTCTTCGGACACGGCACCGGCCACGGGCTCGGGATGGAAATTCACGAAGCGCCGCGGCTCTCCGTACAGGGAGATATCGTGCTGGAGCCGGGGATGGTTGTAACGGTCGAGCCTGGCATTTATTTACCCGGCTTCGGCGGAGTACGCATTGAAGACGACATCGTCATTACAGAGAACGGTAACCGCAGGTTGACGCAATCAAGCAAAGACTTGATTGTGATTCCATAAAGCTTACACCTGGTAGCGGCGGTACGCCGTCTGCTCACATTTTTAGGGAGGTTTTTTAAAGTGATTTCAGTTAACGATTTTAAAACAGGCTTAACCATTGAAGTGGACCACGATTTGTTCACGGTTATCGATTTCCAGCACGTAAAACCGGGTAAAGGCGCGGCCTTCGTCCGTTCCAAGCTGAAAAACCTGCGCAACGGCAACACCGTCGAGCGTACATTCCGCGCCGGCGAGAACGTTAGCCGCGCTCATATTGAGAACCGCCAGATGCAGTACCTGTATGCGAGCGGTAAAGAGCATACGTTCATGGACACGGAAACGTTCGACCAAATCAACCTCGATCAAAAGCAAATCGAATGGGAATTGAATTTCCTTAAAGAAAACATGATGATCAACATCTTGAGCTATCAAGGCGAGATCCTGGGGATCAACCTGCCGAACAGCGTCGAGCTGAAAGTCGTCGAAACCGAGCCGGGCATCAAAGGCAACACTGCGCAAGGCGCGACCAAAAACGCCAAAGTCGAAACCGGCCTCAACGTTCAAGTGCCGCTCTTCATTAATGAAGGCGATGTGCTGCTGATCGATACTCGCGAAGGTCAATACATTTCGCGGGCGTAAAGACGTCCTTCCCACGCCTAAAGAACCGTACCCTCTATATCGGGGTACGGTTCTTGGCGTTAGTTGGAGCTGTTCATGTACTTGACAACAGGCCATTTTTCTTTGCGCAGCACCTCCATGAATTCAGGTCCAACATGCAAGGTATCCTGTACAAGCTCGTGCGGGGTTAGCGCCATCCACTGGTTCAAGGAAATATCGGCGAAGCGGTCGCTCTTGAACATCTCTAGAAACCAGAGCGTCCGGTCGCCGGTATTTTGAATGTAATGCCCGCAGGCAAACGGCACGTAGCCGACGTCTCCGGCTCTGTAGTTGAAGGTGCGGGCCGTGCCGTCGGCCGCGAATACCGTCATTCGTCCCTTGCCCGATAGATAATATTGCCATTCGTCGTTGTTCGGGTGCCAGTGCATCTCTCGCATCCCGCCCGGCTCGATTTCCACCAGCGCTCCGGCAATGGTAATCGAGATGGGGAAGTTGGAGGAATCTACGATACGCACCGTACCGCCGGGAGTGCGAATCGGTTCCTGAGCGAGCAGCCGGTGTTTGAAGCTTTTCGGCACAGTGCCGTACGGATCCGCGACCTTTTGGGTTTCAAGCGCACCGGGCACCTTGCTCTGAAACAAATATCGCTGCTTCGACGGGATATGGGAAAAGGCGCTTTCCGGCACGCCGAAGTTCGCAGCCAGTACGTCCTTCGGCGTGTGAGCGAACCAGTCGGAGATGGTGAAGGTATCATTCTCGGAAAAACGGCCGTCGTCGAAGACCAGCAGAAACTCGCAGCCTTCCTCCAAGCCTTGAATCGAATGCGGGATGCCGGGTGGAAAATACCACAGGTCGCCTACGCCCATATCATCGATAAAGTTTCGCCCGTCCTGATCAACTGCAGTAATGCGCGCCCGGCCGCTGATCATGAAAGCCCACTCCGCTTGTTTGTGCCAGTGTAACTCCCGTACGCCGCCCGGCGTCAGCCGCATATTCACACCGGAAAGCGTAGTCGCGACCGGCAGCTCTCTTACCGTCACCTCCCGCGCCCAGCCGCCGTGCTCTAAGCGCATATGGGTGTCGGAGAATGAAAACTTCAGATTGGGGACCGTACCGGAGTCAGTAGCCGGTGGAACCAACATATCGGGATTCTCAAGATCCCGCATGACGTCACGCGGACCGGTATCGGTTGCGCCTGCACCGTCATCCCTTATGGGCTGCGGTATATGCAGCGGCGCTGCATGATCCGGAGGAAGTCTATCCATCAAACATGCTCCTTTGTATTATAATAAAAAAATGAGGGTCATCATTTATTTTATTAGTTTATGAAGCATATTCGCGTGTATGCCAGTTGACCTTGTGCGGCAAACCAATCCATGTCTGTCCTGCAGGCTACAGCAGCGGAGCAAGCAGGCGCGCCGCTTGCTCCAGCGTTCGGCGCGGAAGGGAACGCTGAACCAAATCTTCGATGCGCAGCTGTACGGAATCAAGGAGATCGCGCTCGAATTGCTCGGTAAGTTCACGCGCCACGCCGACACTGTACAAGATTTCGCATACCTCGTAATCAAGGCGGAAACTTCTCAGATCATAATTGGCGGCGCCGACTTCGGCAATTTCGCCATCGATGATCATCACCTTCGCGTGCAGCATCCCTTTGTCGTATTGGTAAATATGAACCCCGGCTTCCAACAATTCTCCGTAGTAAGTGAGGCTTGCTAGATCAACGATTTTTTGATCCGATTGGCGGGGAACCAGCATTCTTACCCGTACTCCACGCGCCGCGGCTGTCTTGATGGCCATCATAATATCTGCATCGGGCACAAAATAGGGGGTTGTGATATCAAGTGTCCGGTCCGCTTGGGTCAGACAAATGAAGTACGCTTCCCGGATAACTGGAGTAGGAATTCCGGGGTTGCCTTCCAGCGTCTGCACGTAAGCTTCATGCAGCGCTTCTTTCTGCTGACCGGTGTCAGTACCGCTGCCAGCTGTGGTGCCCGGTTCGACGCTCCATTCGGTCAACCAGCCGGAAATTGCGGCCCTGCCGGAAGGGTCGATATTTTTCGAAAATGGACTTGGCTGCTGAATGGGCTTACGTGTAGGCGCAATGTTGGCGTTCGAACGTGTCTTCGTCCGGCTCTGTTCCGGAGAAGCGATCCCCCAGTGGGAATCGAAAACGGCCAGTAAGTCCACGGCAGCCTCACCTGCGATGAACAGATGGGTGTCGCGCCAGAACCCTACGTTTGGTTTCAACCCGGTATACTCATACCCGACATTGATACCGCCTGTATAGGCTTCCGCTCCGTCAATGACAACGATCTTGCAATGATCCCGGTAATTCCAATTGGACAGTACCCATGGGAAGCGCATTGGAAAAAACGTGCGGCACTCAATCCCCGCATCCATCATTCGAAGGATTTGAGCCCGCGGAAATTTCCGGCTTCCCCAACCGTCTCGAATAAAGCGGACCCGCACGCCGGCTGCGGACCGTTCGATCAGCAGGTCGGTGATGCGCCTGCCTATCTGATCATCGCGGTATATGAAATACTCGATATCAATTGTTCTTTGTACGTTCTGTAAGGATTCGATAAGTTTCTCATAGGTTTCGATGCCGTTAATCAGCACCTGAACACGGCCGGTCCGAAGCCCATGCACGGTCAAATGGCGTAAAGCATGGGCGATAGCCGAGGCTGAGCGGCTAAATGAACCAGGCAGCGTGTCCGTCTCATTATGCGGAGAGGTCAGTCTTTCTCCACGTATACGCACAGGATTGGATGTGCAGAGATACAGTCCAAATCCGATGACAGGTATAATAAGACTGATGGTTAGCCAGAACAAAGCCTTGGCCGGCTTGCGTGCTTCGCGTACCGCAACGATTAACATCAAGAGTGTATTTATGAGATACAGCCCCAAAATAAACACCAAGCGAATCCCTCCTTTATCTATATAAGCTGTGCGAATTGCAATGAGTATATACAAAATTTACTGCGGCAGACCGTCTCTCCAGGGTACTAGAACAATATAGTACTATCCAACAAGGAAAAACGCTTTAAAATAGGGGATAAGCAAAAAAGTTGAAGTTCGCATGCTTCAAAAGTAAACGCGAGGGATGAGTTCACTTGGAAACTATGGAACGCTTATCCACTTTAAAAAAGCATGAAACTGACTGTTACAGCATCTGCTATTATCTCTTACAATGTGAACAGACAGCTTTGGAAGCAGCCCAAAAGGCGCTGTGCAACCTGATAAAGTGCGATTTATTTTTTGTTGCCGATGCCCATACGGTACATGAGCTGCTTCGCAAAGAGTCCATCCAATCCTCCCTTCAAATAAAAAAGAACACTCATCTGACCTAGCCGAAAACAAAAAAGTCCTTGAAGATGACCCGAGCGATGAATGTCGCTCGGGTTTTTCGTTTCATACGATTCATATGAATACAGCGGAAAATTGACTCTTGAATCCGCATAATTGTCTGCATATTGTAAATCGAAAATTGTTTATGATTAGTTCATAAGAAAAACCAAGGAGTGATGGGGGAAGAGCGGTAGCGGGTTGAATCCCAACAAAATGAAAGCGTTTAACTAAAGGAGGCATGTGAAAATGGCAATTAACAAGCTCAAGCCAGAAGCGCATTCGGAGATTGAAGATCTGCTTGCCAGAGCGGAAGCGATCGGCAAGCTTGCCGAAGCCGAGGCCGTAGAAGCCGATAAGAATGCACGATTCTCCGAACGAGTGGCCCAAGCCATCGAGGAGGCCGGGTTCCACAAGCTGATGCGTCCCAAAAAATACGGCGGACTGCAGGTAGACTTGGGGACGTACGTTGACATCGTCCGCACGGTGGCAAGGCACAGCGTAGCTGCCGGTTGGCTCGTCTATTTCTACTCCATGCACGAATTGTGGGTGGCTTATCTGCCAACGAAGGGCAGCGACGAAATATTCAAGAAGGGCGGACTGCTCGCCGACGTTGTCGCTCCGATCGGCCGTGTGGAGAAGGAGGGGGACGGTTATCGTCTCTACGGGCATTGGAATTTCTGCAGCGGAGTTCTGTGGAGCGATTGGGTCGGGCTTGGCGCTCTCGTGGAGCTGCCGGACGGTCAAGGCCCTGAATATTGCTTGATGGCGGTGCCGAAGTCCGACTTCAAGATCGTGGAAAACTGGGATACGATCGGACTTCGCGCTTCGGGAAGCAACGGGGTAGTCGTAGACGGCGCCTTTGTGCCGCTGCATCGGGTCTTCCCTGCAGGTCGCGCGCTGGCCACGGGGCTGCCTGCGGGAAAAGACTACGACCCGAACGATCCCGTTTACCGCATGCCGTTCATGCCCCTCTTCCTGCTAGGTTTTCTTCCGGTCGTATTGGGTGGCGTCGATAAAATCGTGTCGTTGTTCCAGGAGCGCACGGAGAAACGCGTCCGCGTGTTCAAAATGGGGGCCAAGGAAAAGGAAGCTGCCAGCAGCCAGCGCGTGATGGCCGAGATGAAAATACAGCTTCATGCGTTGGAAGGCGTCGTTAACTGTTATGTCGACCAGCTGAATGAATGGCAGCAGGAAGGTAAAATCGCCGTAAGCGACGAGGAACGTGAGCGGTTGTTCGCCATGCGGGGTTATGTTGCGAGATCTTCGGCCGAACTTGCTTTGAAAGCGCTGTTAACGCTTGGCGGCACTTCCATCTTTAAAGGAGACCCAGTGGAATTGGTTGTGCGGGATCTTATCGCGGCGGCATCTCACCCGAACCAATTGTACGAGGATTCCATGGCCGCTTACGGACGGACGATGTTCGGTATGCCGGGCGACCCGGTATGGTAAGAAGCGGTAATGACCTTCCGCGATAAGGGGGTGGTGTGCCGGACGCATTCCACGTGGTTCAATCCTAATGTTAAGGAAGTTAGCGAAATCCTCAATACGACAAAGAAAAAATCAGGGAGGGTATCAAAATGGAAAAAGAACCGATTTTTGATGTGGCTCAGCTTGCACACGTAGAGATTTATTCCCCGAAACCGGATGAAACGTTGTGGTTTTTTAAAGAGCTGTTAGGCATGGAGGAGACCGGCAGAAGAGGACAGTCCGTATATCTGAGAGGGTATGAAGATTTCTACCACCATACACTGAAGGTGACGGAAGCGAAGGAAGCGGGATTGGGTCACGTCGCTTGGCGTACGTCTTCCAAGCAGGCTCTGGAACGTCGTGTCAACGCCGTGAAGGAGACCGGTCTTGGCAAAGGATGGTTTGACGACGAAGACGGTCACGGGGCTGCGTATCAGTTCACGACCCCGGACGGACATAAGATGGAACTGCTGTGGGAGGTCGAATACTACCAGGCGCCGGAAGAGAAGAAGACCCCCTTGTTGAACCGTCCGCAGAAGCGTCCGACGCGCGGAGTTCCGGTTCGCCGACTGGATCATGTAAACTTGATGGCAAGCGAAATGAAGCCCAATGTCGACTTTATGATGAATCAGCTTGGCTTTAATCTGCGTGAGCACGTTAGATTAAATAATGGAACGGATGCAGCGGCATGGCTTAGCGTAAGTCCGCTCGTTCATGAGATTGCGATGATGGGCGATCCGCTGGGCGGGAAGGCCCGCATGCATCACATTTGCTACTGGTATGGATATCCGCAGCACCTGTCGGACATTTCCGATATTTTCACAGAGAACGGTATTAAATTTGACGCAGGCCCAGGCAAGCATGGGATTAGCCAAGCCAACTTCTTGTACGTATTCGAGCCGGGAGGCAACCGCGTCGAGTTGTTTGGAGATGCAGGGTATTTGATTTTTGATCCGGCCTGGAAGCCGGTTACCTGGAAGGAAGAGGATCTTGAGAAAGGCATCATCTGGTATGGTTCTCCGCTGCCTCAAGAATTCTTTATGTACGGCACCCCGGTTATCGATCATAAAAAGGCTGCCAATATAGGCTAATCGTCCGATTCATGCTAAAGAGCATTACAGATCTCAGCGCTGCCAGGCTGAAATAGGTAATGCTTTTTGGCTTGCCTGCTTTTTTCGTACGATTCGTACGAAAAAAATACGGTTTTTGTTCCTATAACGGTTCAAATATTTGTATTGTTAGTTTCAATAATTAGGTATAATAGGATTAAGCGGAATTTTATGACATCAATATTGAATGCGCTTACATCATATCGTGTTTGTCATGTCCGGCCGTTATGATGTGCAGCGGCAAGTTCTCTCCCAAGCCATAAGTGTACAGTCTCTTCTGATGCTACGTTGGATGATCTGGATTTAATAATCTTACTTAGGGAGCGGAGTTATGAAAGCTGCGGATTTAAAGTTATCTCAATTTTACAAAACTGCTTTCGGGACGGAAGATTCCCAGTTTGAAAAAATGATTACGATTCCTACCTCGGCGTTAGGCACCTTGCGCAAAGAACTGATTGAAACGTTGGGTCCTGAACAAACGAAAGGATTCCTGCTTCGTCACGGCTGGCATTGCGGGGTCAGCGACGCTTTAAAAATGAAAAAATTGGATTGGGACAACAATGAAGAGGCTCTGTACGCCGGACCCAAGATGCATATTTTACACGGTCATTTGGAAGAAGTCATTATATTGCAAAACGATTTCGACTTTGATGAGAAAACGATCCATATGGAAGCGATCTGGAGAAACTCTTACGAAGCCAAAGAACACCTGAAGCTTTTCGGTAAAAGCGATCATGCCGTTTGTCATACGTTAGTCGGTTATGCCAGCGGATACCTCTCCACCATTATCGGGGAGAAAGTAATCGTCATTGAACAAGGCTGTCATGCGATGGGCGACGAGTGTTGTTATTCGGTATGCAAGACCGTCAGGAAGTGGAACGGCGAAGTCGACGATATTTTAAAATATTATGAACCGAACAGCCTGATCAACGAACTGAATCAAACGTTCGAGAAGCTGAAGATCGAGAGAGACAACTTAAATAAATCGTATCAGGTTCATACCCGGTTAATGAACGAGGTGTTGCGTGAGAACGACTTATCCTCAATCGCGGGCGTGTTGTCTCAAACCGCGGGTCTTCCGGTCATGATTGAAGATACGCAGCAAAAAATACTCGCCGTCTCGGGGATATCCGAGGAGGAAGCGAAGCAGCGTCAAATTCATGACTTGAAAGTCGTTACAAAAACCGAGCTTATGAAAGCGCCTGCAGGCCATAATTTAGTAACTCCAATCTTTTTCCAGCGTAAAATTGCCGGCTATTGCTCCTTTCTATATAATGTGGAACAACCGCAGGAAGTCGATTCGATGATATTGGAACGTGCCGCATTAGCTTGTTCCACCTATATGCTAAACGAACACACGAGGTTTTCCGCCGAGCAGAGGATGAGAGGCAGTTTTTTGGAGGATGTGCTTGCCAGACAAATTTGTACGGAAGAATTGATGAGACGGGCCCACTATCTCGGATTTGACTTAAAACCCCCTCACTTTATGGTAGCCATCCATTCCGAAACGATCAAGAAGACGCTGAACAAAGATCTTAGCGTCATTGACGATGTGGTTAATTCGCTGTCCATCTTCTGCAAGGATCGCCAGATTAATGCGCTCACCGGACAAAAATCGGGAATCATTATCATGCTTCTATCCGGAGGCGATTTATCGAAGATCAGTGTTTTCAAAAAAGAAGTATGCCGGAAAATAGCCGATTTCTTGTCACGCAAATATCCAAACGATGATTTTAAATTAGGAGTAAGCTCCACGGCCCAGCTCATGGAGGATATCACGCAGCTTCACGAAGAAAGCGTAGCCTCTTTAAAGATCATGAACCGCAATTCCAACATCGTGCACTTCGACTCGCTTGGAATCGAGGGCGTGCTGTTCCAGGCGAAAAATGCGGATACGATCGAAAAATTCGTTTATAAGAAATTAGGAAATTTAATCCGGGAAGATAAAAATAAAGACATGGAATTAACGAAAACGTTATTTCACTATTTGAACAACGGATGCAATGTCCATAAAACGGCCAGGGTGATGAATTTCTCCATCAGCGGCTTGCGCTACCGGTTACAGCGCGTCAATGAAATTTTGCAATCGGACATTAATCGGCCGAACGTGACGTATCAGATCTATTTGGCGCTTCACTCGTTGATTGCTCTGGGCGAGCTGGACATCGACGTTGAAGTGGAAGAGGGATCCGAACTATAACACGATTCGTACGAAGATTGTTCATTAAATCATCTCAAGTTGCGACGGTACCGTTGTAGGATAAGAACCCGCATTGTCCTATGATGATTACAATACTGACAAGGGAGTTGAACACGCATGGACGATCGCACATTTCGTAATGCCATGGGTAAATTCGTAACAGGAGTTACGGTCATCACGACGGGCGCGGGGGAAGAAGTGCACGGTATGACAGCGAATGCATTCTTGTCCGTTTCTCTAAACCCCAGACTCGTTCTGATCTCGATTGGGGAGAAAGCCAAAATGCTGGACAAAATCAAGGAATCCGGCCGGTATGCCGTAAGCTTCCTGGCAGCGGACCAGCAGGAAACCTCCATGTTGTTTGCGGGACAAATCAAAGACGGACGTACGTTGGATTTTGAATGGTTTGACCGAATGCCGGTCATTAAAGGCGCTTTGGGGCATTTGACCTGCCGTGTCGTTTCGGAGCATGTCGTCGGCGATCATACGTTGTTTGTAGGGGAAGTCTCCGATATTCAGTTGAATGAGGGAGAACCGCTTATTTACTTTCAGGGCAAGTACCGGGAGCTTGCATCCATCAACGAACAAAGGCTTTCGTCCTGAGGAAATTTCCATTGAAAACGGTGGATCTCACTTCCTGTCAACCGCCTTCCCGCCAAGGCAAAGAGCCGTCGGTCATGGCGTTAGGCTTTTTTGACGGTGTGCATATCGGTCATCAGCGCGTAATTCAAACGGCGAAGCAAATTGCCACAGAGAAGAGACTGAAGCTTTCGGTCATGTCTTTCTTCCCTCATCCGAAAGAGGTTTTGGAAGGCAAGACGGTTTCCTATTTAACGCCGGCAAATGTAAAAGAGAGCATTTTTGGTTCGATGGGCGTCGATACGCTCTACCTTGTCAAATTCGATCTCGCTTTGGCGAAGATGAGCCAAGCCGAATTTATCCGGAACTATGTTGTAGCGGCGGGAGCCGAGCACGTCGTTGCAGGTTTCGATTTTACTTACGGCTACCGGGGCAGCGGAAACATGCAGACCATCGCTCAAGATGGTAAAGGCTGCTTCGAAGTGACGGAAATACCGAAAGCGGAATTGTTCGGTCAAAAAATCAGTTCGACGCTTATTCGGGAGTCGCTTCTTCAAGGAAACGTCCAGCTTGTCACAGCTTGCTTGGGTAAATATTATGAGACGGCAGGTCGGATTAGCGAAGTACGGACGGTAGGACAACGGGGACAGGTTATCGTTCAAGTGGTCACGATGCCCTATTTTACACTCCCCGCTAGCGGCTTGTATGAAGTGCTCGCCGAAATCGGGGGTGCAGTCAGTCACGGCATTGCCCGCAGGAAAGAAGGGTCGGACGTTATTGAATTAAAGCTGAAGCCTGTGCAGGATATCGTTTGTCACAGTCCCGTTTCGTTGAAATGGGTGAAGCCCGTTTCCGAGTTCATTTTTCGCCGGACGCTTCGGATGAAGAAGCTGGAGAAGGGTCGGCCCGGCGGTTATTCCGGCGATGGTTTTGCAAGCGATTACAACGCGGATGCCGATTTTCCGGGTGACCGGGTTCGGTAACTTGCAACAAACTTTAGGGAGGAAGGATATGACCAGTCCGTTCGCATATACGATTCATACCCCGGCATCCATGAAACCGGGAATCACCTATCCAGTAGTCTTTGCCCTGCACGGCATCGGTTATACGGAGAAAGACATGATATCCGTCATCGAGGAGTTGAATGAAGAGCTCATTGTAATCGGTGTCAGGGGACAGCGCCCCTATGAGAACGGGTATGCCTATTATTATCTGAAAGGCTACGGAAACCCCGAACGCGAGCAGTTTGACGAAAGCGTGGGCATGCTGGATCGTTTCATCGACTATGCGGCGAACCGGTACCCGATCGACCGGGAACGCATGTATTTGCTCGGCTTTAGTCAAGGCGCGATCTTGAGCCTGACCTTGGCATTGCGGCTTGGAAAAAAAATAAAGGGCGTCCTTGCCATGAACGGCTACATCCCATCCTTCGTGAAAGAAGAGTACCCGATTCAATCGACGGATCATCTGTCCGTATTCCTGTCGGACGGCCAGGACGATCCTATCTTCCCCCCTCATATCGGGGAGGAAAGCTATCAATATCTCAAAGAGAGAGTCGGTTCTATTCGGTACCAAACGTACGCCGCCGCGCACGAAATTTCAGACGCGAACCGGGAAGACGCGGTCGCGTGGATACGGATGGAGGTTACCCGTTGAAATGGAGCATTCTCGGCGAGGCGGGCGCGTGCGTTTACAAACTAATGCGGGATCGGGGGCACAGGACATGCGGAAAGTGAAAGCGGCCATATTAGGCTCTGGAAATATCGGTACGGATTTGTTGATTAAGCTTGCGAGGTCACCGTTCTTGGAGCTAACCGCGATGATCGGGATCGACCCTTTGTCAGACGGACTAACGAGGGCGAGAAATTTAGGTTACGCCACGTTCGACGGAGGTTTGAAGTCATTTTTGGATGAGGCTCCCGACCTGGCGGATATTGTGTTTGATGCCACCTCGGCCAAAGCGCATATTCGTCACGCGAAAATGCTCAAAGAAAAAGGCAAGATGGCCATCGATTTAACGCCGGCCGCCGTGGGACCTTATGTGGTCCCGTCCGTCAATTTGGGAGAGCATCTGGATGCAGACAATATTAATTTGATCACGTGCGGGGGACAAGCGACCATTCCGATCATCCATGCCATCCATAAAGTTGCGCCGGTGAGCTATGGGGAAATTGTGGCTACTATCGCATCCAAAAGCGCGGGACCGGGCACAAGGGCGAATATCGACGAATTTACGGAGACGACCTCTCACGGGATCGTACAAATCGGCGGAGCGAAGAAAGGCAAAGCCATCATTATTTTAAACCCTGCTGAACCGCCGATCATGATGAGGGACACCGTATATGCGCTGGTGGAAGGTCAAGTGGACGAAGCCGCAATAACGGCCTCCATTCAGGAAACGGTGGCCTCCATTCAGTCCTATGTGCCCGGATACCGGCTTCGCACCGAGCCGATCTTTGACGACAACAAAGTTACCGTATTCATTGAGGTCGAAGGGGCGGGCGATTATTTGCCCAAGTACTCCGGAAATCTCGACATTATGACGGCTGCGGCCGTGAAGGTTGCGGAAGAATTTGCGAAGAGCCGATCT
This sequence comes from Paenibacillus validus NBRC 15382, assembly GCF_004000985.1. GTDB lineage: Bacteria > Bacillota > Bacilli > Paenibacillales > NBRC-103111 > Paenibacillus_G > Paenibacillus_G validus. The sequence goes on along the minus strand of NZ_BIMH01000004.1, from coordinate 72,950 downwards.
TCCCGATCCGCCGTGTAACGGACAAGAAAGGGGAGAACGACATTGAAACCCGCTCAAAAGTTAACGATAACGGAGGTCGCGCTTCGTGACGGAAGCCACGCCATCAATCATCAGTATACGCTGGAACAAGTCATAAGCGTGGCCAAGGCGTTGGATGATGCGAATGTTCCATATATTGAAGTTTCACACGGGGATGGACTTGCAGGCTCATCTCTGCAGTATGGATTGTCGCGGACGAATGAAATGGAGTTAATCGAAGCCGCCGTATCCGTGTGCGCCACATCCCAAATCGGGGTGCTTCTGCTCCCGGGCGTCGGAACGATTCAACAATTAAATGAAGCCGCGAAGTTGGGCGTCGGCATGGCTCGCATTGCTACGCACGTGACGGAAGCGGATATTTCCGCACAGCACATCGCCAGATCCAAGGAGCTGGGTCTTGTTACCGTCGGTTTTTTGATGATGTCGCATATGGCGCCGGTCGAAACGTTAGTGGAGCAAGCGAAATTGATGGAAAGTTACGGAGCGGATACCGTGTATGTGGTCGATTCCGCGGGCGCGCTGCTGCCGTTTCAGGTGGAGGAAAGAATTCGCGCGCTCAAGCAATCGCTTTCCGCTCATATCGGGTTTCACGGCCACAACAATTTATCGCTGGCCATGGCCAACACGCTTGCAGCCATTCAGGAAGGCGCGACCTGGATCGACGGAAGCGTACGCTGTCTCGGCGCGGGGGCCGGCAATACGCAAACGGAGGTATTGGTCGCGGTGCTGGAGAAGCTGGGCATTGAGACCGGTGTGGATGTGTATAAGCTCATGGATGTAGCCGAAGAGATTGTCGCTCCGATTTTACAAAAACCGCAGGAAATTACGAAGGGAAGCCTGGTGCTCGGTTATGCAGGCGTATATTCGAGCTTCCTCCTCCACGCGCAGCGAGCCGCCTTGAAATTCGGGCTTGATGCCAGGGACATTCTGATCGAATTGGGAAGAAGGAAAGCGGTCGGCGGTCAGGAGGATATGATTATGAACGTTGCCGCCGAACTTGCAAAGTCGAACTATCCACTATCCTCGGTTTAGGGGGAAAGCCATGAACTCAAGCGCCTATCAAGAGCCGATCTACGGATACATATTCGACTATATGGTCGTTGACGGGGACGTGCTGCGCATCGATGAGTTGATTCATCCGAAAGTGGAAGCGGAAATTGCGTACGGCGATACGGTGACGGCGATCTGGGACCGGCTCGGGACGATCCAATTCCGCGTGCAATAATGCAGGTAAGGACATGAAAATAGAGGAGGAAATCAGATGTCAGAACAAGGGTATTTCGAAAAAATCGGAGGTCATCAAGTTTATTTCCACGAGGGTGGAGAAGGGGAGCCGCTGCTCTTGATCCATGGTTCCGGACCGGGAGTATCGGCTTGGGCCAATTGGCGCCCCGTCTATCCCATCCTGTCCAAGAAGCACCGGTTATACGCGCCCGATCTGATCGGCTTCGGCTCGTCGGATAAGCCGAAATCGATTCAATACGGCGTGGACGTTTGGGTCGAGCAGATGATCGCCTTTATCGAAACGAAGAAGCTCGGTCCCCTATCGATTGTCGGCAATTCGTTGGGCGGAGGCATCGCCTTGCATCTCGCCTACCGCCGGCCGGATCTGGTTAAAAAACTGGTGTTAATGGGAAGCGCAGGCATTCAATTTCAATTGACGGAAGGTCTGGACCAGGTTTGGGGATATACCCCGAGCCTTGAAACGATGAAAAAGCTCATTCATTTGTTTTCTTACGACAAACGTTTTGCCGAAAATGACGATTTGGTTCAGATGCGGTACAAGTCCACGTTAAATGAAGAGAACCAGGCTGCTTTCGCCTCCATGTTCCCTGCCCCGAGGCAGCGTCATGTCAACGCTCTGGCTTTAAGCGAGGAGCAGCTAAGGAGCATCGAGGTCCCGGTTCTGCTGTTTCACGGCCGCGAGGATCAGATCATTCCGATTGAGGAGACGAGCTGGCGGCTGTCTCAACTGCTGCCGAATGCGGAGCTCCATACGTTCTCGAATTGCGGCCATTGGACGCAAATTGAAAAAACGGAATCCTTTTGCAAATTGATTGATTATTTTTTGGACACGTAAAGCAGAACCGCGGTCTAACCCCTGTAAGCGAACATGGAAAAACGACTTAGCCGAAAGCTGGCGTCTGGATGTTATCAGGCGTCAGTTTTTTTGAGTTTAACTTTCCGAAGATCGACACAATAGCATCACGTGTATGCCAAGCGGTGGGCGAAATGGTATAATATGCAAGTAGATCGATCATCCAGAAGGAGGACGGTATGAACGGGATTCCGAGGCAATTGAGAGAAAGACGGCGGTCAACTTCCGAATCGCGGGTAAGCGGCGCGGGAACAATACTTGGGAATCGGGTGGGGTGCTTATGATAATGGAAGTGGCGACGTTGCAGGTGAAGCCCGGCTTGGCAAGCGAGTTCGAATCAAGCTTTCGTCAAGCGTCGAAAATCATAACCGGCATGAGAGGCTATATTCACCATGAGCTGCATAAATGCCTGGAGACCGACAACAAGTACGTCTTGCTGGTACGCTGGCAAACGCTGAAGGATCATACGGTCAGCTTCCGTCAATCCCCTGAATATGAACAATGGAAAAGCTTGCTGCATCCTTATTACGATCCGTATCCGACGGTTGAACATTACATCGATATCAAGCTTGACCTCTGACAAGGAAATCCGATAACGGTTACAAGGCATCCGTTCTCTCTAACAGGGAAAACGGCTGCCTTTTTTGCATGTCAAAAAATATGAAAAAAAATAATTGACAATGATAATCATTATCACTTATTATCGATGTAGCGCTGTTAGTTTCCGGAAACCTTCGCAATCTGCAAATGTTAGACAACAAGAAATATGGGAAGCGATCATTCCCGCTATTGGAGGGAACCATCTTGAGTTCAGTAATCATTGTTTTTGCCAGCATGACCGGGAACACGGAAGAAATGGCCGAGCTTGTCGCCGATGGCGTAAGGGCTGCGGGAATCGAGCCCGTCTTGAAATCAGTCGTGGACGCGAACGCCTCGGAGCTGGAGAAGTACGACGGCGTCTTGCTGGGTGCATATACATGGGGAGACGGCGATCTCCCGGACGAGTTTCTTGATTTCTACGAGGAGATGGATGACATTCAACTAGCAGGCCGGAAAGCAGCCGTGTTCGGCTCGGCGGACTCTTCGTACTCTCAGTACGGGGCTGCCGTCGATACGTTGATCGCGAAGCTGAAGGAACAAGGAGCCGATGTCGTTCAGGAAGGCTTGAAGGTCGAGCTAAACCCGTCCGGCGACGAGAAGGAAGTGTGCCGTGCTTTTGGCCGGAAGCTGGCGGAAGCGTTGGCGTAACGATGGATGGAAGAGCGATTCGATACTCATCGGATCGCTCTATTTTTGTTATCCGGCGCTGGTGCAAAATTTTCGACAACTATGTATTTCGCAGAGCGGCGCCCTTATGATATAATTCTATTTTAGTTATGCAAAAGTTTGTGTAGGGAGTGAGCAGCTTGGCTCTGATAGTAATGAAATTCGGCGGAAGCTCGGTTGGGGACGCCGAACGGATGAAACGGGTTGCCGGTCGTATTGTGGAACGGCACCGCGAAGGACACCAATGCGTCGTCGTCGTATCCGCTATGGGCGATACGACGGACGATTTGATCGACCTGACAAAGCAAATTTATACGGGCGCACCGCCGGCGCGGGAGATGGATATGCTCCTGTCCACGGGCGAGCAAGTATCGATCGCGCTTTTGTCGATGGCGATACATAGTTTGGGCGAATCGGCCGTATCCTTTACCGGATGGCAGGCCGGGATGATTACCGAAGACGTACACGGCAAGGCAAGAATCACCGATATGAAGCCGGAACGTGTCCGTAAGGCGCTGGATGCCGGCAAAATCGTCATTGTCGCAGGGTTCCAGGGCATGACCGAGGAAGGCGAAATTACGACGCTTGGCCGCGGAGGCTCCGACACGACGGCAGTGGCGCTCGCAGCAGGGATTCAAGCGGATGTGTGCGAAATTTTCACAGACGTGGACGGCGTTTACTCGACCGACCCGCGGATTGTTAAATGCGCGCGCAAGCTGAACGAAATTTCGTATGACGAAATGCTCGAGCTTGCGAACCTCGGAGCGGCGGTCTTGCATCCGCGCGCGGTGGAATACGCGAAAAATTACAATGTGCAGCTGGTCGTAAGATCCAGCTTCAACCATAATGAAGGCACGAACGTCAAGGAGGAAGCGACAATGGAACAAGGAATCGTAGTACGCGGCATCGCTTACGACAAGAATGTCGCACGCATCAGCATTTTGGGCGTGGAAGAGAAACCGGGGCAGCTGGCGAAGGTGTTCACGGCGCTGGCGCAAGCGCAAATCGATGTGGATATCATCGTACAAAGCGGCGTTGCTCAAGGAGCGGCTGACTTTTCCTTCACCGTATCGCTCTCCGATCTGGAGAAAGCGCTGCAAACGATCGAAGGCATTCGCAGCACCGTCGGCTTCCGCGAAGTGACGTCCGAGAACAACCTGGTGAAGGTTTCGATCGTGGGCGCAGGCATGGTCAGTACGCCGGGCGTCGCCGCCAAAATGTTCGAGACGATCTCCGATCTCGGCATCAGCATCCTGATGGTCAGCACGTCCGAAATTAAGACGTCCTGCGTCATTGAGAACGGCCGCCTGAACGAGGTTGTCCAAGCCCTGCACACGGCTTACGGCCTTGACACCGATACGACCGTATTCGTCGGCGGTCCTTCGGAACGCCGTTAACACCGGCTGCACTAACGGAACTTATCGAATAAGAACGTGAACGCCTTGAGCAAAAAGGCGGTAATCCCGGCGGCCATTAACGGGCCGACCGGGATTCCTTTTAAGAACACGATACCGATAATCGAACCGATTACAAGACCCACAATCATTTGCGGGTCTATTTTTAATAACTCCAATCCTTTGCTGTTCATATAAGTCGCAACGGCTCCCCCCAGCAGGGCGAGTATGCCGGGCCAAGTCGTAAACATCGAGGTGACGTCCTTGATGGATATTTTCTCGCTTGCGAACGGCACAAGAACCCCCATGGTCAAAAACAACAGCCCCAGCTCCAGCCCTCTCCGTTCAATCGTCGGGAGGTATCGCTCCAGACTGATCAGCTTCACAATCAACAGCACGCAAGCGGCCGTCGTAATAATGTGGGACCGGCCCAGCAGTCCGATAATGATAAGCGCAACCAAGAGAATATCCCCGTTCATATGCAGGCCCCTTGTCCGGAAGTATCTTCATTTATGTGTATGAGCGCAGGGCCTTTTTAGAACAAGCTTGGCGGGGAACCGTTAACTAAGCCTCCAGGCGGCCATGCCGTACCATGGGGGCAAGGTCCAGCACATGGGTTTGGGCACAGTGGACCACATCGTCATGGAAACCGATCTTGGTCAGCCGTTTGCCGTTCGCGCACGTCAGTAGCGCGTCTAATAGCCGGTCCTGCACGTTCCGGTACGCCTGCAGCATGGCTAAACCGAAGTCGTCCACGCAGGCCGGTGCGTTCGGCCCCGTCAAGTTTCCGCGGACCGCTCCTGCCGCATGGAGCCGCAGCAGCTCATCGATCAGCAGACCCGCGCACAAGCCGTCCTCCAGCGCAAAGACATCCTGCGTACCGGCACAAACGATGACGATGTCGCCCGTCAGGTTGGCCGCTTTGCGCGCACAGGCGGCGGCATTCAGCATACAGCCGATCAAAATATGACTCGCTTTCGCCGCCTTCTGAATCGCCCGTGTGCCGTTTGTCGTCGTCATGATGACCGTTTTGCCGGTGACAAGCTCGGAGGTATACTCCAGCGGGGAGTTCCCCAGATCGAAGCCCGGTATTTTTTTGCAAAATCGTTCGCCGCCGAGCAGCTCGTCTTTCCCCTGCATGCTCTTGGCTTGATTGACGGTCTCAACGGGGACGATGGTCCGGCATCCGTTCGCAAGCGCGGTCAGCATCGTGGAGGTCGCGCGCAGCACGTCGATGACGATGACGGTTTTGTGCTGCAGCTCTTCGGTGCGCGCTTCGTTTACGCTGGATATGACATGAATGTGCACGGCCTGTTGTCACCCCTTGCCTAAATTTGGTAATACCAGCTCACCGCCGGCGCAGCCTCAACGTTAGCTTCGGCCGCTACCGGCGCAGCATCCGATACGTCAGCCTCCCCGGCCAGCGTATCGGAGCGAAGTCCGCGGCGCAGCGCTTCAAGCGAGAACAGATCGGCCGGCGCGATATTTCCGAGATGAATGCCGCTGCCGAGCCGCTTCAATAAATGAACCTGCTGGTCTTTGTGCGGCGCTTCCCACAACAACAGTTCCGGACTGGGCACCCCGCTGAGCACGAGCTCGATTTCCTCATCCTTACAGCTGCCGTCTTCGTTGTATATCCCCACTCCTTTGCCGGATTCCCGGCCTTCGATCGTAATGAGCGCCGCCCCGAGCTCGGAGTCGATCGTCACGGTCTCGATCAGCTCCTCCAGTTCAATAGCGGAGCCCCAGCCTTTCTTCCCGTATTCCGTAATAACCGTCAGCCCCGCATCTACACCGCGCCGAATCAAATCGCTTCTGACCCCGCGCGGAACCTGGATCGTACCGTCGGAAATTTCTATCCCGTTAAAGCCCAGATAGGCAATCATATCAAAGAAATGATCGATGTTTTGTTGGACGATCGCGACTTCGAGGAACGTGCCGCCGGGGTACACGAGAATGTTGTGCGCTTTGGCCATCTCGATTTTTTTCTTCAGCAATGCCGTTTTATAAAGCGGAGAAGTGCCGAAACCGATTTTCAGCATATCCATGTAGTCGCCTGCCGTCTGCAGCAGATCTTCGAGCGCATGGAGTCCGAGCCCTTTGTCGATTACCATCGTTTTGCCCGCAATGCGCGGTTTGCTCGTACGCTGACCGGTCGGGTCGCAAAGCTGAAAATGCCATTGCAGCGGTGTTCTAACCTCCATTACTTATCGCCTCGCTGTATAAATAATAAAATTCATGAAACATCGTATGCATTTCCTGCTGGGGTTGTGCCCGGATAGCCTAAAAGCAGACGAGCTTGCATACAGTGATAAGGAAACCAGGGGATGGGGTGAATTCCGTGTCAATGATCAATAAAATTGTGCTCAGCATGGCGACGATCCGCGTATTATCCGGCAGTATCGAAATTTTGGCGGCGCTTCTTATGCTGCGCTTCAACCAAATCGAGAAGGCGCTGCTGGTCAACTCGGGGCTGGCGCTCGTCGGACCGCTCGTGCTGCTGACGACAACTACGATTGGGTTGGTCGGGATGGCCGACAAACTTTCGGCCGGAAAGCTGCTGTGGGTGCTTGCCGGGGTGAGCTGCATTTTTATCGGAATCTTAAAAAAGTAAATCTGTCATAATTCAGTAGATATGGCATACACATGATTGTAAAAGATGGACAGGGAGGCTCAAAGATGCAATCGATATTGCCTTTCTTCTCCGCTCCGCTGCGGCACATTCTAGCAACTCTAGCAACGGGGCTGCCGCCTGGCCGGACGCTTCAGGAAATTCGCATCCGTGAAAATCGGCCGCTGGAGGTCGTCTGGGGACCAGGCCATGCCTTCGTCACCGCGGAAGGTGCGACGTGCTCCCGGACGGAACAAGCTTATCATCCGACCCGTCAAGATTGCGCTTTGCTGCTGGAGCTGTTAACGCAGCACTCCATGTATACGTTCGAGGAGGAGCTCAAGCGCGGTTACATAACGATTCAAGGCGGTCATCGGGTCGGCTTATCCGGCAGAACGGTGGTCGAGCATGGACATGTGAAATACATCAAGGACGTCAGCGGCTTCAACATCCGTCTTGCTCGGGAATGGAAGAACGCGGCCCAACGGGTGCTGCCCTTCCTGCTTGAACCGCGGACCGGACAAGTGCTGCGGACCTTGATCGTATCGCCGCCGCAGCAGGGCAAGACAACGCTGGTGCGCGATATCGCGCGGCAGCTCAGCGAGGGCTTCGCAAGCGGCGAAGGGTCGACGCCGTCTAGAGCGTTCAAAGTCGGCATCGTCGATGAGCGGTCGGAGATCGCCGCCTGCGTGCGGGGCGTTCCGACCTTTGACGTCGGCCCGCGCACCGACGTGCTGGACGGCTGCCCGAAGGCGGAGGGGATGATGATGATGATCCGCTCGATGTCGCCGGAGGTGCTGATCGCCGACGAGATCGGCCGGGCCGAAGATGCGGCGGCCGTACACGAGGCGCTGCACGCCGGGATCGCGGTCATCGCCACCGCACACGGAAGGGACGCCCAGGATGTCAAGGGGCGGCCGATTCTGAAGGAGCTGGTGGCGGACGGCGTCTTCGAACGCTTCGTGGTGCTGTCGCGCGCACCGGCAGCCGACGCTGGCGCGGGAGCTCCGGGCACGGCGGTGTACGACGCCCAGGGCAAGCGGCTGGACGAGCGGCTTGCGCTGCGTGGAGGCGTCAGCCTATGAGACGGGCCGGTACGCTGCACAGGCGGAAGCGGGGAAGCCCGCCATGCTGAAGCTGCTCGGCGCGATGTTGATCTTGCTCGCGGGCACGCTGCTCGGGTTCTTTCAAGCTTCACAGCTGGCGAAGCGGCCCCGTCAAATCGCCGACCTGATCAGGATGCTGCAGCGGCTCGAAACGGAGATCCTGTACGGCTTCACCCCGCTGCCCGAGGCGCTGCGCTGCACGGGGCAAGCTTGCGCGACTGCCGTCGGCGCGTTGTTCGTCCGGATGGCGGCGGAGCTGGGACACACCGCGGGACGACCGGTTCAGCAGCTCTGGGGGGAGACGCTAACCGCCGGTTGGCGCGAGCTGTCGCTGGGCCGGGGGGAGAAGGAGATCATGCAGCAGCTAGGCGCTACGCTCGGCCTAACCGACCGGGACGATCAAGTGAAGCATTTGCGTCTGGCCGTCAACCAACTGCGCGGAGAAGAGGAGCTGGCCAAAGACGAACAGCAGCGATACGAGCGGATGTGGAAGAGTCTCGGCTTGTTGATGGGGGCGCTCGTCGTCATATTGATGTACTAGCTCCGATTTGGCCAGTGAAGGGATAGGTTCAAGAATGAGGTGCCGCACATGAACGTGGACGTTAATGCGATATTTCAGATCGCCGGCATCGGCATCATTATCGCGATGATTCATACTGTGCTGAAGCAGATGGGTAAAGAGGATATGGCCCACTGGGTCACGGTCATCGGGTTTGTCGTCGTGTTGTTCATGGTCGTCAGTCTGCTCGACAACCTGTTTAAAGAAATCAAGACGATTTTTTTGTTCCAATAGGCGGGTGCGGCCATGGAAATCATTCAAGTGGTGGGACTTGCGCTCATCACGACAGTGCTGGTGCTGATCATCAAAGAGCAGAAGCCGATGTTCGCGTTTTTGCTCACGGCGTTCACGGGCATTACGATCTTTCTGTTCCTCATCGGGAAAATTTCAACCGTGATCAGCGTGCTGGAGGAGCTTGCGAATAAAGCGGAAATTAATACGATTTTTCTGAAAACGATTCTGAAAATTATCGGCATCGCCTACATCGCCGAATTCGGCGCGCAAATCGTGCGGGATGCCGGCCAGGAAGCGGTCGCTTCCAAGATTGAGCTGGCCGGTAAAGTGCTGATCATGGTCATGGCCATTCCGATCGTATCCGTCATCATCGAAACGGTCGTCAAGCTGCTGCCGGCTTAAGCGAGCGTTACCCGAGCAAAACCAACCAGGAGATGAAGCTCATGCTGCTGCCTAATCGTCGCCTTTCGCCGCCAAGAAGCGAGCTGCCGCTGCAGCGCCGCCCTTCCGCCGCCGAGATGAAGCGATGGCTCGTTGTCGTCGCGGTGCTGACGGTGCTCCTGTTGTCGGGAGGCGTCGGGTACGGCTGCTCGGACCTGACCGGCTGCGGAGCGCAGGTACAGGCCGCCACGCCCGCCGATGAGCTGGTGCGCCAGCAGGCGGAACGGCTGCCGCTCGATCAAGTGGAACAGTTTTGGAGCGGCTTGATGAAGCAGTACGGCGGTTATTTTCCCGACAGCAAAGCCCCGACGTTCATGGAGCTGCTGCTCGGCGCCAAAAACTTCAGTATAGACAGCGTGTTCTCCGCCCTGTTTCGCTACTTTTTTCATGAATTGCTGTATAACGGCAAGCTGCTCGTCTCCATCGTCATTCTCACGATTTTCAGCATGCTGCTCGAGACGCTGCAAAGCTCGTTTGAGCGGAACGCGGTCAGTAAAATCGCTTACGCGATTTCGTTTCTCGTCCTGATGATTATGGCGGTGAACAGCTTTAACGTAGCGATCGGTTACGCCAAATCGGCCATATCCGACATGATACACTTCATGATCGCCGTCGTGCCGCTGCTGTTGACCCTGCTGGCGTCGATGGGCAACGCGGTATCTGTAACGGTGCTTCACCCGCTGATCGTGTTTATGGTGCACGCGGTCGGCACGGCCATCTACTTTCTGGTGTTTCCGCTGCTGTTCTTCTCCGCTGTGCTGCACATCGTCAGCTCGTTGTCTGACAAATACAAGGTCACACAGCTGGCGAACTTGCTGCGAACGGTCAGCCTGGGCTGCTTAGGTTTATTCATCACCGTATTTCTGGGTGTCATTTCGGTACAGGGCGCAACCGGAGCCGTGGCGGACGGCGTGACGATCCGTACGGCCAAGTATATCGCAGGCAACTTCGTACCAGTTGTCGGCCGTCTGTTCTCCGACGCTTCGGAGACGGTCATCGGCGCTTCGCTGCTGGTGAAGAACGCCGTCGGTTTGGCCGGCGTCGTCGTCATCTTGGTGCTGTGCGCTTTCCCGGCGCTGAAAATAATGGCGTTAGCCTTCATATATAACATCTCGGCCGCCGTCATGCAGCCGCTCGGCGATAACCCGATGATTACCTGCCTGGAGACCATTGGCAAAAGCATGATGTATGTATTCGCCGCTTTAGCCGTCGTCGGACTGATGTTTTTTCTCGCGATATCGATCATCATCGGCGCCGGCAACGTCTCGGTCATGATGCGCTGATCCGGAGCCCAGCGAAGGAGGGAGAACGCTTGGACTTTTTGAGCGGTTGGCTGAAGTCGGTCGTGCTGGTCATCCTGATCGCCACCTTCGTCGACTTGCTGCTGCCGAATCAATCGATGCAGCGCTATGTGAAGACCGTGATCAGCATGTTCCTGCTCTTGACGCTGCTCCAGCCCCTGCTAAGCCTGCTTCGCTCCGATGCGGCGCTGGACGAACGGCTGGCGGCAGCGCTGTCGCCCGACCTGGCGGCGGTGTCAGGCGGCGAGATGGACTCGCTCACGGCCATCCGGCAGCGCGCCAATGCCCTGCAAGCGAGACAGTTCGAGCAAACGTCGGCGCTCGTTGAGAACCAAGTGGAAGAATTGATGAAACGCAAGATTGAACAATCGGCCGATGTGGACGTACGGAACGTTCAAGTCGTGACGGCGCCCGACGAGACCGGACAGCCGGTGATCCGGAAGGTCACGCTGCAGGTGGCGGAGGGGCGTCCGGCCGAACTCCCGAATCAGGCACGGGCGAAGCCGGTCGCTGCGATGGAAACGGTCAAGCCGATCGAACCGGTGGTCCCTGTGGCCGACATTCGAATCTCGGACGGACCGGCTGCAACCGCAGCAAGATCAGTGCCGCAGTCCGCCTCGTTCGGACCCGATAAAGAGCCGCTATCCCCGGCATTGCTGCAAACGAAGACGCAAATTATCCGGATGCTGGAGCAAGATTGGCAGCTGACGCAGGAACAGATCGAACTAACGCTGGAACCGGCCCCGGGGAGGTGAAACGGTGGGAGAAGACAAGAAAGGTTGGTTGTCCTGGTTCAAGGGAGGCCCCGGCGGTCCGAAGCGGATGCAGACGTTTCGCCTGCTGCTGCTGCTTGGGCTCGTCGGAGCGGCGCTGATGATCATGAATTCGTTCATCACGGTGAAGGATGTCGATCCGATCAACGAAGGGCGCGGGTCACCGCCGGATCAGGCCGAAGCCGCGTTCGGCTCCGGAAGCAAGGAGCAAACGGGCTTTCGCGAATATGAAGAAGCGTATCAATCGCAGCTGCGGGACATTTTGACCAAGATCGTGGGGGTCGGCGAGGTTGAGGTGCTGGTCACCATCGACTCGAGCGAAGAGATCCAGGTAGAGCGCAACACGAACGAAACGCAGCAGGTAACGAACGAGAAAGACCAGCATGGGGCAACCCGGCATATCACGAATGTGTCCCGGAACGGCGAAGTGGTGTTATACGAAGTATCCGGGGGCAAGCAGCCGCTGATCGTCAAGACGATTAAACCGAAAATCCGAGGCGTGCTCGTCGTTGCCAAGGGGGCGGAAAATCTTACGGTCAAAAAGATGATCGTCGAAGCGGTGGAGCGTGGACTCGATGTTCCCGCGCACCGGATCTCAATCCTGCCGCGCAAGCAATAAATAAACGTCTTTCAAATACGAACGATGAACTCAAGGAGGAATGAACAAATGAATTCCAGAAGACAAACGATTTGGTTGGTATCGATGCTGAGCTTGATGGTCGTCCTCTCCGCCTACTATTTATTCACGGAAGACGTGAACGAGCTGGAAGTGGCGTCAACCGGGGTTAAAACGAACGAGATCGTCGTGAACACGGGTCAATTGGATGTGAAGCAGCCGGAAGCGGCCGATGCAAAAACGGACGCAGCTCCCGCCGCCGATACGAAAGCGGACGCCGCCAAAACGGATAACGCCAAAGCCGGCGATCCTAAAGAGAGCAGCACGAAAACCGATACGCCTTCCTCCGACACTACGAAAACGGACGACAAAGCGGCGCAGCCCGTGTCGAATACGGGATCGGACGCTTCGAGCGAAGAAGCTAAAATCTTACAAAAAATGCAAGCGACTGCGACATCCGGCACCGATTTCTTCCTCAGCGCCCAAATGAAGCGCAATGAAGAGCTGACGAAGAAGGTGGAAAGCTTGATGACGATTATCACCGATCCGAAACAAACGGCGGAAGCCGCGGCCAAAGCTCAGGAAGAATACAACAAGATCCAGGACATGGAAGCGAAAGTAACCAGTCTGGAAGATATCCTCGGCGGCGACTTCCCGCAGGTCGTCGTCACGCAAGACGCGAACAAATGGAAAGTTACGGTGCAGTCGAATAAATTGGAACGCAGCCAAGCCGTCAGCATTGTCGATAAAGCCATGCAGGAGCTCGGCGTTCAGGCGGATCAAATTTCCGTCGTCATGAAGCCTTAAATCATCGGTGACAGAGTCCGCTCCCGCGGACTCTTATTTATTTGGAGTAACAGAATGAAGTACAAGTTAAGAGTGCGTGCGTATATCTAACTGATATGGTGCAGGGGGATGGCTAATCCTTTTGAAATGACACATCATGTATCTAATGTTTTTTGGATGGAAGACCATATTTAGTATAAATCATAAACAAATGGTAGATATTGCAAAGGGATCAGGAATTTCGACAGCTGAAAATATGAAGTAGAACCAAGTACTAATAAGTTCTTCCCTTCAAATTATATTGTGATATAATAACAACGTCGTTTGTTTCACATCGCCAGCGGCGAAGATTGCCTTCCATGGATCGCCTGCTGCGCGCCAGATGCCCAAAGGAGTGAATGCACTTGTTTAAGTTAAGCGAAATCAAAGAATTGATCAAGCTTGTGGATCAAAGCTCTTTGCAAGAACTGGAAATTGAAAGCGAAGGCTCGCGCCTTTTCATCCGTAAACCGAATAAAACCGAACAGGTTGTCGTGACCGCGGCTCCGGCCGCTCCTGTGTATGCGCAAGTGCCTGCCCCTCAAGCGGCGGTACAAGCCCCTGCAGCGGAAGCGCCAAGCGCGTCCAAACCGGCGGCAGCCGACTTAGGTCTACATACAATCGTGTCCCCGATGGTCGGCACGTTCTATGCCGCTCCATCGCCGGGCGCCGCTTCGTTCGTATCCAAGGGCAGTGCGGTGAAAGAGAAAACCGTCGTTTGCATCATCGAAGCGATGAAGCTGATGAATGAGATCGAAGCCGAAGTGAAGGGCGAGATCGTAGAAGTGCTCGTGGAGAACGGACAGCTTGTGGAGTACGGGCAGCCGTTGTTCCTGGTGAAACCGGAGTAAGTAGGAGGAGAGCCGCATTGAAGTTTCATAAAATTTTGATTGCCAACCGCGGTGAAATTGCGGTACGCATCATTCGCGCTTGCCGCGAGCTCGGCATTACGTCGGTTGCGGTCTACTCGGAAGCCGACCGCGACGCGCTGCACGTCCGCTTGGCGGACGAGGCCTATTGCATCGGACCCACGCTGTCCAAGGACAGCTATTTGAATTACACGAACATCATGAGCGTGGCGACGCTGACGGAAACCGACGCGATCCATCCGGGCTACGGATTTCTCGCGGAGAACGCCGATTTCGCAGAAATATGCGAAAGCTGCAATATAACGTTCATCGGTCCTTCCCCGGAAGCGATCAGCAAGATGGGCGACAAATCCGTCGCCAAGCAAACGATGAAAGAAGCCGGCGTACCGGTCATTCCGGGCTCCGACGGGTTGGTCGAGAATGTGGAAGAAGCAATTCGTCTCGGCCGGGAAATCGGATACCCGATCATCATTAAAGCGACCGCAGGCGGCGGGGGCAAGGGCATACGTTTAGCTGACAATGAAGAAATGCTCATTCAGCAAATTACGGCCGCCCAGCAGGAAGCGCAGAAGGCGTTCGGCAACGCCGGCGTTTATTTGGAGAAATATTTGACCGGCATGAAGCACGTCGAGATTCAAGTGCTTGCCGATAAACACGGCAACGTTGTCCACCTGGGCGAGCGCGACTGCTCGGTGCAGCGACGCCGCCAGAAGCTCGTCGAGGAAGCGCCATGCCCGATCCTGACGCCGGAAATTCGCGAGGCGATGGGTGAAGCGGCGGTGCGTGCGGCGAAAGCGGTTAACTATTCCGGCGCAGGAACGCTTGAGTTTTTGCTCGGCGCGGACGGCCAATTTTATTTCATGGAAATGAACACCCGGATTCAAGTGGAGCATCCCGTAACGGAGCTTATCACCGGAATCGATATTATAAAAGAAATGATCCGCGTCGCCGAAGGCGAGCCGCTTTCGTTTACGCAGGAAGACGTGAAGATCGACGGTTGGGCGATCGAATGCCGCATTAACGCGGAGGATTCGGAACGCAATTTCATGCCGTCGGCCGGGCAAATCAAGTTTTACTTGCCGCCGGGCGGCTTCGGCGTTCGAGTGGACAGCGCCGCTTATCCGGGCTACACGATTCCGCCGCACTACGATTCGATGATCGCGAAGCTCATCGTCTGGGGCAAAAATCGCGATGAGGCAATCCAGCGAATGAAGCGCGCGCTTGCCGAATTTGCCGTTGAGGGCGTACATACGACAATTCCATTCCACCTGAAGCTTCTGGAGCATAAGAAGTTTTTGGCGGGCGATTTTGACATTAAGTTCCTGGAAGAGCACGACGTGAACGACCCCAACTCGTAATATTGCCGGTTCATTGTCATATTTTTGTCCAAATGGTATAGTATACAATACAGACAAGGGTCGGGCTGGCATCAGAACCAGTCGCTAATTCGGGCAAAAGTGAAGGACTACCGACGATCGTAAGTAAATTGTTGTGAATGAAGCCGTTTTTGCCTCAGCAAAAACTTGGAGGAGGACCTAACCATGAGTATAGTTGCTGCCGATTACGAAAAGACCGACATGGGTACGATTCAAATTGCTCCTGAAGTGATTGAGATCATTGCCGGCATGGCGACCATCGAGGTTCCCGGCGTTGCCGGTATGAGCGGCGGTTTCGCCGGCGGGATCGCGGAGCTGCTCGGTCGCAAAAATTTGTCCAAAGGCGTAAAGGTTGAAGTCGGACAGCGCGAAGCGGCGATCGATGTTTCCGTCGTTATCGAATTCGGCACCCGGATCCCGGAGGTGGCGAGCGGCGTGCAGCAGAACGTCAAACACGCGATCGAATCGATGACCGGCTTAAGTGTCGTTCAGGTGAACGTGCATATCCATGACGTTATTTTTAAAGGTGCGGAGAAGCCGCCGGAAGAGCCGGAAACGAACACGCAGCGCGTTAAATAAACGATCATAGTCAGGTTGAACCCCCTTACGTTCACGTCTGGGGGTTTCCTCCATACCTGCGAAAGGAGCCCGATCCCGTGGCCAAAGTACTCGACAAACTGCTGTTGTTTATTTTTAGTATCGTCGTACTCCTTGCATCATTCGTCCTGCTCATTGCGGCATTCGGGCTGATTCCTTTGAACGATGCGCAAAATTTTGTTCATGACGTATACAACGAGATTAACGTCGCCGTTCCTTTCATTATTGTCACGGCTGTCGTTCTGCTGCTCGCCGTTCGCTTTCTGTACTTGTCGGCGCGGCGCGGCAAATCGTCCGTGCCTTCGATCGATCAGCGGACGGAGTTCGGGGATATTCGCATCTCGCTCGATACGGTTGAGAATTTGTCCCTGAAGGCGGCTTCCCGCTCTCGCGGCGTTCGAGACCTGCGTGCCCGTGTCAAAGTGAACCAAGCGGGCCTTGAGATCGTCATTCGGGCGATTGTGGACGGAGAAACCCCGATTCCGGCGTTGACGGAAGAAATGCAGGCGAACGTGAAACGGCATATCGAAGACATCACCGGCATTCCCGTGGCGTTCGTGTCCGTGTTTATCGCGAACATTCAGCAATCGTCCCCCACGTTCAAAAGCCGGGTGGAGTAGAGGGGAGTGTCCCGCATGTGGGTGCAAATCTGGGAGCGGCTTCTCGAACAGCACAGAGGGAAGACCTTCGGCGTCATCGCCGGGGTGGTGCTGGGCATCATTTATTTGATCTTCGGCTTGTTTCATATGTTAATCTTTGTCTTGATCGTATATACTGGATATTACATAGGGAAAAAGTTGGACCGGAACGAGCCGGTGTTTCCCGCAGAAGACACTTGGCGTAGGCTAATGGACAAATGGAGACTGTTCCGCTAAAATCCTTGGGAGACGCCCAAGGATTTTTTGTCGGGCGAAGGATTGTAGCCGGGACAAGCGACCCAACAGGAGGATTTTCATTACATGAGACGAAGACTGGCAAGGGAACTTGCCCTACAAAGCTTATACCAGATGGCCATGAACGAAGTGAGCACGGGCGATGCCGTCGATCACGTCGTGGAGGAAGCGAGAGGCGAGGACGAAGGACAGCTGACGCGGGAGAAGGATCGAATCTCCGAGCAAGACGTCAAGGAGCTGGTCGAAGGGACGCTTAGCCACAAGTCGCAAATCGACCATCTGCTTGTGGACTATTTAAAAGGCTGGCAAATGGACAGGCTGTCGAAGGTGGACCGCGAAATTCTACGCTTGGCCACCTATGAGATGGTGTTCCGCGACGATGTGCCGCCGAAGGTTGTCGTGAACGAAGCGATCGAGATGTCCAAAAATTTCGGAACGGAAGAGTCGGGGAAGTTTGTCAACGGCGTGCTGGGCAAAATGATCAAAGATTTGGATACGCTTCGCGGTCAATCGTCATCGCCAGAAGCTTGATATGATTCGAGCCAACTCAGAGCGAAGCCTTCATCGTAAAGAAAGTTCGGAGAAGACGAAAGGGGAACGTAAGCGATGTCTGCACATGTGATTAACGGTAAGGAGCTCGTCGGCGCCTACCGAACCGAAATTAAAGATCAGGTCGACCGGTTGATTGCCCAAGGGGTGAAGCCCGGTCTTGCCGTCGTCATCGTCGGCGAAGACCCGGCTTCTCACGTCTATGTGCGCAACAAGAACCGCGCATGCGAAGAGGCGGGCATTCACTCTGAAGTGTACAAGCTGCCGGAAGCAACGTCAGAGAGCGAGCTGCTCGCACTGATCGCCAAGCTGAATGCGGATAAGGCGATTCACGGCATCCTGGTGCAATCGCCGCTGCCGAAGCAAATCAACGAAGAACGGGTAGTTGAGGCGATTGCCCCCGAGAAGGACGTCGACTGCTTCCATCCGGTCAACGTCGGCAACCTGATGATCGGCAAGCCGGGACCGGCGCCTTGTACGCCCGCAGGCGTGATCGAGATCTTGAAGAAGGTCGGCGTGGACATCGCCGGTAAGCATGCGGTCGTCATCGGCCGCAGCAACATTGTCGGCAAGCCGATGGGCATTCTGCTGCTTCGCGAGCATGCGACGGTTACCACCTGCCATTCCCGCACGAGCAACCTGGAAGAGATTACGAGCCAAGCGGATATTCTGATTGCCGCTATCGGCAAGCCGAAGGTGATCAAACGCCGGCATGTGAAGCCGGGCGCCGTGGTCATCGACGTAGGTGTGAACCGGCTCGATACGGGCAAGCTGTCCGGAGACGTCGACTTTGACGATGTGGTCGATACGGCAAGCGTGATTACGCCGGTGCCGGGCGTCGTCGGACCGATGACGATCACCATCCTTCTGCGCAATACGCTGGAAGCGGCGCAGCGGGCGGCCGGTTTGCGCGCAGTGCATTAGCCATGAGCGGACGAACGATTTACTCGATCAAGGAGCTTAACCGGGTTATTAAAAATAAATTGGAGGCCGACGACGCGCTGCAAAACGTATGGGTGCGCGGGGAAATCTCCAATTTTACGCATCATTCGAGCGGACACATGTACTTCACGCTGAAGGATGCGGACAGCCGCTTGAAGAGCATCATGTTCGCGTCGTATAACCAGCGTCTCGGGTTCATCCCCAAGGAAGGCACGAAGGTGCTCGCCTGCGGTAATATATCCGTATATGAACGGGACGGGGCTTATCAGTTCTACGTGACGCAGATGCAGCCCGACGGCATCGGCAGCCTGTATCTGGCCTACGAGCAGCTCAAGAAGAAGCTGGAAGCCGAAGGCTTGTTCGCACCGGAACGAAAAAAGCCGATCCCGGCTTTTCCGCGCGCGATCGGGGTCATCACGTCGCCGACCGGTGCTGCGGTGCGTGACATTATCATTACGCTGCAGCGGCGTTATCCGTCCGTGCCGGTGCTGCTCTATCCCGTGCTTGTGCAAGGGAAGCAGGCGGCTCCTTCGATCGTAAGGGCGGTCGAAGAGATGAACCGATTAAACGAAGTGGACGTATTGATCGTCGGACGCGGGGGCGGCTCCTTGGAAGAACTTTGGGCGTTCAACGAAGAAATCGTCGCGCGTGCGATATACGCTTCGGTCCTGCCGGTTATTTCGGCGGTCGGGCACGAGACGGATTTCACGATAGCCGACTTCGTCGCGGATCTGCGGGCGGCTACGCCGACGGCGGCAGCCGAGCTTGCGGTGCCGCATCATCTGGAGCTGGCGCAGCGGATCGCGCATCTGAAGCAGCGGCTGTACGGCGGCTTAACCTCGCGTCTGGAAGGCGGCCGCGAACGATTGAAGCGGCTGCAGCGCTCGCCGTATTTGACGAATCCGCGCCGACAGCTCATGCTGCAGCCGGCGGAGCGACTGGACCGGATGAAAGAGCAGCTCATCTACAAGATGCACGGCCGGGTCAATAAATCGCAGGAGCGATTGATGCGGTCGGATCGGAAAATCGCGGCTTTTAATCCGAAGGAACAGGTTGTATACTCCCGTAAGCGGCTCGATGCAGCGGACCGGCTGC
This sequence comes from Paenibacillus validus NBRC 15382, assembly GCF_004000985.1. Classification (GTDB taxonomy): domain Bacteria; phylum Bacillota; class Bacilli; order Paenibacillales; family NBRC-103111; genus Paenibacillus_G; species Paenibacillus_G validus. The sequence continues at coordinate 53,366 of NZ_BIMH01000004.1, read as the reverse complement.
TCCGGCAATCGATGCAGGCCGCGCTCAAGACGAAGCAGCGGGAGCTGGTGTCGACGCTCCGTCAGCTCGATGCGCTTAGTCCGCTGAAAGTCATGCAGCGCGGTTACAGCCTCGTTTACGACGAGAAGGAGAAGCAGCTGATCAAGTCGGTGCAGCAGGTGCAGCTGGGAGATATTATTAAGCTGCGGCTGGCCGACGGCCGGATTGATTGTCACGTATGGTCCATGGAGGAGAAACGAGATGACGAATCAGGAACAAACAACGCCTAGCTTTGAACAGGCGATGGAACAGCTGGAACGTATTGTCGCGAAGCTTGAAAGCGGCGACGTTCCGCTCGAGCAAGCGATCGAGCTGTTTCAGGAAGGGATGAAGCTGTCTCAGCTGTGCGGCCAGAAGCTGGAACAGGTGGAACGGAAGATCGAGGTGCTGCTCGAGCAGGAAGGCGGCTTGACGCGGAAGCCTTTCAATCCGGGCGAAGCCGATAAAGGAGAAAGCCGATGAGCGCCGTAAGCAGCATTCACGATTATATCCAGACACAGGCCCTGCGGGTCGAGCATGAATTGGAGCGCTCCATTCCGCAGGAGTGGAGCATTCCGGCCGCACTGCGCGAATCGATGATGTATTCGCTGATGGCCGGCGGCAAACGGCTTCGTCCGATTCTTGTGCTCGCCTCGGCCGAGGCGCTGGGCGGCCGGGCCGAGGACGCGATGCCGGTCGCGCTTGCGGTGGAGATGATCCACACGTATTCACTCATTCATGACGATTTGCCGGCAATGGACAACGACGATTTCCGTCGCGGCAAACCGACCAATCATAAAGTATACGGGGAAGCGATGGCCATTTTGGCCGGAGACGCGCTGCTCACGCACGCGTTTTATACGATCGTTCAAGCAGCCCGGAAGCAAGGCGTAAGCGGCGGCACGATCGCCGATATCGTCGAAGATCTGGCCAGGCTTTCCGGCGCGCCGGGCATGGTCGGCGGACAAGCGGCCGATATGCAGGGCGAACAAGGCGTAACCAAGCTCGAAGAGCTTGATTACATTCATCTGCACAAGACGAGCGATCTGATCGTATTCTCGCTGAAGGCGGGCGCCCGTATCGCGGGCGCTACGGCGGAGCAGCTGGCTGCGCTGGATCGGTTCGGCACGTGCATCGGGCTTGCTTTTCAAATTCAGGACGATATTCTGGATCTTGTCGGCGACGAGCAGAAGCTCGGCAAACCGGTGCAAAGCGACGTGAAGCAGCAGAAGGTAACCTATCCGTACTTTATTGGGATCGAAGCTTCGCAAGCGAAGATCGAGCAGCTGACCCGTGAAGCGCGGGATGCGGTAACGGGGGCGGGCATTCCGTATCCGGAACGGCTTTTGCAGCTGGCCGATTATCTCATGAAGAGGGATCATTGAGTCCGGTTCGATTGAGTGGGCTAAAGCGGCTGTGCTATAATGACATCAACATAGAAACACACGACAAATCCACTAAGGAAAGCGGGGGGAACAAGCATGCTGCTCGAACAAATTCAACAGCCAGACGACTTAAAGCGCCTCGCTTTCGAACAACTTGAGCCGTTGGCGGCTGAAATCAGACAGTTTCTTGTCGAGAAGCTTTCGGTTACCGGCGGTCACCTCGCGCCGAATCTTGGGGTTGTCGAGTTAACGTTAGCGCTGCATTACTTGTTTGACAGTCCGAGAGACAAATTTATTTTTGATGTCGGGCATCAGTCTTACGTTCATAAAATTTTAACCGGCCGGATGAATCAATTCGACACTTTGCGTAAATATAAAGGGCTTTGCGGATTTGTGAAACGGTCCGAGAGTGAACATGACGTCTGGGAAGCCGGACACAGCAGCACGTCGTTATCCGCGGCGATGGGCATGGCGGTATCGCGCGACCTGCAAGGGAAATCAAACCGCGTCATCGCTATGATCGGCGACGGCGCCTTAACGGGCGGCATGGCGCTCGAAGCGCTCAATCATATCGGACACGAGCGCCGTAAGCTGATGGTCGTGCTTAACGATAACGAAATGTCGATCGCTCCGAACGTTGGCGCGCTCAGCAACTATTTGGCGCGCATCCGCTCCGACCGTCATTATGTAAAGGCCAAAGAAGAGGTCGAGCAATTGCTCAAGAAAATTCCGGCCATCGGCGGGACGCTTGCCAAGACGGTCGAGCGGTTGAAAGACTCCTTCAAATATTTGGTCGTACCGGGGGTATGGTTCGAAGAGCTCGGATTTACGTATTTCGGTCCGGTGGACGGCCACAATCTGTCTCTGCTGATGGAAACGCTGAAGCAAGCGGATAAGGTGAACGGTCCGGTCGTCGTCCATGTCATTACGCTGAAAGGCAAGGGCTACTCGCCCGCGGAAGCCGATTCGCACAAGTGGCATGGCATCAGTCCTTACAAGATCGAATCCGGTCAGGTCTTGAAGCCGGTCGGTCCGCCGATGTATACGGAAGTGTTCGGCAGTACGCTGATCGAGCTCGCCGCGCAGGATAAGCGCGTCGTAGCCATTACCCCGGCGATGCCGGGCGGATCCGGGCTGCTCGGGTTTGCCAAGGCCTACCCGGAACGGATGTTCGACGTAGGGATTGCCGAGCAGCACGCGGCGACCTTCTCCGCCGGTTTGGCGTCCGAAGGCTTGAAGCCGGTGTTTGCCGTATACTCCACGTTCCTGCAGCGGGCCTATGACCAGGTTGTACACGATATATGCCGCGCCAACCTGAACGTAACTTTCGCCATAGATCGCGCCGGCTTCGTCGGACCCGACGGCGAAACGCATCAAGGGGTGTATGATATTGCTTACTTGCGCAGCATCCCGAATATGGTCGTGATGATGCCGAAGGATGAGAACGAGCTCCGTCATATGATGAAGACGGCGCTCGATTATGAAGACGGCCCGATCGCATACCGGTATCCGCGCATTAACGGACTGGGCGTACCGCTCGACGAGCAGTTGACGGCGATTCCAATCGGTACATGGGAAACGCTCCGTCATGGGCAGGATGCGGCGATTTTAGCCGTCGGCCCCATGATTCCGATCGCCCTCGAAGCGGCGGAGACGCTGGCGAAGGAAGGCGTACAGGTGCGTGTCGTCAACGCGCGGTTTATCAAGCCGATGGACGAAGCGATGCTGAACCAGCTGGCCAAGGAAGATATCCCGGTCCTTACGCTCGAGGAAGGTGCCGTGATGGGCGGCTTCGGCAGCGGGGTTCTTGAGTATTATTCGCTCCATAACCATTACGGTATGAGGGTGAAGACGATCGGCGTTCCCGATTACTTCGTGGAGCACGGTTCGGTCGGACAACAGCGGGAGGAAGTCGGTTTGACCGCCGAACGTCTCGTGTCCGAATTGACGGCGCTCGTGCCCCGCAAACGACAAAGGGCGTAACGTTCAGAGTAGGAGAGGTTCATGGCATCGGATAAAACGGAAAAGGAACGGCTGGACGTTCTTCTTGTCGAACGCGGACTGTTCGAAACGCGCGAGAAGGCGAAATCCGCCATTATGGCGGGGCTCGTCTCCGTAGCGGGCGAACCGGTCGACAAGGCGGGCACGAAAGTGCCCAAAGCCGCAGCGATTGTCGTCAAGGGCGCGCTGCACCCCTACGTCAGCCGTGGGGGATTGAAGCTGGAGAAGGCGCTCCGCAAGTTCGAGATCGACGTGAGCGGTGTGACGATGCTCGATATCGGGGCGTCGACCGGCGGCTTCACGGACTGCGCCTTGCAGCATGGCGCGGCCTACGTTTACGCCGTCGACGTCGGATACAATCAATTGGATTGGTCGCTGCGTAAGGATCCGCGGGTGTGCGTGATGGAACGCACAAATTTCCGTTTCATGCAGCCCGGGGATCTTCAAGGGCCTCAGCCGACTTTCGCGTCGATCGACGTGTCGTTCATCTCGCTGAAGCTTATATTGCCGGCCCTCCACGGCTTGTTAGCCGACGATGGGACGGTTGTGGCGCTCGTAAAGCCTCAGTTTGAGGCTGGCCGGGAGAAGGTGCCGAAGACGGGCGTCGTCCGCGAGCCGGCCGTACACCGGGAAGTGCTGGAGACGGTGCTGCGCTTCGCCCAGCAGAACGGTTTCGCCCTGCGCGGGTTAACGTTCTCTCCGATCAAGGGCGGCGAAGGGAACATCGAATTTTTAGCTTATTTACAAAAATCCATACAAGGCGTCATCCCGGAGCCGGAGCTGGATGCTCTCATTCGGGCTGTCGTGCAGGAGTCGCAAAGCATGCAGGACTCATCCCAGGGTTGAAGCGGTAATTTCGCTTGGCCTGCGCGTTATTGGAGGACGGACGGCAACGTCTGTCCGACGTAACCGGGATGAGTTTTTTTGCCAATTATAGAGGAGATTGGCGCATTTTCCTCGAATAGTACTACCCGAGGTGATGCCATGCAAAGCGGAGACGGTTTCATTGTGATTCTCCTCATCGTCGTGCTCATTTTCTGGCTGTATAAGTACCTTCGGGGAAAAATGCGCGAAACGGTGGAGCAAGTGCCGCCCTTGGAGTGGTTAACGGAAGAAGCCGTTCCCGAGGATGAAGCGACACTATTACTCGGGGAATACGGATACCGGGTGTTGAGCGGCAAACGGCGCGTGCCCGTATATATTTTGGTGAACGATTCGGAGTCGCTGCAAAGCCGGTTGTTTATCGATTATATGGCGGAGCGGGACGGGGAATATTACGCCGTTAAGCTGGCCAAGGATCGTAAGCCGCTTGAGAAAACAGGCAGCGCGGTCCGCGACCGGTTGTTCGTCTACCAACTGTTGGATGCGCAAACCGCCGGCGTCCTTTACGTGCATCTGCAGGACAAGCTTATCGATTGTTACCGGTTCAGCTTAACCGAACCGGATGAAGAGGAACTTTAATGTTCACACATAGCCGATCACATACCTCAGGGAGGAACCTATGAAGGGTCAACGACATGTGAAAATTCGCGAAATTATTACGAACAACGAAATCGAAACGCAGGATGAACTGGTGGAGCAGCTGCGCAACGGCGGTTTTCACGTCACCCAGGCGACCATTTCGCGGGATATCAAAGAAATGCATCTGATCAAAGTACCGCTCGACGACGGACGATATAAATATTCGATGCCGGCGGATCAAAGATACAATCCGCTGCAGCGGCTCCGCCGCGCGCTGAACGACCACTTCGTCCATATCGATTACTCGGAGAATCTGGTCGTGCTGAAGAGCTTGCCCGGCACGGCGAATGCGATCGGCGCCCTGATCGACAGTCTGGAATGGAATGAGATTATGGGGACTATTTGCGGCGACGATACGATCTTGATCATTTGCCGGACGAAGGATCAGAGCGTCCATGTGGTCAATCAAATTCTCGGAATGCTAAGTTAATCGCAGGGGAAGAGGTGCGCTTATGCTGTTGGAATTGTCCATTCGTCATTTAGCCGTGATCGAGCATGTGGAGCTCCATTGCAAATCCGGCTTTCACGTTCTGACCGGGGAAACCGGAGCCGGCAAATCGATTATAATCGACGCCTTAAGCTTGATTGCGGGCGGCAGGAGCTCCTCCGATTTGGTGAGGTACGGGAGCGATAAAGCTTCGATCGAAGCTTTGTTCCAAGTCGGGGCCGATCATCCGGTACGGGAAGCGTTATCCCGGTTAGGCATAGAAGGCGTTTCAGAAGAGCATCTTATTATACGCAGAGAAATTTCGGCACAGGGCAAAAGCACGAGCCGGGTGAACGGTCAGCTGGTGAATTTGGCGATGCTGAAAGAGATCGGGGAATGGCTCGTTAACATTCACGGACAGCATGAGCATCAGTCGCTCTTTAAGACGGAGGAGCACATCCGCCTGCTGGATATGTTCGGTGAAGCGGAGATCGGTCCGGTCAAACGGGAATACCGCCAGGCTTATGCCGCTTACCAATCGATCCGCAAGCAGGTGCGCGAGCTTCAGGAAACGAGCCAGCAGGCCCTTCAGATGGCCGATTTATACAAATTCCAAGTGGAAGAAATCCGTTCGGCCAAGCTGAAGCCGGGCGAAGACGAGGCGCTGCAGGAAGAGAAGCGGAAGCTGTCCAACGCCGAGAAGCTGTATCAGAACGCGGCGGACGCCTACGAGCTTATATACGGCGGCAGCAAGGGGCTTGATGCGATTGGACGAGCCGTCCAGAAGCTGCAAGACATTGCGTCTTACGATACGGTCAGGCTGCAGCCGTTAGCAGAGCAAGTTCAATCGGCGTTCTATCAGCTGGAGGACGCCGCGTATCAAATTCGCGATTATCGCGACGAGATCGAATTCAACCCGGCGCGGCTCGATTTTATCGAACAAAGACTGGATACGATTTCCACACTTCGGAGAAAATATGGAGATAACGTAGCAGATATTCTGACCTATGCGGACAAAATCGAGGCGGAGCTCCACCTCATCGAACATAAGGACGAACGGCTGCAGGAGCTGCAGCGGGAGGAACGGCAGGCTGTCGAGCTGCTCGGGCGCTTAGCTTCCGACTTGACGCTGAAACGGATGGCTGTCGCGGAACGGCTGTCCGGGGAGATCGTGGTTGAGCTTCGCGAATTACATATGGAACGAACGCAATTTAAAGTGCACTTCGCGGCGGAAGGCGAGCGCAAGTTTACGCCCGAGGGTGCGGATCAAGTGGAGTTTCTTATTTCGGCAAACCCCGGAGAACCGCTCCGCTCGTTAAGCAAAATTGCCTCAGGCGGGGAAATTTCGCGCGTGATGCTGGCGCTGAAATCAATATTCGCCCGCGTTGACCGTATTCCCGTACTCGTGTTCGATGAGGTGGATACCGGGGTAAGCGGGCGCGCCGCGCAAGCGATCGCCGAACGCATGTCCAAGCTGTCGCGAAGCTGCCAGGTTTTCTCGATCACCCACCTGCCACAGGTGGCCTGCATGGCCGACGTGCATTATCTTATCCGCAAGACGACCGATGAAGATCGGACGTACACGCGGATCGAGGATTTACACGGAAGCGACCGGGCGCATGAGCTTGCGCGGATGCTCGGCGGGGTTGAAGTAACGGACAAAACGATCGAGCATGCGCAGGAAATGTTAGCCTTAGCCAATGATAAAAAAGCAAAGATGCTCTGACGGGGTGGGAGCATTTTGGAGTTATAAAAGCGGGAGCGCGGGGTTACCTTAAAGGTACACAAACGGCGGTGCTGCCAAGTGATCTAAGCGCAAGTAAGGTCATGGATTGCAGGTGTGACGCCAGCTTTTTGAAGCCATCGTAGAGCTTGGTGCCGCTAAGCAAAGGAAGCAAGGGAGCGTGAGCGAATTGAGTTCCAACCAGAGAAAAAGATTGATTGGATTACTGCTCGTCCTCTTCGTTTGTTTGGGTAGCTTGACCACCCCATTCCGCAGCTTTGCCTCATTCCCCGAGGAACTTCGATTATTTTCCGGTCAAGAGGCTCATTTGAATTTGGTCATGCCGGTCAGCGCACAAGTAACGGTCAATCATCCCGAAATCATTAAAGTTAATGGTTCCACGGAGCATTCCTTCCGCGTTGATCTTCATCAGCCGATCTCCTTAGAGTCCTACCGGGCAGGAAAAGCGGAAATGAAACTGAAATTATTCGGTGCGATTCCGCTCAAAACCGTGAAAGTAAACGTTGTTCCGGATTTGAAAGTGATTCCCGGCGGCCAGACGATCGGCGTTAAGCTGAAATCGGCGGGTATCATGGTCGTAGGCCATCATCTCGTCTCGGTTGCCGAGGATAAAAGGTCGTCTCCTGGTGAGGAAGCGAAGGTACAGCTGGGCGATCTCATTGTCAAAATGAACGGTAAGCCGATCCAGGACGTAAGTAAAGTGGCTGAGCTTGTCAAAGCGGCCGGCGAAAGCAAGAAACCGATTGTGCTTACGATTGTGCGAAACAACGAAACCTTAGAGATCCCGATAACGCCGGCATACGATGCGGTCGATAAAGCTTATCGGCTCGGCCTCTATATTCGGGATTCGGCGGCAGGTGTGGGCACATTGACGTTCTATGCGCCGGATCAGGGCGTATACGGCGCCCTTGGACATGTAATAACCGATATGGATACACAAACGCCAATTGTAGTCGGCGGGGGCGATATCGTGCACTCCAACGTCACCTCCATCTCGAAAAGTCAGAATGGGGAACCGGGGGAGAAGCGGGCTCAGTTTTCGAAGGAAAGCAAGTCGATTGGCAACATTGAGAAAAATACGCAGTTCGGCATTTTCGGTAAAATGTTCAATGCCCCGGATCACAGTTTATATGATAAAGCAATGCCTGTCGCTTTTGCCGAAGAAGTGCGCGAAGGGCCAGCGCAAATTTATACGGTGGTGAACGGTCAGAAAGTCGAGAAATTCGATATCGAAGTCGTCCACGTCGCGAAACAGGAGTTCCCGGCAACGAAAGGGATGGTCATCAAGATTACCGACCCCCGGTTGTTGGATAAGACAGGCGGCATCGTGCAGGGCATGAGCGGCAGCCCGATCATTCAGAGCGGTAAAGTCGTCGGCGCCGTCACCCATGTCTTCGTGAACGATCCGGCGAGCGGATACGGTTGTTTTATCGAATGGATGCTGCAGGATGCAGGCATCATGCTAAGAGCGCCCGGTACGATAACGGAATCGGAGTCGAAGCCCGAACAACAACTGAAGGCCAGTTAACGGTCTTCAGTTTTTTTGTCTTGATGTTATTGAAACAAATTTCGCGTGCAACCCGTCTAACCTAGAGAAAATAGAGGGGATTCCCTCTGCTTTTGTCGATAATTGTATTTTAATGAATTAAATTTTTAATTATAATAGATATCAGAAAAAAAATCCAGAAAAATAATATTCGACAGAAGGAATTTTAGGCTATCTGTCGAAATAATATACTTAGGTAAATAATGCTAAAGTTAATTGCCGCAAATGAAGGAGGAGTATAACGTTGCAAACTATTGAAGTTCTTTTAGCAGATGATAACCGTGAATTTACGAACTTATTATCCGAATTTATTGACGAGCAAGAGGATATGCGCGTTTCCGGCGTTGCCTATAACGGGAATGATGTACTTCGTTTAATTGAGCAAAGCGGTCAGGTGCCCGATGTATTAATTCTGGATATTATTATGCCGCACCTGGACGGTTTGGGCGTTCTTGAGAAACTTCGCGAAATGGATTTGAACCCGCAGCCCAAGATCATCATGCTCACCGCATTCGGTCAAGAGAATATAACGCAGAAAGCGGTTCAATTGGGCGCTTCCTATTATATTTTGAAACCGTTCGATATGGAAATTCTTACGAATCGCATACGCCAGCTGGTGAATAGTTCACAGTCGATGCCGATGATGTCGTCGCCATCGCCGATGAAAGCGAATGTCGTCCAACTGCCAAAGGGCAAGAATCTGGACGCCAACATTACAACGATCATCCATGAGATCGGCGTTCCGGCGCATATTAAAGGCTATCAATATTTGCGTGAAGCGATTACGATGGTTTACAACAATATCGAGATTCTGGGCGCCATTACGAAAACGCTCTATCCGGCTATCGCCGAAAAATACAAAACGACGCCGAGCCGCGTCGAACGTGCCATCCGCCACGCGATTGAAGTCGCCTGGACGCGCGGCAACATCGACAGCATCAGCCACCTGTTCGGTTATACGATCAATATAAGTAAGTCCAAGCCGACAAACAGCGAATTCATCGCGATGGTGGCGGATAAATTAAGGATCGAGCATAAAGTGAGCTAAAGCCTTGTGGGGCAAGGGCTTTCGGGGTTTTGAAGGTGTCAATTTCAGAGGATTTTGAAGGCCGACCAAATGCATCATTCCAACAAATATTTGGCCATCATGGCAACAAATCTCCTTTCCAAGAAATAAGCCCATTTTAATTCCGTACCCATTGTTTGTCAATTATTTTTGGTAAAAAATACGAGAAAAAAACAAAGACCCTCTGCACATTTGAGGGTCTTTTCACGTACATATCGTGGCTCGGTACTGGTTATCCTACAAGTGAAGGGATATCCTCTGGATCAATGTTGATGTCAAACTTTTGTTCTTTCTTTTTGGCTCCAGGGGAATTGGTTATTTTGAGTAACGGACTAAACTTGCTGTTGCTCTGCACCAAATCGTTTATAATGGACATAGAGCCTCAACATTTTCGGATCGATATGACCCATAATTTGCTGGACGGCCGTTTCCGATTTCACCTGCCTTTAACCGACTGGTAGCACAGTAATGCCGAAAATTATGACAATACACTTTTTCTTTCGGAATCTCTGCCCATTTTGCAAACGTCTTGATCCGCTTGGATAAACTGCCGTAGGTATAACGTGTTCCGTCTTTTTTAAACCACAACCCAGTGCATTCAGGTTTAACCAATTCAATTTTTCTCTGTTCCCGAATGATGTGACTCAAACAGTGGAGGACGGGGTTTGAAATGGGCACAATTCGTGCCTTTCGATTTTTCGCAATTTCTGCCCGTATATGAATATAGCTCTGATTCAGAAAAACGTCGCTTGGCAAAAGTTGCAGGCATTCACTCGCCCGGATTCCGGTCTCTAGCATAAATTTGACGATGCAGATTTCCCGAAGTAAATCAAAATCGCCCTTACGACGAAATTCTTTATCCAGTTTGCTCAAGAAACGCTTCGCTTCATAATCATTCAGAAAGTTGTATTCCACTTCAACCTTGCACTTCTCGATTCCATTCATAGGATTTACCTCTATTATTTGCTCGTTATCCAAGAAATTAAAGAAGGCTTTTAGATATTGGATAGCATTATTTACGGTTGTCGATTTGAGCCCAACCTGATGGGTTTGGCAATTCTTATTGCTGTAATGATCATCCCATTTCAGTTTGTCCTTCTTGAGGTAATTCTGATATTTCACAACATCCAGATGGCTGACCATTCCAATTGGTGTTTTTTCTTTTTGCGAACCTATTAAGATTGTCCAGAGTTTTCATGTTTTAATTCTTGACGTAACGAACACCAGGCATTTAAACCCATTCTTAAAACTGTCATTAGTATTAAAGCAATTGCTGGAGCAATCAAAGATGCAGAAGCACCTACAATAGGGGCGATAGCAGTTGATATAAAAGTGATTACATATACATCACCTGCTTTAAATTGGGTGAATAGTTGTTTCTTTTCCTCTGCATATGTATCTTCTCGACATATAAATTTTTCGACTTCTTCCATTAGCTTTTCAAAGAACAAGGACTTGGTATTTTGTGAGCCAAATGGATACGTGTTCTCAGAACCATTAGCGGTTAGCCAAATAATTGCTACCTCTTCGTATGTTTTTCCTTGTTCTAGTAATTCATGAATACTTTTATTCTGATAGGCTGGCAAAGCATCAAGCCAATTTGTATCCTTCTTTAAGATATCCTCTAACGTATTCAATTTAAATCATCTCCCTAATATATTCCGCCGAAATAACATGTGTAGTTTGATTTAATGAAGCTGGGTCTATTCCTCCAACTAAAACACCGCTACCACCGTTTGGAATATAGGCACCAATTAGCATACCAATAATTGACATGTTTGAAGGGTTAAAAACGGGTCCTCCTGATTGTCCCGGCCTAGCAAGTGTATTTAGTACAATGTGTTTGCTTTTTATTCCATTAGAGTCAATAAGTATTTTTGCTCCTACATGTGTATCTTGTTGAGTTAATACTAATCTACCGTGGTTTGCGTGTGGGAAACCATAGGTGATAACAGGTGAGCCAGGTTGGATAGTGTCAGTACTAGATAGATGATATTGAGTAGCGACTTCATGTTCAATTGTTAAGATGCATATGTCTTTAAAAGGATCGATTTCACATATTCTAGCTTTTATAGTTTGTATTTTGTTATCGGATGTGTCTTGGTACTCATTAATTGATCGTACTTTTGGAACTATAATTATAAGATTCGTGTCATCACCATTTGTTACGTGCTTTGTAGTGGCTAACTTATTATGCGCTACTACGAATGCTGTGCCCAATAAATTAACCCCGTCAGGTGTTATACGTCCGACAGATACTATAAAATTTGCCACATGCTGAATCGTTGTCATTTATTATCGCCCCCCACGCAATGTATTGAATTACACCAAAATTATGATACGGACCTTATCGACCTTAATAGGCCATAGCCTAAATTGAGATTAGTCATCAAGGTATATTTCTGGAAAATAGCTAACCCTTATTATGTTAGACGGCACTACTTGATTAAATAACTTATGTAGTTCAAAAAGCATTCCTGCAATACCTGTTTTATATAAATTCATTTTTTCTACTAAGTCCTTATAACTTATACCAAAACTCCCAGTTTGGAAGTGAACTGCTTCTTTATCTCTTATTGATCTTAGAATTTTAAAATGAGCCCAAATTGTATTGCCTTTATCAAGCTTCTTTCCATTAAGCATCTGAGGAATCCAATTATCTATTTTGTCGTCGAAACTGACTTTATTATGTTTGGTGTCTATTAGTTTAATATCAGGGTTTAAATAATTGTATCTCTCAGTCCACTCTTTAATATAAGCTTCAATTGAAGCTATCCCATTAGTGATGGAGCTTAAGTATAGGGAGTAACTATTTTTTTCTATTGATTCCTTTAGTAGTTCAAGAGACTGTTCAAACAAACCATTATATGCTCCTAAGGCTATAGTGCCTGGCCCTTCAATGGGATCACTTTCCTTACCTGTGACATTATCAACTACAGAAATTTTAGCCCCTTTGCTTATTGTCCAAGTACTCCCAATTAGGTTTTCAAAAAATATTACATTGTTAGAAAAGGTACGGCATTTCTCAACTTCTTCTTCAAATTTCACTCCTCGTACATTCATCGTTCTTTTAATTTCAGCATCAGGTTTGTTTTTAAAATGATTTGCATAATGACCGAATCTCGCCATGTTTAAAATTAATTCATGTGAAGATCTTCTAGGAATCCTGTCTTTTATCTTGATTTGAATTTCTGTCATAGTTTAATCTCCTTTCAATTACTAAAATTTAGAACGAATAGTGTGGGATATCTTCCAGTTTATAGGATTTGATGTTTATTACATATAACCTATCATAAATAACGATATACATCTAATAGTCTTTAAGAATCGGTCAAAACACTACCATAATTCAAGTAAAGGAAAAGCATAAAACCTCCCCCTTCCGTCCCCCTGCGGGGGAGACGCAAGGGGCTAGCCCCCTGCACCCCACACTCGGCTGCTCAACTTGTAATAATATTTTAATTGGATAAAGAAAGAAAGGTCAATCAGTGGGAATTGTAGCACGACCTCCTAATTGTTTTTCCTTCCAGTCCCGATTGTACACCTGGTTAGATCGGACAAACCCACCCAACGAATTGCATAACATGGTATGGAAATCCCAAAAAGAAAATCATAGCGTGAAGATTAAATGTCCCTTGGCCTAAGCCAAGGGACATTTAATTTGTACAGTTCGTTGCCGCCTATCTGGTGGAAATGTGTCCATGCCATGGAAATCAGGATTCTGGAATCGACCCACGAAGTTTGATGCTGAGTTACCATTACCCATTTAAAGGCATAACAAAAAGTATGTTGCCTTCATCCTCAATGGCATCACGGTATGTCTTATTTTGTATCGACTTCTGCGTCCATCAGCGAAGCAACGATTTCCGACAAAGTGCACATTTTGCTTTGGACAGACAACATTGCGGGAAGAAGAAGGATAAATGATCCGCATTATGGCAAGGCTTAATGGTATCGGTTATAAGATGATGAGCCGTTTGTAAGTTTTCAAGTACATCGCTTAGTGCGTCCGCTTTGTTCTTAATATCGCTCATTTTAGTTTCACCTTCCCCCGTTTTCGATGAGGGTTAGTCGGGTTTAATGAAAGCACTGGACTGTACTTCTCATGTTGTTCACGAAGATCCGCTTTTGTATAATTGACATAGATGCTGATCATCCTAATATCCCGGTGTCCCAAAATGCGCTGTAAGGCTACCGGATCCCCACCATTCAGAAGAAACTTAGTGGCAAAGTAATGGCGAAATGTATGAGGTGATATACGTACATTGGTAATCCCGGCTTTTCTACCGTAATTCTTCAGCATTTTACTGAAAGTATCGGCCATGTACCGCTGTCTGAATTGTGTAATCCATACATACTCGCCCTCTTCAAGATTACAGTAAGCAATTAGTTCCCGCAGCTCGTGGCTTGTGATTTTCGAGATCGGGGCCACACGAGTTTGCTTTGTTTTGGTCACGGGACCCGGAATGACAATTTGGTTGAGCTGAAAGTCAATATCGGATATTTTAAGCGATGTAAGTTCTCCAATACGCATGCCGGTATCGAGTAAAACAAGCATCATGACATAGTCTCGATAGCCTGTGAAGGTTTTACGATGCGGTTCATTTAAAAGTTTGAGTACCTGCTCGTCGCTAAACACCTCAAAGTGTTCGTCGTCCTGAGTTTGATATTTGAGGTTTTGTACCGGTGACTCAGTGTAGTATTTCTCAGTAGTTGCCCAGTTAAACAACGATTTCAAGTTCCGAATGGTATTATTGACGGTTCTAGGGCTCAGGCCTACCGGGCCGTTGGGGTTAGTAGGGTGATCGTCCCATTTAACCTTTTCATAGGTCAGATGGGTAATATACGCCTGAATGGTACTCGAGTTGATTTCCTTTAAACCAGTGGAGTCAAGCCAACGCTGAAAACGCATAAACTCTTCGGTACGTTTGGCTGAGAGAAATCGGTCCATGATGTCTTGGAGTGGGATCTTGCGGACCGGTGCATTTTTCTTCTTTGACAAAAAGGGTGAAACGGTCATGTTTGATCTCCTTTCGATAAGGGGGTGCAACAAACACCCAGGCTGGTAATCCAACAAATACATAGAACTGCAACAAACTTTCTACTCGGTTGGACCGGCCCCTCGAAAGCCTTGTAGGACAAGGCTTTTTCCTCCAAAAGGAATTGACATCCGAAACCCCTGCAATAAATAATCCTACATTTTCCACTACCTTTAGCGAGTTCATTGCGATGGTGGCGGATAAGCTTCGGATCGAGCATAAGGTGTCGTGAAAGGATAATTAGTGGCGCAATGATGCGGGTTTCGGAGGATGGAAACTGTGTGCAGTCTGTTTATGAAAGCCGATAAACCGCTTTGGAACCGATAAACTTACCTCATCTACCCGATTAATCGAATTTGATTTATTGGGTTTTGTATTTTGTATAAAAAGAGAACCCCTCCATAAATGGAGGGGCAGCTTCAATTACGAGGATGTGCTCGGGTTATCGGAATCCGCATTTCGTGCTTGTGCTAATTGTAAGTGGGCTTGATCAAGCTGTTCTTGGGCAGCCTGAATGTCATGTCGTCGATCCGTGTTATTATCCTGGGCTTGATTCAATTCACTTAGTGCATGTTTCACGGCATTATGGGCTTGGATCTCGGCATCCTGATTTTGTTGGCCGGATTGTTGGTCAGCCATCGAATACACCTCCTAAATGAGTTTTGTGCTTTACAGCAAAGTTAATATGGTCTAATTATTGCTTAATCATTCAAGCCCCGTGATTATTGCTATATTACGATCTTTGAAGCTATTTTCGCAGGCTTGAAAGCCCTAATAAAAAATTTTAAATTTTGAGCGGATAAAGGCTGCATAATTTTCCTCAACCGTATTATAATAAATTGTCATGATAATGCAGGGGGGAAATCGATTGGAAACGCCGACGTTGGCAGAACAGAAACAGGAATTACGGATCTGGAAGTGCGAAGATACGAATTGCAATGCATGGGTACGCGAAGAGTTTGTACACGAAGAATCGCCTGGCTGTCCTTTATGTAAAAGTCCGATGGTACAAAGTTATAAGCTTGTACCGCTTGCCGTTAAGAAAGTAAATAAAACCTTTTTTATGGGCAAAAGAAGATCATAACCGGAAGCCCGCCCTAACGGTGAGCTTTGATGCTACGATTACCTCCGAAATTGACTCGGGGGTTTTAGGCATATGACCTCAAAAAAAATGAGTAAGGCAAAAAGCGTCGTTGAATCATTATTTCCAATTAGAAGATACGATATTCGTTTGAAACGGTATCTAGGTGATGCCGTTTTTTTTGTTGCAGTCAAGCGGGTATCCAATAGAAGATCGTATTAAAAGACTGAAGGTAATAATCGATGGGGAAGGGAAGGTGGGAAATATAACTATCTATTACATTTGGAGGGTGATGGAAATTCTCTCTGGTTTTATTTGTTAATACCAGAGAGCATCCCTTTGTAATCCCTGTAGTCTTATCACCCATAGGGTTCCTTAATGATTCCCCGTACGCTCATTTATATCGATTTATACCGGATATTTACATGCAAGCTTTTGGATTTGCCGATATCCGGTTTTAGATCTAAACTCATCGCAGGCAAATAGGGACTTGTTCTTGCTTTGAATTGAAACCCGAAACGCTGCCAAAATTTTGCCTCGTCCTTGCTCTCCGCTCGAAGAACAATTCTCGAGAACGATTGCATTTCGGTCATTTTCTCCAAAAATTTATACATGATCTGTGTGGCCAGACCTTGTCCCTGAGGAAGTACGAGCAGCTTGTGAATATCGATGGTCGGTTCCTCGATTTCAAATCCGCTGTACAAGTATTCCTTCTTAGCCGGATCATATAAGCTGAAAATAAACGTAAACAAGTCACTTTCACTATGCGGCGCTTGATAGCAAATCTTCCAACTATCCTCATGCTTAAGGATCGATACGAAAACTTCCGCTCCCATAATTAAAGAGAAATCGGCAGCTAATTTATGATATAATTGGTCATTTATGGTTTTCAGAGCATTAGTGACTTTCGGCTGCCAAATATACCAATGTTCCATTGCGGTTCATCCTCCGTCCTTGATCTATTTTATTTTATGCTCACATGTATAATCTTATGGCATGGTTAACCATTGACGAAAAAGTTGTCCTACGGTTACGGGTGAAAATGTGATTTTGCACGTTCGAGGGCGTGATTATTTTGTCTGTATTCCCATACTTTCGCTTCGCTTGAGTGATTTATTTTTATTCGGTTCTGTAAATCATAAGGGCGAATCCACGAAAGGAGTGATAAGACGTGAACAAAGTCAGCTTATCTTTAACTGCGGTTGTGGTTTCCGTATCTTTATTGGTGGGTTGCAATGCGAATGGCACGAATAATGTAAGGTCGCAATCGACGAATTACCGCCATCATAACATGGTTAACCAAAATAGAGGGCTTGTTCGACCTCTAGATGCAGCAACTACGCCAGGAAATACCGATACAACCACTACGCCAACAGATACGGCACAACACAAGTTTAGCGATGTTCCGAGTGGAGAATGGTACGCAGAAAGCGTTCAATGGAGCTCTAATTTGGGAATCATCGACGGGTATCCGGATGGAACTTTTCAACCTGACAAATCAATGACAAGAGCGGAAGTCATCAAAGTTATTAAGTCTTTAGCAGATAAGGGCTATATCGTTATTCCATCTGGGACAACGCCAGGGGGCACGACGACAACACCGGGCGGGACGACGACGACGCCAGGCGGAACGACGACGACGCCATAAATATTTACGAAAGACATGGAGGAATAAACTCTCCATGTCTTTTTCGTGTTCGCCGAGCAAGGGATCTTAAGAGAGACGTCCTGAACAACGGCTGACGCTGTATATCGGGTGGTCAAGAAGGGCTTGATGACATCCTTTATTTAATGGGACCGGTGACCAGCTCGCTTAGTGGCCCGGTTGTTGGGAAATGTCTCGGCGTACAAATAAGCCCTCCCGGCTTCTTTCTATATAAAGAAGCGAGAGGGATGAAAAGTGTGCTTTCTCGATATCTGGAGCGTAGGCTTTCGTTAACGAATTACGGGCGAATTTCGCATTTATTTTTGATAAAGCGAATTTGATTTTCCAGCCTGTTGATCGTATCGGTTGTCTCTTGATCCGGGTTACCGGAAGTTTGCTGAAGCGATTCAAGTTCCTGCTGAAGCTCGTGAAGATCTTGACCGGCATTGGCACAATTGTAGGAGCTCTCAAGCTGATTCAACATACAGATAGTAACCTCCATCCTCGAACATCGTAAGTGACGACTTTAGTATGGAACAGCGCGAGGCCGGCTATGCCTGCGAAGCGCAGGCAATTACAGGATCGGATGACTCTTCTGCTGAAGCGATTGCTCTTGTCTTCCTTCTTCCCGGTAGATGGTTTCGGCCCAGTCCAACCAGCCTTCGGGCAAACGGTTCTTGATCATTGCTTGCATATCTGGGTTGTCTATGTTGGAAGAAGCTAAGTCATAAATCAACTTCTCATAAGTTTGTAACATCGCATCGAAATCCATGCCGACATCTTCCATCAACAGTTCCTTGATTGCGCGATCATTATCGTTGAAGTCGCGGTAGATCAAGCCATCATAAATTTCCGTAATCAGACCGTTCTGAACACGAACAATTTTTTGGCATATCTTTTGCATTGAATCTACTCCTTGAGCTGGAATAAATTTCATTATACCATACGGAATTGCTCGGAAGGTGTACAATTTTGTAAGTATTTTCTTTTTTTATCCATTCATTCAGAGGGTATACGGGCCTTTTAACCTGGGCAATGTAACAAAAGTGGTGTTTATGACAATTGGCGTCGAACGGACTCGGCGCAAGTATGCGAGGTAGGGAGGCTGACGAGCACAATGGAGCAAGCCCATTCAGACCCAAAAGTGGATTCGTATAAAATCGGAGTAGGCCGCATACAGGAACTGATGCCGACGATGGTCGAGGCATACCATAATTTCACCGGGATCTGTTTCGATCCGGGCGCGCTTGAAGCAAAGCATAAACAATTGATAGCACTGGGCATCAGCCTGTTCGCCAACAACGAAGTATGCACGTATTATCATGTGCAGGAAGCGATTGCCTCGGGAGCTTCACAGCAAGAAGTTATGGAGGCGATGGCGGTCGCTTCGGCGGTGGGCAGCGGTCATACGCTATCGCAGGGCGCGACAAGGGTACAGCAGGCGCTGGAGACGTTAACGGCGGGTACGCAATAAATTTGCTCCGGCGAGAAGGCGTGAGCTGTTCAAGCCATTCGCCGGCTGTTGTCCGGTAGGCCAGGAGCTGAAGGTAAATAAATAAAGCTCTCCCAAGAACGGAGAGCTTTATCCGGTGTAGATAGGCGCGCGCCTATCTCTTTTTGCGTTTTTGCCGGAAACGGGGGGCGACATAATTGCGTTTACGATCGCGGAAAAAAATCCAACCGCCGATAAAAGCGACGCCCAGACCGAATAAAATAAACCCGAGGGCCAATTTCCACCACAGGATACCCGCATCGCCGTCATTGACGTCGAATTGAGCGAACCAAGCGTCTTTCATGGCCAAAAATCCGTACGTTGCCATGAACCCGGGAATGACAAGCAAGAGAATGGCAATAAATCGTTGAAATACGGCGTTCATTTGCAGCTCCTTCAATCGGTAATACGCGTTTACCCTTACGTTATCACATTTCGTGCAACAATTCATGTCAATTCACAAATTGGACTATATTTCTTCGGTAAAATAAGGTTAAAATATAAGAATCATAGATTTGGGAGGTATCGAGATGTCGCAAGTTTTTGATACGATCGTTCTCGGTGGCGGGATCGGCGGGTACTCCGCGGCCATTCGGGCGTCTCAACTGGGAAAGACGGTGGCGATCGTTGAGCAGGACAAGCTGGGGGGAACGTGCTTGCACCGCGGCTGCATCCCAAGCAAAGCGCTGCTGCGCAGCGCGGAAGTGTACGCGCTCATGAAGGAAAGCGATCGTTTCGGCATTCAAGCCGAAGCCGTCCGGCTCGATTATGCGAAAATATCCGATAGAAAAAATTCAATTGTGGATCAACTGTATCAAGGTCTGCAATTTCTAATGAAAAAAAATAAGATTACGGTTTTTAATGGGAAAGGCCGCATTATCGGACCTTCCATTTTCTCTCCGCGCAGCGGCACCGTTTCCGTGGAGCAGGAAGATGGCGAGATTTTGAATCTTGTTCCGGATAAGCTGATCATCGCCACGGGCTCACGACCGCGTACGCTGCCGGGACTCGAAACGGACGGCGTTACCGTGCTGAACAGCGACGAAGCGCTGCAGCTCGAAGCTTTGCCGGCCTCGGCGATCATTATCGGCGGAGGAGTCATCGGCGTAGAATGGGCATCGATGCTGAGCGACTTCGGGGTCGAGGTGACGATTGTCGAATACGCGCCGAGATTGCTGCCTTCCGAGGATGAAGACGCGTCGCGCGAACTGGAGAAGCTTTTGAAGAAGCGCGGCGTTACGATCTATACGGGTGCGAAGGTGCAGACGGAATCGGTCGTTCGAGGAGCCAAGCAGGTGACCATCAGCATCGAGCAGCGGGAAACTACGCAGGAGCTGACGGCACAGTTGGCGCTCGTATGCGTAGGCCGGCAGGCGAATATCGAAGGCATCGGACTTCAGAATACGGATGTCAAGGTAGAGAACGGCTTCATTAAAGTCAATGAAGACATGCAAACGGCCGAACTTCATATTTACGCCGTCGGCGATTGTATCGGCGGGCTGCAGCTGGCCCATGCCGCTGCGCACGAAGGCATTGCCGCAGCGGAGCACGGGGCAGGACTGCCCACGCATGCTTACGCCCCGCATCAAGTGCCGCGCTGTGTGTATTCGCGTCCGGAGATCGCCAGCATTGGCTATACCGAACGGGAAGCGCGAGAGCAGGGGCGTCAGGTGAAGACAGCGAAGCTGTATTTTCAAGGGCTCGGCAAGGCACGGGTGCTCGGCGAAACGGACGGATTCGTGAAGGTCGTGGCCGACGAGGAAAGCGGCGATATCGTCGGCGTGCATATGATTGGCGCCCACGTGACCGATTACATCGCGGAGGCGGCGCTGGCGCAATTGCTGAATGCAACGCCTTGGGAAGTGGGGCAGACGATTCATCCGCATCCGACATTGTCCGAAATTTTAGGGGAAGCGATGCTTGCCGTTGACGGCAAATCGATCAGTTTTTAACGCGGAAAAATTGTGTTCATATTCCAATCCGTTTATAATATAAATATAGCGTCAAGTATTAGCACCTGGTTATAATAATAGCTGCTGATCGCAGTTGATGACGCCTATATGCATTCGATAACGGAGGAGGCGTTTGCCCCATGTCCATCGGACAAATGACGAGACACCGACAGCTCGGCTTGACGGATCAACAAGTCATCGAGATGTATACATACATGCTGAAAGCGCGCATGTTCGACGAGCGCGGATTTCTGCTGCAGCGCTCCGGGAAAATCGCGTTCCACGTTTCCGGCATCGGTCAAGAGACGGCGCAGGTGGCGGCTGCTTACGCCTTGGAGCGGGGGACGGATTATTTCCTCCCGTATTACCGCGATTACGGCTTCGTGTTAACGGCGGGCATGACGCTGCGGGAGCTGCTGCTGTCCGTCTTCGCCAAAGCCGAGGACCCGAACAGCGGCGGCCGGCAAATGCCGGGGCACTTCAGCCATAAGAAGCTGAACATCGTGACCGGGTCCAGTCCCGTGACGACGCAAGTGCCGCACGCGGTCGGGTTTGCCTTGGCGGCGAAGATGAAACGCAAATCGTTCGTCTCGTTCGTGACATTCGGAGACGGATCGAGCAATCAGGGCGACTTCCATGAAGGCTGCAACTTTGCGGGCGTTAACAAGCTGCCGGTCATCTTCATGTGCGAGAACAACCAATATGCGATTTCCGTGCCGCTGCACAAGCAAACCGCAGGCAGCATTGCGGAACGTGCCGCGGGCTACGGATTCCCCGGCGTCAAGGTGGACGGCCGGGATGCGCTTGAGGTGTACCGCGTCGTGAAAGAAGCGAGGGAGCGGGCGCTGCGCGGCGAAGGGCCGACCTTGATCGAAGCGGTCATGTACCGCATCCCGCCGCATTCGACGTCGGATAACGATCTGCTGTACCGTACCCAGGAAGAAGTGGATATGAACCGGGCGCAGGACGGTTTGCCGAGATTCCGGCAATACTTGGTCGATTGCGGCGTGTGGTCCGAAGAGCAGGAAGCCGCGCTTGCGGAAGAGATTAAGAAAGAGCTGGTCGAAGCGACGAACTATGCCGAGCAGGCGCCTTATCCGCAACCCGAAGATACGCTGCGGCACGTATACGGCGAACAGGGAGGCGAAGCATAATGGCGGTTATTACTTATCTGGAAGCGATCCGGACGGCGATGAAGGAAGAGATGGAGCGCGACGACAACGTGTTCGTGCTCGGCGAAGACGTCGGCAAGGGTGGCGTTATGAACGCGACCAAAGGGCTCCGCGATCAATTCGGCGAAGAGCGGGTGATGGATACCCCGCTGGCCGAATCGGCGATAGCGGGCGTGGCGATCGGCGCGGCCATGTACGGCATGAAGCCGGTTGCGGAGATGCAGTACGCCGACTTCATCTTCCCGGCTACGAACCAGATTATTAGCGAGGCGGCGCTGATTCGTTACCGTTCGAACAACGATTGGAACTGTCCGGTCGTGATCCGGGCACCCTACGGGGCTACGGGCGGGGGCGCGCTGTATCACTCGCAATGTCCCGAGGGCGTGTTCTTCGGCATACCGGGGTTGAAAATCGTTGCCCCGTCCGATCCGTACGATGCGAAGGGTTTATTGAAAGCGGCGATCCGCGATGATGATCCGGTCTTATATTTTGAACATAAGAAGTGTTACCTGGGCATTACGGGTGAAGTGCCGGAGGACGATTATATCGTGCCGATCGGCAAAGCGAAGGTGAAGCGCGAAGGGACCGATATTACGGTCATTTCGTACGGGATTACCGTGCAGTATGCGCTGCGGGCCGCCGAGGAGCTGGCGAAAGAGGGGATCAGCGCGCACGTGCTCGATCTGCGGACGCTGCAGCCGCTCGATAAGGAAGCGGTGCTGGGGGCGGCAAGCCGTACGGGCAAGGTGCTGATTGTGCACGAAGACAACAAGACCGGCGGCGTCGGAGCGGAAGTATCCGCGTTGATCGCCGAAGAGCTGTTGTTCGAGCTCGATGCGCCGATCATGCGGTTATGCGGCCCGGATGTGCCGGCGGTTGGCATGAACCCGCCGATGGAGAAGTTTTTCTTGCTCAATACGGATAAAATCAAAGACGCTATGCGAAAATTGGCCTTGTTCTAGCGCGGAATGGCCGAAATGACGGGCGGCCGGGCTTCGAAGCCAACGGCCGCCGAAGCTTTGGGGGGAAGCAGCATGCAAGAAAATCGGAAGGGGACCGAAGTGACCGTTCCCCATTTGGCGGAAAGCCTGGTCTCGGCGACGGTCGGCAAATGGTTGAAAAAACCGGGCGATTATATCGAGCAATACGATGTGTTGTGCGAATTGATTACGGAGAAGGTAACGGTGGAGATGCCGTCTCCGGTCGAAGGGACGCTCGTCCGGCTGCTTGTGGACAATGGCGCCACGGCGGCTGTCGGTGCGCCGATTTGCATTATTGAGGAGCCAGCGGCAGACGGCGCAGCGGGAAGCGCCGCACCTTCGCAAGGTCAAGCGGCTGTGAGCGCGGCAAGCGCGAGCGGTCCGACCGGCTCGGGGATGAGTGGTCGTTACTCCCCTGCAGTGCTGAAGCTGGCGGGCGAACACCGGATTGACCTGACGCAAGTGCAGGGAACCGGCCTTGGCGGCCGTATTACCCGCAAGGACGTCCAAGCTTTCGCAGTGGCCGGCGGCGCACAAGGCGCGCCGAGGCAGAACGAAAGAACCCCGGCGCCTCCAGCGACAGAGGCCGAAGTGAACCGGGCTGCGGCTGCGGCCGCGGCGATGGACGGCGTCTTCATGGCAACGCCTCCGAAGGTTTCGGTCCGCTCTTCGGGCCTGCATTTATCGGAAAATCCGCCGCTGCCGAACATCGAGGTCGAAGGCCAGAAGCTGAAAGGCCGCGGCGAATATTTAATCGACGTGACGCCGATTCGCAGCGCTATCGCGAGCAAGATGCGGCAAAGCAAGACGGAAATTCCGCACGCCTGGATGATGATCGAGGTAGACGTGACGAATCTCGTCCTGCTGCGCAACAAGCTGAAGGATGAGTTCATGAAACAGGAAGGCATCAACCTGACGTACCTGGCCTTCCTGATAAAAGCTGTCGTCAATGCGATTAAGGACTATCCGATTATCAACTCCGTGTGGGCGACCGATAAAATCATCGTCAAACGCGACATCAACATTTCGCTTGCCGTCGGTACCGAAGATTTCCTCGTGACGCCGGTCATCAAGAAGGCCGATCAGATGAACATCGCCGGCCTCGCCCGCGAGATCGACGGGCTGACCCGCCGGGCGAGAACCGGCAAGCTGTCGCTCGACGAAATGCAAGGCGGTACGTTTACGGTGAACAATACGGGCTCGTTCGGTTCGATCATGTCGTATCCGGTTATCAATTATCCGCAAGCGGCTATCCTATCGTTCGAATCGATCGTCAAGAGGCCCGTGGTCATTCAAGACATGATCGCCGTCCGTTCGATGGTGAACTTATGCTTGTCGCTCGACCACCGTATTTTGGACGGCATCATTTGCGGCCGTTTCCTGCAGCGCGTGAAAGAGAACCTGGAAGGCTACAACCAGGACACGAAAGTGTATTAGGATTTAAAGAAAGCTGCTGATCGTCAGGAGCACGGTGGACAATACCATAGTGATCAAGGTTACATAAATGACGATTTTGAAAATTAACTTATTCTGCAAGCGTCTCAGCTCCTCTTTATGGGAATACTCATCCTAACCATTTTAACTCATTTCGCACAATGGAGGAAAGATATGATACAGCAAAACCGGTTGGTTGCGGAGTTTTTGGAATTGGTGCAAATCGACAGCGAGACGCGGCATGAGCAGGAAATCAGCAAGGTGCTGAAGCAAAAGTTTACCTCTTACGGGTTGACCGTGAAGGAAGACGACTCGGCGGCCAAGACCGGCCACGGCTCGAATAACTTGTTCTTTACACTGGCTGCGACTTCGAGCAAGCCTCTGCCGAAGCTGTTCTTCACTTCTCATATGGATACGGTGACGCCAGGTCGAGGCATTAAGCCGCAAATCGGGGAAGACGGCTACATCCGGAGCGACGGGACGACGATCCTCGGAGCCGACGATAAAGCCGGACTGGCCGCAATGCTGGAGACGATTCGCGTGCTGAAAGAGAACAGCATCGAGCACGGGCAAATCCAGTTTGCTATTACGGCGGGCGAAGAGGCGGGGCTTAAAGGCTCGCGCGCTATGGATCCGAAGTACCTGGATGCGGATTTCGGCTACGCGCTGGATTCGAACGGGACGATCGGCGATATCGCGGTAGCGGCGCCGACGCAGGCGAAAATTAACATCACCTTTTGGGGCCGTTCGGCGCATGCGGGCGTGAACCCGGAGGACGGGGTGAGCGCGATTACGGTCGCAAGCAAAGCCATTTCGCGTATGAAGCTCGGCCGTATCGATAAAGAAACGACCGCGAACATCGGCCGTTTCGAGGGCGGTGTTGAGGGCGCAACGAATATCGTCGTTGAGCGGGTGAAGCTGGAGGCGGAAGCGCGAAGCTTAACGCAGGAGCGGATGAACGAGCAGGTCGAGAGCATGCGCGCCGCCTGCCAAAGCGCCGCCGACGAGATGGGCGCGAAGCTCGATTTCCAGAGCGAGGTCATCTATCCCGCGTACAAGTATGACGAAACGGCGCCGGTCGTGAAGCTTGCCATGTCGGCGTTGTCCAAAGTCGGCTGCACGCCGAGAACGTTTCATTCCGGCGGCGGCAGCGACGCCAACGTGTTCAACGGCTTCGGCATTCCGACCGTGAACCTGGCCGTCGGCTACCTGGACATTCATACGACGAAGGAACGCATCGCGATCAGCGATTTGGTCAAAACGACCGAGGCGGTCGTCGCCATCGTACGGGAAGTGGCCGGCCGCGGTTAGCAGGGATAAGGGAAGCCCGGAACGGACTGCTCGTTCAGTAGATGAAAATACATGAAATCGCCGCATACCTCGGTATGACGGCGATTTTTTTTGCTGCCGGTGAACAGGCCGATGGGATGAGATTATCGCGCTTTGCCAACGAGCGTGAGGTTCGTAGACAGATTGGACCATCGGCGGGCTTTCAGGCTCCGTTTACGACCCGGCTTCACGATGTTCCCGCCGAGAAATTCGTGCAGCGTCGCCGATGTGCCGGAGCGTTCCAGCAACGTTTTCAAGTAACGCCGAATTTCCCAGCCTTTACCCACAAGTCGAAGGTGCCCGTCTGCCGCATATATTTTCATAGAGATTCACCTGGCTTTCATAGTTTTATAGTACAACCTATGCGAAGCTTTCAGCGAATATGACCGGGTCTTTTTTGACCGGAGGAGCTAACATGGGGTACATTGGACGTATGCGAATCATTACCCTGAATGAAAAGAGAGGAATCGATCCGATGACATCATCCTTCCCCAAAAAATTTGAAGAAGTCACCCTGTCCACCAAGCCGATTTTCCAAGGAAAAATCATCTCGCTGCAGGTCGATACGGTACGGCTGCCGGACGGCGGCGAATCGACGCGTGAAATCGTCAGGCACCCCGGGGCGGTAGCCGTACTCGCCATTACGCCGGACGATCGCATGGTCGTCGTTGAGCAGTACCGCAAGCCGCTGGAGAAGAGCCAGGTGGAAATACCGGCCGGCAAGCTGGACGGCGGCGAGGACCCGCTGACGGCGGCGGGACGCGAACTGGAGGAAGAAACGGGTTATACCGCAGGCTCGCTTCGACATGTAGCATCCTTCTACACGTCGCCCGGTTTTGCCGACGAAATCCTGCATCTGTACGTGGCGGAGCAGCTCGTGACCGGAGAAGCCAAGCCGGACGAGGACGAGTTCCTTGAGATGGAGGCGATTACGCTGGAGGAAGCACAGCAATATATCCGCGAGGGGCGAATCAGCGACGCCAAGACGATATTGGCCGTTTACGCTTGGCATTTGTACAAGCTGACCGGGAAGTTTCAATAAGATGAGCCTGAACGCGTACTACGCCGATCTTCATATTCACATCGGCAGGACGGAAGCCGGTCAAGCAGTAAAGATCAGCGCGGCGAACAACCTGACTTTCTATAACATCGCACGCGAGGCGTCGGCTCGCAAAGGCATGGATGTGGTCGGCATCATCGATTGCCACTCGCCGGGGGTGCAGGCGGAGATGCTGCATTATCTGGACAAAGGGGATATGGAAGAGCTGAAGGAAGGCGGCATTCGTTACCATCAGACGACGATTCTGCTGGGCTGCGAGCTGGAGGTGCGGGATCCCGGGATGAAAGCCGCTCATCTGATCGCTTACTTTCCCGCCCTGTCGGACATGCAGGCGTTCACCGCCTGGCTGCGCAAGCATATGAAGAACGTGCAGCTCAGCTCGCAGCGCCTCTACGTTCCCGCCCGGGAGCTGCAGCGGGAAGTGATCGACCGCGGCGGGCTGCTCGTGCCGGCACACATTTTCACCCCGCACAAAAGCGTCTACGGCAGCTGCTGCGCGCGTCTGAACGAGCTGCTCGACCCGGACGGCATTGCCGCCGTCGAGCTTGGGCTGAGCGCTGACACGACGATGGCGGCTCACATCGGGGAACTCGACCGGTACACGTTCCTGACGAACTCGGACGCGCATTCCTTACCCAAGATCGGCCGGGAGTACAACAAGCTTCAGCTTGCGGAGCCTACGTTCACGGAGTTTCGGCAGGCTCTTGAAGGCTTGAACGGCCGCCGGGTGCTGGCCAATTACGGGCTGAATCCCCGGCTCGGGAAATATCACCGGACTTACTGCGGCAGCTGCGAGTCGATCATCGACGAGCGGGGTGAGTCTGTGGTCGAGCGCTGCATCTATTGCGGCAGCACGAAGATCGTTCGCGGCGTTATGGACCGAATACTTGCGATCGCGGACCGTGAAACGCCCCTTGCACCGACCGGCCGTCCGCCCTATATCTACCAAGTGCCGCTTGAATACATCCCTGGACTCGGCCCCAAGACGCTCGCCAAGCTTCTTGACCGGTTCGGGACGGAGATGAACATGCTGCACCGCACCTCCTACCAAGAGCTGGCCGAAGCGGCCGGCGAATCGATCGCCGGCTATTTGCTTGCAGCCCGGACCGGAGAGCTTGAGCTCGAGACGGGCGGCGGCGGGAAATACGGCAAAGTAAAAACCGAATGAACGGCATAAAGCCCTTCCTTTGCGCATAGGTTGTACTATTCGGACAAGGGGGGCTTGGCAGCATGACGCGGAATCGCTCGCTCGAGCACTATATGAAGGAACATTTGTCGCTCTACATTTTCGTTGGCGTCATATTTGTAACCGGGGTTGTGTTCGGCGCCGTCATGGTGAACGCGCTGTCGCTGGAGCAGAAGCAGGAGATTACGCGATATTTAAGCAACTTTTTCTCGATCGTGGATCAAGGGATGCTGGTCGGCGAAGCGCCGAACTCGTTCAGAGAGACACTGTCTTTGCATATGAAGTGGGTGCTGATCATCTGGCTGCTGGGCATGTCGGTCATCGGGCTGCCGCTGATCCTCATCCTGGACTTCCTGAAGGGCGTATTGATCGGCTTCACCGTCGGGTATATGGTCGGTACCCTGTCGTGGCACGGACTGCTGTTCGCGCTCGTCTCCGTCGTTCCGCAAAACCTGATCGTCATTCCGGTCCTTATCGTATGCAGCGTAACCGCGATCGCGTTCTCCGTTCGTCTGGTGAAGAACCGGTTCATTCAGAAAAAAGGGGCGCTGTTCGAGCCGCTGCTGCGCTTCACCAGCGTTGCTGCGGCATCCGGGGTGCTGATGGTCGGCGTTGCACTGTTCGAGGCCTATCTGTCACCGGCTATGATGCAGTGGGTCACTCCGATGCTCGTGACGGTGGGTGCGGGCTAAAAGACGTTTGACTTTCCTGTATTTCTCCTCCTATAATGTAAGCATAACGTTATCATTAGCGAATCCGCGCCATTGGAAGGCAGCCTAAGCGGATTGATGGCAGCCGTAGGGGGAGGAGCATGGAATCTCGCATTGAAAAAATCAAACAACAACTGCAATCGCAGGGCTATAAATTGACACCTCAACGCGAAGCGACGGTACGGGTTTTACTTGAGAACGAAGAGGATCATCTAAGCGCCGAGGATGTCTTTATGCTCGTCAAAGATAAAGCTCCCGAGATCGGTCTTGCCACCGTTTACCGCACGTTGGAGTTGCTCAGCGAATTGCATGTCGTGGAGAAAATGAACTTCGGGGACGGAGTTGCCCGTTACGATCTGCGCAATGAAAGCACTCATCATCATCATCACCATTTGATTTGCGTGCAATGCGGAACGGTGGACGAGATTATGGAAGACTGGCTCGGGGAGCTGGAAGAGCGGCTTGAGCGGGATTACGGCTTCCAGGTGCTGGATCACCGGCTTGACTTTCAAGGTATTTGTCACCGGTGCAAGGGCAAAAACAAATCGTAAACAAACAAACCTTCGGCTTGATTATCAGCAAGCGGAGGTTTTTTTGCATGCTTGTTTCATGAATATGCGATCTTTGGCACACGCTAAACCTGGGATAGACTAATGCGGGAGGCGATGGAGATGATCATCGGAGTTCCGAAAGAGATAAAAAATAACGAAAACCGGGTCGCCCTGACGCCCGGAGGGGCGGCGATGCTGACGGCAAACGGCCATCAAGTGTTGATAGAAGCGGGCGCAGGCGCAGGGAGCGGCTTCTCGGACGACGATTACGCCAAGGAAGGAGCCGAGATCGTTCCGGAGACGGCGGACGTCTGGGGTCGCGCCGATATGATCATGAAGGTCAAGGAACCGCTTCCGAGTGAGTTCGGGTATTTCCGCGAAGGCTTAACGCTGTTCACGTACTTGCATTTGGCGGCCGAGCCTCGCTTGACGGAGGCGCTCGTCCAAAGCAAAATGACGTCGATCGCTTACGAAACCATCCAACTGCCGAACGGCGGCTTACCGCTGCTGACCCCGATGAGCGAAGTGGCCGGACGCATGTCGGTGCAGGTCGGCGCGCAATTTTTGGAGCAGTTTTACGGCGGCAGGGGCATCCTGCTCGGCGGCGTGCCGGGCGTGCCGCCGGCGGATGTGATCATACTGGGTGGCGGCATCGTCGGCACGAACGCCGCCAAAATTGCGCTCGGGATGGGAGCGAACGTCGTTGTGATCGAACGGAGCGCGGAACGTCTGCGCTACTTGGATGACGTCTTCCACGGCCGCATCCGGACGCTGATGTCGAACCCTTACCATATTGCCAATGCCGTCCAGAAAGCCGATTTGTTGATCGGCGCCGTCTTGATACCTGGCGCGAAGGCGCCGAAGCTTGTGACGGAAGACATGGTCAGAACGATGAAGCCCGGCGCTGTTATCGTCGATGTGGCTGTCGATCAGGGCGGATCGATCGCGACGGTGGACCGGGTGACGACACATAGCGAGCCGACCTACGAGAAGCACGGCGTGATCCACTACGC
Organism: Paenibacillus validus NBRC 15382; assembly: GCF_004000985.1. Classification (GTDB taxonomy): domain Bacteria; phylum Bacillota; class Bacilli; order Paenibacillales; family NBRC-103111; genus Paenibacillus_G; species Paenibacillus_G validus. Next base: position 23,014 of record NZ_BIMH01000004.1, on the reverse strand, counting down.
AGTCGCGAATATGCCGGGAGCGGTGCCGCGGACGTCGACGCTGGCGCTGACCAACGTGACGATTGCCTATGCGATGGAGATCGCCACCAAAGGCGTCATGCGCGCCCTCTACGCCAATCCGCCGCTTAAGCATGGCGTAAACACCTATCAGGGGCATGTGACCTATGCGGCGGTGGCCGAAGCCGTAGGCCTGCCTTATACCGGGCTGGACGCGCTGCTGCCGATCAGTTAAGCGAGTGGCCCGTTTCGGCCGCCGGTTCGACATAAATGACGACGAAAGATCATAGCCTACTCTTAGGAGGCGTCTTTCGGCTTGCGAAGCCGGACAACCGTCTTCAGAAGGAGGGAACGCTGTGATCTTTCATTTTCGTATCGGCAAGTGGATCGAGCGGCTGCGCTTCGGGCTGCTTTTTGTCGTGTTTACGTTTGCGCTGTATCATCTGCTGCTGATCGTCACGCAGGTGATGGAGCCTATGCCGAAATACAAGGAGCCCGTAGGACGAGCGGTCAAGGTGTTTCAAAGCGACTCCGCGGTTGCCGTCAAGCCGGAGGGCATGGGGGACAGATTGAAGCTTTTTTATTGGATCGGTGAATAAAGGCAGGAAAACGCCCCTTTTGCGTTGAAATTAGTAACAATCGCCATTGGTGCACGAGGATAAACGGCCACGCCGTCCTTGTATGAATAAGGACAAAGCGTTTGTCAAGGTTGATACGCCGTATAAGCCCGTACTTATGCGTCCTTATCAACACATAAAAGGGGATTTGCAGGCATGAGAGAGCAATTGCAGTCATTCATTCGTTTTTTGTGCGACGAGCGGGGACTGGCGCCCAACACGCTGGATTCATACGAGCGCGACATTATGCAGTACCTGGACTATTTGGAAGAGTCCGGGATCGGTTCGCTTGCCGAAACCGGCAAGACGAACTTATCCGGCTATATGCTGCGCTTAAAGCAAAAAGGGAGAGCCGCCGCAACGCAAACCCGCAGCATTATTTCGATTCGCGCCTTCTATCAATTTTTGGTGCGGGAACGGCGCATCGACCACGATCCTTCGCTCCATCTGGAGACGCCGAAGCTGGAGAAAAGGGTGCCTAAAGTGTTGACGGTGCAGGAGATCGGCAGGCTGCTCGATGCTCCGCAAACGGGCTCCCCGAGCGGGATGCGCGATAAGGCGATGCTGGAGGTGCTGTATGCGACGGGAATCCGCGTTTCCGAGCTGATTTCGCTGGATGTGGCCAGCGTGAATCCGGGCTTGGGTTTCATCCGCTGCGTCGGTACAAGCAAGGAACGGATCGTTCCGCTCGGCCGCATCGCCTCCGATTATGTTCAGGCTTATATCGACTCGATGCGGCCGAAGCTGCTGAAGCCGTCCAAAGTCGAAGAGGCGCTGTTCATCAGTCACCTCGGAAGCCGTATGACCCGGCAAGGGTTCTGGAAAATTATGAAGCGTTACGCGCAGGAAGCGGGGATCGAGCAGGAAATAACGCCTCATACGCTGCGTCATTCCTTTGCAACCCATCTGCTGGAGAACGGGGCCGATCTTCGCTCCGTGCAAGAAATGCTCGGGCACGCCGACATCTCGTCCACCCAAATTTACGCGCAAGTGACGCGGGGGAAGATGAAAGAAGTTTACGACCGGACGCATCCCAGAGCGAAAATCGAATCCTGATCGTCACCCGTTCTCTCAGACCGAAGAACGGGTTTCTTGTCGGTTTCGCGCTTTGCAAAGGCAGCAGCGTTTTGCGATAATAGCCGTAGGCTTGTAGCGATACTGGGAGGTGCTGCCATTGACATTCAAACGGATTTGCCTAATCGTACTCGATAGCGTCGGCATAGGAGAACTGCCTGATGCGCCGCGGTTTCAAGATAGCGGTGCACATACGCTCGGCCATATCGCGGAGCGGGTTCCCACATTACACCTGCCGCATATGCGCAAGCTCGGACTCGGCAATATCGCCGAACTTACCGGCATAGAGCCAACCCATACGCCGCAAGGCTATTTCGGCAAAATGGCCGAGGTGTCCGTCGGCAAAGATACGATGACCGGTCATTGGGAAATTATGGGATTGAAAGTCGACATTCCGTTCAACGTCTTTCCGGACGGATTCCCTCCCGAATTGATCGAACGATTCGAGCAGGAAACCGGCCGTAAGGTGATCGGCAACAAGCCGGCCTCCGGCACGGAAATATTGGACGAGCTTGGCGCCGAGCAAATGGAAACCGGCGCTTGGATCGTTTACACGTCGGCGGACAGCGTCTTCCAGCTTGCCGCTCACGAAGAGGTTATCCCGCTGGACGAGCTGTATCGCGCTTGCGAGATCGCCCGCCGCCTTACGCTGGAAGATCCATATGCCGTCGGACGCGTCATCGCCCGTCCGTACATCGGCGAGCCCGGCGCGTTCAAACGTACGCCGAACCGGCACGACTATGCGGTGAAGCCGCCGGCGCCGACGGTTATGAACCGGCTGAAGGAAGCCGGGCTCGACGTGATCGCCGTCGGTAAAATCAACGATATATACTCGGGTGAGGGCGTGACGTCCGCGCAGTCGACGAAGAGCAATCTCGACGGCATCCAGAAGACGATCGAACGTTTGCTGGAGCCGTTCCGAGGCTTGTTATTTACGAACCTGGTCGATTTCGATTCGTTGTACGGACACCGGCGCGATCCGATCGGTTATGCGAGCGCGCTGAACGAATTCGACGAATGGCTGCCAAGGATTATGGAGCAAATCGGGGAAGAGGATCTGCTCATCCTGACGGCGGATCACGGGAACGATCCGATTCATCCCGGTACGGATCATACGCGGGAATACGTGCCGTTGCTGGTGTACAGTCCGGCGTTCAAGCAGCCGGATTCGCTCGGCGTGCGCGCTACGTTCGCCGATGTCGGCGCAACGGTCGCCGATAACTTCGGGGTACCGCTGACAGGGAACGGACAAAGCTTCTTGCAACAGCTGCGTTGATTCAAAAACAGGGTTATTTATGAAGGGAGCCGATTCATCGTGCAACAAATACCTTTGCTGCAAAATATTAAAGAGGCCGCGGCTTACATCCGCGAGAAATACCCGGTGACGCCCGAGGTCGCCCTTATTCTCGGTTCGGGTCTCGGCGTATTGGCCGATCTTGTCGAGGATGCGGTTACGATCCCGTATGAAGAAATCCCGAATTTTCCGGTGTCTACGGTGGAAGGACATGCCGGGGAGCTGCTGCTGGGCACGATCGGCGGACGGCATGTACTGCTCATGAAGGGCCGGTTTCATATGTACGAAGGATACGGTGTGGACACCGTATCGTTCCCGGTGCGCGTCATGAAGGAGCTCGGCGTGCAGAAGCTGCTTGTCACGAATGCGGCGGGGGGCGTGAACACGTCTTATAGCCCGGGCGACTTGATGATCATTCGCGATCATATCAACTTCACGTTCCGCAACCCGCTGATCGGACCGAACTTCGGGGAGCTTGGCGTTCGGTTCCCGGATATGTCCGAGGCGTACAGCCGCAGACTTCGCGAAGTGGCGAAGAGCGTTGCCGCCGAGCAGGGGCTTACGCTGCAGGAGGGCGTATACCTCGGCCTGCTTGGCCCTTCCTATGAGACGCCGGCTGAAATTCGCATGATCCGGACGCTCGGCGGAGACGCCGTCGGCATGTCGACGGTGTCGGAAGTGCTGGTGGCGCGTCATGCAGGCATTGAGGTGCTGGGTTTCTCATGCATCAGCAACATGGCCGCAGGCATTCTCGACCAGCCGCTGTCGCACGAAGAAGTAATCGAAACGACGGAACGCGTAAAACAAACCTTTTTGAAGCTGATCATGGGCATTATCCCGAAGATGTGAGTTCCGGTTAGGCTCGCGACAAAATTCGAAAAGGAGTGGAGAGCATGGACTCGGATTATGTTCAGCACATTCAGGAAGCCGTACAATGGATCAGCGATCAAATCGATCGGCGTCCGCTTGATATCGGGATGGTGTTAGGTTCCGGGCTAGGGGATTTGGCGCATCAGGTCGAGCATCCGGTGACGATTCCATATGACCGGATTCCGCATTTCCCGGTATCGACCGTGGAAGGTCATGCCGGTCAATTCGTGATCGGTCAATTGGAAGGAAAATCGGTCATCGTCATGCAGGGCCGTTTTCATTATTACGAAGGCTATTCGATGAAGAAGGTCGTTTTCCCGATCTATGTGATGAAGCAGCTCGGCGTGCGATCGCTGATTATCACGAATGCGGCGGGGGGAATGAACCGTGAGTTCGCGGCGGGGGATTTGATGCTGATTTCCGATCACTTAAATATGACGGGTGATAATCCGTTAATCGGCATCCATCACCCGGAGCTGGGGGTTCGCTTCCCCGACATGTCGCAAGCCTATAACCGCGAATACCGCCAGCTCGCTAAACGTATCGGCGAGCAGTTGAGCGCGGAGCGGGGAGAGCCGATACGGCTGCAGGAAGGCGTATACGCCGGCATCAGCGGACCGAACTATTTGCCCCCTGCCGAGTTAACGATGCTCGCGAAGCTCGGAGGCGACGCGATCGGCATGTCGACCGTCGGCGAAGTGATCGCGGCCAGTCACGCGGGGTTGCGCGTGCTCGGCATCTCGTGCATCACCGACATGGCGATCGGCGAGGAGCTGGAGCCGTTGACGCATGAGCAGGTAGTAGCCGTGGCCAACCGGACGAAGCCGGTGTTCATTGAACTGGTGAAGCGGTTTGTGAAAGAAGTCGAGCTGTCTTAAGCCGCGCTAACGAATTCAGCACATAGGACAAAAAACACCCGATTCCTGCGATACTGCGGGAATCGGGTGTTTGTCGTGCGGCGCGTTCGCCGTTACTTTGATTTTTTGGAGCCTTTATCGCTGGTGCGGGTCGTCGTGTTCTGATTGGCGTGACCTTGTTGCTTGTCGGACATCGGGAAAACACCTCCTCAGGCGATGTGCTGGTTCAGCAGCATTCGTATTATGCGTTTCGCTTGCCGTTTTATTCGAAAAGAGCGTTTTTTTTCTATATAAACGGGAAAAAACCTCTGTTTAAATTAGGTCGTATGTTCTATTATTAGGAATAAAGAACTATTATTGTATATATTGATCTTAGTACGGAAGTGTGACGCCAACCAGGGGAAGGATGCCGGGATATGACCATGTTAAAAGTTGCGAACTGCCCCAAATGCGGTAAAGTGTTTCAAATGAATTTGCGAAGCCTCTGCCAAGGCTGCCAGCGCGAATTAGACAGCGAGTTTGATCAATGCAGCGCCTACCTGCGGGATAACCGGAAAGCTTCGACAGAGGCGCTCAGCGAAGCGACAGGCGTTCCCGTGCAGCGTATTTACACGTTTATTCAAGACAACCGGCTGCCGGTTTCATTTTACCCGGGCCTGACCTATCCTTGCAAATCTTGCGGTTCGCCGATTCGTCAGCAGAAGATGTGCACGCCGTGCCGGGTTCGGATCATCTCCGACGTGAAGGATTTGGAGAATCGGGAGGCAAGAGCCAGAGACAGGGGTGCCGGGTTCCAAATTCGCGAACGATTTTCCCGGGTCTAGCTGAATAACAATCGAACACGCTCTGTCCCCGGACAGAGTTTTTTGTTGCTGTTCGGAGCACTTTGTCGTTTTGTGCAAGATGTGCTAAAATGTCTAAGGAGCCGGATGAGCGTCCAACAGGAATAATTTTGTCACAAATTTTTCACCTGAAGGTCGTCAAAAGGCATGTGTAAAGCGGTACGGATTATGTACAATAAGCCTATATGTCATAACGGTCTTAAAGTAAGGGGGGAATACCTATGCAAAAGTGGATCATGTTTTCACTGTTCATCGTCGCCTGTCTCCTCGGTACGGGAGTATTGTTCCAAAATATTTCGGTGCGTCAAGCGGAGATGGCGAAGGAAGAAGCAGCCGGTCCTACTTTGAAATTCGTGGCTACGAACTACAAGTTCGACCAAGCGGAATACAAAGTGAAAGCCGGCGAGAAAGTGACTGTCTCCTTGTTGAATAAGGAAGGTCTGCACGCGATGGAAGTCGTGGGTACAAGCGTGAAGCTCGATAACAACACCAAGTCGATGGAATTCACGTTCGACAAGCCAGGCGAGTACGAAGTACACTGCACGCTGCCGTGCGGTCCGGGTCACGCCGACATGAAAACCAAATTGATCGTGGAGTAATCCGCTTACGATCAACCGCTTATCAGGAAAGAGGAAGCTTGCGGCCACGGCCGGGCTTCCTTTTCTTTTTTTGCCGCGCGGCCTATAATACAGGGAAAACGATTCGATTTGGCGAAGGGGTGCTGGTCAATGAGGACAGTCGATATCATACATAAGAAAAGAAACGGGGAAGCCTTGTCGCGTGAAGAAATCGATTTTCTGATTGCCGGGTATGTGCAAGGCGACATCCCGGATTATCAGGTATCGGCTTGGGCGATGGCCGTTTATTTTCAAGGGATGAACGCGCGGGAAACGGCGGATTTAACGATGGCGATGACCCGTTCGGGCGATCAGGTCGATCTGAGCGGCATACCGGGCCTTAAAGTCGACAAGCACAGCACAGGCGGTGTGGGCGACACGACGACCTTAATCGTAGCCCCGCTAGTGGCTGCGGCCGGCGTGCCGGTGGCGAAGATGTCGGGCCGCGGCCTCGGGCATACGGGCGGGACGGTCGATAAGCTGGAGGCGATCCCGGGCTTTGCGGTCGAGCGGACGAAGGAGCAGTTTCTGCAGCAGGTGCGCGACATCGGCCTTGCGGTCGTCGGTCAATCCGGCAATATGACCCCGGCGGATAAGAAGCTGTACGGACTGCGGGACGTGACGGCGACGGTAGATTCGGTCCCCTTGATTGCAAGCTCCATCATGAGCAAAAAAATTGCCTCCGGCGCCGATCGCATCGTACTGGACGTGAAAACGGGCCGGGGGGCATTCATGAAAACGTTGGACGATTCGATCGTCCTGGCACAGGCGATGGTCGATATCGGCACGGAAATCGGGCGGGATACCTTGGCTGTCATTACGAATATGGACGAACCGCTCGGACCGTCGATCGGCAATGCGCTTGAAGTGCTGGAAGCGATCGAGACGCTGCGCGGCGAAGGTCCTGCGGAATTAACGGAGCTGTGTTTAGTGCTGGCCGCGCATATGATTGTGCTTGGAGGCCAAGCGTCTTCGTTCGCGGAAGCGAAGGACACGGTGGAGCGGCTGCTGCACAGCGGCGCCGCCCTGGAGAAGCTGCGGCAGTTCATTGCCGTTCAAGGCGGGGACGCTGCCGTGGTGGATGAGCCGCAGCGGCTGCCGCAAGCGGCTTACCGCGTCGCGGTGCCGGCCCCGCAGGACGGCTATGTGGCGCGAATCGATGCTGAATCGCTCGGCGTGACGGCGATGATGCTCGGCGCCGGTCGTGCCACCAAGGAGGACCGGATCGACTTGGCCGTCGGCATAAAGCTGTTCAAGCGCGTCGGCGACCGGGTGAAAGCGGGCGAGCCTATCGCCGAGCTGTATATGAACCGCAGCGAGCCGGAGGAGACGCGGCGGATGTCCGAGCGCACCGTATCGGCGTTCGCCTTCTCGGAAGCGCCGGTAGACCGCTTGAAGCTGATTTATGCCGTGGTTACGAAGGATGGCGTGCGTTATTTGTAAGGGGAAACTCCGGGGCCGGTTCCGGCTCATCGGCAGGGTACATCCCGATTCCACAACAGAAAATGGGTTCTTTAAGAGTCCGGGCTGATTTTGCCGGGCTTTTTTGTTCGTTCATGGAATATTTCTCCGAAATAAAGTCAACAATGATTACCAGCACTTTCAAAAATTTGCTTCCTTCAGGAGGGGTAGAACAGGTTATGACGAGCAAATGGTTCAAAATGGTCATCAGCACCTTGTTGATGCTGATGCTGGCTGTGCCGACGGCATGGGCCGAAGAGAAACCTGCCGAGAAGCCGGTGGACTTGGCGCCGAACGCTGCTTCCGCCGTTCTGATCGACGTCGATACGGGTACGGTTATATTCGATAAAAACAAAGACGCCAAGCTTCCCCCGGCCAGCATTACGAAAATTATGACGATGCTGCTCATCATGGAAGCGCTGGATCAAGGAAAAATTAAAATGGACGAAAAAGTACGGACGAGTGAATATGCGGCCTCCATGGGCGGATCGCAAATTTTCCTTGAGCCGGGCGAAGAGATGACCGTTCAGGACATGCTCAAGGGGATCGCGATGGCTTCCGGCAATGACGCCTCCGTGGCCATGGCCGAGAAAATCGGCGGTTCCGAAGAAGCGTTCGTACAGATGATGAATGCCAGGGCGAAAGAGCTAGGTATGAACAACACGCACTTCGTCAATCCGAACGGATTGCCTGCGGATAATCATTACTCCTCGGCTTACGACATTGCCTTAATGTCGCAAGAGCTGCTGAAGCATGAGGAAATCACGCAATTTACCGGTCAGTATCAGGATTACTTGCGCAAAGAGACGCCGAAGCCGTTCTGGCTCGTAAATACAAACAAGCTCGTTCGATTTTATACCGGGGCGGACGGTTTGAAAACCGGGTATACGAGCGAGGCGAAATTTTGTTTGTCGGCTACGGCCAAAAGAGACAATCTGCGCGTCATATCGGTCGTCATGGGCGAACCGAACACCAAAACGCGGAATGCGGAAGTCACGAAGCTGTTCGACTTTGCGTTCTCGCAGTATACGAATCTGCCGATTTACAAAACGGGCGATACGATCGGCGAAATGAAAATCGCCAAAGGCGAAACGCCGGTGATCCCGCTGACGGCCAAGCATTCGTACTCCCTGCTGCTGAAGAAGGGCGAGGCGGCGGACGGCATCCGTCATGAAGTGCAGCTGCTCCCGCAGCTGAAGGCGCCGATTACCGTCGGACAACCGATCGGCAAGCTGGTCGTGTACAAAGGCGACCGGATCCTGAAAGAATTTGAGCTCGAATCACCGGTCGCGGTCAATAAAGCGGGATGGTGGACGCTGACTAAACGTACGGCCAAACGATTGTTTTTCTTCGATTAACGATTAACGAAACCTTCAACGAGAATCCCCGCACAAGGAGCAGATAGATGCCGGCGGGGATTTTGTTTACATCGGTGCACTTTCTGTCGCTTTACTACTAGTTCTGACGTATTTCTTCTAGTTTTGTCGGGGGGGAAGGAAATGGTTTCCTCCGCGTAGAAAAGAGAGGTTATGAACGGGAAGGAGTGAACAGCGTGAGCTTACAAATCGAACTGGAGCATTACCGCAACGCTTTGATTGTCCGGCTTACCGGTGAACTGGATCATCACACCGCCGATACGGTAAAAGCGAGGATGGAGGAAGCGATTCTAAGAGGTCACAGCGCCCATATCATCCTTAGCCTGAAGAACTTGACATTCATGGACAGCTCCGGACTTGGGGTCATCTTGGGACGGTACAAGCAGATTACGGGCCGGGGCGGCAAGATGGTCGTCTGCGACGTCAATGCGTCGGTGTATCGTTTGTTTGAAATGTCGGGTCTTTTCAAAATTTTGTCCATCCAGGAAAATGAAAGACAAGCGATCCAAAGTTTGGAGGTCGTATCATGAGTGAACGCAATTTCATGAAACTGCAGTTTGCCAGCCGCTCTGAGAACGAATCGTTCGCCCGCGTCACAGTCGCCGCTTTCGTCTCCCAGTTGGATCCGACTCTGGAGGAGCTGACCGATATTAAAACCGTCATCTCCGAAGCGGTGACGAATTCGATTATTCACGGATATGACAATCGCCCGGACGGAACGGTAACGATTACAGCCCAGATCGACGGTGACACGGTGTTCATCTCCGTCGAAGACCAAGGGGCCGGCATTGAAGATTTGGATTTGGCCAAGCAGCCGTTATATACATCCAAGCCGGAGCTCGAGCGCTCGGGCATGGGATTCACGATAATGGAAAACTTTATGGACGAAGTCGAGATCACAAGCGAGCTAGGCGCCGGCACGTCTATCCGGATGAAGAAGCGAATCGAGTCGAAAAAAGCATTGTTCAATTAGGGGTCTGATGATATGGATGTAGATTTGAAGCATGCCTCCCACAGCTATTTGGACGATTCCGAAGTCAAGCGTCTGATCGCGTTGAGTCAATCCGGCGATGCGCTCGCGCGGGAGACGCTTGTCAATTGCAACATTAGGCTCGTCTGGTCCGTCGTTCAACGCTTCTTGAACCGGGGTTATGAAGCCGAAGATCTGTTTCAAATCGGCTGCATCGGATTGTTGAAGTCGGTCGACAAATTTGATTTATCGTATGACGTGAAATTTTCTACCTACGCGGTGCCGATGATCATCGGCGAAATTCAACGGTTCTTGCGCGACGACGGCACATTGAAGGTAAGCCGCTCGCTGAAGGAACTGGCGAACAAAATCCGCAAGACGAAGGATGAATTGGCCAAGCGCAACGGCCGTCTGCCGACGATCAAGGAAGTCGCCGAAGAGCTGGGCATTTCGCCGGAGGACGTCGTGTTCGCACAAGAGGCCAACAAGCCGCTTTCTTCGATTCATGAAACGGTGTTCGAGAACGACGGGGATCCGATTACGCTGATGGATCAGATCGCCGACGAGGGCCAGGAGAAGTGGTTCGACAAGCTGGCCTTGAACGAAGCGATCGGGCTGTTGAGCGAGCGGGAACGGTTGATTGTATATTTGCGCTATTTCCGCGATCAAACCCAATCGGAAGTGGCAAGCAGGCTGGGCATCTCGCAGGTGCAGGTATCGCGCCTGGAGAAGAAAATATTGCAATCGATCAAAAATCAGATCGCCCAGTAGCGAAGCGCGCAGCAAAAAAGGAGCGGCATGAGTCGCTCCTTTCGTTTGGGGAACCAAGATGGCGCGTCCGGTGATCTTTCCTTGATGAAGCAGTTTGAGTACGTCATGGAGTGGAGGATGACTTTCCCGCGGGCATGGAGCTCCCTTAACGGATACAGCTCGTTGTAGTTTCCGACCAGGCTGCCGACGATACGGATACCGCGCTGCTTTCAATGGTAGAGTCCTCCGGCTCGTTGACATACCCGAATTCCTCACGAATGCTTAAATAACGTTCGGCCAGCGCCTTCTTATCCGACTTCAAAGCAAGATGGTCTGCTACATCGCGAAGGGTCAAATTCAGAATCGCTTGATGATCGAATCCTTCTCGAATGAAGTGCTGGAGCAGCTTTTCTTGACGGACGATGAAAGCTTTAACGCGAAACGTTCTGCGCAGTCCGTCCAGTTCTCCCGTTGCCATATCCGGGAACGCTTCAGCGAACGATTTGCCCGTATTCACCCCGTCGTTGACTTCGGCCGAGGCGCAATGGTCTTCAAGGCTGACGATGATGGATTTGACCCGAGGAAGCTCTCCGACCCGGTCGCGGATGTCTTCCGCCATCATATATGCGAAGTTCGTCGAACACCAATAGGTGGGCAGACGGAATGACACTTTGACATGAGATTCCTCAATGATTACTTCGTTGATAAAGCCTAGCTCGGGCAGCGATTGATCAAGTTCCGGGTCAATGACTAAGGCTAACTTGGCAAAGACTTCTTCCTTCTGCTGCATAACTGCTCCTCCTCATCACGATGAGCTGTGCACAGCGAACTGGTCATTCGATAGTTTGGCTTTCATAGCTTCAATATCGATACCGTATAATCGGGCGGTGTTCTCGGCCAAAATTTTCTTTTTGACCGCAAGACTTAACTGAGCACCGGTTTCTTTCTGAAGATCTTCCGGAAGTTCAAAGTCCATGAATTTCTCAACGAGCCAGCCCGGTTCCCAAAGCGCATAGTCGCTTCCAAATAAGATTCTGTCCTCACCAACCCAGAAGAGCAGTTCACTGATGATTTCCGCAAAATACCGGGGGCGGGAATGAAGGAATGGCATGATGACGGCTAAACCCGCGTAAACATTGGATTCTTGTGTGGCGATCCAACAAAAATCCTCGATTCGCGGAAGACCGCAGTGTTCTACGATAAAATTTAAACCTTGGAAGTTAGAAGCCGCTTCATCGATATCCGCCACATCAAACGCGTCTTTGTTAAGCGGGGTAATCGTAGGCCCTTTGTGAATGTGAATATTGACAATGCCAAGCTTCTCGCATTTTTCCAGGTACCGTTCTGTCCAGGGATCCGTTAGTTTGTAGCCTTTGGAAGTACCCCGCCATTCGGCTGTATATAATTTCGCTCCAATGATGCCGTGGGTTTCAACTAAATAATCAAGATACTCAAGTCCCCGTTCCCCATCGCGCGGGTCAAAAGAACCGTTGCTGATAAAGCGCCCGTCGTATTGCTTGGCGAGCAACGCGTTTTTCTCAATATCGCCGAATGGTTCTTTATAAAAATCGGTTAAATAAACCGGCTGAAAAATCGCCATGTCTACATGACCTTTCACAAACATATCCTGAATCAGCGTATCGGCATCGTATTTCTGGAATTTTTCTTTCGGCCATCGATACTCGACCGGACTATGTTTCTTGTGGTAGTCATAAAAGCAATTGATAAACTCAGCGCCGTGTCTGTTCCGCTGGTTTTCTGTACTTCCGTTCCACAGCGCAATGTGACTGTCAATAACGAAAATTTCTTCACCGTTTGCTGCTTTAATCATGCTTATCAACCTCCAGGAATGAAATGATTAAACAAGAGCCGGCTATCGGTTTACCCTCGAAGCAAACGAATAAATTCCCTCATATAACCAGGATGATCGATCCAGGCGCGGGACGTTACGAAATTGCCGTCCACGACAACCTCTTCATCTACAAATGTAGCTCCGGCCGCGATCAGATCAGGCTTCAATGACCAAAAGGCAGCGCATCGACGCCCTTTCAAGTGACCGAGCGGAAGGAGGGCCAAGGCGGCATGACATTCAAACGCTAACGGTTTACGGGTTTCCACAAAATGATTCACCAACGGAATGAATGCGCTGTCATTTCGGATATGCTCAGGTGCGCGTCCGCCGGGTATAACGGCACCATCGTAGCGCGAAGGGTCGATTTCACTAAACGCAAAATCAGCCTGCACCCGATACCCGTATTTTTCCGTAAACGTATCGATGCCGGGTTCAAAATCATGGACGACGGTTTGGATCAATTTTTGGGTTGGTGCCGCAATGTCAACAGTGTAGCCTTCCTCCTTAAGACGATGCAGCGGATACAGCACCTCTAACGCTTCTGCCATATCTCCTGTGAGAATCAACACGTTCTTCGCCACTTCTTAAATCCTCCCTTTTCACATGAATCAATCTTATTTGGTTCGGACGAGCCTCTGTTGAGGATGGTACGATCCGACATCGATATTCTTAGCAAAAATCATGCCAAAACAAAGTCCACTCCTCAATTTTTAATAATTTCTAAATAAAAAGAGGGGACGTATACGTTTTTTATCCATCGGATCAGGGGTCATGCACAGGTTGATCGAGAGCTTCGGCCAGTCGCAAATGTCGCAAAGAAATGCGACTGTTGCAAGAAAGCGACAGTATTGCGACAGTTCGTTCAGCGGTTTCCTGGTCATGCGCCCGGACAGATTGACATATACGCTGCAGCTGGTTTATTTTATATTTATACTTTGTCTAAATCATGGGCAGGCTCTTGTGCTGTTTTGCCCATTGGCTGGTATTCGTTAATTTTTAGGTAAATAAGAAAGCGATTACAATAATAGATTGAAAATCCCCCGCCGCTGTACGACATCCATCTGAGGAAACTTTATTCCATGGCTCTGGAGGTGTTTGGTATCATGAATCCCCATCTTTCTTTAAATGCATGGTCTTCTCCGGATTTCACAAGATCGAAACTGGAGTCGGCATGGAACAGTTTTATGATCCAGGAGCCTTTGAACCTGGATATTCGGCCTTTGGTTATCGATTCATGGCGCCGGTGCCATACCAAGGGTCTCCATCCTTTCCAATCCCAATCATCCATTCGTTTATCTGAGGGTCATATTCAACAATATTTGTTAAATGATCCGCTGATCTTCGAAATCGATCCCATATTGAGCGAATTAAAGGAACTGGCGAACGATTGTGGACATTTAGTGGTGTTGACCGACCCGCAAGGAACGATTGTAAAAATTGACGGGGACGCGCAATTAAGAGATGAAGCTGAAAAAATGAATTTCGTTATCGGATCGTCTTGGGCGGAGGATAGTGCGGGCACTTGCGCTATCGGCGTATCCCTCATAAGTCAGAGCCCTGTACAAATATTTGCCGCCGAGCATTACTGCAGCGATGTGCATCGGTGGACTTGCTCCGCAGCGCCGATCCGCGATCCGGCCTCCCGGCAAATTCTTGCGATTCTCGATTTGACAGGACCGTGGCAGTTTGCCAATCCCCATACGCTTTCTGCGGTTGTTGCAGCCTCGCGGGTCGTTGAAGAACGGTTGCGGCACAAGCTGGAATCCGAACGGGCTAAAGTCATGGAATACGGCCTGGATGTGATATCTCACAGCCGCAATACGTATATCGTTGCTCTGGATCGAGGGGGGAACGTGATTAAAGCATCTCCCAAAATGGTTGAGTGCGGTTGGATTGACTCCGGCAATCGTATGGTGGGCAGTCCGGTCAAATCCTTAAACAGGCTGGCTTCGGAATGGAGCTGGGAAGCCGAAGGAAAAGACGGAAATTGGCTTTTTACGCTTCGTCCCTGTATCCATCAAGGCCGAACTATCGGAGCCATCGTTCAGGCTGTACCGCCAAGCCATAAAGGGCGTGCCGCCAAGGCCATTTCAACCAAATATTCATTTCATTCCATCATCGGCTCTTCGCCTAAATTTCTTGCTGCCGTAATGGAAGCGAAGAATGCTGCAAGAAGCGATTTTCCGGTGTTAATTGAAGGAGAAAGCGGAACAGGCAAAGAATTATTGGCACAGTCCATCCATGGGGGGAGCTATCGGGCAGAAGGGCCCTTCGTTGCTGTGAATTGCGGCGCTATCCCTAAAGAGCTGGCCGCCAGCGAGTTTTTTGGTTATGAGAGCGGTACGTTTACCGGAGCAGCCAAAGAAGGGCGGGCGGGGAAATTCGAACAAGCCGACGGCGGCACGATTTTTCTCGATGAGATAGGGGAATTGCCGCTCGATTTACAGACTCTTTTGCTGCGGGTTTTAGAGGAGCGGGAAATTGTCCGCTTGGGCGGTAAGCAGCCGATTCAAGTCAATGTGCGAATTATTGCCGCCACGAATCGAAATCTATATGCGGATGTTGAGAGCGGCAAGTTCCGCCGGGATCTGTACTATCGTTTACATGTCTTGTCGCTGCGTGTGCCTCCTTTACGTGAAAGGGAGGGGGATATATCGACGCTGATGAAACATTTCCTGCACAAGGCCTGTCAGGAGATCGGGCAATTGCCGGTTCAGGTCGATGAGGAGGCGATGCGGGCTTTGGAGAATTACCCATGGCCCGGCAACGTTCGCGAATTGCGAAATGTAGCTTACCGGATAGCTGCCCGATCGGCAGGCAGCGTCGCGCATGTGTCGCATTTACCGGAGGAAGTTATCGGAGGCAGGATGAACCTGACTTCAGGTAAACAAGGCGTTTCGAATTTAAGGCGTATCGGGAGGAATCAGGAAATAGAGCTTATTCGTTCAACGCTTGAAGAGTTCAATGGAAACGTATCGAAAACAGCGGCAAAGCTAGGCATTCACCGAAGCACCATTTATCGAAAACTCGGTCGGGATCTGAACCATGGTTCCTCGCAAGGAGAAAACCTATGACGATGAGCAAAGTAAGTTACATCCCCAGCATGTCAAAGCCAAACAACTGATTCGAGACGGCTTGATTGGCGAAGTCAAATCGTCCGTGGACTGCAGCTCCGAAATGGCGATGCGAAATGAACTTTTGAAGTGGCGGGAACAAAGGGCGTATTGAAACTTCCGTTCACATTCCGACCTGATTGGACTGGCGGCGAGGGGATTATTTAGCTTCAAACCGAACATGCCAAGACGGAAATAACGATACAAGGCGACCGGAATTCAGCATGTATCGAAGATCATTCCAACTGTAACTTGCAGGGTGCCATACTTGCCCGGACTTATCTTAGTTTGCACAATGAAGGACCTGGCGGAAAACCGTCAGGTCCTTCTTCGCTTATTCGCCCGGTATGGACGCTCTTCAAAGAAACCTCGACTTTCTATGCTCGTGATCGAATGTCGTCGCGGAACAGCAGTCCGATGCAGTACAACCCCGACAATCCGACAAGCGTATACACGATTCGGCTCAAGCCGGAAGACTCGCGATGAACGTCTCCCCCCAGCAGGGCCGTTACCAGATCCCATTCGAATAATCCTACCAACAGCCAGTTCAACGCTCCGATAATGACGAGTGTCAGTGCCGTTTTTGTCATATTCAACACCATCCTTAGTGAAGTCATGTGTGTGCTGTAGCTAGCTCCTGATCTTACTTTTCCTAGGAATCCGGCTGGGTATACATCAAGAGGCGGGGGATTTTTTTCCAATCGGAGAGGTGATTACCGGAAGGATTTCCTATTCATACTATCCGTATATGGTCCAAGGGAGGTCCAAATGCGATGCTACAGCGTACTTCTCCGCCATCTCTCTATATCCGGCTGCGCCGATCGCTGCGCATCAGCAGGGAGCAGTCGGTTCTGCTCGGGCAGGTCGCTCAGCTGTTGGCGCCTCCCGAATACGAACAACAGCTGCTGAAATTGGAACTGTATCGACCGAAAGAGTACGACGGAAGCCTTGTGCTGATCGATATGATGCTGATCGTCAGGAAAGTGAAGGAGTTATATCCCTGGATGCAAGTCGAGCATTTCGGCGAGCCTCATACGTTAGTGGAGGTGCGCGACAAAACGAAAGCTCCAAGCATGCTGCTTATTATTTTAGTATGGCTGCTGCTGTTCATCGGATCGGGGTTGGCGATTATGAATTTTCATGCGGACGTCAGCATGGCGGAAGTTCACCGCCATATTTACAAGCTGCTGACGGGCAAAGAGAACGTTCACCCGCTGCTGCTGCAAATTCCATATTCCATTGGGATCGGGATCGGGATGATCGTGTTTTTTAATCATTTGTTCAAAAAAAAATTCAACGAAGAACCGAGTCCGCTTGAAGTAGAGATGTTCATGTATCAGGAGAACGTCAACCAATACATCATCACGGAAGAATACGCCAAGCTGAATCGTGAGGCGAAGGATGACGTATCCAAGGCGGATAAGCCATGAGCGAATGGGCAGGGGGGCTTGTACTTGCTTTCATCGGCTTAGCCGGGGGACTTGCCGTCGGAAGCGGGATGGTCGCGTTTCTCGTTGTGCTCGACATCATTCCGCGACTGGCCCAAATTACGCGTTCCTATCGGCATATGAGGCGATATGAAGGAGCGGTTGTGATCGGTTCCTTGTTTTTTACATTCACGGATTTCTTCGAATGGACCTATGGGTTGTTCCCGATGGCCGCAGCCTTCTTCGGCTTGTTCGCCGGTTGTTTCGTCGGTATGCTGGCCGCCGCTTTGACGGAAGTCATTAATGTGCTCCCGATTTTGGCAAAACGCATCGGGATGGAAGCCTATATGATATGGCTGCTGATGGCGATGATTTTCGGGAAAGTGCTCGGTTCGATCATCGATTGGATCGGCGTACTGAATTAGAAGAAACGGCCGACAGGCCGGTTCCGCAACGTATTCATGTGGAAACAGGAGGGTGAAGCCGCTATGGTTCGTCACAAGGGATTCAAAAGAGCGAGATTGATGAAGGGAAGCCCGACCGGCTCGAATCGGCCGGAACAGGACGACAAAAAAACGGATGCGCGCGATCCGAAGCTGGTGATCGATGAAGAAGGCAGCATCATCGGATATGTACAAGAATCGGGGCCATCCGCTGGAAAACCGGGCTCGTCCGGAACGGACGGCGGGTACGAGGCGGAAATCAAGATGTCCGATGAAGAACGCGAGCTGAAAGAGGATACGAACATCTCCCAAGATTTCGACCGCTTGAAGCGGCAGCTCGAAGAGCGGGTCGGCTTAAACAAAAGCTTCGACGTGGTGTTTCGAGAGATGGTATTCGGCGGCCAGAAGACGGGCATTTTTTACTACAACGGCTTCGCCAAGGACACGGTGTTAACAGACATTTTGACGCGTTTGTCTTATGCCGGCGAATCTCACCGGGAGGGCGAAGCGGGGAAGTACGAGAAACGGAGCACGCGCCGCGACGATGCGCCGGAAACGGATGCCCAGAAGGATGAGCGCGGCGGCCCGGAGAAACTGAACGTCATCGAACTGTTCGATCATGCGCTAATTCCGCATATTCAGGTCAAGAAGACCCGGGACCTGAAAGAAGCCGTCGACAATGTCATGATGGGCGGCACGGCGTTTTTCTTCGAAGGGGAGAACGAAGCGGTGCTCGTCGATGCGAAGAACTTTCCGGTCCGCTCCACGGAGGAACCGGACCTGGAACGCGTCGTACGCGGGTCGCGGGACGGGTTTGTCGAGACGCTGCTGACGAACGTGACGCTGGTGCGGAGAAGGCTGCGCGACCCGCGTCTGAAGCTGGAGATTACGCAAGTCGGCAATCGGACGCAAACCGATGTTTGTATCGGATATATTCAGGATATATGCGATATGGATTTGGTGGAGTCGGTTCGCGACAAGATCAAATCCGTGAATGTGGACGGCTTGCCGCTTGCGGAAAAACAGCTTGAGGAAGCGATTATCGGCAAAGGCTGGAATCCGTATCCGATGGTGCGATACTCCGAGCGTCCGGACGTCGTCGCCGCGCATATGCTGGAAGGGCACATGGTCGTCTTCGTGGATACGTCGCCGTCGGTTATGATCTTGCCGACGACCTTCTTCCATCACGTGCAGCACGCGGAAGAATACCGGCAGACTCCGCTCGTCGGCTCCTACTTGCGCTGGGTGCGTTTCATGGGAATCGCCGCATCCTTGTTCCTGCTTCCGCTCTGGTTCCTGATCGTCACCTCGCCGCAGCTGAAGCCGGCCGGATTGGATTTCATCGGACCGCAAGAAACGGCAAAAATCCCGTTGATCCTGCAGTTTCTCATTGCCGAACTCGGGATCGATCTAATGCGGATGGCCGCTGTCCATACGCCGACGCCGCTGGCTACGGCGATGGGGCTGGTGGCCGCGATCCTGATCGGCGACATCGCTGTCAAAACCGGGCTGTTCGTGAACGAGGTCATCATGTATCTGGCGGTAGCGGCCGTCGGGACGTTCGCGACGCCGAGCTATGAGCTAAGTCTTGCGAATCGGCTGGCTCGTCTCGTGCTGCTCGTCTCCGCCGCCATCTTCAAGGTGCCGGGGCTCGTCATCGCTTCGACCCTGCTGATCGCCATGCTCGCGATGCAGCGTTCCTACAACACGCCGTATTTATGGCCGTTCTTGCCGTTTAACGGCAAAGCGATGTACGACATCATGGTGCGCCGGCCTTTCCTCTCTATGAGAACGAGGATGAGCCTGACGAAAACGAAGGACGGCACGCGGCAGCCGCAATCTTGAAGTGTGACGCATTCGAAGGGATGAAACGCGTTATTCAGGCTCGCCCGGGCAGAAGCCCGCGGCGGGCTTTTTTTGCATGTTGTCTATTTAGAGCGTATTATGATACTTTAAAGGTAGGAAGCAAGGACGGCGCAGCCGTTTATCTGGGGAAAGAGGGAGTCATACGCGATGTATTTACACGGCACGAGTACGATTAACGGACAAGGTCATCTCGAAATAGGAGGCTGCGATACGGTCGACCTGGCCGGCAAGTTCGGTACGCCGCTGTACGTCATGGACGAGACGCTTATCCGCAAGCGCTGCCGCGAATTTGTCGAGGCGTTCCGGGCTTCGGGACTGCCGTTTCAAGTGGCCTACGCAAGCAAAGCGTTCTGCGTGATGGCCATGTGCCGGATTGTGGAAGAAGAGGGCATGTCTTTGGACGTCGTTTCGGACGGCGAATTATATACGGCGCTACAAGCGGGTTTCCCGGCTCATCGTATACATTTTCACGGCAACAACAAGACGCCGCATGAAATCGAGATGGCGATCGATGCAGGCATCGGCTGCTTTGTCGTCGATAACTTCGTCGAGCTGCATATGCTCAATGCGATTGCCGGCGAGAAGCGTCATAAGGCGAACATTTTGCTCCGGATCACACCGGGGGTCGACGCGCATACGCACGAGTACATTTCTACCGGTCAAACAGATTCGAAATTCGGCTTCGACTTGCAGAACGGTTCCGCCAAGCAGGCGGTGAAGGAAGCGGCCGCATTGCCGAACGTCGAGCTGCTGGGCGTTCATTCGCATATCGGTTCGCAAATTTTCGAGGTCGGGGGCTTCAAGCTGGCCGTGGAGAAAATGACCGGCTTCGCCGTCCAAATGCGCGACGAGCTGGGTGTTGTTTTCAGCGTGCTCAATTTGGGCGGCGGCTTCGGCATTCGCTACATGGAAGGCGATACGCCCCTGCCGGTGGCGGAGTACGTGCGGGCGATCACCGAAACGGTACGCGACGAGTTCGGCAAGCACGGCTATCCGCTGCCGGAAATTTGGACGGAGCCGGGCCGGAGCATCGTTGGCGATGCGGGGACTACGCTGTACACAGTGGGCACGTATAAGGACATTCCGGGCGTGCGCAAATATGTGGCCGTAGACGGCGGTATGACGGACAATCCTCGTCCGGCGTTGTATCAGGCGGAATACGAAGCGATGCTCGCCAACCGCGGGAATGAAGCGAGCGAGGAAGTCGTATCGATCGCGGGCAAATGCTGCGAAAGCGGCGATATGCTCATCTGGGACGTCCGCTTGCCGCAAGTGCGCACCGGCGACTTGCTGGCCGTTGCCTGCACGGGCGCCTACAACTACGCGATGGCCAGCAATTACAACCGCATCCGCCGTCCGGCGGTCGTGTTCGTGAAGGACGGTCAAGCGGACGTTGTCGTGGACCGCGAATCGTACGACCATCTGATTCAGAACGACGTCGTGCCGTCCCGCATGAAGCCGGTCACGAAGACAAGATAAGAAGGGGCCGTTCGGCGTTGCGGCCGAGCGGCTTTTTGCGATGCAGTGAACAGCTATCGACGAGCGTCGGCGCGTCATTTGCCGGTTTTAGGACGGCTCGAAGCAAACGGTGGAACTCCGGTAGTTTTTTTGTCGAATTATCGTTTGATGCCGGCGATATCCGGGAAAGCTCGAATAGGCATCCTCGATTTATATGCAGATTATATGCAGACATTTTCCTTTCGCATGTCGATGTAGTAAAATAGTGGAGACTCGTGCCCGCGCGGTGTAGGCGGGTATCGATCATTCGGCATGAAACGATACAGCAAACAAAGGAGCGAACTTCTCATGGCTAAACAAGCAATCATTAAATTAACCGATGGTAACGAAATAGTACTCGATCTTTTCGACAAGGACGCCCCGAATACGGTAGCTAACTTTGAGAAACTGGCCAATTCCGGCTTTTATAACGGCACGGTGTTTCACCGCGTGATCCCCGGCTTCGTCGCGCAAGGCGGTTGCCCGAACGGAACAGGCACCGGCGGCCCTGGTTACACCATCAATTGTGAGATTAACCCGAACAAACATGAGCGCGGAACGCTCGCAATGGCGCATGCGGGACGCAACACCGGAGGCAGCCAGTTCTACATTTGCTACCAGCCGCAGCCGCATTTGGACGGCCAGCATACCGTCTTCGGTAAAGTGGTTTCCGGTATGGAGCATGTGGACAGCTTTAAAGGCCGCGAGAAAATGGAAAGCGTCCAAGTTGTCGAGATATAGGCTCTTGTCCAACCAAGTCTAGACAAATCCTGCTTCAACGGTTATACTGACACTTAAAACTAAAACTGCATAGCTGAACCTTCGGGGCAGGGTGAAATTCCCTACCGGCGGTGATGTGCGGCGGCTTCGGCCGCTGCCTCAGTCCGTGACCCGTGCTCTTCGTCTGAAGAGCCGGTGGACTCGGTGTAATTCCGAGACCGACAGTATAGTCTGGATGGGAGAAGGGGATAGCGGGAATCATTCGATGCTGCGTTTGCCATGCGCTTTCTTTCACAAGCGCGGGATGCGAACATTTATTCACGATGGATGCGAGAGCGTTTCAGACCTTGTACGTACGCCGCATTCGGCCTGCGATAAACTTGGCCTTGTTCGCGTACGCGGCGCGCTTCGTTGCATTTGCACATCCGGCTGAAACGCAGGCTGTAGCGTATAACCTCATTGCGGCGGTTTGAAGTCGCAGGGTGGATATCCGAATCAAGTTCCCGTGTCCAAACTTAGCAATCCGCTTCTCACAAGCCCCTTTTTGCCATGCAAAAAGAGGCTTTTTTGCATGTTCGGCCTTTGCAAGTCAGGAAAGGAGATCTGCGATGACGGCCGCGCTATTGAATGACGAATACTATATGCGGCTGGCGCTGCAGCTGGCGGGGGCCGCTTCCGGCCAGACCGGCATTAATCCGGTCGTCGGCTGCGTGCTCGTCAAAGACGGACGCATCGTCGGCATGGGCGCCCATCTGAAACGGGGCGAAGCCCACGCCGAGGTGCACGCGCTTAACATGGCCGGTGCGGAAGCCGAGGGCGCGACCGCATACGTGACGCTGGAGCCGTGCAGCCATCACGGCAAGACGCCGCCCTGCAGCGACCGGCTCATCCGCGATAAGGTGAAGCGCGTCGTGGTCGCCGCGACCGACGATAACCCGCTCGTCGCGGGCTCGGGGCTTGCGCGCTTGGCTGCGCACGGCATCGAGGTGACGACCGGCGTGCTTGCCGCAGAGGCGCGGGCGTTGAACGAGGCGTTCAACAAATACATCGCGACGGGCCGGCCCTTCGTAACCGTCAAGAGCGCCAGCACGCTGGACGGCAAAGTCGCCGCGAAGACGGGCGACAGCAAGTGGATTACGGGCGACGCTTCGCGTGCCCAGGGCCACCTGCTGCGCCACCGTCACCAGGCGATCCTGGTCGGCATCGGCACCGTGCTGGCCGATGACCCCGCCCTGACGACCCGGCTCGAGGTGCCGGGTCTG
Organism: Paenibacillus validus NBRC 15382; assembly: GCF_004000985.1. Lineage (GTDB taxonomy): Bacteria > Bacillota > Bacilli > Paenibacillales > NBRC-103111 > Paenibacillus_G > Paenibacillus_G validus. Next base: position 109 of record NZ_BIMH01000004.1, on the reverse strand, counting down.
AACCCGATTCGCGTCGTCGCCGACTCGACGCTGAGGCTGCCGCCCGACGCCCGGCTCGTGCGGGACGGGGCGGCGCCCGTCGTCGTGCTGACGACGGAGCGGGCGCCGC
>NZ_BIMH01000003.1 GCF_004000985.1 Paenibacillus validus NBRC 15382 | reverse complement strand
AATTCGTCGGCCTTGTTTAGCGGCGACTTCTTTAATATATCACATTTGCCTATTCGATTGCAAGCACTTTTTTTTCGAAACCTGAGAAACAACAGTGCGTTTCAACTAAAAAGTCCTCGCCGCCGAAGCAGCGAAGACTAATATATCATGAACCATTTCCTTAAGTCAAGCATCTTAACCGGACTTTTTTTCATGTCCTTTAGGAAAGCTATACTTTACTTACTTCTGAATAACGTCTTCAATGTACAAGCTGCGCTCGATTGTCAAATTAACAATTTTGCCGTTCACATTCACCCAAGGTCTTGTCGGATGAGACCGGTCAGAAAAGACAATTTCACCGATACGGTTATCGCTCAGCTTCACGAGCGTTCCGTTATGGAACGAGGTTACCTTGGTAATGAACGTCTGAACCATGGCGGGATCCAGCTTGCCAAAAGCTTCATTCTGCAGCTGTTCCAGAACCAGGTAAGGGGATATGCCTTTTTTGTGAAACCGGTCGGTCGTCATGGCATGGAACATATCCGTAACGGCAACAAGCTTCGAGTAACTGTGAATCTTGTCACCGCGTATGGCGAGCGGATAGCCGGAACCGTCCTCGCGCTCGTGATGCTGTAAAGCGCAAAGCTTCACCCCTTCGTTAATCGCAGGAACGGTCTTGAGAAGATTGTATCCGATGATCGTATGTTTTTTTATTTCTTCGGATTCATCATTGTTCAATTTCATTGGCTTAAACAAAATTCCGTCATCGACCTTGGCCGTTCCGATATCATGCAGCAATCCGCCCAAAGCGACGGGCATCAGATCTTTGGCCTGCATTCCGGCCCACTTGGCTAAAGAGTAAGACGTCAAGCTGACCATAATGCTGTTGTGAAGAATGAAATCACGCAATTGAAACGATTTGGGACTAAAGGTCAAAATGTTGTAGGAATCGATATGTTTAATAAGACCCTCCAACGTCGTCCGGATCTCCAGAATCGGCAGATTTTGCCCGCCAGCGTTGGCCACTTTAAAAACACGGCGAAGCAGCTGCAGCATCTTATCGTAGTTCTCATAGAACGGCAAAATGCTGTTATTCGATTCTTCCGCGAACGGATCTTCGCCCATGCTTTCGATTTCCGCATGTTTAGGTTCGATTTGTACGGAAGGAATTAAGAACGCTTTTAATATTTCAATATCGCGTTCCGTCACGACTTTGCCCTTGGCAAACAAAACATTATTAAACTTGGTCAGCACATTCTCGCTGATTTTCTCACCGGTTTTAAGCTGAGACACGGGAACTGTCGCCATATTGGATCCCCTCACCTTAATTTCAAGTTGGCTTCATTGGGTTAACCCTTGTATGGAAAAATCATACTTTAGACCCATGTCTGTAATTATAAGCGAAAAAGAATGGGGATGTAAGCCCCCATTCTTTGCAAGAGTAAAAATATAGTGGCAGCGTTTATTCCTCGGCCGTACCTTCCGAACCTGAAGCCGGACCATTTGGCGTTTCTTCGCTAAAGGCGTCGTCTTGATCCTCGTCTTCAGAGACTTCATCGCTCTTATCTACCCGAGCGACGGTCGATACTTCGTCTTCATCGCGAATATTAATCAATCTAACCCCTTGTGTATTGCGACCCATTAATGATATGCCCGCCATGCTGGTACGTATAACGGTTCCCAGCGCGGTAATGATCATGAGGTCCTCCTCATCCTGAACGACCTTCAAACCGACGATAGGGCCGTTCTTCGGCGTTACATTGAGCGTCTTAATCCCTTTACCGCCGCGAGATTGCAGTCGGTACTCGGAAACCGGCGTCCTCTTGCCGTAACCTTTTGAAGTTACGATCAAAACGCTGTTGTCTTCTTGAACGACGTCCATATCGATCACAACGTCGTCTTCGTCGAGCTGGATGCCTTTCACCCCGGTTGCAGATCGTCCCATTGCACGCACTTCTTGTTCCGGAAAGTGAATGGACATGCCTTGCTTCGTACCCAAGATGATCGATTGATTGCCATCCGTCAGACGAACGCCGATCAAATCGTCATCCTCGCGAAGCGTTATTGCTATTAAGCCGACTTTACGAATATTGCCGTAATCGTCGAGCGGGGTCTTCTTCACAAGACCGTTCTTCGTAGCGAAGAACAGGTATTTGTCCGAGTCAAAGCTTTCAACCGGAATTACGGCATTGACCGTCTCGCCCTGTTCGATTTGAATCAGGTTAATAATCGGTGTTCCGCGGGCCGTACGGCTAAGATCCGGAATTTCGTACGCCTTCAACCGGTACACCTTGCCTTTGTCCGTAAAGAACATGAGGTAGTGGTGGGAGTTGGTCACGAACAAATGCTCCACAAAATCATTGTCTTTCGTATCCATCCCGATGACTCCTTTACCTCCTCGACGCTGACTGCGATAGGTGGAAACCGGGAGTCGCTTAATATAACCCGTATGGGTAATGGTAATGACGACATCGGTTTGCGGAATCAAATCCTCATCCTCGATGCTTTCTTCGCCGATCGTAATTTCCGAGCGGCGGTCGTCGCCAAATTTATCTTTGATTTCGTTCAACTCGTTGCTGATGATTTCGAGCACAAGCTTCTCATCGGCCAAAATTGCTTTATACTCGGCAATTTTCTTTAGGAGCTCGGCGTATTCTTCTTCGATTTTCTCGCGCTCCAAACCAGTCAAGCGCTGTAAACGCATATCCAAAATCGCTTGCGCTTGATCGTGGCTCAATCCGAATCGGTTCATCAAGCCTTCGCGCGCTTGATCGGTCGTACGGGAAGCACGAATCAAAGCAATGACTTCGTCCAGATGGTCAAGCGCGATTCGCAGTCCTTCCAGAATATGCGCGCGAGCTTCCGCTTTGCGCAAATCGTATTCCGTCCTGCGGCGAATAACCACTTTCTGGTGCTCGAGATAGTGGAACAACATGTCCCGCAGATTAAGCACTTTCGGTTCGCCGTTAACCAGGGCCAGCATAATAATCCCGAAGTTGGACTGCATCGCGGTTTGTTTGTACAGGTTGTTCAACACGACATTCGGATTGACGTCGCGACGCAGCTCGATCACAATACGCATACCATTGCGGTCAGATTCGTCGCGAAGGTCGGTGATGCCATCGATTTTCTTCTCGCGGACGAGCTCTGCGATTTTCTCGATCAAGCGCGCTTTGTTCACTTGATACGGCAGTTCGTACACGATAATGCGCGCTTTATTGCCCGATTCTTCAATCGTCGCTTTCGCACGCATCGTCACGGATCCGCGACCTGTCGCATACGCTTGACGTATTCCTTCTCGGCCCAGGATGAAGCCGCCGGTAGGGAAGTCCGGTCCTTTGATGGACTGCATCAAATCAAGCGGACTTATATCCGGATTCTCGATCAGCTGCTGTACGCCGTTAATGACTTCAGTCAAATTGTGCGGCGGAATATTAGTGGCCATGCCGACGGCAATTCCGGACAGCCCGTTGACGAGCAGGTTCGGGAAACGGGCCGGCAATACGGCCGGTTCACTCTCTTCGCCGTCGTAGTTGGGAACAAAATCAATCGTCTCTTTATTGATATCGCGCAGAAGCTCCATCGCGATTTTGGACAAACGGGCTTCGGTGTAACGCATAGCCGCCGCTGCGTCGCCGTCAATGGAACCAAAGTTCCCGTGACCGTCGACGAGCATATAACGGAGGGAGAAGTCCTGAGCCATCCGGACCATCGTCTCATATACGGCCGCATCGCCGTGCGGGTGATATTTACCGATGACTTCGCCGACAATCCGCGCCGATTTTTTATACGGCTTGTCAGGCGACATTCCAAGCTCCGACATCGCATACAAAATACGGCGATGAACCGGCTTTAGTCCGTCCCGAACGTCAGGTAACGCCCGGCTGACGATAATGCTCATCGCATAATCCATAAAGGACGTGCGCATCTCAGAGCCGATATCGATTTCTTTAATCTGCGAACGAGGTTCTTCCGACATGTGTACCTCCTACAAATTTTACGGGGCAACCGCTTGGTGATAATGATTTGGTGTCAGGGCGAGGCCCGATAAAGCTTGTGTATAATCATATTATTTAATGAGTTCATCCGAACGTAAGGACTTCCTGCATTGATTCTCGGAATTTGGAACGGGTCGTTCCCCCGTTCGGCCATGCCGCTTTGCGTCGTAAATGCATATTGAATGCCGGCTTGTCGCAATAGCTCGATCGAACGAAGGTTATAGGCCCCGAACGGGTAGGCATAGGCATCGATCGGGCCGTCATTCAACGTGCTCAGCTTGTCCAGGCTGCGCCGCGTATCGCTGACAATTCTGCGCTCGAACTGTTCGTCCGACTCAAAGCCGCCCTCGGCGAGCGGCAGCTTCGTCGTCAACAAAGGCCCGCCGTCCGGCGTACGGCCGTGGAGGCTGTCCGAGTGGCATTCAACTTCGATCTCTTTCATTTCGCTGATCATTCGCCGTATTTGCTCGCGAGAGAGCGTTGGAATTAACGTCCGGTCCGGATGATCCAAATCTTCCGTAATGACAAAATTAACGGCCGGAACGCGCATTTCTTTAAGAATGGGAAAGGCTTTCGTATAAAAGCTCTCATAACCGTCGTCAAAGGTAACCAAGACCGAATTCGGTGGTATGGAGCCCCCCTTCATGAAGGAGCGAAACTCTCTTAGCGTTATGAAATGATATCCTCGATTCCTCAAATCGCGAAGCTGCTCGCGGAACCGTTTGGACGTAATGGTCACATCGCCGCGTTGATCGTCATCGATATGATGATAGGCTAAAACAGCCACCTTATCGGTGTAATAAACTGAGGAACCGCCCGAGTGAACGAACCCGGGCGCCAAGAATAGAACGGACAAGATTGAAATCAGCCACAGCAGGCCATATCTCCTAAGCATAGCCACCACTTATACGAATTAGATGTCCAGATTTTTGACATACTTCGCATGCTGCTGGATAAAATCACGGCGAGGCTCGACGTTGTCGCCCATCAGCGTATCGAACACGACGTCCGCTTCGATAGCATCCTGGATGCTAACCTGCAGCAATGTGCGGCTTTCCGGGTCCATCGTCGTTTCCCACAGCTGGCCCGGATTCATCTCCCCGAGACCTTTATAACGCTGAACGTTAACTTTGGCTCCCTCGCCGAATTCCGCCATAATCATTTCCCGTTGACGATCGTTATAGGCATAACGAATGGTCTTATTGCGCTCCAGCTTGTAGAGCGGCGGTTGAGCGATATAAACGTAACCGGCCTCGATAATTTTCCTCATGTAGCGGTAGAAGAAGGTCAGCAGCAGCGTACGAATGTGCGCGCCGTCGACGTCGGCGTCCGTCATGATGATGATCTTATGGTAACGCGCTTTGGCAATGTCAAAATCGTCACCGATACCCGTGCCGAGCGCTGTTATGATCGCGCGAATTTCGGCATTGGACAAAATTTTATCGAGACGAGACTTCTCTACGTTCAAAATTTTACCGCGAAGCGGCAAAATCGCTTGGAAATGACGGTCGCGGCCCTGCTTGGCGGATCCGCCGGCAGAGTCCCCTTCGACGATATACACTTCGCTGATGGAGGCGTCCTTGGACGAACAATCGGCAAGCTTGCCCGGCAGCGAGCTGACTTCGAGCGCACTCTTCCGCCGCGTAAGTTCACGGGCTTTACGAGCCGCTTCGCGGGCGCGTTGGGCTTGCAGGCCTTTCTCCACGATTTTCTTCGCGATGGCCGGGTTCTCATCCATAAACTCTTGGAATTTCTCAGCGAAAAGGGATTCCACGATCCCCCGAACTTCACTGTTGCCGAGTTTTGTCTTTGTCTGGCCTTCGAACTGCGGCTCCGGAATTTTGACCGAAATAATAGCCGTCAGTCCTTCACGCACATCATCGCCTGACAAATTCGCATCACTTTCTTTAATGGCGTTATTCTTGCGCGCATAGTCGTTGAGAATACGGGTTAAGGCGCTCTTGAAGCCGGATTCATGCGTACCGCCTTCATGTGTATTAATGTTGTTGGCAAACGAATATATATTTTCCGAGTAGCTGTCGTTATACTGCAAAGCGACTTCCACATGGATATTGTCTTTGTCACCCTCGACAAAAATCGGAGGCTGATGGAGCGCTTCCCGTGTACGGTTCAAATATTCGACGAAAGAAATAATCCCGCCTTCGTACTTGAAAGTATGGGAGACGTCCGTACGCTCATCGCGAAGAATAATCTCAATGCCGCGGTTCAAAAATGCGAGTTCGCGAATACGCGATTGCAGCGTATCGAAATCGAACTCTCTTGTTTCGGTGAATATTTCTTCGTCCGGCCAGAACGTAACCTGTGTCCCGCTCTCGCTCGTTTCCCCGATCACTTGCAGATCTTGCTGCGGAACGCCGCGGTGATATTCCTGCTCGTAAATTATGCCTTCGCGTTTAACTTGCACGACGAGCTTCTTGGATAAAGCGTTAACGACCGATACGCCGACGCCGTGCAAACCGCCCGACACCTTATAGCCTTCGCCGCCGAACTTTCCGCCCGCATGAAGCACGGTAAGCACGACCTCCAAGGTCGACCGCTTCATCTTCGGATGTTCGCCGACCGGAATGCCGCGCCCGTTATCGATGACGGTGACGCTGTTGTCTTGATGTACGATAACTTCGATTTTCGTGCAATAGCCGGCCAACGCTTCGTCTATACTATTATCGACGACTTCCCATACCAGATGGTGAAGACCTCGAGCGCTTGTTGACCCGATATACATCCCTGGTCTTTTGCGTACCGCTTCAAGACCTTCAAGCACCTGAATCTGACTCTCATCATAGGCTGTACCCGGATTTACAGACATGCAGACACCCACTTTTCCATGATAAAAAATCTTGAAACTGCGTTTTTCTTGAACTGCGAACCTACGTCGTCAACAATTGGTGCGCCCGCTTCTTCAACGTCATCGACGAAATCGGCGAATAATATACCTTCGATTGCGTCACAACGAGCGATTTGCTCTCTTCCTCGCCGATCACTTCGACGCGCTTCTCCTTGCTGGCGTAGGTCACGAATTGTTTCGATACTTTGGATGATTTCTCAATGGATAAGTCAAAAATGGCGATTAATTCCGATGCGCGGATAATCTTTTCTCCGCCCAGATGGATGAACATAGGAATCCCACTCCTTATCGGCAAATCGATCTATATGAAGCTCCCGTCCCGAACATGAATCACGGAAGCACTTTCCAGTTTTGACAAATCTATACTTTCAATTCCGGTCGTTGTAATAAACGTTTGCACCTTGCGCTGAAACGTCTCGATCAACTGCGTCTGCCGGTACCGGTCGAGCTCCGACAGGACATCATCCAGCAGCAACAACGGATATTCACCCACTTCTTCGCAAATGAGCTCTATCTCCGCCAGCTTCAAAGATAATGCCGTCGTTCGCTGTTGTCCTTGCGAACCGAACGTTTGCACTTCCTTATCGTTGATATAAAAGCGCAAATCGTCGCGATGCGGGCCGACCAAGGTGACGCCGCGACGCAATTCCTGATCTTTGGTCTGTGATAACTTTATCATAAAATGGTCAAATAAAACAGCTTCTTCTTGGTCTTCGGCTAAAGACAGCGAGCTGTCGTAAGCGATTTTTAGCCGTTCTTGTCCGTTCGTGATGCCGGCATGAATCTTCTCGGCCCAGATTTGCAGCTTTTTTATAAAGCTTTGACGTTTTTTAATAATTTTAGTACCAAATTGCGCCAATTGTTCGTTCCAGACGTCCAATAACGGTAATTTACCCGAAAAACCGAACATTTGTTTCAGATAATTGTTCCGCTGCACTAAAATTTTGTTGTATTGGGACAAGTCGTACAAATAGGCCGGATGCACTTGGCCGATTTCCATGTCGAGAAAGCGGCGGCGCACGCCCGGCGAACCTTTTACAATTTCAAGATCTTCGGGGGCGAACATGACCACGTTCAAGGAGCCGATGAAATTGCTCAGCTTGCGCTGCTCGAGCCCATTCACCTTCGCACGCTTGCCCTGCTGGGATATGGTCAGATCAAGCTGGAACGTACCGTACTCTTTCTCGACCTCGGCATGCAGCAGGGCAGCTTTCTCGTTCCACCGGATCAATTCCTTGTCTTGGTTGGTCCGGTGGGATTTGGTTAAAGCGAGAACGAAGATCGATTCCAGCAAATTTGTTTTGCCCTGCGCATTCGGGCCGACAATGATGTTCACCATGTGATCCGTAGCGAATTCGATATGCTCGTAGTTGCGGTAGTGCTGGACAGACAACGTTTTTAATTGCAAAATGGCTCCTCCCTAGGACCCCTTCACGACTTGAAATTCGCCGCAGCCCTGGACTTTGACGATATCGCCTGCGACGAGCTTGCGCCCGCGGCGGTTGTCCGGCTCGTCGTTGATCGTAATGGGGGTTTCCTGCAGAAAGCTTTTGGCTTGTCCACCTGTGGATATGCAATCCGAGAGCTTCAGAAATTGTCCGAGTGTTATATAGTCGGTGTGGATTGAAATTGGTTTCATGGATCCGTCGTCCCTTCGTTTTAGCCGGTTGTCCGATACGGCAAAATGAGCTGCAGCAGCGATGCGTTCTCGTCCGGCCGGATGATGATCGGCTGCATGGCTCCCGTAAAGCCGATATGAATTTGTTCGCTGTCCATCACTTTAAGCGCATCGAGCATGTATTTGGAGTTAAAGGAAATCCGCAGCAGCTCGCCGGTCAAACGGATCGTCGTCAAGTCTTCCGTCACTTTACCGAGCTCGGAGGAACTGGAAGAAATTTCGATCGTCTGGTCGTCGCGCATCACGAGCTTCACAATGTTGCTCTTATCTTCACGAGAAAGCAGGTAGGCGCGGTCGATTGCATCGACAAGATCATCCGTCTGCACCACGAGCTGTGTTTGGTACGATTGCGGAATGAGCTTCGACGTATCCGGATATGTCCCGTCCAGGATGCGGGTATAGAACAGGATCGAGCTCATTTTGAACAATACTTGATTATCCGCGAACACCACGTCAATAAGAACATTTTGGTCCGGCAAAATTTTGGACAGCTCGTTTAAGGTTTTTCCGGAGATGGCTACGTTGTTTAACACAAATCCTTCCTCGGTATCGATACTCGTCTCCCGGCTGGCCAACCGATGCCGGTCACAAGCGATAAATTTCAGCTTACCGTTGGCGATCGTCCAGAGGATTCCCGTCAGAATGGGCGTCGCCTCGCTTGTCGAAACGGCAAACGACGTCTGCTTGATCATGGTCTTCAGCACGTCGCTCGGAATCTGGATTCGTTTGCTTTCTTCGATGCCCGGCATAATCGGATATTCTTCCGGATCCAAGCCCATCAGTTGAATTTCAGACGAACCGGAACGAATGATGGTCTGAAATTGCTCCTTCACTTCAATTTCCACATGCTGCGCCGGCAGCTTTCGAATGATTTCGACAAAAAATTTGGAAGGCAGCACGACGCTTCCCGATTGTTTCAGATCGATGACTTGCAAGTCGTTCTTTTCCATCGGAATAAAGCTTTGAATCGATATATCGGTGTCGCTCGCGGTTAACGTCATGCCGGATGAATCCACATCTATTTTGATCCCCGTAAGAATGGGAATGGTCGTCTTATTCGAAATTGCTTTATTTACATGTTGGATGGATTCGTTCAAAAATTCTTTCAGTACCGTCAATTTCATAGTTTCACTCCTACAGGTTCTAGAATGGTCTGAATGGGCGTATTTATCTATTTTACATGTTTTTTTTATTTAGTTGTAGTAGTAGGGGGCCTGAATATGTGGATATGTGGGTGAACAACGCAAAAAGAAAGCCTATCCACATGTGAATAGTTTGTGCATAGGCTTCAAGTTATTCAGGTGTGAGTTATCGACAAATAGGAACGATCAAAGGTCTACAACGTCACGTTTTTCACTTTTTCGGTAAGGTTCTGAATAATTTTATATAATTCCTGGTCGGCTTTGATCGCCTCGGAAATTTTCTCATGGGCGTGTATGACGGTCGTATGGTCGCGTCCACCGAACGCCTCGCCGATCTTAGGCAGAGAGAAATCCGTCATTTCGCGGGCTAAATACATGGCGATTTGCCGTGGAAAAGCGACGCTCTTCGTTCGTTTCCTCGCTTTGAAATCCTCGATTTTCAAGCCGTAAAACTCGCCGACCTTCTGCTGGATATCTTGTATGGTAATGACTCGAGGCCGGCTGCTGGGGATAATATCCTTCAGCGCCTCAGCGGCCAGATGGGACGTAATGTCCTCGTTAATCAGCGAAGAATAGGCAACGACGCGGATCAACGCGCCTTCCAGCTCACGGATATTCGTGTCGATCTGGTTGGCGATGTAGACCATCGCTTCGTTCGGAATATCGAGATTCTCCGCTCTAGCCTTCTTACGAAGAATGGCGATCCGGGTCTCCAGATCCGGCGGCTGAATGTCCGTAATCAAGCCCCATTCGAACCGGGATCTGAGCCGCTCTTCCAGCGTCGGAATTTCTTTAGGCGGCCTATCGCTGGAGATGATGATCTGCTTCCGCTCCTCGTGCAGCGCGTTAAACGTGTGGAAAAATTCTTCCTGCGTCTGTTCTTTTCCCGCCAGGAACTGAATATCATCGATAAGGAGCACGTCAATGCTCCGGTACTTGTTGCGGAAGCTCTCGCCGCGGTTATCGCGGATCGCGTTAATGAACTCGTTGGTAAACTTCTCGGACGAGATGTACATGACGCGTGCGCTCGGATTATGCTCCAGTACGTAATGGCCGATGGCGTGCATCAAGTGCGTTTTTCCTAGTCCCACGCCGCCATACAAGAACAACGGATTATAAGCTTTTGCCGGCGCTTCGGCCACTGCGAGGGAAGCGGCATGTGCGAACCGGTTGCCGGCGCCGATGACGAACGTATCAAACGTATATTTCGGGTTCATCATATGAGCAAACGGCTCTTCGGCGATGGGTTTGGCTTTCGCTGCGGGAGTGACAGGTGTGGAAGGGGCGCCTGACTCTTCAGGCTCGTCATCGGATTCAATAATGAATTTTAGCTCGATTTGTTTGCCGGAGTAATCGTAAACCGCTTCTTTAATATGTTTCGTGTACCGGTTTTCCAACCAGTCACGCGCAAAATTGTTGGGGGTACAGATGACGACGGTCGAATCGGTAAAGACGACGGCCCTTGTGGAGATCAGCCACGTTTCGTAGCTGGGTTTGCTCACCCTTTTTTGCAAAATGGAAAGGACTTGCTGCCATTGTTCGTTAGGATGGCTTTCCACAAATTATTCACTCCTTCAGAATAATACCGTTGCTGCGAAACAGGCGAAGCTGTAGAAAAAAATTGAAAGCTGTCGGAATTGTCCACAATATACAGATTTATGACATTATAATTATACATAATCCGTGTAAATTGTTCACAAAGATATCCACAGGCTGTTAATAACTTTATTGTCGATAAAGAGTATCCACAAGAGAAAACATATTCATGATAACAAAAAAGACCCTGCTCCGCAATGGAATGTTGCGATTTATCCACATACCCTATACCTTGTGTACAAAAGTTATCAACAGCACAAGATATTGTTTATAACCTGTTTGCAATTCGACAAATTCGGAGAAAATCCGATTTTTTTTATTCACAGGGGGGTCGCGGCAATTTTTTACTGAAGCTGTGTATAACTTTTTTTCCGACCCTAAGTTGACTTTTGAAGCGTAAAGTGGTTTAATGTTGAAAGGTATTTTTCGAGGATTGGTAATAATCCTTGTCTGAGGAGGTGCACGACCGAATGAGACCGACATTTAAGCCGAACGTCAGAAAGCGCAAGAAAGTTCATGGCTTCCGTAAAAGAATGAGCACGAAGAATGGACGCAAAGTTCTCGCAGCTCGCCGCCAAAAAGGAAGAAAAGTGTTAAGCGCATAAGACGAAAGACCACTGTCCGGTGGTCTTTTTTGTTGTTTATGATGGAGAAGACCCGGCTAGGGAACGATGATGACAAGCTTAGGCGGCCGTAACCGTTAAATGGAGAGATGTTCGATGGAAAAGAAAAATCGTCTGACCAAAAGAGAATATTTCGATAAAGTGTACAAACACGGGAAATCGTCGGCGAATCATCAATTCGTTCTATATTATAAAGCGCAGCCTCAGCAAGCGTCGTTCCGTCTCGGCGTATCCGTGAGCAAGAAGCTGGGCAATGCGGTCGTCCGGAATCGGATCCGGCGCGTATTGAAGGAAATTATCCGCCTGAACGCGCCCAAAATTCCCGGAGGGTACGATCTGATCCTGATCGCGCGCAAGCCGGTTGTGGAGATGTCGTATCGCGAGATCGAAAAGAGCGTATTTCACGTGCTGAAGAGAGCCTCTCTGCTTCGCCGCAATGGGGAACCGAAACAAGCGGATTAGTTTCTTTGTGTCCGAAGATATGATATAGTTTATTATTGGAAAAGATGAAGCTGGGAGGATGTTCTTTTGACGCGTCGACTTTTGAAATATATGCCTCTAACGGCATTGCTGCTGCTGGCGGGGTGTAGCCCGGCGAATGCACAGCTCGATCGCACTAAATTTTGGGACAAGTATTTCGTAGGTCCGCTGTCGGATACGCTCGATTGGTTCGCTGATCTGATGGGAGGATCATACGGTCTATCGATTCTCGTCGTGACGATCATTATTCGATTGATCATATTGCCGTTGACGCTCAAGCAGTATAAGAGCTCCAAACGGATGCAGGAAGTTCAACCGGAGCTGAAGAAGCTTCAGGCTAAATATAAGGACGACCCGAAGAAAGTTCAGGAAGAGACGATGAAGCTGTTCCAGAAGGAAGGCGTCAACCCGCTTGCGGGCTGCTTCCCGATTCTGGTGCAAATGCCGATTCTGATCGCTCTGTACAACGCGATTATGCGGAATCCTGAAATCGGCTCGCATTCGTTCCTGTGGATGCAGCTTGGACAGAAGGACCCATATTACATTTTGCCGATTCTTGCTGCGTTGACGACTTACCTGCAGCAAAAGATGATGTCCTCCCAAATGACTCCGCAGATGCAGAGCTTGATGTTTATCTTCCCGGTGTTGATCTTCGTCATGGCGATGAATTTCGCATCGGCGCTTCCGCTGTATTGGGTATACAGCAACCTGTTCACCGTTGTACAAACTTATTTTATTTATGGAAAACCCAGCAAAGGCGCAAACTCTGCAGAGTTGAAACCGAGTTCAGGCGGATCTAAAAAATAAGGGTGGCCGGATGAGATGAAAAAAATCGTGGTAACGGGTAAAACGATCGATATCGCTGTTACAAGCGGATTGGAGCAGCTCCGCACAACCGAAAATCGGGTTAAGGTTCACGTTCTGGAGCAGCCCGCCAAAGGGTTGTTCGGACTGATTGGCGCGCGTGATGCCAAGGTAGAGCTGGAGCTGCTGCCCGATGCCATGGAAGAGGCTGTCTTGTTCTTGCAGGATGTGCTTCGCACGATGCAGCTTGATGTACGCATCGAGCAAAAAGAGGATAAGGATGGGTTCGAGCTGCATATGCACGGCGCAGAGCTTGGCATGCTGATCGGTCGACGGGGACAAACGCTGGATGCGCTTCAGTATTTGGTAAATATCGTCGCCAATCGTTATTCCGATCATCATCTGCGCGTCGTTCTGGACGCCGAACAGTTCCGCGAACGCAGGAAGAAGACGCTGCGGGAGCTGGCTAATCGTTTGGCCGAACGGGTCATTCGAACGAAGAAGGAAGTGGTGTTGGAGCCGATGCCTCCTCAGGAGCGCAAGGTCATCCACGCCCAACTGCAACAACATCCGAAAGTGCGGACATTTAGCCGCGGCGACGAACCGAATCGTCGCGTCGTTATCGTATTACGTTGAATTATGCTGCAATGACGTCATGTTCGAATGACCTCATTGCTTTTTCTTTAGCTGATAAGAAGTATGAATGTTCATACTTATACTTGGCATCAGGTTATATGCAAGTTTGAAGAATGAGGTGTGGTTTACATGATGCAGGACACCATAGCGGCGATCGCTACGCCCTCGGGTGAGGGAGGCATTGCGGTTATCCGGGTGAGCGGAGACGAAGCCGTTGCTATCAGCGACCGTGTTTATAGCGGAAAGTCAAAGCTGGCGGACGTTGCGACGCATACGGTGCATTACGGGCACATTCGGGAACCGGAGAGCGGGGCCCGTATAGAAGAAGTGCTCGTTACCGTGATGCGGGCACCGCGTTCCTTTACCAAGGAAGATGTTGTGGAGATCAGCTGCCACGGCGGCTTCGTCTCGGTGCGCAAGGTGCTCGATTTGCTGCTGGAGAACGGCGCTAGATTGGCCGAGCCGGGCGAGTTTACGAAACGGGCGTTCCTGAACGGGCGCATCGACTTGTCTCAGGCGGAAGCGGTTATCGATCTCATTAGAGCGAAGTCGGATCGGGCGTTCAAGATCGCATTGAAGCAGTCGGAGGGGAGCTTGTCCAAACGGATCAAGGAGCTCCGCCACCGTCTCGTCGAGTTGATGGCGCATATCGAAGTGAATATCGATTACCCTGAACACGATGTGGAAGAGCTGACCAACGCCTTCATCAAAACGAAATGTACGGAAGCGTTAGACGATATTGAGCGGCTTCTCGCTTCGGCGCAGCAGGGAAAAATATTGCGCGAAGGGCTGACGACCGCCATTATTGGGCGTCCTAATGTCGGGAAGTCATCGCTTTTAAATACGCTGGCACAAGAAGAACGCGCCATCGTAACCGATATCGCCGGTACGACGCGCGATGTGGTGGAAGAATATGTGCACGTGAACGGCATTCCGTTGAAGCTGCTTGACACCGCAGGCATCCGGGAGACAAGCGATATTGTCGAGAAGATCGGGGTAGAGAAATCACGCCAGGCGCTGGGCGATGCGGATTTGATCCTGTTGGTGTTTAACGGTGCGGAAGAGCTGGTGCCGGAAGAGCGGGCGATGATCGAGGAATTGTCCGGTCGGCAGGTGATCGCCATTATTAATAAATTGGACCTGGATCAGCGTCTGGATGAGCAGGTGCTCATCGACGCTTTCGGGGAAGAGCGTGTAGTCAGGATGTCGCTGCTAGAGCATCAGGGTGTGAGCGATTTGGAGAAGGCGATCGGAGGTTTGTTTTTCAGCGGGCAGATCGAATCGAGCGATTTGACGTACGTCAGCAACGCACGGCATATTCATTTATTAAAGCTGGCCAAGGCGGCTTTAACCGAAGCCTATGGAGCGGCCGAGTCGTTCGTGCCGATCGATATGATCCAAATCGACATCCGCAATGCATGGGAACATCTCGGTGAAATTATCGGGGATTCGGTTAGCGAATCACTGATCGACCAAATTTTTTCACAGTTTTGCTTAGGGAAATAATATAAGTAATGTTAGGGGGTAGTCAGCATGAGTTACACAGCAGGTCAGTATGATGTTATTGTTATCGGTGCCGGTCATGCCGGATGCGAAGCGGCGCTAGCCGCCGCACGAATGGGCTGCGAAACTTTGCTTTTGACGATTAATTTGGATATGGTTGCGTTTATGCCGTGCAATCCGTCGATCGGAGGACCGGCGAAAGGACATGTCGTACGTGAAATCGATGCGCTGGGCGGAGAGATGGGGCGCAACATCGACAAGACGTATATTCAACTGCGGATGTTGAATACAGGCAAGGGACCTGCGGTTCACGCGCTGCGCGCACAGGCCGATAAGTTTCTGTACCAGCATACGATGAAGGAAACGATCGAGAAAACCGATCATTTGACGCTTCGTCAAGGCATGGTCGAAACACTGATTGTTGAGGATGGCGTATGTAAAGGCGTTGTTACGAAAACGGGAGCGGCGTATTACGGCAAAGCGGTTGTGCTGACGACCGGTACTTATTTGCGCGGCAAGATCATTATGGGCGAACTGATGTACGAATCCGGTCCGAACAATCAGCAGCCGGCTGTGAAGCTGTCGGAGGATTTGCGAAAGCACGGCCTGGAGCTTGTTCGTTTCAAAACCGGAACACCGCCGCGGGTGCATGAAGATACGATCGACTTCTCGAAGACGACGATTCAACCCGGGGATGAGAAACCGAAGTTTTTCTCCTACGATACGACGGAGGAAGTTCCGAACCAGCTGCCATGCTGGCTTACTTACACGTCGGAACAAACGCATCAAATTATAAATGATAATTTGCACCGGGCTCCTATGTTCTCGGGGGCAATCGAGGGAACGGGCCCGCGTTATTGCCCGTCGATCGAAGATAAAATCGTTCGGTTCAGCGATAAGCCGAAGCATCAGATTTTCTTGGAGCCGGAAGGGCGCAATACGAAGGAATATTATGTGCAAGGCCTCTCCACAAGTATGCCGGAGGACGTGCAGCTCAGCATTTTGCGCTCGATTCCGGGACTTGAGAAGGTGGAGATGATGCGTACCGGCTATGCGATCGAGTATGACGCCGTAATACCGACGCAGTTGATGCCTTCCTTGGAAACCAAGGTGGTGGAAAACCTCTTTACAGCGGGTCAAATTAACGGAACATCGGGTTATGAAGAAGCGGCTGGACAAGGGATTATGGCGGGAATTAATGCTGCGCGCAAGGTGCTTGGCAAAGAACCCGTCATCTTGGACCGCTCGGAAGCTTATATTGGCGTTCTGATCGATGATCTCGTGACGAAGGGGACGAGCGAGCCGTATCGGCTGTTAACGTCGCGTGCGGAGTACCGCTTGCTGCTTCGCCATGATAATGCGGACCTGCGGTTAACCCAAATCGGTTACGATATCGGGCTGATTCCGGAAGGTCGCTACCAACGTTATTTGGACAAAGTAGCGCGGGTCAATGAAGAAATCGAACGTTTGAAAATGACGAAAACGAAGCCGACCCCTGAGGTTCAACAATTGTTGCAATCTCTGGGAAGCGCGGAATTAAACAATTCGGTCGACTTGCTGTCGTTGCTTCGCCGTCCTGAGATTACTTACGATCATATTCATTCGATTTCACCGTCTCCGGTCGAGCTCACGGAAGATATGAAGGAGCAGGTAGAGATTCAGGTCAAATACAGCGGCTATATTGAGAAGCAGCTTGCACAAGTCGAACGGCTTCGTAAAATGGAGAAGAAGCGTATTCCTGACGATATCGTCTACGAAGATATTCATGGAATTGCAACGGAAGCGAAGCAAAAGCTTGCTAAAATCCGTCCGATATCAATCGGTCAAGCATCCCGTATATCCGGGGTGACACCGGCCGATATTTCCATTTTGCTGGTGCATTTGGAACATTATAATAAAGTCATTGCATCTAGAGGGTAACGATGACCGTACAAGATCAAGTTCAATTGCATTTTGTTGATTTGTTAATGGCTAAAGGCATTACGCTGTCCGATGATCAACTGCATCAATTTGAGGTGTATTATCGGGAATTGATCGATTGGAACGAGCGAATGAATTTGACCGGCATTACGGAGAGAGAACAAGTTTATATCAAACATTTTTATGATTCTCTCTCTTTATCATTTTTTGTTTCGATGAACGACATTGCTACGCTGGCGGATATCGGCTCAGGGGCCGGTTTCCCCAGCGTTCCTTTAAAAATTGCTTTCCCTCATTTGAAGGTGACGATTGTCGATTCATTGAATAAACGCATTCAGTTTCTGAAGCATCTTACAGGTTCACTAGGATTGACCGATGTTCATTGCGTTCATGGGCGTGCCGAGGATATTTCCAGACTTCCCGAGCATCGCGATCGTTACGATTTGGTCACAGCAAGAGCGGTTGCCAAATTGGCTGTATTAAATGAGTTTTGTTTGCCCTTTGCCCGGACCAACGGTATGTTCGCGGCTATGAAAGGGCAGGATGTGCAGGCTGAATTGCAGGAAGCCAAACGCAGTCTTCGGGAACTCCACGGACAGGTGGTTCAGACGCATCATTTCGAGCTTCCGGTGGAAGAGTCGTCCCGACACATGGTACTAATCAAGAAAACGGGACCTACTCCACGCAATTATCCGAGAAAAGCAGGAATGCCATTGAAGTCTCCTCTTATATGAGGTGTTCCACGTGGAACATTTTGTACGATGAAACAATGATAAGGGATGGCTTCGACCCATTGCCTTCTCATTTTTTTTGTAGAATCATACAAGAAAGTTCTTTCTTTTATTAGCAGGAATTTGACTAGTGGCTGGAGAATATTTATTAGACAGAGACCTTTCATTTTTTGTTAAAAAGATCGGGTGGTTATCGGTATGAAGGAACATATCTCGAAATTGTTTGGTTTTAGCGAAAAAGCTTCGTCAGATGAAGTGAAAAATGTTCCTGTCCAAGACATCGATCCTAGTCCATATCAACCTCGGACTGTTTTTGACGATGAGCGTATAGAAGAGCTATGTCAAACGATCAGAACTCATGGCGTCATTCAGCCGATTGTTTTAAGGATCCGCAACAACCGGTATGAATTGATCGCGGGGGAACGTCGTTGGCGTGCGGTAAAGAAACTCGGTCTAGAAACGATACCGGCGATTATTCGCGAATTCAACGATTCGCAAGCAGCATCTATCGCCTTGATTGAGAATCTGCAGCGGGAAGGCTTAACCGCTATCGAGGAAGCTATCGCTTATCAACAATTGATTGACTTACATAGCTTGACACAAGAGAGCTTAGCGCAGCGGCTTGGCAAAAGTCAGTCAACGATTGCGAACAAAATCAGGCTGCTGCATTTATGCGAACCAGTGAAAGTCGCGCTAATGGAGCGTAAAATTACGGAGCGTCATGCAAGAGCTTTATTGTCTCTCGATAGCGATGAGCTTCAAGTCAAAGTGTTAGAAGAAATAATCGCCAAGGAATTGAATGTTAAGCAAACGGAAACAAGAATTGCCTTCTTAAAAGAGGCGGACAAAATCAAAAATAAAGCGAAACGTATTTCGTATTCGAAGGACGTTCGTCTGGCGCTTAATACAATCCGACAATCGGTCGAAATGGTCACGTCTTCGGGATTGCCGATTAATACGGAAGAGAATGACCGCGACGATCACTATGAGATTGTAATTCGTATACCGAAACGATAAAATAGAATAGTTCGAAGTAGAATCATTGGGGAGTGTACCCACAACTCTTCAATGATCTTTTTTTCACCGTAATCGGTTGTGACATGTTTGGCTATCCTAGTATTTATTTGAGGTGAATTGGTTTGTCTAAAATTATCGCCATCACGAACCAAAAGGGTGGGGTTGGCAAAACGACGACGTCCGTTAATTTGGGTGCATCACTTGCGTCTCTCGGTAAAAAAGTATTACTTGTGGATATTGATCCGCAAGGCAACACGACTAGTGGGATCGGTGTCAACAAAGCGGATGTTCAATATTGCATCTACGATGTGCTTATTAATGATGTACATCCGAAAGATGCAATGGTTGACACGGCGATAGAAAATTTGAAGATCATTCCCGCGACGATTCAATTAGCGGGAGCAGAAATCGAACTGGTACCTACCATTTCCAGGGAAGTACGTTTGAAGAGATCGTTGCAATTGGTTAAACAGCAATTCGATTATATTCTTATTGATTGTCCTCCATCCCTCGGAATATTAACGGTGAACTCCCTTACGGCTGCCGATTCGGTCATCATTCCTATTCAATGTGAATACTATGCGCTAGAAGGTTTAAGCCAGTTGTTGAATACGGTACGGTTGGTGCAGAAACATTTGAACACGACCTTGCAAATTGAAGGCGTATTGCTGACGATGTTTGATGCCCGAACTAATTTAGGTATGCAAGTGATTGAAGAAGTGAAAAAATATTTCCAACAAAAAGTTTATCAAACGATCATTCCTAGAAATGTAAGATTAAGCGAAGCTCCGAGCCACGGGCAGTCGATCATTACTTACGATCCGCGATCGAAGGGCGCCGAAGTGTACATGGAGCTGGCGAAGGAAGTGATTGCAATTTGAATAAGAAAGCTGGATTAGGGAAAGGGCTGGATGCGCTTTTGCCGGCACTAAGCATCAATGATGACGATAAAGTAGTAGAAATTCCACTTTCACAGCTGAGACCGAATCCATATCAGCCAAGACGGAATTTTAACGATGAAACGATACAGGAATTAGCTTCATCGATCAAAGAGCATGGTGTTATTCAACCTATCATTGTTCGAAGCGTCTTGAAAGGTTATGAGATTATAGCAGGGGAACGGCGTTATCGTGCTTCTCAGGTATCAGGCATGCCTACGATTCCTGCTGTAATTAAAAAATTCACGGATCAGCAGGTTATGGAAATTGCGTTAATTGAGAACGTTCAGCGAGAAGATTTAAACGCAATGGAAATTGCAATTGCTTATCAAGCTCTTATTGATCAATTTTCTTTAACACAAGAACTGCTTTCAGTAAAAGTCGGTAAGAGCCGGTCTCATATTGCGAATTTTTTGCGTTTGCTGCAGCTACCCGAAGAGGTTAAACAATATGTTTCACGTGGAACATTATCCATGGGACATGCGAAAGCTATTGTGGCCTTAAAGGATAAGAAACTAATTAAGGCGCTTGCCGATACGGCGATCAAGGAACAGTGGAGCGTTCGTGAGCTTGAAGAAGAAGTGAAGAAACTGGAAGAAAAAGCGGATACGAAAAAGGCTAAACAAAAACCGAAACGCAAAGATCCTTATATCGATCAAGTTGAAGAAAATTTGAGAGAAATGTATCGAACCACTGTTAAAATCAGGCATAGCAATAACAAAGGTAAAATTGAATTGTTATATTACTCGAATGATGATCTGAATCGTTTGCTCGAACTGTTACAAGGGAAAACGTCTTAGCAAATCGATGATATAGCATACCAGGTCAAACCTGATAAAGTCAGGGTCATCTAGGTATGCTATATTTGTGTTATTAGGGTAAACCAGGAGATCGAGGAGGAGAGGACTTGTCGACGATTTATTTGGATCATGCAGCATCGTCATGGCCGAAACCGCCGGAAGTAGTACGGGCAATGGTCGAGTGCATGGAAGAGTATGGGGCCAATCCGGGAAGAGGAAGTCACGAGAAAGCGGTTAAGGCGAGTCGTACTTTGTTTGAAGGAAGAAAACAGTTGGCCCGTCTGTTCCACATTAAAAATCCCAACGATATCGCTTATGCATTGAACACGACAATGGCTTTAAATCTGGCGATAAAAGGGTTTGTTCGTGAGGGCGATCATGTGATCTGCACGGCGGTCGAGCATAATTCTGTTCGTCGTCCGTTGGAATATTTGAAAGCAGCTAAAGGTGTACAAGTTAGCTATGTGAAAACGGATGCTCAAGGAAACTTAAACCCGGACGATCTTGTATCGCTAATAACGTCGAGAACGAAGCTCGTAGTATGCAGTCATAGTTCGAATTTGCTTGGCAGCATCCTGCCAATTGCCGATATGGCTGAAATTTGCCGTAAGCATCAAGTGAAATTGCTGGTAGATGCCGCACAAACCGCGGGTACTATAGATATTGACGTAAATCGGATGGGAATTGATATGCTGGCATTTCCCGGCCACAAGGGACTGCTGGGACCACAAGGAACTGGCGGCTTATATATTCATCCGGACATTAATTTGGATCCGCTCCTTCATGGGGGTACAGGGAGTCAGTCAGAAGCAATCGAGCAGCCTACCGTCCGGCCCGATCGTTATGAAGCTGGCACGCAGAATACAGTGGGAATCGCCGGATTGGTCGAAGGTATCAAGTGGATTCAGAAGGAAACGGTGGAGAAGATTCATCAGCACGAGTGGCAATTGACACAGCGTTTAATGAGTGGGCTCATGGGAATTGATGGGGTTCAAATTTTAGGTCCGGAACTGGGACAAAATAAGACAGGAATTGTATCGTTCACCGTCGCGCAATCCGATTCATCGGAAATTGCTTTCATACTCGATCAATCCTTCGGAATCGCGGTTCGATCCGGTTATCACTGCACTCCGCTGGCTCATCAAATAGCCGGTACATTGGAGCGAGGGGCTGTGAGAGCAAGCGTCGGTTGTTTTACGACAGAGGGTGAGATCGACCAATTGATCGATGCCGTGAAAGAAATAGCTGCACATATGCAGTCGTAAACATACACATGGGGGAGCGAAGATGATTATTCCGGTAGAGGTTGTATTCGTAGCAGCTGCAGCAATCATGGTTGTATTTATGATCATCGTCATCACGCTATGGGTCAAACTGAATAAACTGAGAACAAAATATATGGCCATGCTTAATGGTACCGGCAGTATGAACATGGAAGAGATTATTATTGATCTGCAGCAGAAATACAATGATTTGAAACGAAGCAGTGAGGCTGCCGATCAAACGGTTCAGCGAATTCGCGAGCATCTTAACCGTATGAAATCGCATGTCGGTATTTATCGATACAATGCTTTTGCAGAGAGCGGCAGCGATCTTAGCTTCTCAGTTGCAATTGTTGATGAACAAAAGAACGGAGTCGTATTAAGCGGAATACATAACCGGGAGCAAACGTATGTTTATGCGAAACCGATTGAGCAAGGACAATCGAAATATACGCTATCACCCGAAGAAAAAGAAGCGATCAATCGATCTTTACTAAAGGAATAGGGACCCAGCGCTGTCTCATAAGAAGTGCCGCGTGTATCGCTTTGGAAATCGTTTCTGACATCGCCATGACGAGGCTCAAGCGCGTGTTCTGCAAGACGAAGTATTCCATGAAGCCGCCTACGTTCACGATGCCTGTTACATGCATATTGCCTACCGGAGGCAGCTCTTTATTAACGCCCGCGCCCGGTTTGACAGGACCATCGCCGAGCTGAATACAGCCGACACTTGTCAATTGTCCCAGACAAGCATCGATTGCAATAATAAACGGATTATTAAAATGCTGGTAGATCGTCGTTAATGTTTCGCTGAGATTCATGGCATGTACGGGATGATCCAGGGTACCGTAAAGATGAATACCTTCCGATTGAAGCTTCTTTAAATGAGTGCCGACGAGAGGGCCCAGTGAATCTCCAGTCGAACGATCGGTACCCACACAAACAATGACGATCGGTTGGTGGGCGGGAACCGATTGTATGAATTTAAATAAGGCTTCAGATAAGAGCTCTATGCAGTTGGATTCGGAATGCATGACTTTTATGGCAGCAGTTGGGACTTGCTCTTTCGATTTGTCTGGGGATGGCTCTTTGGAAAAAGGCAGTTTCATTACAGGTTCCTCCTTAGGGGAGTAAGATTGGAAAGGCTAGCAACATCTGGAATCAGTAGAGTGTTACTAGTATACGGATCGTAGGAACGTTTTATACGTAGTATTGGGAAAAGAATCGACCGTAACGGGGGAAGCAACCGAGTCTAGTAAAAGGTTAAACAAGAAGGAGGCCGGCTGCTATGATGCTGATGGCGTTCGATTCGACTCAGCAAGCATTGCGAGCGGAGATGCTGCTCGAATACGCAAATATCGAGAACGATATGTGTCCGACTCCCAAAGAAATCACGGCGGGCTGCGCGCTATCATTAGAATTTCCCGCTGAAGCGCTGGCCGAAGTGCAGGAGATTATCCGAACGGAGTCGGTTGAGATCCGAGGCATTTATTTCAAAAAGAATGGAATATATGTTACGATAAGTTAAGCAAGGAGGGAGCTACTTATGTTTCAAATCCATCAATCGCTGCAAGCAGATGCAGCTGCTCTGAAGGATTGGAAGCAGACCTGGATGCACATGCAAACCCAATTGCTGGAGTATGTATCCAATCCCGAAGTTTGGATCGGTTTATTCATGGTCATTCTCAAAATCATTCTTATTTATATAGGTGCACGTTTAGTTGTGAAATTGGCTAATTCAGGACTTCAGCATTTATTGACAGCCAGGGAAAAAAGTCCGTTGAAATTCGACTCGCGGCGTACGAAGACGATCGGCAAGCTGGTCGGCAATATTGTTACGTATGTCGTCAATTTCATCATGATCTTGATGATATTAAGCCAATTTAACGTCAATCTTGGCCCGGTCCTGGCAGGCGCCGGCGTTGTCGGGCTTGCAATCGGTTTCGGTGCGCAGAGTTTAGTAAAAGATGTGATTACCGGTTTTTTCATTATTTTCGAGGATCAGTTTGCAGTAGGGGACGTAATCCAAGTCGGGGCTTTTAAAGGTACGGTCGAGGAAATCGGACTGCGTGTAACGCGTCTAAAGAGTTGGACAGGCGAGGTACATATTATACCGAACGGAACGATCAATCAAGTAACGAACTTCTCTCTGTATAACTCATTGGCCGTTGTTGATGTATCTGTCGCTTATGAAGCCGACATCGATCAAGCGATGCGTATATTGGAAGAAGTGGTAAATAAAGTATACGAAACGAACGTAAATATGGTGAAAGAGCCGGAGGTACTAGGGGTACATATGCTCGGTGCTTCCGAGGTGACCTTGCGGGTAACGGGGGAATGTAAGCCCAACATGCAGGTGGCCGTATCCCGAGAGCTGAATGCGGCGATCAGGAAAGCATTTCAAGCCGCTGGAATTGAGATCCCTTATCCCAAGGTCGTAACGTATCAACGAAAGGAGGCGGCCGGAACCTAAATGGAGAGAAAACAATATCAGCTGGGCGATGTCGTACAAATGAAGAAGCCGCATCCGTGCGGCACCAACGAGATGGAGATTATCCGGATGGGGATGGATATTCGAATCAAATGCGTGGGCTGCAAACATAGCGTGCTTGTACCTCGCGCGAAATTTGAAAGCAAGCTGAAGAAGGTGCTTCGTTCAACGGCCGTTGAAGATCACGGGGATGCAGCTAAAGAAACATTGGATTAAAAAAAGTTATTAAAATGGCTTGCATTTTTCTTAAGTGCTGTGCTATTATATTACTTGTCCCTTTTGGAAATGCGGAAAGGTACCCAAGAGGCCCAAGGGGGCTGACTCGAAATCAGCTAGGCGGCTCGCGCCGTGCGTGGGTTCGAATCCCACTCTTTCCGCCACTTACATTAACAATTACAGCCCTTCTACGGATTAACGTAGAAGGGCTTTTTCGTATGTTGATGATTACCTTTTACGACATGAGCGGGGCAATCGAGGACGGTTGTAAACGCCTATAAAGCGCGTTCTAAGGAATATATTTGTACGGTTTGATAATTTGCTTGAGAAGGGCGAATAAACCCGTAAGCGGGCCGCTAACGCGTCTCTGATGCGTCTGAAGGTGGATAGGGAAACTCCAGGTTGAACGATGACGAAATAAAGCGGTACAATACCCCGAGAAGCACAAAGGTGATGGCAGCTAAGAGCAGACAGATCATGCTGCAGCCAATGAGGAATAAGGAAGAGTCGAACTTCATGGAAGCGGAATATAAGCTGTGTCGTCCGAGGGGAAGGGGGCTGTGCTGTAACCAAAACAAAAAGATATCCACATGTGGATAAATATCGAATAGGAAAGGGGCTCGTCTAGGAAGTTAAGTTATTCACATGTGGATATACAACAGAGATATTCCATCACGGCGATACTGTGGATGAACTCGAGCACAAACATAAACCCGCACACTCTTGTTGGCAGAGCGTGCGGGTTTCGTGTATGACCAGTATGAGGTGAGAGGGCGGGGTGGTGGTTGACACTCCGCCTATTCGATTTAATGTCCGCCGGATGAAGCGGTTAGACCGACTTTGTCAATGAGCCGCTGGCTTTCTTCATTTAATCCGACAATGACGACTTTCTTATCCAGTTGTTCATATTTAGCAACGACTTTGCCGATGGCGGTGACGGCGGAGTGATCCCATACATGCGATTGGGAGAAATCGATCCGGACCGTATGCGGGTCCTGCTGGTATTGAAATAAACCGACGAAGGAATTCATCGTCCCGAAGAACAATTGGCCGGATAACTTGTAAAGTATGCTGCCATCCGGCAGCAGAGTAGTGGCGGAGCGAATTTTGGCCATTTTCCAGGCAAATATGACTGCACTGAGCACGACGCCGGCAAACACGCCTTTGGATAAGTCGTGGGTTGCAACAACAATCGCCACCGTGACGATCATGACGAACGTGTCGGTGCGCGGGATTTTCTTCATCTCGCGCAAGTAGCCCCAGTCAAAAGTCCCGATCGATACCATAAACATAACGCCGACAAGCGCGGCCATCGGAATTTGCTTGACGACGTCACCCAGCACGATAATGAGGAAGAGCAGAAACAGTCCGGCCACTAACGTGGACAATCTCGTGCGGCCCCCGGATTTAACGTTTATTACAGATTGCCCGATCATGGCACAGCCGGCCATCCCGCCGAAAAAGCCGGTGGCGATATTCGCGATGCCTTGTCCTTTCACTTCTCTATTCTTGTCGCTGGTTGTATCGGTCATCTCATCAATGATCGTTGCGGTAAGCAGCGATTCCAAAATACCGACGATAGCTAACGAAATGGAGTAGGGTAAAATAATCCGGAGCGTATCCAATGAAAACATAACTTGCGGAATGTGGAAGACCGGCAAAGAGCTTGAAATGCGCCCCATGTCGCCAACCGTATTCACATCCAGGCCGAGTCCGATTGTAAGGGCTGATACGACAATAATGGCTGCCAAGGCGGACGGAACTGCTTTGGTGAATCGCGGCAGCACGTAAATGATGACGAGCGTAAGCGCCACCAAGGCATACATGATCCAGCTTTGTCCGACGAAATGGGTCAGCTGTGCCATAAAGATCAGGATGGCGAGCGCATTGACGAATCCGGTCATAACCGAATGGGGAACGAACGTGACGAGCTGCCCTAACCGAAACAATCCCATAAGGATTTGCAAGATGCCGGCGAGCACGGTAGCCGCAAACAAGTATTCGATCCCATGATCCTTGACGAGATTCACCATCAGCAAGGCCATAGCGCCTGTAGCCGCGGATATCATCCCGGGTCTTCCGCCAACGAAAGCAATAATGACCGCGATACAGAACGAAGCGTAGAGTCCAACCATCGGGTCTACACCTGCGATAATGGAGAACGCAATCGCCTCCGGAATTAAAGCCAACGCGACCGTGATACCGGATAAAATGTCGCTCCGCGTGTTGGAAAACCAGGTAGTATTCAGTTGTCCTTTCAAAATTAGTACTCCTCCTTATACATGTAGAATAATGACTTTCCACTCTCAGAAAAGTCGGGGCCGATGTGTATAAGATGAAATTATACATAAAGAAGAAGAAATTCTCGATTTAGCCAATCTCTATGTAAGCGGAAAAAGTATCATCATGCTCCCGATTTCTTTGAAATTCAGCAAAATTCGATCCATTTCTAATCACTTGTGGGGAACATGCTCGCAAGCAAAAAGGATGCTGCCGGAGAAAACAGCAAACAGCAAGAAAAAGACTGGCGTCGACGCACAGCCTTTTTTGCTTTAGACAGAGAAACGGCAACGCAGCGCAATGGCTCATTAACGGTGCCGAACTTGGCGGTAGATGGAAAAACGATCAATGACATACCCGATAGCGGCCCAGGAAAGGGTAGTTAAGACGTAGAGCAGCAGCGGATTCACATCCGTATATGTAAAAATCGGATAGAACCATGCCGGAACGCTTAGGGCATAGAACAGCAGGTAAACCGGGTCGTATTCATGACCGATGTAATGAACTAAACATAAGGCGGCCCCGATGATTGTACAGATCGCCGTGATTTTATATTTCATAGGAAAAACTCCTTTGCCGAAATAGCTTGAAGGTAACCCCGCCTGCAGCGCAAACGGGGGTGAGGCCTGGCAATTAACCACGGAACACTTTTTTCCATTTCCGGTTATGATTTTTGGTGTCGGGAAAGGATTCGCCTTTCTTGAGCTTGATGATTTTCGGATCGTTGATGCCCATGTGAAAAGCATCTTCTCCGACTTCCATATATTCGCCGTCATTCGGGGCTTTATCGCCGGGACGGAATTGACTCCATTCACCCATGACAGGTGGTCACCTCCTGTTGGTTGATGTAAGATTAGAATTTCCGTTCGAATCCCTAACCATGAGGCTTAATTATTGCCAAGTCGGAGAGAGACGTCGGTTCTAGGCGAAGAATGCCGCTTGCTTTGCCGAACCATTTTTGCTATAGTATTTAGGTGCGAGTTTTGACTTAAGCTTTTCTCATTCCTCGCTCCTTGCTTCTGACGGTACAAGCCGATTCAGGGGCCATAGTCCAAAAGGAGGTGACAACATGCGCAAATATGAAGTAATGTACATCATCCGTCCTGATCTTGAGCAGGAAGCTGTTCAGGCTACGGTGGAGAAGTTCCAAAACATCATCAACAACGGTGGCGAAATTACGAAGCATGACCTGATGGGTAAGCGCCGTCTTGCGTATGAGATCAACAAGTTCCGTGACGGTCATTATGTGTTGGTGCATTTCAACGCAAACAATGACGTTGTGAGCGAGCTTGACCGCGTAATGAAGATTTCCGACGAAATCATTCGTTACATGATCGTTAAAGACGTAGCTTAATTTATGCCGTGTAACGGCTAATCCGGGAGGGAATGCGGATGTTGAATCGTGTAATTCTGATCGGAAGACTGACACGTGACCCTGAACTGCGCTATACCCCGGCAGGTGTGGCTGTAACCCAGTTTACGCTTGCGGTAGATCGACCTTTCTCTAACCAAGGGGGCCAGCGGGAAGCTGATTTTATCCCGGTCGTCACTTGGCGTCAACTGGCGGAGACTTGCGCGAATTATCTTCGCAAAGGTCGTTTGGCCGCTGTGGAAGGCCGCATTCAAGTGCGCAACTACGACAACAATGAAGGACGGCGCGTATACGTGACGGAAATCATTGCTGACAATGTGCGTTTCCTGGAATCGGCGAACAGCGCTAACCGTGAAGAAGGCGGACCGGCAACGGGCGGCGGAGGAAATTATGGCGGCGGCGGTAGTGGCAACGGCGGGAACCGTGGCAATTTCGGCGGAGCACGCGACAACCAAGATCCGTTCCAGGATGACGGTCGACCGATTGACATCTCCGATGATGATTTGCCGTTCTAATACGGAACGGATTGGAATGAATCTAACGTAGAAAGGAAGGATAACAACATGGCATTCGAAAAAAGAGAACGCTCTGAAGATCGCGGCGAGCGCGGCGAAAGAAAGTTCAGCGGTCGTGGCAAAAAAGGCGGCAAGCGCCGTAAAGTTTGTTACTTCACCGTAAATAAAATCAAGCACATTGATTATAAAGATATCGAAACGCTGAAGAAATTCATTAGCGAGCGCGGCAAAATTTTGCCTCGTCGTGTAACGGGTACTTCCGCGAAATATCAACGCGCTTTGACGATCGCGATCAAACGCTCCCGTCAAGTGGCTTTGCTTCCATACACAACGGAATAACGTTGGTATAACGAAAGACAGTCGGTTTTCCGACTGTCTTTTTGTCGTCGCTGCATATTAGTCGACTTTCGCCCCATAGGAGCGGGCGAAAGCAATGGCTTGCGCCGTATCCAGCCGAGCGCCCTTGATATCGAAGCTCTTGAAATCAACGCCGTCGAGCACAGCCCCCCGCAGGTCGGCGCCCTGCAGCCTTGCTTTCGCCAAGTGGGCCCGGGTGAGGTCCGCGTCACGCAGGTCCGCTTTATCAAGCTTGGCGTCGT
Source organism: Paenibacillus validus NBRC 15382 (assembly GCF_004000985.1). Taxonomy (GTDB): domain Bacteria; phylum Bacillota; class Bacilli; order Paenibacillales; family NBRC-103111; genus Paenibacillus_G; species Paenibacillus_G validus. The sequence continues at coordinate 196,525 of NZ_BIMH01000003.1, read as the reverse complement.
ACAGATCGGCTTCGACGAATCGAACGCCGCGAAGCTGCTGTTTGGATAATTGAACGAGTCGTAAGCTCGTATAAGACCAGTCCCCCCGCAGGATGGTAATGCCGTCCAAATTCGCTTCGGTAAAGTCGGAGCCGACCATTTTGCATTCCTGAAATTTGGCGACGAACAGGTTGGCGCTTTGAAACCGGCAGTTGGTAAATGCGCTCCGTTCATGCGTCGAGGCGTTCAAGGCCGCGCCGGAAAAATCGCAATCGATAAATTGGCTGCCGCTCGTGAGCACCTCCTCCATCCGCGTTCCGCGAAACCGGCACTTCGTAAACGTACAGCCGCGCAGTTCGCCTTCCCGCAAATCTTTATGGCTAAAGTCCACCTCGTTGTACGTTTGATCCGTGTATAGATACATGACATCATCTCCTGATCCTTATTGTACAAAGCGAAGCGCACAGAAAGCAATTTCAGAAGGGCAAGAGAAAGGGAGCGGGCAGCTTCTGGGAGCGAAAATTATTGGATAAATGAAGGGCCGGAATGGCTCCCGTTATTTTTCAACGAGGGGCCTAACGTGATATGATGAACAGGCGGAGGTTTCGGCGTCCGCGATTGATAGAGAAAGGCTGGGGAGATCGATTGAATATCGCTTTTTTCTTAGTACCCAAGGATCAGGTCATTTATTTATCCCCTCATTCTACGATGCGGCAAGCGTTGGAACGGATGGAATACCATCGCTACTCGGCCGTTCCGCTAGTCGATGAGCATGGCAAATACGCCGGGACGATCACGGAAGGCGATCTGCTCTGGAAGCTAAAGCGCTCACCTGAAATCGGATTTGACAACGCGCATAAAGTTCAGCTCACCGAGGTGCCGCAGCATATGGCGATCAAACCGGTACGCATCGACCAGCAGATGCAGGATTTGATTACGCTGGCGACCAATCAGAACTATGTGCCGGTCATCGACGATAATGAGGTGTTCATCGGAATTATCCGACGCAGGGAAATCATTGATTATTGTTTCAAGCTGTGGCAGTCGGAACAAAAGGCATAGAAGATGTGGTATAATTAACAAAAGCGCCCGGTGTAAGGGGAGAAGCGGCATGTCGTTTATGGATAAGGATGTCGATTTGGCCAAGCGGGCCAAAATTATCGAATGGCTAAAGACCGAATTGGTCGATCAAATGGCTCATTTGTTAAAGGGGATTTGGGAAGGCAGCCATCATAAAATTATCGACGGATTGGCCAGCCTCGTGGCCTGTAGTTACATTTTGGGGCGCCGGCTCGGCATCTCGATGCGCAGTCTCGACGAAGCGGTGACCGATAAGATGAAGAAGCACCGTGAGGAAGGACATCAGTTGGAAGAATGGTATGGCGATATCTCCGCTTTGGAAGATCATTTGCGTAAGAGGTGAAAGGGTTGGAAGAAACACAAAAGCCGCGAATGCTCGGTTGGAGCATCGTTTATATCGTATTGCTTTTATCGCTTATGGCGCCGTTGCTCAACTTGGTGACGTTCTTTTTCCTGCTGGTGCCGGTCCTCGTGCTGTATGTGCGATTAGGGACGAAGTCGTTCTTGATTCACTATTTGGCCAGTTTGGCGATCGTTTACGTCTTGGTCTCATTTCTGCTAATCGGATGGATCGGAGCGATGCTCGTATCGGTTTCTCTCTTCTTGCTGCCTCCGGTTATTCAGATGGGCAATTTGTATAAAAAGCGTGCTCCCGCTCGTTCCGTATTGAACGCAGGAGCCGTAACGCTGCTGATCGAACTGTTGATCAGCTTGGTCGTCGCGCACCTGTTCGGTTTGAATCCGGTAGGCGCGATGAAACGGTTCATGATCGATTCATTCAACCTGTACTCCCCGCAGATGAAAAGCCTTATGGGGGTCGATATCGATACCATCGTTCATTTATCGGTGCAAATGCTGCCGATGTATATGATCACGTTCTCTCTCTTGTATGCCGTTATCTCGCATGCGGCGACGCGGCGCGTCCTGGTGCGGTTAGGAGAGTCGGTTCCGGCGTTCCGTCCGATCAAAGACTGGAAGCTGCCTAAATCATTCATCTGGATCTACGTCGTGGCCCTTGTGCTTGAACTGTTCACGAAAGATATGGAATCGACGCTGTTTACGGTAGTCTTGAATTTGCTGCCCTTGCTTAGCACGGCATTCGCGATTCAAGCGATTTCTTTTCTGTTTTTCGTTGCGCATATGAATCGTTGGAACAAGACGCTGCCGATTGTCGGAATCGCGCTGTTGCTGTTGTTTCCTCCGTTGTTCTTTTTGTTCAGCCTAATTGGCGTGTTCGATGTAGCGTTTCCTATCCGTGATCGTATAACCCGCAAAGAGTAGAAACGCCTATGAGCCGCGATATGCGTGCATCGGCGTCGCCTTCGGCTGCGGAGAACTCAGCCGTGTGCGATTATTCATGATTGGAGCGAATGAAATGCCGAAGTTCCTGTTGAAACGATGGCACGGTATGCATGTATATTGGCTATTTGCCCTGCTGCTTGTTCTGATTCTCACTATATCTTGCTTTGTTTGGCAGCTTGGGGTGGTTGCCCTGGTTGTATGCGGCGTTCTGGCCTACTACACGTTTCGGGCGGAACGAGCGTTTCGCCAGGATTTAACGCATTACGTGAGCACGCTGTCCCATCGGGTGAAGAAGGCGGGGAGCGATGTCATTCACGAGCTGCCGGTCGGCATCTTGCTGTACAACGAAGAGAAGACGATCGAATGGCATAATCCGTTCGTTGCCAGAATGCTCGGCAAGGATACACTGATCGGGGAGCCGCTGCTGGAGCAATTTCCCGGGCTGAAGAACCGCAAGGAAAAGGAACTGAAGCTGGAGCTGACTCTCGACAAGCATATTTATGAGGTTCAGATCAAGCCGGAGGAGCGGTTGCTTTATTTCACGGACATCACGATTCTTCGTACGCTTCAGCTGCGCAACGAAGAGGATCAGATCGCCATGGGCATCGTCATGATGGATAATCTCGACGAAGCGACACAGGGCCTGGACGACCAGACGCGCAGCATTATGATGGCCAAAGTGACGGGGGAAATTACCGAATGGGCGCAAAAGCATCAGATCTACATCCGCCGTACGGCTTCCGATCGATACTTCCTGGTGGCGGATCATAAAGGGTTAAAAAAGCTCGAACAGTCGCGATTTGAAATATTGGACGAGGTACGGGACATCACCATCGAGAACAAGCTGCCGATGACGCTTAGCATCGGCATCGCGTCGGGAGCGGGGTCGCTCATCGAGCTCGGTTTATGGACGCAAACGAGCCTTGACATGGCGCTTGGCCGCGGCGGCGATCAGGCGGCGGTGAAGGTCGGGGAACGGCTGTCGTTCTACGGCGGACGTACGAATGCGATCGAGAAGCGGACGCGGGTACGGGCAAGGGTGATCTCCCATGCGCTTCGCGATCTGATCAAGGAAAGCGACAACGTGATCATCATGGGCCATAAGATGCCCGATATGGACTCGATCGGGGCGGCGATCGGGGTGCTGAAGATGGCGCACGTCAGCAATAAGGAAGGGTATATCGTGATTGAGGGCGTCAATCCATCTATCCTGAAGCTGATGGAGGCGATCTATGAGGACGAGAAGCTGAACCGCTGGTTTATTACGCCGGAGCAGGCGATTCAGATCACGACTTCGCGGTCGCTCGCGGTTATCGTCGATACGCATCGGGCGACGATGATGTCGGAGCCGAGGGTGCTGCAGTTGACGCAGCGCAAAGTGGTCATCGATCACCATCGCCGGAGCGAGGAGTTCATCCAGGATGCGACGCTCGTCTATATGGAGCCTTACGCATCCTCAACGTGCGAGCTTGTGACCGAGCTGCTGCCTTATTTTGATGAGCGTCTTACGATGGGCGTGTTGGAGGCGACGGCGCTGCTCGCCGGTATCGTGGTGGATACGAAGAGCTTCAGCTTGCGGACGGGCGCACGTACGTTCGAGGCGGCTTCTTACTTGCGGCGGAACGGGGCCGATTCCTCGTTGATCCAACGGCTGTTGAAGGAAGATTTGGATCACTATATTAAGAAGTCCGAAATTATTAAGAATGCGGTGGTCATCTTCGACCATGTTGCGCTTGCCGTCACGGAGCCCGGACGTAAATATTCTCAGTTGATCATTGCCCAAGTTGCTGATACATTGTTAACTATGACGGGAATTATGGCTTCATTTGTTATCAGCGAGCGTCCGGACGGCTTGATCGGCATCAGCGCCCGTTCGCTCGGACAGATGAATGTACAGCTCGTGATGGAACGGATGGGCGGCGGCGGTCATTTGACCAACGCGGCTACGCAATTGGAAGGCACGGTGGCGGAAGCCACACAGCGGTTGAAGCAAATTTTAAATCAGATGCACGCGGAGGAGGGGCTTTTCGAATGAAGGTCATTTTACTGAAAGATGTTAAGGGCCAAGGCAAAAAAGGCGATATCAAAGAAGTTTCCGAGGGCTATGCGACTAATTTTTTATTTAAACAAAATTTGGCGGCGCCGGCCAGCGATTCAGCTGTGAAGGTGCTGGATCAGCAGAAGAAAGCGGAAGAACGTAAAAAGGCGCAGGAGAAGGCCGACGCTCAAGAGCTCGGCCGGAAACTCGGCGAGCTTACCGTGCAATTGAAAGCGAAATCGGGCACGGACGGCCGCTTGTTCGGCGCCGTGTCCAACAAGCAGGTGGCGGAAGGTCTTGAGAAGCTCGGCATCAAAGTAGACAAGCGCAAGATCGTGATGGACGACCCCATCCGTACGCTCGGCGTCACGGAAGTAGTCGTGAAGCTGCACCCGGAAGTAACCGGGAAGCTGAAGGTGCACGTGACCGAAGAGTAAGCGTCGTACCGTAGGGGAAACGGTATGGGGTGTTAGCTGGTTCGGGAGTGTGGTCGATCGTTAGAGAAGCGACGGACGGCCGCCCCCGGCGGCATTTGCGCGTAATGCGAGCCGGTGCAATAGGGCCGGCTCTTTGTCGTTAAGGGGAGAGGAACGCCAGCCCTGGCTCTGGCTAGGGCACCGCTCCTTGCCCCTGGGTAAGCATGGGAAACGGGAGGACACCATCGGATGAACGAGAATCTGTTTATGGATCGCATACCTCCGCAAAATCTGGAAGCCGAGCAGGCGGTGCTCGGCGCGATTTTGCTTGACGGGGACGCGCTTGTAACGGCCATGGAGCGGGTGAGGGACGAAGACTTCTATCGCGGCGCGCACCAGCTCATCTATGAAGCGATGATCGAGATTGCCGAGGCGAACGAGCCGGTTGACCTGGTCACGCTGACGGCCCGGCTGCAGGATAAGCAGCAGCTGGAAGAAGTGGGCGGAATCACTTATTTGTCGGAGCTCGCCAATGCGGTGCCGACGGCGGCTAACGTAGATTATTACGCGCAGATCGTCGAAGAGAAGTCGATGCTTCGCCGTTTGATTCGCGCTGCGACGCAGATTGTCTCGAACGGTTACGCGGGACAAGATGAAGTCGGCATGCTGCTCAGCGACGCCGAAGCGCGTATCATGGAAATTTCCCAGGCCCGTTCGGGTTCGGGTTTCATTGCTATCAAAGACGTGCTGATGGAAGTGTTCGATAAGGTTGAAACGTTGTTCAATCAGAAGGGCAGTACGACCGGGGTCAAATCGGGGTTCGTCGACCTGGATAAGATGACGTCCGGCTTCCAACGCTCCGACTTGATTATCGTAGCAGCCCGTCCTTCTGTAGGTAAGACGGCGTTCGCGCTCAATATTGCGCAAAATATCGGCGTCCGCGAGAAAGAGACCGTCGCCATCTTCAGTCTCGAGATGGGGGCGGCCCAGCTCGTACAGCGGATGATTTGCGCCGAGGCGAACGTGGACGCCGGCCGGCTGCGGACAGGCTTCCTGGAGCCGGAAGATTGGGAGAAGCTGACGATGGCGATCGGCTCACTATCCGAGGCGAATATCTACATCGACGATTCGCCGTCGGTGACGGTGGCCGACATTCGGGCCAAATGCAGACGGCTCAAGAAGGAGAAAGGGCTCGGCATGATCCTGATCGACTACTTGCAGCTGATCCATGGCCGAGGCAAGGGCGACAACCGGCAGCAGGAAGTTTCGGAAATTTCGCGTACGCTGAAGCAAATTGCGCGTGAGCTGAACGTGCCGGTTATCGCGCTCTCGCAGCTTAGCCGGGGCGTGGAACAGCGGCAGGACAAGCGTCCGATGATGTCGGACTTGCGGGAATCCGGTTCGATCGAGCAGGATGCCGATATCGTCGCGTTCTTGTACCGGGACGATTACTACGACAAAGAGTCGGAGAAGAAGAACATCATCGAGATCATTATCGCCAAGCAGCGGAACGGCCCGGTCGGGACGGTCGAGCTGGCGTTCCTGAAAAACTTCAACAAGTTCGTCAACCTGGACCGTTCGCATCAAGAACCGGCGGTGGCGTATTAATGCGCGCCTTTCGTCGTATGCTTGCGGGAGTAAAGGCGAACGATGCGTATTGGCCTCGGCGACAGCCGGGGCTTTTTTGCCGTCCGCGGCGCTATTCGGCGTCCACTGGGGTTCAAAGGCCCAAGCCGTAAACCGGCATGATGCGGTCTGAAGCCGAATAGGAGCAGGCAGGAGTATGAACTGTTGGCTGCTTGGTGAACATTTTCCGAACGTTGTATTCCGAGTATACGAAATCGTTCGTTTTTATTGACTTTGGTTTAGTGTACTGCTAAACTAGTCATGGTGTCATGCGCCTTCAGGGCAAATCATAGGTGGTTTCCACCTCACGGGGGTAGTGCGAATGTCAACGGTAGTGGTTGTCGGAACCCAATGGGGAGACGAAGGAAAAGGAAAAATTACCGATTTTCTGGCAGAATCTGCAGAGGTCGTAGCTCGTTACCAAGGCGGTAACAACGCGGGGCATACGATTATTATTAACGATAAGAAATATAAGTTGACGATGATTCCGTCGGGTATTTTTTATCAAGATAAAGTTTGCGTAATCGGCAATGGCATGGTGATTAACCCGGGCGCGCTGCTCGAGGAAATTCAATATATTCATGATAATGGGTTCTCAACGAAAAACTTGCGCCTCAGCGATCGTGCGCATGTGATTATGCCCTACCACCTGCTGCTTGACGGTCTGGAAGAAGAGCGCAAGGGCGATAATAAAATTGGAACGACCCGTAAAGGGATCGGCCCATGTTATATGGATAAAGCGGCGCGGAACGGCATCCGGATCGCGGATCTGCTCGATGCGGAGGAATTCGAACGCAAGGTTCGCCTTCTCGTTGCGGAGAAAAATGTATTGATCGAACAAGTTTACGGCTCCAAAGGCCTCGATGCCGATTCGATCGTCCAGGAGTATCTCGGCTACGCCGAGAAGCTGCGTCCGTACGTCACGGACACCTCCGTCGTGCTGAACGATTTGATCGACGCCGACAAGAAGGTGCTGTTCGAGGGCGCCCAAGGCGTTATGCTCGACATCGACCAAGGCACATATCCGTTCGTGACTTCGTCCAATCCGTCGGCAGGCGGCGTATGTATCGGTTCCGGTGTCGGTCCGACCAAGATTCATCAAGTTATCGGCGTGGCGAAATCGTACACGACTCGCGTCGGCGACGGTCCTTTCCCGACAGAGCTGAACAACGAGATCGGCGACTGGATTCGCGAGAAGGGCCATGAATACGGCACGGTAACCGGCCGTCCGCGTCGCGTCGGCTGGTTCGACAGCGTCGTCGTGCGTCATGCGCGCCGGGTGAGCGGCATCACCGGCTTGTCCTTGAACTCGCTGGATGTGCTGGCTGGACTTGAAACGGTGAAAATTTGTACGGCGTACAAATACCGCGGCGAGGTAATCGAGCATTACCCGGCCAGTCTGAAGATGCTGGCGGAATGCGAAGCGGTATACGAAGAGCTGCCGGGCTGGAACGAAGACTTGTCCGCCGTACGCAGCTTGGATGAACTGCCGACGAATGCGCGCCGTTACATCGAGCGTGTTTCCGAGCTGACCGGCATCCCGATCGCGATCTTCTCTGTAGGCCGCAACCGGGAGCAAACGAACCTGGTTACCCCGATTTATTAAGTCGAAGAAGGAACGGGCGAATAGCGGCCCGTTCCTTTGTTTTTTATCTCGATCTATTCGGTTGTCGCCTCGATTTCCGCCCCACGACCAGAGGATGTTATCTTTCTTAGAAAAACAGGAGAGGTTCAACAGCTCAGTTTCTGTACGCAATCCGGTTGGTTTCCCAGAAAAAGGTCAATACTAGAGCTTAGAGACCTGCTATGGCGCGAATGGGAGTGAGCTGAATTGAAAGGGTTAAAGTGGTTGATGAAATTGGCGGTTACGGCTGCGGTGACCTCCATATGCTGTGTGGCATTAACGTTTATGGCCGTAAACACGTATGTCGATCTGGTGCTGGAGCAGCTGCACATCCAGCGTCCGGCGACGGCGAAGATAGGGTGGGGGTCGTTCTTCAACCGGTTCACGACAACCGTGGGGTTCGGCGCGGGCGGCGGAACGAACGCGATGGCTGTGGATGAGCCCAAGGATGCGGCCGTATCGGCGAACGTGAACCCGGATTCGACGGAAACGGGCTCGAAGGAGAACCAATCCGGTTTACCTAGCGCCGGCAAAGCGGAACGGACCGATCCTTACCGGGTACCGGAGGATGCGGTTGCGGTTTGGGGACAGCAATCGGTCAAGGAGCTGGAGGGCGTGTCCGGAGACGAATCTGGCGCTGCGGAAGACCGGAAAGTCGTCGTGTCGAGCGAGGAGTTCACGAAGAAGAAGGAGCAGCTGTCGGAGGCGGATAAGGCCAAAGTATTCTCGCTGCTTGTTTCGCGCATTCCTCAGCAGGACATGCAGACGATTTCGCAGCTCATGGAGGACGGCTTGACCGCAGCCGAAATCAAGGAGCTGGAACAGCTGCTGCAAAAGCATTTGAAACCCGAGGAATACCGCGATTTGCTGGCCCTCATACAGACGCCCTGACCGCTTCTTGAAAAGCGTCAGGGCGTTTTTCTTCGTTATGCCGTTCTTACAGGATTCCACCGAAGCGGCTGATGGTATCTTCGGCCTGTCTTCGTCGTGACGATTCGACAAGGAGCTGCAAGAGCCCCTCGTCTTGCCCGCCGGAGAGGCCGGATTGAAAGGAGTCTCCGGCCCATTCCGGGTACGCATGATCGCTCCCGGCACCGTTCGGGCACATCATAAGATGGATGACGCCTTGCTTGCGAAGCGCGTCCGCCGCTTGCTCCATCTCGCTCCGGCTGCGGAACGCCGCTGTTAAAGTTTCCATCGCTTACCTTCACACTCCTGCCATGATTCCCTCTTGAAAATTGACATAGTATGCAGTTTTGTTGAAAAAGGTAGAGTCCTTGTGGTAAATTTATTAGTGTTGTTAATATGGATATGGTTATTGTTCCAATTTTAGGTGTTTTTATGTGCAGGTCGTAAGCAAACCTAAGTTGAAGCGGTGCGGTTTGAAGTTCACGCGCCGATTGTCAACTAGAGAGTCCCGAGAACAGTATTTGTTCAGAGATACCAGGGTATAGGTTCTCTTAAAGGGAGTACGGCGCTTTCCGGCTCTTCAGGGCAAAGAAAGCGACGATGGTTCGAATGCGGCAAAAAACGGCTTAAAAGGAGAAAAAGATGACAGTTTTCAAGGGAAAGGATCGGTTCAAGAACCTTTTGGACAAGCTTCGGACAAAGGGCTCCGGGAGTCGGTCAAGCAGCTTGACTGAGGACTCTAGGACGAAACCAATGGATCACGACGCCAAGCAAACGCACGTTACGATAAAAGAACGCATCCGTCTACATAAATGGTTGGTCGTCAAGTCGGCCGCTGCTTTCGGATTCATGATCGCGGTGGTCTGGAGCGGACATCAGTACGTACAAGCCAGTGTGGTTGATTACTATGAAGTATATGCGAACGGGGATTCGGTCGGGGCTGTCTCCGATCCGGCCAAGGTCGAACAATTCAAGCAAGCGAAGCGAGATCAGTTGACGAAGATGACATCGGATGTCAGAGTTGTCGTCAACGAGCCTAGGATTGAATTAAAGCGTGAAAAGGCTTTCAACAAACAGCCCGACGATCAGGCGGCGCTGGATCGATTGAATCCCTATTTCACGGCGTATCCAGTCGGCGTACAGCTGTTGGTGGACGGCAAGCCGATGGGGGTGTTGAAGGACGAAGCGGCGGCCAAGCAGCTGCTGGAACAGTTGAAAGCGAACGCCGTCAGCGCGCTTAGCCAGAAGAAAGAGTCCGGCAAAGTCGGCATACTATCGGCTGATGCGAAACAGGCTCCGGTGCAAACGGAGCTGCTGAAGGCCGATTTCGTGCAGCAGGTGGACCTGAAGGAGATCAAGATCGATCCGGATGAGCTAACCCCTCCCGACGAGCTTCGGAAGAAGCTGGAAACCGGCGACGTGCAGCCGACGAAATATACGGTGGAGGAAGGCGACTGCGTCTCCTGCATTGCGAAGAAGCTGAATATTCCGAAGCAGGTTATTTATCAGAATAACCCTACGATTTCGAACGATATGATCAAGGTAGGCCAGCAGCTCGACCTGACGGTGCTGCAGCCGACGCTGGCCGTGCGTACGGTGGAGAAAGTCGTTGAAAATCAAGAGATTCAGTACGAAACGGAATATGTGCAGGACGATAGTATGAAGCTCGGTATAACCGAGACGATAGCTGCCGGCAGGAACGGGATGAAGAAAGTAACCGTGCAGCTCACCAAGGTGAACGGCATGCTGGAAGAGGAAGAGGTTCTTAGCGAGGATATTGTACAAAATCCGGTCAAAGCGGTCGTTAGACGGGGAACGAAAGTCATTAAAGGCGAGGGTACGGGCAAGTTTGCCTGGCCGGTCGTTTCCGCTTCAATCACGAGCACATTCGGTACCCGGTGGGGCGCTTTCCACAAAGGAATCGATATTACGGGAAATAAGAACATTCTGGCGGCGGATAACGGCAAAGTCGTGGCGGCCGGCACGAAGAGCGATTACGGCAATTATATTATTATCGATCATTTGAACGGATACCGTACCTTGTATGGCCATATGAGCAAATTGTTAGTCACCAAGGGCGCGATTGTCGAGAAGGGCGAAAAAATCGGCATTATGGGCAGTACGGGAGATTCGACCGGGGTCCATTTGCATTTTGAAATTCAGAAGAATGAATCGCCGCAAAATCCGCTGAAGTTTTTGAACCGTTAGTGGGGGAAAGTTGCGACTAGACAGAAATCGGGGGCATGGAAGGTGCAGGAAATACTGCGCCTCCATGTCTCTTTTTGCTTAGAGTTATGCTAAAATAGGTAGAATAGATACCTAGCTCAACAAGATCGCATGAGACAGGCGGTGAAGGATTCGATGGCGAAAATACTGGTGGTTGACGACGAGCAGCCGATTGCCGATATTTTGAAGTTTAACCTGGAAAAGGAAGGTCATGAGGTAATTCTCGCTTATGACGGAGGCACCGCGGTGGAATTGGCCTATTCGGAGGAACCGGACTTGATTCTGCTTGACTTGATGCTGCCGGTGAAGGATGGCATGGACGTATGCCGCGATGTGCGGGCGAAGCTGAACACGCCGATCATTATGCTGACAGCCAAAGACAACGAAATCGATAAAGTGCTCGGTCTGGAGCTCGGAGCCGACGACTATGTGACGAAGCCGTTCGGCACGCGCGAGCTGTTGGCCCGGGTGAAGGCGCATCTGCGTAGACAGCAGAAGGCGGCGATGGTTAGCGCCAATGCCCCTGAGGAGGCGGTCCGTCAAGGGCTGCGTATCCAAAGCTTGTTTATCGATACCGACATGTATGTCGTTTATAAAGATGAAGTGCCGCTCGACCTGACCCACCGGGAATTCGAGCTCGTGCAGTACTTGGCCCGCAACAGCGGCAAAGTGATGACGCGCGAGCATTTGCTGCAAGCGGTCTGGGGGTTCGAATACTTCGGCGACGTACGAACGGTCGATGTTACGATTCGTCGGCTGCGGGAGAAGCTGGAGGATGACCCGAGCCGGCCGGAATATATCATCACCCGCCGGGGGCTCGGTTATATGATGCGGAACTCGAAGTCCGGCGCAGGCGGGTATTAAACGTGGACGGACGGTGCTGCGGCCGATGAAGAGCATCCGTTTTTTTCAATCCATTCAGGCGAAGCTGATTATTATCTACGTGCTGTTGATCCTGATTGCGATGCAGCTGATCGGGGTTTATTTTATCCAGACGCTGGAAGGGTCGCTGAAGAAGGATTTTATCGATAACCGTAACGCGCAGGCGCTGCTGCTGGCTCAATATGCCGAAGGGTATTTGTTGGAGAGTCAGAATCAGGAGGCCGGCAAGGCAAGCGACAGGGAACCGAAGCGAACGTATGCGGACTTGAATCAGGTGGTGAACAGCTTGTTCGCGAGCGGACAAGCGGAGATTCAAGTGATCGATGCGAATGGCGTGGTGCTGACGACGTCACACGAAGACAACCAATCCGTCGTGGGGAGTAAAAACACGCAAACGGAAGTGACGCGGGCGCTGCAGGGCATTAAGGACAACCAGCGCATGTTTACGGATCTTGACGGCGCGCGTAAGCTGGTCATTGCAAAGCCGATCGGTTCGGGCGCCAAAATCTATGGCGCGGTTTACATTATCGCCTCGATGGAAGAGGTTTATAACACGATGAACCGGATTACCCGGTTTTTCATCTCCGGGACGTTAATCGCGCTCGGGTTGACGGCGGTGCTCGGCGTCATCCTGTCGGCCACGATCACGAATCCGATCAAGGCGCTGACGAAGCAAGCAACCGCGGTGGCGGACGGGCGATTCGACGAGAAGGTGCGCATTATGGGGCAGGACGAGCTCGGACAGCTCGGACAGACGTTTAACTTCATGATGGAGCGGCTGCAAGAAGCTCTTACGATGAACGAGGAAGAGAAGGAGAAGCTGGCGTCGATCTTATCCAACATGAACGACGGTTTGGTCGCTTCCGACGACCAAGGCCGTGTGATCGTCATTAATCGGCGCGCGAAGCAGATCTTGAAGGTCAATGAAGACACGACGCTAGGGATGCCGCTGGCCGAGCTGCTCGGCATTACGCCGGACATCGTGCGCCAGTTGGAGGCGAGCGAGGATCATTCAACGACGCTGCAGTTCGTTCACGAGGAGGAGGATCCGCTCTTCGTACGCGTGACCTACACAACGCTCCACAGCAAGGGACGCGGTGCAGCCGGTACGATCGCCGTGCTGCAGGACGTGACGGGGCAGGAGAAGCTGGAGCAAATCCGCCGCGAATTCGTAGCCAACGTCTCGCATGAGCTGCGGACGCCGCTGACGACGATTAAAAGCTACCTGGAAGCGCTCGAGGACGGGGCGCTTGATGAGCCGCAGCTGGCGGGCAAGTTCGTCAATGTGGCGCACAACGAGACCGAGCGCATGATCCGGCTTGTTAACGATCTGCTGCAGCTGTCCAGACTTGATTCCAGGCAGGTCATGATTACGAAGGAGCTGACCGACGTGACGGACATGCTGGAAGAAGTGGCCGATCGCTTCTCGTTTCAGCTGGAGCAGCGCAATATTGCGATTACGATTCAGGTGGAGCCGGACGTTCGCAGCATTATGCTCGATCGGGACAGAATCGAACAAGTGCTCGACAATCTCATCTCCAATTCGATCAAGTATACCCCGGAGGGCGGACACATTCATATTCATGCCGGCTGTCCGGAGCGGGAGCGTCTCGAGGTGTCGGTGTCGGACGACGGTATCGGCATTCCGCGTAAGGATTTGAACCGGATTTTCGAACGGTTTTATCGGGTGGACAAGGCCCGTTCGCGTGCGATGGGCGGGACGGGACTCGGTCTATCGATTGCCCGGGAAATAGTAAAAGCGCACGGCGGCGCGATTCAGCTTGATTCTGAGCTCGGTCAAGGGACCAAAGTGACCTTCACACTCCCTTACCTGCAAGAGGAGGCAGCCGGATGATGGAGAAATTGAAGACAGCGGCTCTGACGCTGCTCGTCATGCTAAGCTTGCTGCAAAGCTATCTGCTCGCCTACAGTTACCCGCAGCCGGAACAGCCGGTCATTCAGGAAGAATATGTGAAGACAGAGATGCTTGGCACGCAGGTGTCGCTCGATGAGATGCTGTTCCCCGATCATATCGTCGTTCATCTCGGCAACCAGCAGCATACGGTATTTTATCCGCAAACCGAGCCGTATACCGAAATTTTCGATACGGTCAAGCAGCGCAATTTAGAGGGCTTCCGCAAAAACAACCTCAGCGCGCTCGGCATGAATTGGGACGATGTTGCGGCCAAGCGGCCCGGTGTGGAGATCCGGTTTCGCGACGGACTGCCGCTGAATGTGCTGCAGCGCATCATGCAAATCAAGGGCGATTTGCCGCCGGATAACGATGTGATCACGCGGATTTGGATTTTCGCCCAGAATGAGAACGAAGTACGTACGATACTGTTTACGGATACGACGAATTTGATATACGAGGCGACCAAGGCCGATTTTACGACGAAAGATATTGAGGAGCGTTTCCTGGGTGCGGTCGGTACCGCCATTCCGTACAAGCCGTTCAACGGCAGCCTTTATTTGCCGCAAAAGCCGATCCCGATGACGGCTTATACGATGCCCTACACGCAGCTTACGGTCGATCAGTTAAAACGGACGTTCTTCGTCGACCCGGCGGTAACGCGAAACTTGATGGAGCGGGACGGCTCGGAAATTTATACCGATTCCAAGCGGGGGCTGCAGTTAAAGAGCGAACAGCACTGGATGACCTACTCCGACCCGGTGGCGCCGTCTACGGACAACAAAATCGACTTCCTCGGCAACCTGCTGGCCGCCGTCCAGTTCATTAACCAGCACGGCGGATGGAATGGTACGTATGGCGTACAGAAGGTGCCGGAGCGTTTGCTGCCGGGCAGTCAATCGTACCTGTTCCGTCAATATTACGGGGCGTACCCGTTGATTAATCCGCGGAACGAGAATTTCGGGTTTATCAAGATTACGCTGCAAAAGGATATTGTCTCCGGCTACGAGCGTTCGACCCTTACGCCGGAGACGCGCAGCGTGACCCGGCGGGAGCTGGAGCTGGTTGGCGGCGAGGCGCTCGATGCCAAGCTGGATCAATATACGAAGAAGTCGCAGATCGTCGCCTTGTTCCCGGCTTATCGGCCTGTAATTACGGACAAGTCGCTCGAATTGATGCCGGTGTGGGCGATGGAGCTGTACGACGGCACGTATGAGTTTCTGGAGTAGCGGACGATGACGCTAAGGAGAGGGGGGAAGGCGGATGGATTGGGGCCGGGCCAAGACGATACTGATTTTATCCTTTTTGCTGCTGAATGTGATTCTGGCGGTTCAGCTTGGCACGAGCCGATCCGATCTGCTGGAACTTGGGGGAAATCCGGAAGCGCAGGCGGCAGAGGAGCTGCAGCGGCTGTTGAAGCTGAACAATATTCAAGTGCCCGCAGACATTCCGAAGGAAGTGCCGAAGCTGCGGGAGATTGTGGCGCGGTTCGACGAGCATTATACGCCGGATCAGCCGATTCCGCTGGCGTCGCCGTTCAAGTTCGACCCGCTGATCAACAAGGGCACGTTCAAGGATATGCTGGCCAAAACCGGCATCGCGTACACGGAGTCGTACCAGTTCGACCCGGCTATGAGCCGAGGCGGTACATACGTCTTCCATCAGCTGTACGGTACGCTGCCGATGTTCGAGGTGCAGCTCGAGCTGTATGAGAAGAACGGCATTGTCAACGCGTACCGCCAAGGGTTCGTGGAAGTGCAGGCGGAGGGAAGTCAGAAGGAGCAGAATGTCATCTCGCCGTATATTGCGCTGCGGAGCCTCATTGAGAATCATCTGCAGCCGGGGGCGGTCATTACGGGCGTACGGCTCGGGTACCACGGCCAAGTGTATAACTCGCAGACCTTGTATATGGTGCCGACGTGGCGGGTGTCGCTGAGCAATGGCGATTTGTATTTCATTCATGCGATTAACGGTGCGGTGGAGCCGCCGCAGAATAAAAAATCATAAGCTTGAAACGTTGGCAAACATGGGTTAGGAGCAGGGAAATGGGAATACGGTTTACGGTTCTGGGGAGCGGTTCGACGGGCAATGCGACGGTTGTCGCGACGGAAGAAGGCAAGGTGCTGATCGATGCCGGCTTGAGCGCCAAGAAGATCGATCAGCTCATGAAGGAGCGGGACATGTCGCTGTCGGAGATCGACGCTATTCTGGTCACGCATGAGCATGCGGATCATATTAAGGGTCTGGGCGCTGTGGCGCGGAAATATAATTTGCCTGTATATGCAAATGAGAAGACATGGTCTGAGCTTGACCGCCATATCGGCGAAATCGCGGAGGCGAACCGGTGCGTGATGCAAACCGGCGAGGTGCGCGAATTCGGCTCGCTGCAGGTGGAATCGTACGGCATCTCGCATGATGCGGCCGAGCCGGTCGGGTATTGCTTTTATCACGAGGAAGAGAAATTGAGCGTGGCCACCGACCTTGGCTACATGAGCTCGAAGGTGAAGGAGAAAATTCAAGACAGCGACGTGCTCGTGCTGGAATCGAATCACGACATCGAGATGCTGCGGATGGGCCGATATCCGTGGAATATTAAGCGGCGCATCCTCAGCGACGTCGGGCACTTGTCGAACGAAGCGGCTGGCCATGCGCTGCTGGATGTGATGACAGAGCGGACGAAACGGGTCTACTTGGCCCATTTAAGCCGTGATCACAATCTGATGGATTTGGCCAGGCTGACTGTGAATAACATAGTAGAGGACCGACTGGCGCCGGATGACCACCGTCCCAAGCTGATGGATACGTACCACGACCGTGCGACGGCGTGGGATCGGCTGGGCGAGGAATAGATGCTTCTGGACGCCAGCGGTTATGGCGGACCTTGCGGTCAGGTGAGGGGGGGGGAGCTATTCGGCGCCGGGAAGGCCGGCCGCATCCTGCTTCTCGAGGGCATGGGCCTTGTCGGTCAGTTCCTGCAAGGTTAAGAGTCCCTTCTCTTGAAGCAGCTCCATTAGGGCGCTTAGCAGCAGCGTGCTGCGGTATTGATGGTCTTGAAGGTCGGCCAGCTTGCCGATCCACGCGATTTCGTCGAGATGGGAATGAATACGGTTCGTTGTCATTGGAATCATCCTTCCTGAGCAGGAATGGTTATGATTCTATTCTAGTCTCGTTCGGGCGAAACTATTCCTAGTATTTCCGTTTTTCAGAGTGCTAGATTATCGGGTACACTTTAGAAGTAACCATCAGGAAGGGCCGCACAGCAGGTCACTGGCGGACCAAGGGGGCAGCGACGGTGAGTTTATTTGATGACGATTTTTATTCCACGAAAATGTCCCGCAGGGAAGCGTGGCGTTTGCCAAGAAGCGGTCCGTTCGGACTTCCGGTGTGGATGCTCCCGGCTGCCGGCGGCGCCTTTGTGACGCTGGCTATCGTCCTGGCGTTCTACGCCGGAGAAGCGCAGCCGCAGGCTGAAGCAGTCGCCGCTATGGCCGTGACGCCACCCGGCGGGGCGGTGAGGCCGGAAATGGCCGGCGAGCGTCAGGCGAGCGATATGGTGGTCGGCGCTGCGGCGAAAGTGTGGCCGGCCGTCGTAAGCATTCTGGGCTCCGCTGCGGAAGGCGAGCAGGGAGCGGACGCTGCAGTTCCGGGCCGGGGGCCGATGGGGCTCGGTTCGGGCGTCATTTTCGCTCGGGCGGGCGATAAGGTGCGGGTTGTTACGAACAATCATGTTGTCGACGGGTTTACGCAGCTCGATGTCATTACGTTGACGGGTGAGAAGCGCAAGGCGACCTTGGTCGGCCGCGACCAAATTACCGATCTCGCTGTGCTCGAAATGGAAGGCAACGGGATTAAGGAAATCGCGGAGTTCGGCGATTCGGACGCCCTGCAGCCGGGGGAGACGGCGATTGCCGTCGGTAACCCGCTTGGGCTTGGCTACGCGCCGACCGTGACAAAGGGCATTATCAGCTGGCCGAAGCGTACGATCCCGGTTTCGCTAGGTCGGGAAGGCGAGTTCGACTGGGAGATGGACGTGATTCAAACGGATGCGGCCATTAACCACGGAAACAGCGGGGGCGCGCTCGTCAATCTCGACGGCAAGGTGGTCGGCATCAACACGTTGAAGGTAGCGGACATGGGCGTGGAAGGGCTCGGCTTCGCCATCCCGATTAATGAAGCCAAGTCGATTATCGAAACGCTCATTAAGGAGCATCGGATCAAGCGGCCATATATTGGCGTCGTGACGCAGGATTTGCAGGCATTCAAGGGGACGGAAGAGCTGAAGCTGCCCAAGGACGTGAAGCAGGGCGTACTCGTCATCGATGTGACCGGACCGGCGAAGAGTGCGGGGCTGAAGAGCAGCGATGTTATCGTCGAGCTCGACGGCAAGCCGGTTGACAGCACGCTGTCGCTGCGCAAATACATTTATAGCGCGAAGAAGGTCGGCGAGAAGCTGTCGATCACGTATTACCGCAGCGGCAAGAAGTACACGGTATCGGTGACGTTGGAGGAGCTGAAGGAGCGCTAAGGACGACTTGGGCAGCTGATCCCTCTGCCTTGGGAGGGTTCCTCCTTCGTGCGGGACGTAGAGGGAAGCAGGGAGCGGGGTGACATTTTCGCCGGAGTCCGGCGTTCGTCTGTTGTGAGTTGGGCCCGATTGGGGTAAACTAGTAATACAGTTTCAATACGGGTGCGGGGATGATTGTGGCGGCGCTCGTATGATTAGGGAAGAGAAAAAGGGGTTTCGTGGATGCATGTGGTTTGTAAGGAACACTTAGAGCTTGCGATCGATATGTTCGTGGATGAGTATGAGGATGCGCCGGATATCGTGGACTTGGAACAAGTGAAGTTCAGCGAATGGCAGGCGCCGGAGCACTGCGAACGATGCTCCGGTCCGGGGCGGTTCTTAGTCGTATAGGGAAGTTACGGGGAGAGGGTCGGAAGGTCGACCTTCTTTTTTGTTGCACGTGGAACTTTTTGGGGGCTGTTGGGATGCAGGGTGCATGGGAAGACGGGAAGCGGGAATGAAGGTGCATGCGGTGATGGGTAGGAAGAAGAGCGTGGGAAGAGCAGGAGGGTCCGGGAAGAGCAGAGGAGATTAGGATGAGTAGGGAAGCTGGGGCAGCAGTTATAGTGAGGGAACTGGAAGTTGGTGAGGCGGGAGCGGGAAAGGGAGAAAAGCGGGAAAACGAGGGAAAGTAGGAGACCGGGGGACCAGGGGACCAGGAGACCAGGAGACCAGGAGACCAGGAGACTAGGGGGCCAGGAAAAACCAGGCTAACCAGGTATACCAGGTAAACTGGGCAACCTAGGAAATCAGCGATAACAAGATTAGAAAACCCGAGGAAGCTAGAAGTATAGTAAACGTGAAAGCGGTGGATTAGGCGGATGAACATCCAGATTGTGGCCGTAGGCAAGTTAAAGGAAGCGTACTTGGTGCAGGGCATTGCGGAATATGTGAAGCGGCTCGGGCCTTACGCGAAGATGCACCTGGTGGAGGTGCCCGACGAGAAGGCACCGGAATCGATGAGCGCCGCCGAAGAGGCGCAGGTCAAGCATCGCGAAGGCGAGCGATTGCTCGCGCAATTGCGCAGCGATGCGTTCGTCGTGGCGCTAGCCATCGACGGACGTGCGCTGTCGAGCGAGGAGCTCTCGCGGCAGCTGCAGGATCTGGCCACGTACGGGCGCAGCCACGTGGCGTTCGTGATCGGGGGCTCGCTGGGCTTAGCCCCCGAGGTGTTGGCGCGCGCCGACCTGAAGCTGTCGTTCGGGCGCATGACCTTGCCCCACCAGCTGATGCGGCTCGTGCTGGTGGAGCAAGTGTATCGCGCGTTTAAGATCGCGCGCGGTGAACCGTACCACAAGTGATGGTAAAGGAACGGTTTGAATTGACGATACCGTATAAAATGACTGTCGGCAAAGAAACAGATGTACACATAAGGGACTTAAATCGTTAAGTGTGAGTGATTTTAAAATGATAAAGACGATAGTTCATCCATATGTTACAATTAAAAGTGTATAGCACTAATCATTTCGTTGCATGGGAACGAGCCTCATGATACATTGGTATAAAATGTATTGATTAGGGGGACATTGTTAATGCGGCTGCAAGATGAACTAGTAATGCAAGTGCCGAGCGGAGCGTTAAAGCAGATAGTAAAAAATGAGGGGCTTGAAAGCGAAGTAAAATTAAGCTCCAATGAGGAAATGGCTGAGATTATTGCCAGTAAAATTCCAGAGGTTGGTAGAAGGTTAGCTTCTGAGTTTAAGTTTGCAGGCGCGACCGCCGTAAACGTTCACATGATGATTAACGGAATTTCGGCCGACTGGCACAACAAGGAGTATTTTAAAGACCATCTTGTAAAAAAATATACTGGTGCCATTTTTGCTGGTGGATTACGGCCTGAATTAACTCATGAACCAAAGTTGATTAGAGCACATGAACTTGCAGATCGAATGGTGCTTGCTTTCTCATACTTAGGCACTCCACGACGATATTTGGAAAACTATGAAATTGTATTTAGAAGTCCTCAAGTGTTGGACTACGTGGTCATACATTTCTCGCCCTTTGCTTTAGAAGTACGTGCAAATCAATCACAAAATGATCTTTTTAAAACAGCTGTCCTAGAGATCATGGATATTAAAGAAGAAGTAGTATGGGACAAGCTTACAAAATTGAACGACGAACAAGCAAGGCAATTAGCACTGGCATTAGGCGCTCGGTTACGTGCTGCCAAGCATAAAATGACCGAAGGGGTTTATGCCACAAAAGAAGTTACAGCGAACACTCAGGTTGAGGATTTGGAAAGTCAGGAACAGTATCAGTTAGAGTTTTCTAATCAACCGATGAAAAAAAAAACATTCGTGTTCAAGTTTCCATACTCTTTTGGTTATGAAGAAGAAAGCATATCATACGTCATCACAGGTGAAGGACTATGGTTTCGCTCAAATGTGGGCGAGGAAGCTATAAGACATGTTTTTGAACACATTTTGCAGATAAAATTTCCTAAGGACGAATCCGAAGAAGATCAAGAATTCGTTGAAGGAGCATAGAATGATTATAAGTAAATAAGGGAAAGGTGGTGGAGAGCATGGACGAATTTGAATTGGAGGGCATCCTTGAAAAATCTTTAGAGGAAATGGCTGTTCAAGACAAAAAGTTTTTCTCTCCTCACTTTGTTTGCACATACACGGGAATAGCTGATTTAAAGGCTGTCTCTGAGTATTTATTTACAGAGGCCGCAAAGACAAAGAGAAAAAAAATTTATGTTTATTATGAGGTCGAATGTCCCGAGGGCGATAGTGATTTTTCAGTAGACACTCCAGAAAAATTGCCGATTATAGAACGGAGATGTCATATATGTGGAATTGACTATATTCCGAATCCTGAAAGAATATGGGTAGGTTTTAATTTTACATCTGAGTACTTACAATTCGTAAAAAAAAAGAAGTTAACAGTACTCCCGAGCACGTGAGACCCATTGATAATAGCAGTTATTCTGGTTCAACATCATTATATGACTTGAACAAGGTTGGCTTAGGTATACAACAGCAAATATTTATTTTGAAGGAAGGAAGTTGTGCCACCGTGTATAACAGTTCAAACAATATGAGTGGTAATACTTTTAATGGAGATATTAATGGAAATATTGGACAAGGTGGTCGAGATGTAGTTCAAACATCTAATGTAACAAGCGGCGTAACTGAAGAAACGCTCGTGAAATCACAAGCTTTGATGGCTGATTTAGTTAAGTTTATTGATGGTCTTCCTGAGGCTCAAGAGAAAAAGGATGCACAGAATGATGTTACTCAATTGCAAGAAGCAATTAAAAATAAAAATTTTGACAGAGCTAAGAAGACATGGGGAATGTTTGGAGATGTGGTAAGAACCTCATCTTCTGGACTTGCAATAGCTAAGCTATTTGGATGGTTGTAAATTTGAAATAATAGGCATAAATAAGAAACAGGCTCACTCATTGAGCCTGTTTCTTATTTATACGGAAGTGTATTGAAAATTTCAGCAAGTATATTTCTGCTCATGCGTATTTGGCTTACTTCCTTGCCTTTCAAAATAGCCAGCACTTCATGTAAAGCGGCTTCCTTTTCCTCGGCAACAGGTAGTATAAAAGGTTCATCAAACTCAAAAAGCAATTTGGGCTCAACATCTAATGCAACAGCAATTTTGCCGATGTTCTCTAATGATAGATTACGTTCCCCTCGCTCGACACCACCTATATATGAAAAATGAAAGCCACACATTTCCCCAAGTTGGTCTTGCGACAATCCTTTCGACTTGCGGTAATCTCTAATCCTTGAACCTACAAGTTTCAGAATATCCTGCATTGGCATACACCTCTATGATTGAGTGTAGACAACAGCAGGCATTGCAGTAAGAAGTAGTATAGTATCAAAATCTTTAATACTATTAGTATCACAATCGTGTATAATTTTGGATAGCCACAATTTGTCGAAAAAGGAGAGCCACATATGCAAGGAAATCGTACAAGTCAGGGACAAAGAACTACATCACCCGTTAGGAGTAGTGTTCCGCAGCAGAAGCCACCAGTACAAGCGGCAGCTAAACCAACAGCAGGTAAAGAAGCAAGCACATCGGGAACAAAAAGTAGTGGTTCAAATACAACCAAGCCACAGGGGAACAAATTCTTGCAAGGCTGCTTAGGTTGTTTTGGGATTCTGGTTGTATTAGCGATTGTCGCTTTCTTTGTATTTGCATTGATAGGTGATGACGAGTCGGGGCTAAGCAATCAAACGGTAAACGCACCTTCCCAAACAAACAAAGCCACTCAAACAACAGGAGTAGACGGGCAGGTACGGTCTGCCATTACAACGGCAATAGGTGCAAAGACTAATACAGGGGTTGCAAGGATAATTGATTTACAGGTTAACGATCATGCCGGTACGCAAAAAGATGGGGATAAGATTGTAATTACAAGGCTACAAGCAAACGACAATCTTAGCAATAATATGATTAAGGGCGGAATGCAATTAGAATCAATAAAGGTATTCAAAGAACTTTTCAAAGTAGCTGATGTTGAAGAAGTGGCGATTACGTGGGAGTTTCCTATGACAGATAAATACGGAAATACTTCATCCAGTCCCGTAATGAAAATAAAATTGAACAGGGCAACAGCAACTAAAATAAACTGGGATAGCTTTGATAAGAAAAATTTCGAAAGCGTAGCGAACTCATATTGGGAGCATCCTTCTATTCGTAGTAATTAAAATCTTCGGTTTACATCATCATCATTGGACTGTAAACTATAAGTATAAACTTCCAAACCTTTCAAACTTCCAAGCCTTTTTCCCTTGCGGAATGGGCTTTTTTTATTTTCAAAATGAGAGGAAGCGAAGCAAAGCAAAATGGCTAAAAGTGTAGCGCAACAAATTGAAGGACGGATTAAACAAGAAGAAAGGAAACTGCAAGAGATTGA
Source organism: Paenibacillus validus NBRC 15382 (assembly GCF_004000985.1). GTDB lineage: Bacteria > Bacillota > Bacilli > Paenibacillales > NBRC-103111 > Paenibacillus_G > Paenibacillus_G validus. Next base: position 173,082 of record NZ_BIMH01000003.1, on the reverse strand, counting down.
ACAACTAATAGAATCGTATTGGGATAAGGTTAGAGAACTACGCAATATGATTTATACCTTACAACAGGGGGAACCGCACCCTGATAATCCTGTTAAAATCGCCGATCTTCAAAGGCAGGTACAGTATTACGAATCTTTAGCTGAACAAGTATCAGTAACTGAACGACATAACCAACTTTATAAACTTGGCATATTGAAAGAAAATGCTGTCAGATTACGGTACCTTTTACAGCACAATAAAACCATTTTAGTAACGAAACGCCAAGAGGTTCAGGTTGCTAAGTTACGGGCGGCTAAAATGGTTGAAGATGCAGAACAGACTGTACTAGATACACAGTGCATGATTGATATACAGGAGAAAGAGTTGCTAATTCTCGAAGGAGGGGAATAAGGTTGAACAATGAACTAAACCAAGCGGCTCTCGAAGCCCGTAGACAATACAACCGTGAATACGCAAGGAAGTGGCGGCAGCGTCCTGGCAATAAAGATAAGCAGAAGGAGTACGAGCGTAAGCGCTGGGAGCGGCTATCGTTAAAGTAGCCAGAGACTTACGAGGATGTGGCAGACGCCTATTTGATTAAATATATAGGGAAAACCCCCACCCACACTACAAAATCGAAAAATAAGGGGATTAGACTATGAGAGAAATAACAGAAGAAGCATTAATGTACGATGAGAACGACCATTTAGCGGCAATAGATTTACTAAGTTGCTATATTGATTTTATACAAGGTAAAGGTTTAACCCAGCAGTAGAAAGAGATCATAACGTCGGGAAATTGTTGATTGCTATTATTGATCAATACGAAGAAAACGTCGTAGGCAAGGAAAGATCCCAACGCAGTTTGTTGAATATTTGAGCCTTTTTGACCGAGGTGAATTAAGTCAAATACCAATTATCTTCATCTGGTTAACAACCAGCTTAGATTTTCAGAAAATGCTGGTTGATGCAACTTCGCGTAATAGAAGAATTTTACTACATGATAGCTTTATTATTACTGGTCCTGATAAGCATGAATGGCCAAAAATTATAGATGAAACATTTAGTTTCCATAATAGTGACAAGTCGCTGGCTGATTTTGAGATTATTGAAGAAGATGTAAAGGGAATTAGCATAGATTACCATACCATTGGGAGTGCTATGGAGGCAGTGGGGGTGCGTCTCGCTGATAATCTAATTGATATTCACAATCTATCGGAATACCAAGTAATACTAATGTGGCCAGTTTCGGATGCTCTACGAACCCAGCGCGTTTTGCAATTCTCTAAAGCCCGTGAAGGTTACAAACTTAATTGGGAAGCCTGGCATAGAGAGCTAAATGCCGAGGATCGGGCCCAACTACCATTGAAGGAATTGAATCGCACGCGTCTTTATTTTGACGTAAGGATAATACCTATCCGGGCTGCAGACCTTCGTAGGCTCTGTAATGACTTAGATAATCCAGAGGGTACTTATGGTGACTCTTATGTTGGAAGGTTTATGAGAACTCATTTTTACCAAGTTGTAGCTGATAAGTGGGATGAATATGAGTATACTCCTCTAAAGGAGAGAGAGTCCAAACGGGCTGAAGAAGCAAGGGTTTGGTATGAAAGTGTTACAACTAAGCCAACCCAGCTTGGGAGAAGGATAGCAAGAGTGTTTAGAACAAGCGGACTTGAGGCTACTTATGAAGAAACCTTAACTTCTGGGTATAGTTCAGTACGGGCTGATATTTTCATAAAGCGCCCAGGTTCTCAAAAGCCGAAGGTAATAATTGAAATAAAGGCTTTTTCAACAGAAGCAACCATGCCGTCTTCAATAAAGGACGCAATAAAAGTTACATTGAGAAGACATGCGCAATTTGCTGGTTTCTTGCAAAGACAATAATAAAAGGGCACCTTCAATGGCCTTCAATGGGTGCCCTTTTATTGACTATAAAGATTTTAGAAACAGTACCCAAAAACTTGCCGTTAAAGATAGAGCGGTGAACCGTATCATAAGTAACGGCAAGTTTTTTCCTGCTTTTCTTTAGCTTCAGGTCAGGATATCTCTCAATTGAATGACGGTAGGAATCATCGATCTGATTAGAATGTTCTTTATACGATTAATAAAATGAAATGAGACATTACTTGACAGCTTCAAAGTGGTATATTATAGTCGGACAAGCTAATAATAAAATGGCATATACTTCAAGGTCTTGAGGAGATTGAAAAGGAGTAACGGTACAATCAAAGCCGTGAACACGGGGAAATCCTAGGCTCTATTGAACTTAGGTTGTAAGCGACAACTTTGTCATCACCATTCTTACATAGAGAGGAGAAGTGCTGTTGGATTCACTTTGGTTGGAATATGCATGGGCATTACTGATTCTTATTGGATTGGAAGGTTTGCTATCGGCGGATAATGCCCTTGTTCTGGCGGTTATCGCGAAGCATTTACCGGAGGACCAGAAGAAGAAAGCCATCAATTATGGGATCATTATGGCTTTTGTTTTTCGCTTCGCCGCTCTGTTTGCGATATCGTTTATTGCGAACGTCTGGCAAATACAGGCGATTGGAGCAGCTTATCTTCTATACCTTGGGTTAAAGCACATAATCAAAGCGCGTTTCGGCAAGGAAAACGAGAACATCCGCGAGGACATAAAAAAAGATGCTACAGGAAAAGGCTTCTGGCCAACCGTAGGAAAAATTGCTCTTGCGGATCTCGCCTTTGCGATTGATTCCATTCTTGCTGCAGTAGCTCTAGCACTCGGTCTCCCGGACTCACCGCTTCGTGACTTCGGCGGTATGGACGGAGGACAATTCATCGTTGTTGTGCTTGGTGGAATCGCTGGGCTCGTCCTAATCAAATTCGCGGCTAATTGGTTTGTAAAGCTGCTTGCTCAGCGGCCAGCACTGGAGACCACGGCTTACGCGATCGTGGCATGGGTCGGTGTGAAGCTCGCTGTGATTACCCTGGCCCATGAAGATATTGGTGTGTTAGGTCATCATTTCCCGCATAGCACAGGCTGGACCCTTATCTTCTATGGTGTGTTGGTTGCGATCGCCCTTCTCGGTTGGTTTGCGCCTGCGAAAAAACATTCACAGGCTGATCAGCTCTAGGTTCAACATCCAGACAGTCCTTCATAGCTGACAAGTGGCCATCCCCTAAGGACAGCCCCATTTTGCATTTTGATTTTAGCTGCTGCTACTAAGGAGTAATTAACGACGTTTAAGGCGTTCAGGTGAACCATCCATTGTAGGATGGCCCTAAAACTTGCCGTTAAAGACAGCGCGGTGAACCGTACCATAAATGAGGCGAAACTTTGGATTTCTTTGGCTAGTGCGATTAGCCCACTTTAGATACTCTAAAGCAAAATGGAGACGGGCGGAGTAAGCCTTCCGTCTCCATTCTTATTTCCAACTCCCTAATTTTTATGGATCTAGCGAGATAGCGTTGATATCCTCCTATACTACCGCTCCTTTTAGCCTAGAAATAGGCATAAATCGGTACTTTAGACCCGCATATAAATTTGGAAAACTCATCTATAATTAAGGAAACTTTTTTCGATATTAATCGATATTTTCTCAGAAAAGGTGAGTTGTCTATGTTTTCTCCTTTCCAAAAGAAGAAGAATGGCCTTGAGGAGCAACAATCGCGAGGGGATCGCGGCATAAGGAGGGACTTGGAAGAACCACAGGAGGAAGTGTCGGTAAATTCAGCTAAATCCGAGGCGAGTGAAGAGCCTTCAGGCTCTATTATGATAAATAAGGCCCATATGGACAAAAGGTCGCTCGATCTGGTATTCGCCGTAGAGCAGATGATTAAGGCCAAGCAGCATGTCGAAATGAGCCACAACGATTTGCAGGATCGGCTAAGCCATTCGAACGGACAAATTGATCGATTGAACAGGGACTTGAAGAACCTGGGCAAGGTCATCGAGGAGCGTGAGAAGAGCATCCAGGAGCTGGAGCAGAGACTGACCGATAAGAATCTGAAGGTCGACCAGATGATGGAAGACTACCGAGAGCTCCATTCCACCTTGTCTGGTGAGATCGAGGAGCTTAAAAGCGTGATTGAGCTCGAACGCCAGAACTATGCGGGCTTGCTTCAGAAGCACAACGAGACGACTGCCGATAAGAACAAGAGAATCAGCGAGCTTGAAGAGAAGAACGGGAGGCTTGAAGCCGAGCTCTCCCAAATGAAACAGAAATTCGATGCCCTTCGTCAGGAGAAGACGCATCTCCTTAATATTGTAAATGACTTTACTAACCGGCTAACGTCTCCATTTGCACCGAATGCAGGCCCGATTGATGGAGCTTCAACCGATTAAGGTCATGTCGGGATTGAAAGAGAAGGACGAAGATGGGTATGGAGACATACAGTACACAGGTGATGGAGCTGCTGTCGCTTGGGAAGACCTCCGATGGTGTAAACCAAATCAAGGTCGTCGTTACCCAAGAGGACAGGCAAGCTACATACGTGATCGATATAGACGAGTTTACGTTTCTTGGGCTTGAAGCGTTGAGGCCATTGAATGGAGACAGGATTCGACTCTCTCCCTACTCCAAGTGGGATCCTTACCGAAATACCTTTTATAGTGCCATAATCAGAACCACAGGCGTCTCCCGGGATACGCTGTATTTTCCATGCAGCGAAGAATACATAAGTCAGATAAAGCGGATCAGGCAAACAGACCTTCCGCCCGTTCCGATGGACGAGGGAGGGCAGGATGGCGGGGTAGAGAAATTCGCTCAGCGCCGATCCCAATTCCTACGCCGATTCTCTGCACGCGTGCCGAGGATAGCGAATCTACTCCCGGTTATGCTCGGCTTGCTGGCTTTTCTATCTATCGCTTCCGGGGGCAAGGACGATTCCGTACGTATACTTAGCGAGCAAATCGGCGTAGCGAAGGCAGTGGTAACAACGGATGATTCGAATGCACCGATTGTTTCCGCATCCATTAGTGATATGCACAAGGGCGATATCTCACATGCGGCTGTCGTGGCAGACCAAACAGCCCTAACACAAGCCTCGATTCAGCCCAACGTCAATCAGGCGCAGATAGACTTTGAAGTCATCGACATCGATGAAGAGAAGAAGTTCTTCGGGTTGCCGGAGAAATACGTCGCCTTAACCTTCGATGATGGGCCCTCCCCGTTCACGAAGAATATCGTGGACATTCTGACGGAGCACAAGGTGGCGGCGACATTTCTATTCGTAGGGAAGAATGCGGAACGCAATCCGGATGCCGTTACCTATACGAGCGAGCATGGAATGTCGATCGGGAATCATTCCTGGGATCACAGTGTACTTACGAAAGCCGCCCCTCAGGATCAGAGTGAAAATTTGTCGAAGACAAGCAGCGTTGTCGAATCCCTAACGCATACTGCCGTTACTTTGTTCCGCCCCCCATACGGTGCGGTTAACGATGAACTTGTCTCCGCGGCCAAGAAGCAGAATATGAAGATCCTCCTGTGGAATCGAGATCCGGAGGACTGGAATGCGAAGAAGCCAGAGGACATCATTCGATACTTCCATCAGGTCGAAGCTGCTGGGGGCGTATATGTGCTGCATGAAGACAAGAACACGGTGGAGGCACTTCCAGATATTATAAAATACTTAAAAGGAAAGAACTTAACGTTCGTTGCCTTCAAATAAAATATACCAAAGTGATAGATAGTACAGATTCTCAGCAGTAGGTGTGTTCTCTAGAAGGGGTAGCTCCCCATTTGCATATGCTGTTGCCTGCTTAGCAACGACGTAAAAGGCACCCATTTGGGTGCTTTTTGATTTCGTTCTATAGATGATATGGTGAACCGTATCATAAGTAAGCACAAAGTCTTCTTTGTTGAATTTTGTCTGATTGGTTAATTATTATCTTGGAAATTAACTGATGTAAGATAGTTTTTTGACCTCATGTACTTGACCGAAATGGATGATTCTAGAGCAAGCATGATCTATACAGAAATTAATGTAAGCGAAGCTGTTGAAAATGTCATTTTAACGATGGAAGCCGTTATCTTTGAGAAACATATTTCACTTGGCTATGAAATTGAACCTGATTTGACTGCACGCGGCAACAGCGAGCAAATCAAACAAGTGGTCATGATCCTCTTGGAGAATGCTATTAAATACACGAATCCTAAGGGTTCAATAAACATTACTCTCAAGAAGCAGCTTATCGATATTCTTTTTTCGGTTGCCAATACCGGTGAAGGCATCTCATCAGAGCATCTGGAAAAGATCTTTGATCGGTTCTATCGTATGGATCAATCCAGGGTACGCAAGTATGGAGTTAGCTATTGCCAAAGCCATCATTGATCAACACAATGGCAAAATTTACGCCAAAAGCGTGATCAATGAAAATACCACGTTTACGTTTAACTTCCTTTGGTGTCGGCCGTCCCCCAAAAAGGGGTTCTTCTCCTGATACCGCCTGCAAACGCAAAAAGACGCTGACCTCACGCGGTCAGCGTCCTTTCGTTTAGGAGGCGAGGGGATTCCCGCCATTTGCTTATTCCTTTGCCTCGCTTCGGGCAAGCTCCTTACGTACGATTGGTGCGACCCTGGTGCCGAGCAGTTCGATGGCACGCAGGACTTCACGGTGCGGCATCGTACCGACATTCACATGTAGAAAGAAACGGGTAACCCCCAGGTTTTTGCGCAGTAGAATAATCTTTTCCGCCACATATTCGGGATCACCCACGTAGAGGGCGCCCCGAAGGCTGCGTGCGGCATCATAAGTTGCCCGGCTGTAATGCTGGCCCCAACCCCGCTCACGCCCGATAACGTTCATTTGGGCTTGTGTGGGAGGGAAGAATAAATCGGCAGCCTGCTCGGTTGTTTCCCCGACAAATCCGTGGGAATGAGTCGCAATCGGCAGTTTGGCAGGATCGTGCCCGGACTTCGCGGCAGCCTTCTTATAGAGGTCGACTAACGGCGCGAAACTCTCGGGCATTCCCCCGATGATGGCGAATGCGATCGGAAGACCCAGCATTCCTGCCCGAACAGCAGACTGTGGATTCCCGCCGCTTGCGATCCAAACGGGCAGCGGGTTCTGCACGGACCGGGGATAGACACCAAGGTTATGGATAGCGGGACGATGACCGCCGCGCCAAGACACCTTCTCCGAGGAGCGGATCGCTAGCAGCAGCTCCAGCTTTTCTTCGAACAATTCGTCATAATCATCCAGGCTGTATCCGAACAGCGGAAAGGATTCAATGAACGAACCCCGGCCCGCCATAATTTCGGCCCGGCCGTTGGAAATGCCGTCAAGGGTGGAGAAAGCTTGATACACGCGTACCGGGTCGTCCGAGGACAGCACGGTAACAGCGCTCGTAAGCTTTATCCGCTTGGTCATGGCAGCCGCTGCCGCCAATACAACAGCGGGCGCGGCGCCTGCGTAATCGGGTCGATGATGCTCCCCAATTCCATAGACATCCAGTCCGACCTGATCGGCCAGTACGATCTCCTCAACCGCATTGCGTAGCCGCTCGGCATGGCTGATGACCTCTCCTGTCACCGGGTCAGGTGTAGTCTCCAAAAATGTACTGATTCCTATTTCCATGTTGATCGCCGAATCGGCCATGTTGATTCGCCTCCTTTATTACCTATAGTTTACTCATTTATTTATGGCTTCTCAAATTTAATAAGTTGCTATCGGGAATGTTGGGGAAAGGAAGCCCAATGCTTAATTAACCCCTTGCATACGTTCCAATCTTGTCGATAATTCCCTCTAATTCCAATTATGATTATATCTCAGCTCTTACTCATTCATCGGTTCCCATCCATAGTATCTCGTCGTTTCATCATCTCTTTCGGGCATGCCGGGGAGGATAAGTCCTCCATCAACACGCAAGCTTACCCCTGTTATGTAAGAAGCCGCGTCGGATGCAAGCCACAGCACTGCTTCCCCGATATCCTCAGGTTTACCCGTACGGCGAAGTGGAATCTTTTTCCCCAGTTTATCGTAAAATTCACGGTTCTCTTTCTCGATTTCGGTTGCTCCTGGCGCAATGTTATTTATCCGAATGCCGTGGATGGCCATCTCTAGCGCTGCAGATTCGCTGGCTCTCGTAAGTGCGGCTTTCATGCCGCCGTAAATGGAATCATGTGGATAAGCCCGTTCCGCACGGGTAGATGTAATATTAATCATGCTTCCTCGAATACCCTTATCGAGCATATGAAGGCCGATGGCTTTCATCAAAAGCACAGGGGCTATAAAATCTATATGAATAAACTTAATCATTTCGTCGGTTTTTATTTCCGTTAGCCTGCCGCCAAAACCGGCTCCCGCGTTGTTTACGAGCAAATCAACCTCTCCCAAAACGCTGATCGCTTCCTTCGCGTAATCTTTGACGAAGTTTGGTTCGGAGAGATCGCCCCGAATGCTATGAAGCTTCCGACCATACACGCCTTCGATTTCGTCGGCCAAATTTCGGATCCCCTCCGTATTGGAACAATACACGGTAGAGATGTCATATCCGTTTTTAGCCAGAACCAAAGCGATCCCATGGCCGATGCCGCTGCTCGCCCCGGTAACTATGGCAGTTTTGCGGATCACTTTCTTCTCTTCGTGCGAATTGGATTCACCATTCACGTTGATCACGATTAATATCATTCTCCTTCATTCAGCCGAGTAATCGTAAACGTTTGTCCTTATGCGACGACAAAAAAACCCCCTAAGGTCAACAAGTGTCGGAAGTCCATGCAATCATGAACGCTTCTTTGCACTGTCTGCCATAAGGGGATGTTCTAGCTAAGGGAACTGCTTGTTATAGGCTTGGATAAAGGCGTTTCTACCGCTTCTTAAGCCTCTTCTTCTTGTAAGGTTTTGATCTGGATCATAACGGCATGCGGATCGGATAACACCTTGACTCCGTCCCGGAAAATAAGATCGGATACGAGAAGCTGGTCGCCGATTGCAAGGCCGCTTATATCGACTTCCATGGCACTCGGCAATTGATCGGGCATACAGCGCACCTCAACTTCGTACATTTCGACCTGCAGAACCCCTCCGGCTTTCACGCCGACGGCCTCTCCGGCAAAGTGAATCGTCACCTTGCTGTCCATGCTTTCACTCATGTTCACATGATGAAAGTCGATATGAATCAGCTTGCCCGTCAACGTATCCCGTTGAATGCTTTGGATAAGGACCGGCACGACACCCGCTTCGGATGTTACAGCTTGCAGAATAGCGCGCGGATTTTTCCTGAGCACATCCAACACTTCTTTTTCATTCACTTCTACCGATATAGTATCTTTGCCCATCCCATATAGTACAGCCGGAATGAGTCCCTGCTTTCTGCTTTGCTTCATTTGGGACTTGAATACACTCGTACGTTCGCTTAACTGAATGGATTTGCTCATAGTTTTGTTCCCGCTCTCTTTTGACCATAAATTCTTGTCAAAAAAAGCATATCATGACCGGACAATCTTGTCAAACATTCATCATTTCTTATTCATATTCAATAAAAGGATCTGGAATTTCAATTCGATAGGCTTCAGCGTCGCTGACGCCGACGGAAAGTATCGCCCGGCCATTGCCTAATCGTATGAGCCCGCCGCTGAATATAACGTCCTCAAGATCAGGACGTTTCCCGGGCCCCCTTGGAAAATCGTCTCTTACCGCTATAATTTTCATCGGCGTTTTCTCGCAGGTTTCGGGATTTATTGAAAAAACCATGGAATAGTAATGCTTGTTTCGCTCACTATCGAAACAAGCGATATGACCCAGAACGCCAACATGGCCATTCTTGAGCAAATGCGCCTCGCTCGCGCCTCCCCATTCTTCAGGAACGAATTGATCTTGAAGAATTTCCGCATCAAGGAAGGTTTGTTCATTAAGCTCCTCAAGTGAAGGAATAATCGTAAAACCGATCTGTCCTCTTCCGCCCCTGTCCCCTTGCGGCCTTGTGAATATACCGATCTGACCACTTTGAAGCTCTATCAAACGAATATCCTTCATCGTACCGGGTCCGGACGAAAAATGGCATAACGAATCGATATGCAATCCACGGTAAAACTGGGTAACCCAAGAAACGATTTTATCCGGATTATCGGCACTGGTAATGATTTCTACGCCGCCGAAAATCAATTCCCCCTTGATGAAGGTAATGCAGGGATCCTGTAAATTATAGGTGTGCGTATGCACCCTTGGCTTCCAAACCTGGTTTGTGCAAGTAAAAAAGAAGACTTGAGAGAACTCGCTGTTTCGTTCCTCAACTCTTCCTACGATAACTTCCTCCCCGTCATAGCGAAACGGGGCCGTTATATTGTATACATCCCGGTTCCCGACTCCCGAGAATACTAACTTCTCCACCTTCGTTTCCCGGGGAGCTGCGTGAAATTTATCCAGCAGTTGCTTGCATGTTTCAATTACGGGTTGTTTTTCTCTCATTACTTTCCCCCTGGTAGCCATCCGATTCATCTATCGCGCAATCCGTATATCCGTCATCTTCCATTACAATGAGCTGAGCTGGCTGGATATTAAAGTATATGCAAAGCTTCAGCAGTAAGTCTCGAGGATATTGAACCATCTCATCCTTGTACATTCTGCGAATGGAATCAAAGTGATAATCAACATCTTTGGCGAGCTTGCGAATCGATAGTTTGGGATCATATTGTTTCATAACTTCCTTTAAATTACTGCGTATGACCGGCATACACGCACCTCCTACACCAATATATATCGACCATAAAGGAAAATCAATAAATTTGACAAGAAAAAATGGTCATGTTATGCTTTGGCAATAAAAACAGTAAATGGAAAAAGTCAATAAATTTGAATAGCCGCCGTTATATTTGGAAATAAAGATATCTTTATTTTCTTTTTTTTCTACAGTGGAATAACCATACAACAGAGGTTTTCGACCTCTGTTTGTCGAAGTAATGGGGTATCATTTCTCAATGAACAGGAGGCTCTTTATGCGTCCTAAAAATTGAATCGTTCCTGAAAAAACCATATACTTTCGTCCCGAAATGTCGAACTGCCCGCACTGTGAATCAAAACTTGTGCGAGCACATGCTGTATGGAAAAAGAAAATTTCGACGTTACAAGGAGTTATTTTCGCATGGAGTATGGCGTACCGCTGTCCTAGCCAGAAGTGCCCTCATCCCGGTGCGCTTTACAGGTCTGCTGAAGCAGAAAAACTCTGTATGAAATTTACGACCTACGGATTCGACGTGCTCTGTCTTGTAGGTGAGCTGCGCTTTAAGCATCACATGACTCGTCAAGAGATTGCTGATGAACTGAATGGCCGCGGTGTAAAGACAACCGACCGCAACGCTCAAATGCTTTACGAGCGGTACCTCGCTCTTCTTGGCGCAAGTATTGATCAGCATGTCAGCGAAGTTCTGAAAGTCGTAGCTGAGCAAAACGGCGGTCTGATGCTTTCCATGGACGGCGTTCAACCAGAGAAAGGAAACGAAACACTGTATGTCATTCGTGAAGTGTTCAGCGGCACGGTACTTGTCGCGAAAAACTTGAACAGCGGATCATCAGAAGAGCTTCAAAATCTCATTCGCCCCATCACTCAGCTTGGCTATCCTATCATTGGAATCGTCAGCGATGGCCAACAGTCGATTCGTCTAGCCTTTGAAAAGTTATTGCCGAATGTACCTTACCAATACTGCCAGTATCACTATTTGAAAGACATCGCCAAGCCGGTTGTGGACCTGGATCGAAAACTCAAAACTGAGATCAAGAAAAGTCTCCGCGGCATCCGGGAGATCGAGCGTAGGGTAGAAGCCCAATCTTCAGAAGAGAGCGAAGTAGCTCGGGGTTACATCGCAGCTGCGAGATCCCTGCTATTAGAAGACGGCAATCTGCCACTGGATCTGCCCGGCATGCGAATTTACCAAAATGCGAAAGCGATTCAGGCGTCACTTGAACAATGCCTGAGTAAAAAAGGGGCCTTCGATTCTTCAATCCATCGTCAGAATATTTAGCAAATTAGATTCATTTGAATCTCATTACTACGATACATGCCGGTGGATGGAACCTATTCGCCGCATCGTTAAAGCACTAGAACCGTCTGAACACAAAACTAGTCACACCGTCCGTGAGGAAATGACTCAAATCCTTATCTGGATGCGAAGCATTTATGATCGGGATACCGACTTGCCCATGTTGAAGAACGTAGAGAGCTACACAAAAGGCTTTTGGAAAGGCTTATTCTCTTGCTACGATCATTCGCATTTACCACGAACAAACAATGACCATGAACGTTTTTTCCGGCAGACGAAGACGCGTCATCGTCGGATGACAGGTCGTCGTAGCTGGAATGAATACATACTTCGAAATGGCGAATATGTTGTGCTTGTCGACGATGCACTGCGACAGAAAGACTTGTCTGACAGACTAAGTCTTGTTTCTTATGAGAATTACAAACAACAAAAACAGCATTGGAATAACCGACTAAAAGAAAGCGTCCTTCGCCGAAGGTTCAGAAAAAATCCACTGGCTTACCTACAAGAACTTGAAAATAAACACAGTGTGTTGGTTATTCCGCTGTAGTTTTTTTTCCCAAAAACTTTGCATTTTAAAGGAGGCTCTCACATTTATGGTCGATACCAACAGCAATCGGAATATCGTTTTTCTAGGTACCAGCCTGCCGAGAGAATGCGGCATTGCTACATTTACGCAGGATTTATTGGACGAATTTACACAGATTAAAGGTTTTGATAAACCTCGTATTATAGCAGTCAACAATAACGAGTCTTACAGCTATAAAGAACAAGTCATGATGCAAATCGATCAACACGAATTGTCGGATTATAACGAAGCGGTCGATCATCTTAATCTCACGGATGTTGATCTTCTTGTCATTCAGCATGAATTCGGCATTTATGGCGGAGAGAGCGGGGAATATCTGATCCCTTTCGTTGAAAGACTGCGCATTCCATACATGGTGATATTCCATACCGTACTGACAAAGCCCACTACCAAACAGCGGCTTATTATGAACCGTTTGGCGGAATTAAGCGTGAAAGTCGTGACGATGGCTCAATCTACTGTGAGGGATCTGATCACGATTTATGATATCGATGCCGACAAAATAGCTTTCATACACCATGGCGTGCCTGATGTAGAAACCGAATCAAGATCAAAACTGAAAGAACAATATGGTTTTGCAGATCGTAAAATCATTTCTACCTTCGGCTTCTTGAGCCCTGGCAAAGGGATCGAATACGGCATAGAGGCTATGCGGGGAGTCGTTACCCAGCACCCTGATTCCCTCTATATCATATGGGGCAAGACGCATCCAGTAGTCAAGCAAGAAAAAGGCGAGGCGTATAGACAGAAGCTCATGGATCTTGTAAAAAAGCTTGAATTGACAGATAACGTGCTTTTCGTCGACAAGCTGTTGACGCAAGAGGAAGTGATTCAATCTCTAGTCATGTCAGACGTTTATATGACCCCTTACTTAGGCAAGGATCAAGCGGTCAGTGGCACACTGGCTTACGGCGTCGGGTATGGACGGGTCATCGTTTCTACACCTTACCGCTATGCCGAGGAAATGCTAGCGGAAGGAAGAGGCTTGCTGGCGGATTTTCGCGACTCCTCCTCGTTGGAAGCCTGCATCCTAAAGCTCCTGGGCGACCCGGCTTTGGTGAAAGAAATGGAAGCTCATACGCTGGCACTCGGCCGGACAATGATTTGGGGCGAAATAGCCAAGTCCTACGCAGCCATCATTCAAGAAAGTATAGCGGCCCCCGATTTATTCAAAAGGAGTGTGATTTAATGAATTTACAAACCGTCTCGCCATTGAAGACTGATTATATTCGAAGGCTCACGGACGATACCGGGATCTTTCAGCATACTAAATTCGGGGTTCCCGACCGCTCCAAAGGGTATACGACAGATGATAATGCGCGGGCGTTAATCGCCGCCGTTTTATTATATGACAGCAGAAGAGAAGCGAGCGCGCTGGACCTAATCCATACTTACGCCTCTTTCATTCATTACGCCCAGAATGAGGATGGAAACTTTAGAAACTTTATGGATTATAACCGTACATTCCTTGAGGACAGAGGCTCCGAGGACTGCCAAGGACGGACCCTGTGGGCGCTGGGATTTACACTCTCCCAATCCTCTTCCGTACCGGAAAATATAAAGAACACCTGCCGTTTCATGATCAATCAGGCATTACCGCATCTACAAGCTTTGGAATCTCCCCGCGCCCAAGCTTATGCCATAATCGGACTAAGTTGCCTGCTTGAGACACCTCATGCATTGAGTTATTCGTTTCCGTTTCCGCATACGGAAGTCAGTAAGAAAACGGAGGAATTTTTGCCAAGAGTTTTCATCACCGACCTGATCGAGAATATGGCGGTCAGACTACACCATCAATATATTCGGAACAAGGGCAATGGCTGGCATTGGTTTGAGGATAGTTTGACCTATGGCAATTCGACGCTGCCCTGGGCATTGCTAAACGCTGCCCGTATCACAGGCAGAACCGACCTTAAGGAAACTGCCAGGGAGAGCCTGGATTTCTTGGTGTCCAAAACCTTCTCGCCCGAAGGCTATTTCAAGCCCGTCGGCAGCCACGGCTGGCAGCTTCGCGGCGAAGCTGCCGCCCCCTATGATGAGCAGCCCATAGAAGCCTCCGAGATGCTGCTGGCTTGTAAAGAAGCGGCGATCGCATTTGATGATTCTGCTTACTTAAAACGGGCAACCTTATGCTACGATTGGTACAAAGGCCGCAATTCATTGAACGTGCCGCTCATTGATCCACAAACCGGCGGCTGCTACGACGGCATACATTCAACCGGACTGAACCTTAATCAAGGATCGGAAAGTATTATTTCCTACTCGATTGCCCATCTGGTGATGCATCATGAATAAATTCGCCACGATACTTGCAGGCGGAGGCGGTACCCGCTTCTGGCCGCTTTCCCGACAGGAAACACCGAAGCAGCTGCTTAATATAAGCGGTAATGATATTATGTTGAACGATACGATTGAACGGTTTAAAGGAATCATCCCCCAGGAAAATACGGTAATCGTCACGAATCGTTCCCAGGCGGTATTGCTGGAGAGCATTATGCACAGCAGTGTATTGAGGGGCAATATTTTGATCGAACCCGTCGCCCGAAACACAGCGGCCAGCATTCTTTTTGCGGCGCTGTCCATAGAAAAATTTCACGGTGAGTCACTAATGGTCGTATTGCCTTCCGATCATTACATTACTGATGAAAATCAATTTCGATCGACGTTAGACGAAGCTTGTACGGTAGCCATTGAAACGGATAAAATCGTGACCATTGGCATCAAGCCAACATTTCCTTCTACAGGGTATGGCTATATTTCTTACGATAACGTACCTATCGCTATGAATCCCGTTGCGGTATATGAGGTAGCCGAATTTGTGGAAAAACCGAATTTCCAAAGGGCGCAGGATTACCTCTCCTCCGGACATTATTTATGGAACAGCGGTATCTTCATTTGGAAAACATCCGTTATTATCGAAAATTTTAAACGTTATTTGCCCAGACTTTATAAGACAATGCTTGCGAGTATTTGGGTACGGAACAAGAAGATGAAATAATTAACAGGATTTATCCGACGCTTCAAAATATATCAATTGATTACGGCATCCTCGAACGCTGTGATGAAGTAGTGGTTCTATCCGGCAATTTTGGTTGGAATGATATCGGCAGTTGGGATGCGCTCGGCGCCATATTCCCGCCGGATGAATTTGGGAACATTGTGAAAGCGAACTACATGGGCATTGATACCCGGAATTCGATCATATATGGGAACGGCAGACTGATTACGACAATAGGCATAGACGGTTTAATCATTGCCGACACCGAAGATGCCCTATTAATTTGTCCCAGAGATAAAGCGCAGTCTGTCAAAGAAATCGTCGATATGCTGAAAGAGAAAGGTATGATTGAATATATGTAACCTTCCCTTGAACGCCGCCAGTCTAATCGTCGTTGTTGAGGGGGAACAGGTACTCGTCTATTGGCAATAAACACGCGGCGGCGAATTGTATTTTGCACAACCATGGTTCAGCGTATTGAACTTCTGTCACAAAAAAAGGCACCTGCCAGGTGCCTTTTTTGTTTCGCCGTTAGAGGGGTTAAGGCGAACCGTTATCATAAATAACGGCATGTTTTCCCTCCACGGATGTCATTGCACGGTAGAAGCCAGGCTCATCGGTTATCAATCGGCATACAAGTACGACTTGACGCCATGGCCGACAAATGCTTTCCAAATGATAAGGTTATAGGGATAGGTCCAATCCATCTCATAGCCCCCAAACATCTCGTGCAGGCGGTTGCTGTTGAAGATAATGGAGCCCTTTTGATCAAAAGCGACCCCGTCCACCCATAGCATTCGGTCGTCAGACACAAAATCATGGAATGTATGGCTGGAAGGTGTATAGATGCCTACTCCCTTTCCTTCCAGCATGGTGTAGAACACATTTCCCTTATTATCCGCGTGCATCCCATCGGTGGTCGTGCGCTTGCTGCCAATGGCCCGCACGGCCTTGCGGATTTCTTCTAACGGCGTAGTAAAGTTTCTTAACAGCGAAGTATCAAGTGCATATAGATTGCGCCCTGTGACCTGGCAGTAATACAACGTGGAACGATCCGCGGATAAGGCGATGCCGTCAGCTCCGATTCGAAGAGGTTTATCCTTGAATACCGGCTTATAGTCAATTTGAAAATGAAAATCGGGAAAATCCTGTGTACTGTAATGCCGATCGAGCACCCGTCTGAGCGTTCTCGTTCTCATGTTATACACAATAATACCGCCGTCAAGCGGGTGATCCGGCCAACCGCAACCAGAATCGGTTATATAGACAAAACCATTCTTATTGTCCACGATCACATCATTTAAAAAAGAAGTCCGGTACGGCGCAATCTCATTCGGGATGATAATGGAGTCGATCATCCGGTTGGTATTCAAATCCCAGACGATCAGCTTCTGCGACCCTTCCGGAGAAGGGGCGTAGGCAATCTTTCCTTGATCCAGCAGCCACATCCGGTTATATTCATCAATTTCATAACCTAGAACGGATTGGAGAACATGGACATTGCCCGCTTGATTCCATTCCCAACTCGGGAAAGCCTCCAAGAGTGGTTTCCCGTCTTTGATTATGATTCGATTCATGGTGGAAGGAATGCCATCAGCCCAGCGGGGCACCGAAACGTAATAATGGCCTTGCTGGTCGACCTTTACTCCGGCAGGCATCGCCTTTTTCCAATATTGATTGGTTTCAAAATCCTGTTTCATCTTTAAGTCAGGAAAGTTCCAATCCAATCGATTCCAATGGAAGATCATTTGATATTGGCCTATTGGCTGGATTTCTTTTGAAACGGGATTTTGCAGCTGGTAAAACGCTTGTCGATAAGGGGACTGCTGACGGGGATTCTGCCCATTAGGGTGCTGCATCATATATAGCCTCCCACTGTTGGTTAATCATGATCATCACCTGATCTTATAGATATATGCCTATAGCGGAAGATGGTGCGGGTTCCAGTCGAAGGGCCATGAGTGCACAGCCTTTGGCTGCAAATTGAGATGTACCTCGCGGCTTTTAGGTTGCAACTTTTGCTTTCTCTTGTTCGATTGCGGCTAAAGCTATTTTTTGTAGAGTTACATTATCCATGGGTGGATTATGCAAACCAGCTCTTACATCTCGATAGTATCTTTGCAGAGGATTATTACGGTGAAGACTTTTGATTCCAACGAGTCTCATTGCTTTATCGACAATAGTGATAGCGGAGTTTGTAACGGCATGTTTTGCGGCGCCAAGCTCGGTTGAAAGATAATCCCTCCGTGTTACATCATCGTAGGCCTCTGCAACGCTATATAAAAAATGTCTTGCTTTCATTAATTCAAGATCCATTTCACCTATTAAATGTTGGACATTAGATAGTTGACTAATCGGTCCACTTATACTATTAGGTGAATATTGATTGGCAAATTGTAAGGCATAGTCTCGTGCAGCTTGTGCAATGCCAAGATAACAAGCCGGAATGTGAAGTAGCCAGCCATTCAATTCCTTGCCTGAAGGAAGATTATTGAGTTCGACAAGCTTATTATGATTAACGACTACCTGTTCCAGGACAAGATCATGACTCCCTGTTCCTCGTAATGAAATGGTATCCCATGTTTCCTCGATTTGGAGTCCTTCCAAGTCTTTATGCAATAAAAAATATCCGATCGTTTGTTGTTCTTCAATCCATGCAGAAACAAGAAAATAAGTTAAAACGGGGGACAATGTTGTAAAAATCTTACGTCCTGAAATAATCCAATGCTCCCCTTTTTTTACAGCCTTTGTTTCGGGGCGTCCACCTCTAGTCGGGCTGCCTGTTTGAGCCTCACTAGCCGCACGGTTGATTAAAGCTCCCTTAACAACTTCCCCAGCTATAAAATCCAGGTCGCTAGTAGTCCAATGCTTTTTCTCGAATATCTCCCCTACAACAGATAGATGCCAGCCAATTGAAAGGGCTGTCGAAGCATCAAAGCTAGCGAGTGTTTCTTGGAGGAGTACCATATCATATATTTTTAAACCTTCACCACCGTACGTCTTTGAAAGCGTGGATCTGGTATACCCCATATCAATTAACTCGAGAACGTTTTCTGTTGGGAAAATGGCCAATTCATCGATTCGATCAGCCTTATTCTTAAATACGGTTTGCTTCTCGTTTAGTCTTCGTAACCATTCTTTTTGGGTTTCATTTCGTATAAATAAGTTCATCACGTTCATTCCCCCGCTTATGGGTAAAATTGAAACCAGAAATAACCAACAATACCCATATGTTTAATGTTTTAAATCATATTTCCGGCGATTAAAATTGTCAAGAATTATTGTATTCTTTTGCTGGAGACGGGTGACTTCGTTGGTGGCAACATCCATTTTTATCTAATTCCGTCTTTACTGATTGGAATTGTTATGTTAATATTTGGATGCATTGGATGATACGCCTGCTGGACGTCCAGCGGCTTGGGCGATTTTAGAAAAAACAATCATGAAATAAACCATAAAAAGGAGATTTGTATGATGAGAAATAAAAAGTTTTTAAATGTCGCAGCATTAGGTTTAGCGTTCGTAGTTCTATTATCAGGATGCGGATCAAGCGCAACTTCCGGTAAAGCAACAGACGCAGCAACCGGTTCAGCTCATGCAGATAAAGATTCAAAAGTCAGAAAAGTAAAAGTAGCCTATGATCAGGCTTCAAAACCGATCTCCTGGTTAGATGAAAAGGGAAATCCAACAGGATACGATGTAGAGGTTATGAAATTGGTGGATGAATTACTTCCGGAATACGAATTCGATTACATTGGAACGTCAAGTGATGACTTATTGTTAGGCGTTGAACAAGGGAAATACCAGGTAGGTGTAAAAAATGCTTTCTGGACAGAGGAAAGAACCAAGAAATTTATCTTTCCTAAAGAATTCTTAGGATTGAGCAGTACAGGACTTGTGTTAAAGAAAACAAATGAAAATATTAAAACTTTGTCAGCATTTGCTTCAGCTGGTTTGACTTTAGCACCTATTGCTGCTAACAATGCGCAATATACAATTATTGATGAATACAACAAGGCTAATCCAAACAATAAAGTAAAACTGCAAGCTGGAGATTCATTCACAGTAGACGTCGTTCAATGGGTAAACGAAGGTCGTGTAGACGGAGGAGTCATGATTGAGGGTCCTTTTAATAAGCAGGTAGTTGAACCCGATGGTCCCTATCATAAATTAGCAAATGATGTGGTTTACAATGAGTTCGCAGTCATCAAAACCTGGCCGTTGTTCAACAAAAAAGAACAGGAATTTGCAGATGCTTATGATGAAGCCATTAAAAAGCTGCAAAAAGAAAAGAAAACAAATGAACTTAGCGTAAAATTCTATGGCAAAGATTTGTTCGAGGTATTAGATGGCGTTAAGAGATAACAGCAATGGTTAATCGAACTAAATGTTTGAGGTCGCAGCTTGTCACTTTATTAAGGGAATGGGGTGTGGGGTAACCTCAATAAACCTTAATATGTAAAGAGTGGCAAGTTTTTTGCGATTAAAGACCCTGAAATTATAGGGTTATTAGCTTTTTTTAAAGCAGTGAACGAGAATGGAGGCGAAATATGAGCCAATATTTCGAAGCGAAATACATACTGGAATCCATCCCCATGCTACTTCCATTTTTAAAAGTGACATTTATGGTAGCCGGTTTATCTGTACTGTTCGGAACGCTCCTGGGGTTCATCATAGCAGTGGCGAAAATGGGAAAAAACGAGATGGCCAAGAAAATCGCCTATGGCTATACAACAACATTAAGATGTACGCCCTCTATTGTTCTTCTATTCTTAACTTATTATGGTATTCCGGCAATTTCGAATAGTTTCGGCATAGATCTGAACGACGTTGATAAAATTGTATTTGTTGTGATTACCTTTTCGCTTCAATTCGCAGCGGCTATGTCTGAGGTGATTCGAACAGCGTATGAATCTATAGACAGAGGACAATATGAGGCTGCGGTAAGTGTAGGATTAAGTCCTATACAAGCTTACAGGAGAATCATTTTACCACAGGCTTTTGTAGTGGCATTACCCAACTTCGGTAACAGCTTGCTTGCGTTGATTAAAGAAGGATCTTTAGCATATACAATCGGGTTGATAGATGTCATAGGAAAAGCGAGTCTAATTATCGCAAGTAACTATAATGCCCATGCATTAGAAACTTATCTTGCATTATCTATGATTTACTGGGTCATATCGATTGCTATTGAACGGCTCTTTCTACTATTAGAAAAAGTATTTAGTAAAGGAAAACAAGTTTTAAAAACCGCATAAGGAGGCTACAGAGTGTCGGAAGGTCTAAATTATGAGTTTTTAGTGGATGCATTTTTTGTAGCATTGTCAGGGGCTCCTATAGCGTTGGTTATTACATTTGTAGCTTTACTAATTGCGGTACCGTTAGGTTTTTTGGGTGCATTAACAAGAATAAATCAAATTCCGGTTTTAAATCATGTTGCACAGATCTATGTTTCTTTTGTAAGAGGAACGCCGGTTATTGTTCAAATTTTTATTGTATACAGCAGTGTCCCTTTATTGATGTCTACGCTATTTGCCAAGTTTAATATCGAAGCTGATATTTACAAAGTAAACCCGATTTGGTACGCGTTCATTGTCTTTTCCTTATATACGACAGCAACTCTGATAGAAGTGTTTCGATCCGCATTAAGCATAGTAAGTAAGGGACAACTGGAAGCTGCGCTGTCTGTTGGATTAACAAATGTGCAGGCATTTAGAAGAATTATTATTCCACAGGCGTTAGTTGTAGCATTACCGAATATTTGTACAGCAACGACCAATCTAATTAAAGCCACATCGTTGGGTTATGCAATGTCATTGCAAGAAATTACGTTAAAAGCCAAAGTGGCGGCCAATGTAGGGTACAACTATGTTGAGGCTTATATCGATATCTTTCTAGTATATTTAATTATATGTAGTCTTGTGGAATACGGATTTAAGTGGTATGAAAAACGTTTAATAACGTATAAAACAGCCAATGCCTGAGAATGAAGTAGGAGGCAAATAAGGTGTTAGAGATTAGAAATGTACATAAAGCATTTGGAAAAAATGAGATTTTAAAAGGAGTAGACTTGAAAATAGAGAAGGGTGATGTTGTAGTAATACTCGGGCCAAGCGGCTCCGGTAAGACAACCTTGCTTAGATGCATCAACTTTCTTGAAAAAGCAGATCAAGGGCAGGCCACCTTCGGAGATACTGAAGTTAATCTTAAGGCAGCATCAAAAAAACAAATTCATGGAATCAGGCAAAAGATCGCTTTTGTATTTCAAAATTATAATCTGTTCAATAACAAAACAGCATTAGAAAATGTAACGGAAGGGCTTATTGTTGGAAGAAAGGTCCCCAAAAAAGAAGCAAATGAGATGGGTAAAGCAGCATTGGATAAAGTGGGCCTGTCAAAAAAATATAATGCCTATCCGAGTCAATTGTCGGGCGGACAGCAGCAAAGAGTTGGAATTGCAAGAGCAGTCGCTTTAAATCCCGACATCATTCTATTTGATGAACCCACTTCTTCACTGGATCCGGAATTAGTCGGAGAGGTGCTAACAGTCATGAAGGATATCGCCAAGGAAGGAACGACCATGT
Organism: Paenibacillus validus NBRC 15382; assembly: GCF_004000985.1. GTDB lineage: Bacteria > Bacillota > Bacilli > Paenibacillales > NBRC-103111 > Paenibacillus_G > Paenibacillus_G validus. Next base: position 150,983 of record NZ_BIMH01000003.1, on the reverse strand, counting down.
TAGTTGTTACTCATGAAATGTCTTTTGCGAAGGATGTAGCCAACAAGGTTATCTTTATGGATGGCGGAGTCATAGTAGAAGAAGGGACCCCTAAGGAAATTTTCACAGATCCGAAAGAAGAAAGAACACAACAGTTCTTAAAAAGGGTGCTGCCGGGCGATTTTACTTATTATATTTAAAGTTTGCGTGTTCCCCGTCTCGCTTAGCCGATTGCTTCGTGCCGATCATCATTAACCTATGTTAACGCATCAGAATAGAATCGGCATAAAAGCGTTCTTCATTAGCACAAAAATAAAATACACCATGATGGGCACCAACCGGAGACTGGGCGAATATTCTGCTTTTGACTATAAAAGCAATGGAGGATTCGCCATGATTCCGATGTATCCCTATTACGGCTATGAATCACGCTGCCGCCAGGTGCCGATCACTTTTCCGCCGCAGCATCAGGACGTACAGCCAGGCTTGGAGTACTTGATGAACCCGGCACCCCTATCCGACAATCCCGAATACAAGGGAAGCGGCAAGTTGGCTGGGAAAATCGCCATGATTACCGGAGGCGACAGCGGCATCGGCCGCGCCGTCGCGATCGGCTTCGCCAAAGAAGGGGCGGATATGGCGATCGTTTACTTGTATGAACGCGTAGACGCCGAAGCGACCAAGCGCATGGTGGAGAGTTACGGGCGCCGCTGCCTACTGATCGAAGGCGATTTGCGCCGGCCCGCTTTTTCCGCGGAAGCGGTAGGAAGAACATTGGAATGCTTCGGGAAGCTGGATGTGCTTATTTTGAACCAAGCGGTCCAGTTCCCCCAGGAAAGCATATTGGATATTTCCGACGAGCAGCTTGAGGATACGTACCGTACCAACATTTTTCCCCATTTCTACTTAACGAAGGCCGCGCTTCCTTATTTGAAGCCGGGAAGCACCATTATATCGACGGCATCCGTTACCGCTTATGCAGGCGCCCCTTTACTTATCGATTATTCTTCAACCAAAGGCGCGGTCGTATCGTTCACCCGTTCGCTGTCGCTTCAATTGGTCAGCAAGGGCATCCGGGTCAATGCCGTGGCACCCGGCCCGATTTGGACCCCGCTCATCGTATCCAGCTATTCGGCCGAATATGTAAAAACGTTCGGTTTGGAAACGCCCATGAAGCGCGCCGGACAGCCGTTCGAGCTTGCGCCGACCTACATTTATTTGGCATCGGACGATTCCTCCTATGTAACGGGACAGGTGCTTCACGTGAACGGCGGCGTGATGACGGAAACTTGAGCTGATAAAGGCAAGTTTGAAAGGCTTTCCGTTACGAAAGCCTTATATAATTGTATGCCATAAATTGTGTTTCGAAATGATACATTAAATTAACGAAAGACAAGAAATAAAGATTTGTGTATAATGTAACTGATGAATATTGCATCATATTGAGTGTGAAATTGCTTCGTTATAGGCGAAGCGGCATTGCTTTTTGAGAGCATGGGGGGCCGTTGATGTTTAAATTTTTGATTATCGCACCTTATAGAGGGTTGAAGGATTTATTGGAAGATATGGCGGAAGAGCTTCCGTATGAAATACATGCCGAGGTTGGCGACCTGCAGCAGGGGTTAACGATCGCCAAGGCGGCGGAGCAGCAAAAATATGACGTTATTATAAGCCGCGGGGGAACGGCTAAGCTGATTCGTCAGCATGTACGCATCCCTGTCATTGAAATTGCCGTCAACGGTTATGATATTTTGCGCTCGTTGACTTTTCTTAAGGAATATCCCGGTAAGGTCGGCATTATCGGCTTTCCGAACATTGTGAATGGCGTTGACACGATTGCGGAGCTGTTGGACATGCAGGTGATGAAATTCGTGATTCATCACGAGGATCAGGCGGCCAGTGCCGTTCAGCAGGCCAAGGAGCAGGGTGTGAGTCTTGTGATTGGCGACGTGATTACGGTGGCTACCTCGGAGAACTACGGACTGAAGGCGATTCTGATCACATCCGGCCGTGAGGCTATCCTCGAAGTACTTGAACGGGCCAAGGAAACGGTGTTATCGCGTCTTGAAAAACATCAGGAAATGGCCTTTATCAAACAACTGCTAAATACGATGGGACAAGGCGTGATCGGGGTGCATGCGGATGGGTCTATCCAGTTTTACAACCAAACGGCCGCCGAAATCTTCGGGGTGAGCGCCGAGCAAGCTGTGCGAATGAAATGGGGGGACTTCCTAACGCAGGCCCAAATCTCGCTGGAGGCTGACAGGGGGGAAGAATTTGTTCAAGTGGTTGTCGGCAAGGCCCATTACAATCAGGGCTTGCTAATTTACGGCAAGCCCATGGCGGACGGGGGGATGAACTACACCATTTACCGGAAGGAAGACATTCGGCTGCTGCAGCAGCAATTCCGGCGTGCCGAGGAGGACCGCTTCTCCCCGCCCGCGAGCCAATTCCAGCATTTTGTGAAAACGGACTTTATTAAAGCTTCCTACATGGATAGGGCGGAGCAGTGGAGCGAGCTTGCCGATCCGATTGTCATCGTGGGAGAGTCGGGCACAGGGAAACGGTCGCTGGCCGAAGCGATGCACAATCGCAGCGGTTATCATAAAGGGCCCTTTGTCGTCCTGTATGCCGATCTAACTCCTTCCGATCAGCTAGGCCGCTTGCTCTTTGGTTCGGATAGCGGCGAGAGCGACGAGAATGCGCTTGTACTCAGAGCGGAAGCGGGGACACTGTATATTCATAATATCGAGTATGTTCCGCTGCCATCGCAGCGCAGGCTGGCTGCCATGCTGCAAGCTTCAAACCGACGGGGAGAGGGGGCTTATAGTTTCACTCCCCCGTTCCGATTGATCGTTTCCACATCGGACGATCTGGAGGAGAAGGTCAGGGCGAATGAATTTGACCGGCAGCTGTTCACTCTGCTGCAGCCGCACATGATTCATATGCCTCCGCTTCGTTCTTTCATCGAAGATCTGGATCACCTGGTGTTCTGGTACTTGGCCGAAATGAACCGATCGTTGGGCAAGCAGGTTTTGGGCATTAAGCCGGATGTGATGAAGCTGCTGAAGTCTTATCATTGGCCGGGAAATATGCTGGAATTAAAGCGTGTGCTTAAGGTATTGATCGAATCCAGCGACGGCTCGTTTGTGACCATGCAGCAAGCCGAGCCGATTCTTGCCTCGATCTTCGAACGCCCGGCTCCGGAGGGGGCATTGCGGCAGTTGGTCGGCAAAGACCGGACGCTGGAGGAGATCGAACGGGATATTATTCGGATCGTTCTGGAGCAGGAAGGTTTCAATCAGTCGACGACGGCCAAACGGTTAGGCATAAACCGGACAACGCTATGGAGGAAACTGAACCAGGAGTAGCGGAAGGTTACCGCTGCAAAAAACAACAGTTCATAAGCAGGAGAGCATCCCCTTAAGAAAACAGCGCTGGTGGAGACGAATCCAGTGTAGTTGGAGGGGATTTTCGCGGGATCAGGCCAGCCGGCATTCGGCTGGCCTTTTCACATAGCCAAATTGTTTAAAAATAAAACAATAAACAGGAAAATATATGTTGATAATTGTAACTACGGCTGATACAATCGAAATAAAGTAAAGCCATAAGCTTTGAAAAATACATTTTGCAACAATGTTGGCTGATGATCGATGTTGCAAAAAGGCCCCTTTATCCAGCAATGAGGTCAAACGGCTGTTTAATCTGATGCGGCAGCTGCAAGCCAAGCAGGTCGCTTGTGTCATCGCACGGCAAAAATCAAGCCGGGCGACATCGTGCTCTTATGCACAATGCTGTTTGAATAATCCGTTCTTATTTGAAGGAGCGGTGGGCATAATGTCAATCAGAGGTGAGGCTAGTGGACAACATCATAATTGTTTCAGACGACCTGACCGGGGCGAACGATTCCGGCGTTCAGTTTGCTAAACACGGAATCCCTACGGTGGTATGCATCGATGATTGCCAACTACCTGATCCTGCATCAGAAGGCACAGCATGTGTAATTAATGTGGAAAGTCGCTCATTATCGCCGGAGGAGGCTTACCGGAAATGGGGACGGCTGCTCGAATCGATCGATTTGAGCAGCTATCAGATTGTATTTAAAAAAATCGATTCCACTTTGCGCGGCAATGTCGGTAAAGAAATTCAAGCATGTATGGAAACGGGCTTGTTCAAGGCGGCGATCGTGGTTCCCGCTTATCCGCAGAAGGGAAGAAAAACCGTCGGCGGCTATCAACTGGTGCATCAGCAGCTGCTGGAAGATAGCGAGATCTCGCGTGATCCCAAATTCCCGGTTACGCATTCGAAGGTCTCCGAAATCATCAGACGCCAGTGGAACTGTTCGATCGGCGAGATCGGAATCAGTACGATTCGCAGCGGGGCGTGGTTGTCCCAGCTCGAGGCGCTGCAGCGTGCGGGAGAAAACGTTGTTGTCTTTGACAGCGCAACGGAAGACGATATCAAGCAGATTGTCGCCGAACTGTCCGGTCAGCGGGTGCTCTGGGTTGGAGCGGCAGGGCTTGCCGAGGCGCTGGCCGGGCAATACCCCCGGCAGATGCTGCAGACGGTACAGCCGACGGAGGGCAGCGGGGGGCCTCCTGTGTTAGTGATGGCCGGCAGCGTCAGCGCCGTGACGCTCGGGCAGGTTGAATGTCTGAAGCAGGATGGATTTGAGTCATTGTTGATCGACCCCCTGATATTTCTGGACGAAGCGAACGGGGATAAAGGAAATGACAGACTGCTGGAAATCGAAACGATAAGCAGCAAGGCGAAGCAGTGCATCGCTTCCGGTAAAAGCGTAGTGATCTCCACGGATGTATCCGCCGCCAAGCGCAATCAGGTTCAAGCGTTCTTGCAGGAGTCTGGCATCGGCGGCATGGATGGGGGAGATCGGATTGCCGACGGCATGGGCAAGCTGGCAGCGGCCATTATGTCGCAAGGATCGCTAGCGGGAGCTGTATTAACCGGTGGAGACATCGCCTATCGCACATGCAAGCACCTGGGTGTCCGCAGCTTACGGATCATCGATGAAGTGGAAGAGGGGCTTCCGCTCTGTTTGACAGAGGGCGCATGGACGATGCCTATAGTGACGAAAGCCGGCGCCTTTGGCCATCGTCATTCGATGCTTATTGCGGCCCGTGCCATCAGGAGCCTGGGGCATTCTCCGATGAGCGGCGGCGGGGTTGCCGATCAGACCGGCGCACAAGGACTTAGCAGCGGGAGGAATATATGATGGATATACCGACGATTGGGATTACGATGGGGGATGCGGCAGGCGTAGGCCCCGAAATTATTATGAAGGCGCTGCAGGATCCGCACATCCATGAACAGTGCCGCCCCATCGTGATTGGGGACGCTAAATTTTTAACCCGGGCGGAACGTTTTTTGCAGACCGGCCTTCGTGTCCGTTCGATCTCCTCGGTAGAGGAAGCGAGCGGAGAAGCCGGTGTCGTCTACTGCCTGGACATGGACTTGCTTCCCGGCGATTTGCCTTATGGACAAGTTTCTCCGTTAGCGGGGGATGCGGCGTTCCGCTTTCTGGAGAAGTCGATCGAACTGGCGCGTCTTGGGCTAATCGATGCGATTTGCACGGCTCCTTTAAACAAAGAGGCTTTACATAAAGGCGGGCATCGGTATCCCGGACATACGGAAATTTTGGCCGATTTAACCGGAACCCAAGACTATGCGATGATGCTGAGTTCCCCAAAGCTCAAGGTCATTCACGTTACGACGCACATCGGGATCATTGACGCGGTTAAATCGATTACACCGGAGCGGGTATATTCGGTTATTCGAATGGCTGCTGACACGCTGAGAAAAGCGGGCTATTCCGATCCCCGGATTTGCGTTTGCGGAATTAATCCGCATGCCGGAGAGAATGGTTTGTTCGGATATGGTGAAGAAGAAGAGAAGATTGTGCCTGCGGTGGAACGGGCCAAAGCGGAGAACATCAACGTGCAGGGACCGCTTCCCGCGGATACGTTATTTTTCCGGGCCGTGCGCGGGGATTTCGATATCGTCGTGGCGATGTATCACGATCAAGGACATGGGCCGATTAAGGTGCTCGGGCTTGAAGCCGGCGTGAATATTACGGTCGGTCTGCCGATTATCCGCACCAGCGTAGACCATGGTACGGCCTTTGATATTGCAGGCAAAGGCATAGCTGACGAATTAAGCTTAAAGGAAGCGGTCCGACAAGCTGTGGAGCTGGCGCCAAAAAGATAGGTTTGGAGGAATACGCTATGGAATTGCCGAAGCTCGTGAAGATTAAACAAACCTTTACCGGTCCGGTAATAGAAGACATTGAAGCGGAAGTATTTCGTCAGATGGAACGGATAGGATTGGCCGATAAAGTCAAGCCTGGTATGAAAATCGCGATTACCGCGGGCAGCCGCGGGATTGCCAATATTGCCTTGATGATCCGCTCCATTGCAAGAGCGCTGCGAGATTTGGGTGCAGAACCGCGCATTATTCCCGCCATGGGGAGCCACGGCGGGGCTACGGCCGAGGGCCAGGTTGAAATTCTTCATAGTCTCGGCGTGACGGAGGAGTTCTGCGAGGCTCCTATTTTATCCTGCATGGATGTGACCCAAATTGGGACGACGCCAAGCGGGATGCCGGTACATGCCGATAATCATATTTTGGCAAGCGACGGACTTATTTTGCTCGGAAGGATCAAAATGCATACCGATTTCAAATCGGCGCAATGGATCGAGAGCGGTTTGCTCAAGATGGCCGCTATAGGCGTCGGTAAGCACAAGCAGGCACTGCTGCTGCACAGCTACGGGATTCACGGTATTCGGGACATTATGCCTGAGGTTGGTCAGGTCGTGCTGGATCAGCTGAATGTTCTGTTCGGGGTTGGTATTGTCGAGAATGCATTCGATCAAACAGCGATCATCGAAGCGGTTCCTACGGAGAACATTCCGGCTCGTGAGAGGGAACTGTTGCGAATATCCAAGAGTTTCATGCCCAGTCTGCCGGTTGAGGATATTGACGTATTGGTAGTTGACGAGATAGGCAAAAGTTACAGCGGGACGGGTATGGACACGAACATTATTGGCCGCATACGGATATTGGGCGAGCAGGAACCGAGCAGTCCGCGGATCAAGTATATTATCGCCAGCGACCTCGGCGAGGCATCGCACGGAAATGCGCTTGGCATCGGACTTGCCGATCTGACCACACGGCGGCTGTTCCATAAAATTGATTTACAGGCTATGAATGAAAATGTGATAACAAGCTCGTTCCTGCATCGTGCCATGATTCCCATCGTCATGGACAATGACAGGGAGGCATTGCGTGTAGCTCTACGCTCAACTTGGGGCGTTGAACCAAAGCAGGCCCGCATTGTCCGGATTCCTAATACGCTCCACTTGAAATATGCCTACGTATCGGAAGTGCTGCTGCCGGAGGTCGCCAAGCTTCCGCATATCGAAATTGTTGGCGAGCCTGAAGAGATGGCGTTTGACGCGGCAGGTTATTTTGCCAAGAGCGATTTTGACCACTAAATGCGGGGTATCGCCACTGTATGATAGAACCATGCCACGTTAAAGAAGCCAATTCCTGTTAAGGGAGTTGGCTTCTTCATGTGGGACCCTGTTCACTTAGAAATCAAAGTTGTCCGGATCCGGACCCACTCGATCGTCCTGGTTCAATCCATCAATCCGGGCTATATCTTCAAGGGTTAGCTCAAAATCAAATACGGCCGCGTTCTCGATAATCCGATGTTCTTTCGTTGACTTTGGAATCGTGACAACGCCATGCTGTAAATCCCAGCGCAGAATGACTTGGGCAACCGATTTGCCGTGTTTTTCCGCAATTTCTTTTAACACAGGATGATCTAACTGTTGACCTTGCCTTAACGGAGACCACGCTTCCAACTGAATGTTCTGCTTCTTGCAGAATTCCAGCAGTTCCTTTTGAGTTAACAGCGGATGGAATTCCACCTGGTTCACCATGGGTTTAATTTCAGCTTCCTTCATTAAGTCTTCAAGATGATGGATTTGGAAATTACTTACCCCGATTGCCTTGACTCGCCCTTCTTTATATAGGGTCTCCAAAGCTCTCCATGCCTCTTTATATTTACCTTGCACCGGCCAATGGATGAGGTATAAATCGAGGTACGCCAATCCAAGTTTATTTAGACTTGCTTCGTAGGCGGCAAGTGTTGATTCGTATCCAAGATCGGCATTCCAAACTTTAGAAGTCACGAAGAGGTCTTCTCTGGACAAATGAGCTTCCTGAAGGCCTTCATGAATTCCCTGTCCGACACTTCGTTCATTCTCATAAATAGCCGCTGTATCGATGCTGCGATAACCATGTTGAATGGCTGATTTCACAGCATGTACCAGTTCAGCCCCCTCTTCGACTTTAAATACCCCGATCCCGAGCCAAGGCATGCGGATACCGTTGTGCAGAGTTGTTGTATCTTGCAGGTTTTTCATAATCAAATAGCCTCCTAAATTTTAGATTACAGTTATATTCGCGATTCAAGGTTCCAGCAGCTCCTGAGCAAGCGCAGGGCACCTCATGCTTCGGTGAACACGAGTGCAGCGCCTAAGCGGGGCTGTGCCCGGTTGCGGCTTCATCCTTTTTCTCCAAGGCACGACTCCAGCCCGTCAAAATAACAGCGCCCAGAACCATCACGGCTCCCACCCACGCTGTATGAATAAGGCCGATCGTATCCGTAACTATACCGCCCAAATACGCCCCGATCGCAATGCCTGCGTTAAACGCGGCAATATTGACAGCAGAAGCTACATCTTTCGCATTCGGTGCAAAACGTTCGGCTAACATAACCACATACACCTGCAAGCCGGGAACGTTCATAAAAGCTAACAGCCCCATGAAGAAAATCGTGACCAGACCGGCGGTTTTAAAGGGAGCGGTGAACGTTAACAGGAAGAGCACCAGGGATTGAAAAGCAAACATATAGAACAAGGCAGCGACAGGTTTGCGGTTAGCGGCTTTCCCTCCGATCATGTTGCCGATGGCGATGGCGATTCCGTATCCGAGAAGAATGGCGACTACCGTCTTTTCCTTGAATCCGGTTATATCGTGAAGCAGCGGGGATAAATAAGTAAAGACGACAAACGTGCCGCCGTACCCCAAGGCAGTAATGGCAAATGCGAGCAGCAATCGTCCGTTCGTAACCAGTTTAAGCTGATCGCGAAGCAGCGCTTTGGTTCCTGCGCGCAAATCGGAAGGAATCAACAACAGATTGGCGATGAGAGCCAGGATGCCGACGGCAACGATGGCGATAAAGGCAGCTCGCCAACCGAATTGTTGTCCGATGAAGGTTCCCAGGGGCACCCCTGTAACAGTGGCTACGGTAAGACCGGAGAACATGATCGATATTGCGCTGGCCCGGCGGTTCTCAGGGACGAGATCGGCTGCGATCGTGGAACCAATCGACATAAATATACCATGGGATAACGCGGAGATCACGCGCGCGATCAGCAGCACGACGATGCCATCCGCAGCGGCCGCCAGGCTGTTGCCTGCAATAAATACAATCATGATCCATAGCAGTAATGATTTCCGCGAGACACTAGACGTCAGAGACGTTAGAATGGGGGCTCCCAAAGTTACCCCTAAAGCATATAAGGTAACGGTTAATCCCGAAGTCGAGGCGGATATTTGAAAGTCTTCAGCGATGAGAGGGAGCAGTCCCACACTGATAAACTCGGTTGTTCCAATCGCAAAGGCACTCGCCGCTAACGCAAGGAGCGCCAATATACTCCGTTTTTTATCTAATGTCATTTGTTCCACTCCTAATAGTATGGTAACGACCGGCCGGTAAATGCTATTATGAGTTAAGTACACATAAATGAATAGTACGTACTTTTTAGTATTATAGGTACTCAACAGTACTATAGGTACTAAAAAGTTCCTATAAATAGGTCCGGGGGGATACTTTGTGGTCAAGAAGAAATATAACATATCAGTGGAAGCGACCCTGGAGGTCATCGGGGGAAAATGGAAGTGTGTAATCCTTTGTCATTTAACACGCGGCAAAAAACGAACAAGCGATCTCAAGCGTTTGATGCCGGGCATCACGCAAAAAATGCTGACTCAACAATTGAGAGAGTTGGAACAGGACGGGATTGTAAATCGGATTATCTACAATCAGATTCCGCCCAAAGTGGAGTACGAGCTTAGTGAGTACGGCTGGAGTTTGAAAACGATATTGGACTCTCTATGCGCTTGGGGAGAAAACCATATTATTAAAGAATACGGTGATAAATTTGCTGTACTGGAAGATAACATATTAAATAACCATGTAAAAGAAGGGACAGATAACCGCGATCAAGATGTGCTTTAAGGTTCAAGCATGACAAGGTGGCCATACCGGGAGCAAAGGACTGGATAAGGGTCGGGGACCAGGAATCCCCGACCCTTTGTGCGGTCAGCTTCCCGGAGGGATAACCATAATCTCAACTTGATGGGTTATTAAAATATCTTTCATCTTACGATCAGGTTCCTGATCCGTGATCAGAACATGAATTTGCCCAAGGTCGCAAATTCGATGAAAAAGGCTTTTACCGAATTTGGATGCATCCGCTAATACGATAACTTGATCAGCTCTTTTTATCATTTCCAATTTTACATAGGCCTCGTCAACAGAAGGCGCCGATAATCCGTCGGAAGAAATGCCGCACGCACCGACAATCAGTTTATTTACTTTAATTTCAGATAACATGTCTAACGTGCGGGGTCCGAAGACATTCCGATGCCAGTGGTTATGTCAGGCTTGTCGCATAAAATTCCGGCAATATCTATGGAGTTGGTTACCACCACGTTGTTTTTCGTAGACATGTATTCGGCGGTATATTGTATGGTTGTAGCCGTATCCATGAGGACATAGTCCCCATCTTGAATAAGGGTGGCCGCAATGCGGCCAATCGCGCGTTTGTTGTCGGCATCATGTAACCGTTCCCGGTAACTCTTTATATTTTACAGCCCGCAAATATCTTCAAGTTGAATTTTATGATGTTCCTGTAGATATTGAAGAATGGAGCGGGTTCTTTCATCCTGATTCATGCTGAGACCTCATCCAGAAAAATAATGATGTAGTTTGATTATAAGTTTAATACTTAAATGATTCAAATTATTAATTCAAAAACTTGAAATTATCTTGCGATATTTAAGTATTTAACATATGATTATTGCATATTTTAATTATGAGGAGAGGGTGGGCTTCATGAAAAAAATAAAAGTGGGTATTATTGGGTTCGGGCTATCCGGACATACGTTTCATGCGCCTATTATACAAACGATTAAAGGTTTGGAAATTTCCAAAATTGTTTCGTCGAATGCCCAGAAGGTACATGAAATTTGTCCTCATGTTGAGGTTGTCGCAGAAGTGGAACAACTATTTTCAGACCCCGACATTGACCTTGTTGTCATCACAACGCCCAACACAACGCATTATCCCTATGCCAAACAAGCCTTATTATCGGGCAAACATGTAGTGGTAGAAAAACCATTTGTGAACCATTCGCAGGAAGCAGAGGATCTAATTCGCATTGCGGCCGAGCAAAACAAAATAGTAAGCGTATTCCAAAACAGAAGATGGGACAATGATTTCCTTACCGTCAAGGAATGTGTGGAGTCGGGGGTTATGGGCGAAATTTATTCCTACGAAGCACATTACGACCGGTTTCGTCCTGAAGTCACCCATCGATGGAGAGAGCAAAATATCGAAGGCTCGGGTATGCTCTATGATCTCGGTTCGCACTTGATCGATCAAGCGCTCCACCTCTTTGGGCTGCCTGAAACCATTTATGGGGATGTATTCGCGCAAAGGGAAAATTCGGTCGTAGACGACTATTTTCACATTGTTCTAGGGTATGAAAGATTGAGAGTGATCCTGCATTCCAGTTCGATCGTGAAGAACGGCGGCCCCAAATTTCAAATCCATGGCAGTAAGGGCAGCTTTATTAAATATGGTCTGGATTCGCAAGAAGGTTTATTAAGGCAAGGAAAAGCGCCGGGAGATGCTCTCTGGGGCAAGGATCAAGCCGAATACTACGGTGAATTAACGGTAGGCGTAGGCGATCTAGTGTTGAAAGGAAAGGTGGAAACAGCGACAGGTTCCTACGAAGCCTATTATGAAGGGATCGTTGAAGCGATTGTTGATAACAAACCGGTGCCCGTAAGCGCAACCGACGCCATGCATACCATCAAGGTGATTGAGCTGGTTAAAAAAAGCAGTCAGGAAAAACGAGTAGTTTTCTTTCAATAACCGAGGCGCCCGTTAAAACACGGCCGACAAAAAAAAGGTGAATGAATGGTGCTTAGCTGGGACAACACTATTGACATATGTAACCAGTCGGGTTTATAATCCGGTTAAACGATTAAAAAGGAGGTGAAACCTCTGAATTGAAGAGGGCGACGCTCAAAGAGGTAGCAAAGTTAGCTGGAGTTTCCACGGCTACTGTATCCAATGCGCTGAACGGAACAAAATATGTAAGCGAAGAAGTCATGGACAAAATTCAGGCGGCGATACAGGAACTGAATTATCAGCCTAACATTGTAGCCAAGAGTCTGCGCGTGCAGGAATCCCGAATCATCGGGCTGTTGATCTCAGATATCGCCAACCCGTTCCTGACTCTTGTCGTGCGGGGGATCGAAGAAGAGCTTGCCAAGAGCAACTATAACATCCTGCTGTGCAACACGGATTCTTCCGTTGAGAAGGAGCGTAAGTATCTTGAAGTGCTGATTGGCAAAAGGGTGGACGGTCTGATCGTTTCATCCGCCGGGAACACAGGCGATTACTTCCGTTCGCTGGACAAGTCGGGCGTGCCGATTGTATTTCTGAACCGATGTCCGGAATTTATGAATTCCGATGTTATCATGACGAACAATATACAGGGAGCTTATTCCGCCACGGAGCATCTGATTCGGCATGGTTACGGTAGAATCGCCGTTATTACAGGCCCTTCTTCCATTAGCACGGGCAAAGATCGCTTAATTGGCTATAAGAGAGCGCTTGAGGATTACAGCGTCACACTATCCGATGAGCTGGTGAAGGAAGGAATGTTCACCATCCAGAGCGGCTACGACAAGATGAAAGAACTGATGGAACAGGATACGAAGCCGGATGCCGTATTTATTTGCAACAACTCCATGACACTCGGGGCATACAAATATTTGAAGGAATCCGGTATCAGCATTCCCGATCAAATCGCGGTTCTCGGATATGACGATCCCGACTGGGCGGATATCGTAGACCCGCCGATTACAACGGTAAGGCAGCCCGCTTATCAGCTTGGCGTACAGGCGGCAAGCTTGATGCTGGCAAGAATTAAAGACAGGCAAGTGAAGCGGGAAATCATGTATATGGATACGACGTTGATCATCCGGCGTTCCTGCGGATGCAAGGTCGATCAACAATTCCCCGACGCATCGGACCAATTGAGAGACGTCCTATCGAGCTTATGATATTGAAGACTGGCACAAAGCAAGCCGGGCGCGAAGGACTCTCGTTGGTTTTCTGCACACTTCCATTTAAACGATTAACCGCATTTTGTACATAAAACCGTTGGTTCAGTAAAAAAATTTACTAGAGAATGAAGACAGATGCAGATAACTGGAGGAAGAGAACATGAGAATTGCAGTTGGAGGAGATCATGCTGGTTTCCCATTAAAGGAAACGGTTGTAACAGCTTTAAAAAGAATGGGTCATGAGGTTACGGATTTCGGATCATATGACAGCAATCCCGTCGATTTCCCGGATATTACCCGCACCGTATGTGCAGCAGTCCTCTCGGGAGAGGCGGAACGGGCCATTATGGTATGCGGTACAGGTGTAGGGGCATGCATCGCGGCTAACAAAATCCCGGGCATCCGTGCTTCCGTATGCCACGATATTTATTCTGCGCATCAGTGTGTGGAACACGATGATGTCAATGTGATGTGCGTAGGCGCACAAATTATCGGTCCTGTCATCGTCGTGGAACTGCTCGAAAGTTTCTTGAAGGCTGAATTCAGCACCGCAGAGGAGTTCCGGCGGAGAGTTGAAAAGCTGCATGAAATGGAGCGGCAGTTTACAGCGCCAAAGTAGAAGGCATCGTGACGCGGCGTTATCCAGATGTTGAAAGCGCATACAGATAAGCTTGTGAATCCGATAGGGTCCGGCGATTGTTTGAATGCGGGGCTGGCATCTCATCAATTATATAAATGGAGGGGAAGTCAATGAAGTCTAAAAAAGTCGTAATGCCCATCATTTCTGCTATGTTGGTTTTGGGGTTAACCGCCTGCGGAGCGCAAGACGCGAAGGACGATCCTGCAGCGAGCAACAAGAGCACGGACAAATCCGATAGCGGCGAGAAAGTGGAGCTGCGCGTAGCCTGGTGGGGAGGTCAAGCGCGCCATGATAAAATGAATAAACTTTTCGACTTGTTTGAACAAAAAAATCCAAATATCAAAGTTTCCCGTGAATTCACGACGGAGAACCAATACGCGGAGAAATTCACGACACAGGCGGCCGGAGGTAATGCGCCGGATGTGCTGCAGACAAGCAGCTTCTTCCAATTCGACTTTGTAAAGCGCAATATGATGCTCGAATTGGATCCGCTAGTCGCATCCGGGGATATCAACGTTTCCGATTTTGACCCTGTCGATGTAGACGGCGGTAAAGTAAATGGCAAGCTGTATGCGATCAGCCTCGGGCACAATATTAATGGGATCATCTATAACACGGAGATGTTCAAAAAAGCCGGTCTGGACATGCCTAAAAACAACTGGACCTGGGATGATTATGTCGCTACGGCGAAAGCGCTTCAAAAATCGCTGGGCAAGGATGCTTGGGCGAGTGAGGATGAGGGCGGCGTGTACAGGGTTCTGGAGCTCTTCGTTCAGCAAAGAGGCAAGTCAGTGTTTACCGAGAACGGGCTTGGTATAGATAAACAGGATTTGACGGACTGGTTTACGTTCTGGGATCAAATGCGAAAAGACGGCTTAACCCCGCCTCCGGCGATTCAATCGGAACAAGGGGATAAAACGCAGGAACAGTCGATGCTTGCGCGCGGCAAGGTAGCGATGATCACCAAAAGCTCCAATCAGCTGAAAATTTATCAAGGCAGCGCCAAAGACGAGCTCGGCATCGTCAGTTATCCGATGGATCCGAACGGACAAAAGAAAATTCCACTGATCGTGGCTTCGCTGGGCATTTCCGCAAAAACGAAGCATCCGAAGGAAGCGGCTAAACTGATCAACTTTGTCGTTAACGATCCGGATGCGGCTAATATCTTTAAGGGAGAGCATGGTCCGCAGGCCTCCAAGAAAATGCAGGAAGTGATCAAGCCGCTGCTTGGCAAGCCGGAGGAGAAGGAATACGCGTTCGTTAATGAAATGATGCCGACCACGAAGCCATATCCAACCATGCCGGGCGGAAGCACATCGGTTCAGAAGCTGCTGCTATCTAACAATGAAGCGATAGCGTTCGGCAAGAAGACCATTCCGCAAGCGGTTGACGAATTCTTCGCACAGGCGAATCAGGTTCTGGGCCGATAAGTCCATTGATAAGTCATTAATAGGGCTGGAGCTCGGGGAGCTAACGCCCTGAGCTCCAGCCGCATACAGAGGAGATTTCATGCCATGCCGATAATTTCGAAAAGCAAACGATGGTTATGGATCCTACCATACCTCTTTCTTGCACCTTGGTTGATCGGACTGCTGGTGTTCAACGCCATCCCGATTCTCAGTTCCTTATATCTCTCATTTACGAACTACAATTTCGTGTCCTCGCCGAATTGGATCGGATTGAAAAACTATGTGACCATGTTTGGCAAGGATCCGCAGTATTTGCAAGCATTGAAGGTTACGGTAACTTATGTGCTCGTTGCCGTGCCGCTAGAGCTGGCCTTCGCCCTTTTCTTGGCGCTGGTGCTGAATAAGGGAATACGGGCACTCGGTTTTTACCGGGCGGTTTATTATGTGCCTTCGTTGATCGGGGGAAGTGTAGCGATTGCCATTCTGTGGCAGCAGGTGTTCGGGGAGCGCGGTATCGTCAACCAAGTGTTGAGTTTGATCGGAATCGATATGCCAAGCTGGGTAGGCACGCCCGATTATGCCATCTGGTCGATTATTTTTCTCAAGGTGTGGCAGTTTGGTTCCCCGATGGTTATCTTTCTGGCTGGGCTCAAGCAAATTCCGCCAGACTATTATGAAGCTTCTTCCCTGGATGGTGCAGGCAAGTGGAGTCAATTCTATCATGTCACACTGCCGATCTTGTCCCCTATCGTATTGTTTAATGCCATCATGCAGATCATCAGTTCGTTTCAAGCCTTCACGCCGGCGTATATTATCAGTAACGGTACGGGTGGGCCTGTGAATTCGACACTGTTCTATACGCTGTATTTATACCAGAACGGCTTCGGTAACTTTCAGATGGGCTACGCCTCCGCGATGGCCTGGGCGCTTCTCGTCATCATTGCTTTCTTTACAGGGTTGATCTTTATTACCTCGAAAAAATGGGTTCATTACGGCGATTAGGAGTGACAGATATAATGGCAATGAGGGTTCAGGTTCAAAAGCTGCTGCTTCACGCACTCATCATCGCAGGGTTCATCATCATGCTGTACCCGATCCTATGGATGATCATCAGTTCATTTAAACCGACGGAAACCATTCTGACAGATAACAGCCTTTGGCCGAGAAACCTGACACTTTCGAATTATATCAAAGGGTGGAAAGGTACATCGGGCACTACGTTCACGACCTTTTATATGAATTCTCTGCTTATGGTCGGGCTGGCCGTCGTTGGCAATATCATATCCTGCTCGCTTGCGGCGTATGCCTTTGCACGGCTGGAGTTCAAAGGGAAGAAAGCGATGTTTGCCCTGATGTTGATGACGATGATGATTCCCATGCATGTGCTGGTTGTTCCGCAATATATTATTTTCAATAAATTGGAATGGGTCAATACGATACTTCCTATCGTCATACCGAAATTTTTTGCCGTTGAAGGATTTTTCGTGTATCTTACCGTGCAATTTATTCGCTCCCTGCCGCGAGAGCTGGATAAAGCGGCAACCGTAGACGGATGCGGACCGATTAGTATTTATACGCGGATTATTTTGCCGTTAACCACTCCGGCCATCGTGACCACGACGATTTTTACATTTATTTGGACTTGGAACGACTTTTTCAGCCAGCTTCTTTATCTTAGCAGCGTGAAGAAATATACGGTGACGCTTGCGCTTCGGATGTTCACTGATGCGGGCGGAGAGGCTGCGCTCGGTTCGTTGTTTGCCATGTCGGTGCTGTCCATTATACCGGTATTCTTCATCTTCTTATTTTTCCAGCGATATATCGTCGAGGGAATTGCAACGTCCGGTATTAAATAAATCCGGTATATCCGGTTTGACGCTTGTCACAGGCAGGAGGAGTTTTGTGCCGCTTACTAACGATGACATGGTATCGAAACGAACCTGCATGCCCTTGGTTCCTATACAAACAACGATTTATTATGGGTGGTACATCGTGCTGATCAGCGGATGGGCCATCTTCTTCTCCGGACCAGGCCAAGCCTATTCCAATGCTGTCTTTATCGAGTCTTATATGGCACAATTCCATATGGACCGAACAACGGTTTCGAGCATTTACTCGCTAGCAACGATGATCGCCGGGATTCTTTTGTTTGGTGTGGGCAAATTGACCGATCGCTACGGCCATAGAGTGATGATGACATGGACTGCTGTTTTGCTGGGACTGGCTTGTTTGTGGAACAGCTTTGCGGCAGGTACGGTTACTCTCTTTATCGGATTTTTGATGATACGATTATTTGGACAGGGATCGATGTTTTTAATTCCAAATACGTTGGTTTCCCAATGGTTTGTAAAGCGCAGAGGCCGGGCTTTAAGTTTTGCCGGTCTGGGAGGATTGCTGGGCGCGGCTGTCTTTCCGCCAGTGAATAACTGGTTGATTGAAGCCTATAGCTGGCAGACGGCATGGAGGGTGCTGGGAGCCGCCATATTATGCTGTTTCGCTCCTGCAGCCTTTTATTGGGTGCGAAATAAACCGGAGGATGTCGGGTTGCTGCCGGATCATGCATCGTCGGATTCGGATCAAGAATCTTCGCACAGCTCTGCCGGCGAAGATTCTTGGACGTTATCGGAGGCCATGAGAACAAGAGCCTTCTGGTTTATACTGGTTTGCACCGCGATACCGGCTATGGTCTACGGCGGAATTACCATTCAAATTTTCTCGATCTTGAACGAACACCAGATCGATCGGATGACAACCGCCTTTATCTTAAGCTTCGTTCCTTTGATCAGCTTCATATGCTCGTTGTTTGCGGGCTTTATTGTGGAACGCGTCCGGGTTCACACGATGCTCGGCTTAACCTTTGGATTAAACATGCTGACCCCGGCTCTGCTGATTACCGCGCAGTCGGAAACAATGATATACCTCTTTGCCATGATATGGGGAGCCGGTCAAGGGTTGGTGAATGCGCCTCTTAGCGTCATATGGCCGAATTACTTTGGCCGCAAGCATTTGGCGAAGATTAACAGCGTGACAACGACCGCAATGGTTTTCGGTTCTGCACTAGGCCCCATTCAGCTGGGGTGGGCCTACGACCATATCGGGAATTACAACCCCATTCTATGGATGATGGTCATCTTCTGGGCCATCGGGGCGCTGCTTGCTTTCTCAGCTCCGCCGCCTGCAAGAATTCCGTAGACCGCGCACAGTTTGTGAGCGTGAGGCCGCATTGCCGATCTAACTCGGCGAGATCATAAGCTTAATGTTGAAATCGGTTAATATTTTATCGAAAGGCGGCTTCGGTTCGGCGTCCGTGATCAGGATATCGATAGGGTCGAACGAGCATACGCGGTGGAAAAGATGCTTATCAAATTTGGCTGAATCGGCCAGCACAATGATTTGGTTTGCTCTTTTGATCATCTCTCTTTTCATGTAGGCTTCCTCCACCGTAGGGGCGAACAAGCCTTCGGTCGAAATGCCGCACGTGCCGAGGAAAAGTTTATCCACTCTGATGTCGGCTAGCATTTCGATGGCGCGAGGGCCGAAAGCGTAGCGGTGCCAAGTATTCAATTGCCCGCCCAACAGATGGGTGGTGGTTTGAGGCTTCTCACACAGGATGGCTGCGATATCGATGGAATTGGTCACAATTACGTTATTTTGGGTCGTCAAAAATTCAGCCGTATATTGCGTTGTGGTGCCTGTATCCATAAGCAGATAATCGCCGTCCTGGATAAGCGAAGCTGCCGCAAAAGCGATGGAGCGTTTGTTTTCCGTGTCGCCCAACCGCTCCTTGTAGCTGCTAATATGTTTAGTTAGAGAAGGCAGCATAGCTCCTCCGCGGATACGAACGATTAAGCCATCCTGCTCCATTTTCACCAAATCGCGTCTAGCCGTATCGTAAGAAACCCCATACATGGAGCAAAGCTTTTCCATGCTGATCTTCGCATTCAGTTTCAAATAATCCACGATCGCTTTTATTCGTTCCTCTTGATTCATGCGCAGCCCACCCTTTAACCGAATGTCTCCCTTCATTGTATAATCAGCTGCTTGTTTCTTCAATCTCAGCATATAGCACAGTTCTTTGTAGAAGCGAGCTAGCTGAACCAGGAGAATTGCGAAAATTGTCGTGTTGTGTCAAATTCCCTCTTGAAAACGCAGGAAAGAGTGTGTACTATAACATGGTATAACTTCAAACGACTCGTATAATTTTGGGGATATGGCCCATAAGTTTCTACCGGATGACCATTGTAATCGTCCGACTATGAGTGAGAGCGCATCTAGGGTTCCGTTTCTTTTGCTTTGCGGAAGAAGGACTGGTCCGAGTGATGCAGACACTTTACGTGTTACACCATAAGGGATAAAAGCCCGGAAGGATAGGCTTCACTTGAGAGAAATAGCTCAGGGAGTCTGTCCTTTTTGTTATTTTGGAGAAGGAGCGGGACATGTAGCATGAAATTACTTGAAGAGCGCATACGTCAAGAGGGACTCATATTGTCCGATACGGTGCTGAAAGTCGATTCATTTTTGAATCATCAGGTCGATACGCAGCTGGCGCTGGAGATCGGGCGGGAATTCGGGCGGATATTTGCCAATGAGCCGATTACCAAAGTGCTGACCATTGAAGCCAGCGGTATTCAATTTGCGATGGCGGCGGGGATCGCGCTTGGCGTTCCTTTTATTTATGCCAAGAAAAAGAAAGCCGTCACGCTCTCCGAGAATGTGTATGCGGCATCCGTGCATTCATTCACCCGGCAGGAGACGTACCAGGTCAGCGTCTCTCAGAAATACTTGGGCCCGAACGATAAAGTGCTGATTGTGGACGATTTTCTCGCTACGGGCGCAGCTCTTGTGGGGCTCGTCGATATCGTGAGAGAAGCGGGAGCGGAGCTGCTGGGTGTCGGCTGTGTGATTGAGAAAAGCTTTCAAGAAGGTCGCGCCCTGCTGGAGCAAAAGGGTGTGCGCGTTCACGCCCTGGCCCGGATCGCCTCGATGTCGCCAGGTGAGGTTCGCTTTGTAGAAGACGAAGACGATACGTCAATCCATCAGATGAAGGAGAATGCAGGATGTTAAGCAAACAGAAAGTGGTTACCCTGGGCTTTCAGCACGTGCTGGCGATGTATGCGGGCGCTGTCATCGTGCCGCTGATTGTGGGTGGAGCGCTTAAGCTGAACGGCACCCAGATGGCTTATCTGATCGCAGCCGATTTATTTACATGCGGGATCGCGACGATTTTACAAGTCATGGGAACGAAGTATTTTGGCAGCAGACTGCCTGTTATTTTGGGATGCACCTTCACTGCGGTTGGCCCGATCATTGCGATTGCCTCCGCTTCGAATCTGGCTACCGCGTACGGAGCCATTATTCTGTCTGGCTTGTTCGTTGTTTTGGCCGCACCGCTATATGGCAAAATGCTAAGGTTTTTCCCTACGATTGTGACCGGCTCCGTGGTAACGATTATCGGGCTTTCCTTAATTCCGGTGGCGATGAACAATGCGGCAGGCGGCCAGGGAAGCGCCGATTTCGGCCAGCTGCATCATTTGCTGCTTGCGCTAGGCACGCTTCTCGTTATTTTAATCGTTAACCGTCTGGCTACCGGATTTTTGCGTTCCATTTCCGTGCTCGTAGGCTTGGTGGCCGGAACGGCTGCCGGGTATGCCATGGGTATCGTTCACTTCTCATCCGTTGCGGAAGCGTCGTGGGTTAGCATTGCGCAGCCGTTCTACTTCGGCGTTCCCCAAATCAGCATCACGGCTATTTTCACGATGATTATCGTCAATATTGTCAGTATGGTGGAGTCCACCGGCGTTTATTTTGCAGTAGGGAAAGCGACTGAACAGAAGGTCGAGAAGAAGCAGATTGTGAACGGCCTGCGTTCCGAAGGTCTTGCTATTATGCTCGGCGGAATTTTCAACGCATTTCCATACACGGCTTTCTCCCAAAATGTCGGGCTGATCTCGCTGACCCGCGTTAAATCCCGGGATGTTATTTTTGCTGCGGGAGGCATCATGGTTATTTTGGGCCTGCTGCCTAAGCTGGCGGCTTTAACGACAGTCATCCCCAGCGCCGTGCTTGGCGGCGCGATGATCGTCATGTTCGGATCGGTTGCGGCCTCGGGCATCTCGATTTTGTCAGAAGTTGATCTGCGCAAGGATGGCAACCTGCTGATTGCCGCATGCAGCATCGCTGTCGGCCTGGGCTCGGCGACGCTGCCGCAAATGTTCGACCAACTGCCGGCTTTTGCGAAAATGCTCATGCAAAACGGCATCGTATCCGGTTCCTTGACCGCTATTTTGTTGAATCTGTTCTTATCCAAGCAGAAGGACGCCTCGTCTGCTGTCCTGAAGGACGCCTAACCAGGTTATACTTCAGCAGGATGATGGACGTATCGGCCATGCTCCGGAATCGCCAGCTTATCGAAATCGCGGGCCAGCCTGGCCAGTCCCTGCTCAAGCTCTTCCCCGAACATAGGGATGCCGTGTCCTGTAACGGCGAAGAGCGGTTTGAGAGCTTCCAAGCGTTTGACGGATGCCCAGGCCTTGTCCCACTCCACGGTAAAATAAGCGGGAGGTCCATGAATTTCTGCACGTTGCGTGATGACGGCGAGCGCTGATTCTTGCTTGACTGTAATAAAAGCATCCCCGGCTATGAGCGTCCGGTCCGATTCGCGGAATAAGGAAACATGCCCCTCCGTATGTCCGGGTGTGTGAATCCATTGCCAGCCGGGCATCACGGGGATGCTGCCATCATCCGGCAGCGCTTGAGCCCGCTCACCGATATCGATGCCTTTACGAGGATAAAGAGGCGATATTTGCGACATCAAGCCGCCTCCGACGGTTGGATCAGGCTCGGGGTAATCCGCCTTCCCCGTAAGATAGGGGAGTTCTTTTTCGTGAGCATATACCGGAACGTCCCAGAGCTCCAATAAATCTGCAAGTGACCCGACATGATCAAAGTGTCCGTGGGTCAGTACAATGGCTCGCGGCTGAACGGAACGAAACCGTTTTTTCGCGGTATCTGCAATATTATCGGCAAACGTATAGACACCCGCATCCACCAACACCCAGTCATCGCTCCCCGGTTCTCCGACAAAAACGACATTCGCTATTAATGTTCTCATGTACAGCATATCTTCAGGCCCTGCATCCATTTTTTACATTCCCTCCATTCATGTGGTTAGGATGTGCGGCTTCATCCGAATTATTCCCCTCTTTCGTTCAGGAAGCCCCGACTGCCCCATGGATAGGAAAAAAAAGCACCTCTTCCAACGTTTCGTCAGAAGAGGTGCTTGGTTCATGATTAGATGACACCTTGCGCGATCATAGAATCCGCGACTTTAAGGAATCCGGCAATGTTGGCGCCTACCACGAGATTACCGGGATGCCCGTATTCCTCAGCGGCGTTGACGGAGTTTCTATAAATATTTTTCATAATTTGATGGAGCTTGTCATCGACTTCATGGAAGGACCACGAATATCTCATGCTGTTTTGCGACATTTCGAGCGCAGAAACCGCTACGCCACCCGCATTGGCGGCTTTGGCGGGTCCGAATAACACACCGGCTTTTAAGAATACGTCGATGGCATCGAGCGTGGAAGGCATGTTGGCGCCTTCGCCGATGGCTTGAACACCGTTCGAGACCAATATTTTGGCGGAGGTCTCATCGATTTCGTTTTGCGTAGCGCAAGGCAGCGCGATATCGCATGGAATCGTCCAGATGTTTTGGCAGCCTTCCGAGTAGATCGCGTCCGGATGCTCCTTCACATACTCGCTGAGGCGTTTTCTTTCGACTTCCTTCAATCTCTGTACCGTCTCGAGATTGATTCCGTTTTTGTCATAGACGTACCCGTTAGAATCGCTGCATGCAACGACTTTTGCGCCTAACTGGGTGGCCTTTTGGATCGCGTAAATCGCTACGTTGCCTGATCCGGAAACGACAACCGTGCTTCCCTCAAAGCTTAATCCCTTCGATTTCAACATCTCATTAACAAAATAAACGGTACCGTATCCGGTAGCTTCCGTACGTGCCAAGCTGCCGCCGTATACAATGCCTTTACCTGTCAGCACGCCCGCTTCATTGCCGCCGCGGATTCGTTTATACTGGCCGAACATGTACCCGATTTCTCTGGCGCCTACGCCGATGTCGCCGGCAGGCACGTCCGTATCGGGGCCGATATATTTAAACAATTCGGTCATGAAGCTTTGGGTAAACCGCATAATTTCTCCATCGGATTTCCCCTTCGGATCGAAATCCGATCCGCCTTTGCCCCCGCCGATCGGTTGGCCGGTAAGGGAATTTTTAAAGATTTGTTCGAATCCGAGGAATTTAATAATGCTGGCGTTGACGGAAGGGTGGAATCTCAATCCGCCTTTGAAAGGCCCGATCGCGCTATTAAATTGTACGCGGAATCCGCGGTTCACTCTTACAATCCCTTGGTCGTCTACCCAAGGTACCCGGAAGCTGATCAATCGCTCCGGTTCAACGATTCTCTCCAGAATGCCATGTTCCTTATACTTCGGATGCTTGGCGATAACGGGGATTAGGGATTCGAGGATTTCTTTGATTGCCTGATGAAACTCGCTTTCATGAGGATTGCGTTTGACGACGGTTTCGTATACGTCCTGAACGTAATCTCTTGCGTTCACTTCTTCTTGACTCATCGTTTGAAGAATACTCACTGTTGTTCAACCACCTTCATAAAATTAATTCATATCAAGCCTATGGCAAGTAAGAAACTACTATTTATTATTTTTACACAGGATGAAGAATGCGGCAACAATTATTTACACCGCTTGTTAAGTATACAGTTTTGTTACAAAAAAACAACTCCAAATTTGTGAAAAGAAATCAGGAATAACAAGTCCAAATAGGGAAAACCTAACAGGGAATAAGGGTTGGAGGTAATCAATGGCTTACAATACTCCTCAACGGGTCGCGGAATTAAGCATCGAGGCAGGCAAGCGCAAAATAAGTTTGCCCCTTCCAACGCTGTTGTCCCTCGGTTTTTTGGCCGGCGCATTTATCGCTTTAGGCTTTTTATTGGATATTCGTGTCAGCGGGAGCATGCCCAAGGAGTGGGGGAGCTTGTCCGGGTTTCTAGGGGCGGCTGTGTTCCCGTTAGGTCTCGTTCTTACCATCGTCGGCGGCGGGGAGCTCCTGACCGGGAATATGATGCTGGTAACGATGGCGATGCTTGCCGGGCAAGCTTCATTTCGTCAACTTCTGCGGAATTGGTTTTGGATCACCGTGAGTAACTTTCTGGGCGCTGTTTGTGTAGCGTTCCTTTTCGGTCATGTGGTCGGGTTAACGGCCGAAGGTCCATTCCTGGCGAAAACGCTGTCGATTGTCGATGCGAAGCTGGGTGAAACTTTTCTTCAGGCGTTTGTATCCGGCATCGGGTGCAATTGGCTGGTCGGACTGGCCGTCTGGCTTTCCTATTCGGCCGACGATGTCACAGGGAAGATTGTGGCCATATGGTTTCCAATCATGGGTTTTGTAGCTATAGGCTTTCAGCATGTGGTCGCGAATATGTTTATCATTCCGGCTGCAATTTTTGCAGGTCATGCCAGCTGGGCCGATTGGGGCAGTAATTTCATTCCTGTCTTTCTGGGCAATGCGGTTGGAGGTTCGCTATTCGTTGCGCTCGTGTATTGGATCTCCTATATCAGAGGTACGCAGGAGAGAAGCAGGTAGCAGCCTGCCGGTAGAACGTGCGGGAGGTTTTGCAAAAAATAATCGAAAAACTCCCGGCCAAGCGACGGTATGCTCAGCCGGGAGTTTCTTTGTAACGGTCCTCGTTATTTCACTAAGGCTTTAACGATATGATCCATCGTGATTTCGTTGGCTATGAGGCCGCTGATCGTCCAGGGACTCGGATCGGCCATCTCATACACGTGACCGCCTTTGACCGCCTTGAGTCCTTTGTAAATCGCGCTCTGCTTCAGTTTGTCCAGACCGGCTTCTTCCGGCTTGCTGGCAAGGAACAGATGGTCGGCATCGAGATCGGCCAATGCTTCAAGAGCAATCGGTTTCCAGGTGTTCTCCGCCGCAGGCAGTTGTTGGATCATTTTCGGCTGAGCGACCGCGAGGTCACCGAACAGGACGTTCGCCGCAAACCGGTTATTCTCAAACAGATAGTACTGGTCGCCGATCACCCAAAGAATCGCGGCTGTTTGGTCGCCGATTGCCGCCTTGATCTTCTCCTTGGCCTGCTTGGCTTTCGCATCGTAACTGGCCAACTTATCGGCGGCTTCCTTATCTTTGCCGAGCAGCTGGCCCATGATCTGCAGCTGCTTCCGCCAGTCAGCGCTATCCGCATCTTTATAAATATAAGTCGGGGCGATTTTTTTATAGCTTTCGTACTGCCCGTTTTGGACAGCCGATGCCGAGCTGAAAATAATCAGGTCCGGGTCAGCTCCGATCGTTTGTTCGATCGGCAAATCCCAACCGATTGTAGGCACGCCTTTCAAATCGGTCTGCAGGTAATCGAGCACCGTAGCGCCGATCGACCATTGGGCCGCAGGTTTTACCCCCAGTGCTATCAGCGAATCTTCCAGGTGCGGCGCGAGGATGCGTTTGGCGTCTGCGGGAACGGTCACCTCGCCCATCGCGTCCGTTACTTTCAATTCCGCTCCAGCCTGTTTATGACTCTCGTTTACGCTTGTACTCTTGCCGTCATTGCTGCCGCATGCGGCCAGCAGGAATAAAGCGCAGATCATAAGAATGGTCGATCCTATCGTTTGTTTGCGAAATAGCATAGTGGCCTCCTTAGAATGTGTTTCCGACGATAATGATAACCATTCTCAAGATAATCGTCAACATCCATTAATTTCATAATCGGGCTATTTTATGCGAAAGTGATTGAAACAAGCGTTACATACTTTTATAATGATAATAATTCTCATCAGTACCCTATTAACGGTTTAGGAAGGTTGAATGTAATTGGCAACGAACCAGTTCGGACAAATCAAGGCACCCGCGGGGCGGGGGGCGCGAACCGGCTTGATGTTTTCCGTCGGCATCATTTGTGTCTTGTTGGCGCTGGCCCTTTCTCTTGTTTACGGGACGAAAAACTTGACGCTGGCAACCGTATGGGAGGCTTTGTTTCATTATGAAGCCGGTAATACGACTCACCAAATCGTCGGGGAAATCCGTTTGCCGCGGGCTCTGGCGGCCATATTGATTGGCGCTTATTTCGCGATATCGGGCGCTATTATGCAGGCGATGACAAGAAACCCGCTCGCGGAGCCCTCGCTCCTAGGGGTTTCTTACGGGGCGGCGTTCGCTCTCGTGATCACGATGACGCTGTTCCCGAGCGTTTCGGCGCTTGGGGCGACAGCCGCTTCGATGATCGGCGCGGGGCTCGCGGCCTTCTTTGTTTTTACGATTACCTCCGTCTCCAAAGGGGGGATTACGCCGGTCAAGCTGGCTCTTGCCGGTGTGGCGATCGGCATGTTTCTGAGCTCGCTCACTTCCGTGGTGGCGCTGCATTTTAACGTGTCGAAAGAGATGAGCTTCTGGTATGCCGGCGGATTGGCCAATACCGATTGGAAGGCGGTTCGGATGCTTGCGGCAGCCGGTGCGATCGGCATTCCGCTGGCCCTCCTGCTCGCCCGCTCGTTAACGCTGTTCAATCTGGGAGTGGAAGTGACGAAGGGACTGGGCATCCATGTGATGCTGGTTAAAATACTCGGGGTCTTCGCGGTGCTGCTGTTAACGGGCAGCTCGGTTGCCGTAGCGGGGGCGGTCGGCTTTGTAGGACTGGTTGTCCCTCATATCAGCCGCATGCTGGTCGGGCCGGACTACCGCTTCCTGCTTCCGGTTTCCGCCGTGCTGGGCAGCTTTCTGCTGGTGCTGGCCGATGTAGGGGCAAGGATGATCAGTCCGCCGTACGAAACGCCGGTTGGCGTAGTGACAGCCGCCATGGGCGTGCCGTTCTTCCTGTATTTAGTCCGAAGAGAAGGGGGACGGTTCTCATGAACAGCATGCCGGGTAAATTTGGTTGGACGATGCTGGCGCTGGCGGTGCTCCTCTTTCTTGTCGCTTTAGTCAGCCTGAACCTCGGCGCCGTTTCGCTGTCACCCGGCGAAGTATTCCGGACGCTCATCGGCAGCGGAAGCGAGAAACAGCAGCTGATCCTGCTGCACATTCGGCTGCCTTCCATCGTGCTGGCGCTCCTCGTTGGCGCCGGCATGGCGGTTTCCGGGGCTATTTTGCAAAGCGCGGCGCGCAACGAACTGGCGGATCCCGGCGTCCTGGGGATTAATGCGGGAGCGGGGTTAGCGGTCGTCGTTTATATCACCTTGTTTCAAACTGCAACCGGAGGGCTGAGCACGCTAAGCACGTTCATGCTGCCGCTCTTTGCTTTTGCCGGGGCCTTATTGACCGCAGTTTTCATTTTCGTATTTGCCTGGAAGCGCGGACTTCAAGCCACTCGTCTCATTCTGGTCGGGATAGGCATCAACGCCGGTCTGAGCGCTATCCTGATTGCCCTGCAGCTGAGGCTGAATCCGCTTGACTTCATGAAAGCGGCGGTCTGGCTGTCGGGCGATTTGTGGACGACGCAGTGGTCGTTTGTATGGGCGCTGCTGCCTTGGTATACGGTGCTGCTTCCGTACACGCTGTATAAAGCTCATACGCTTAATGTATTAAATTTGGGCAGTCCGGTGGCGATGGGACTCGGTGTTCGTGCAGACCGGGAGCGCCTCATCCTTCTCGTGCTGGCGGTGGCGCTGGCGGGTCTCGGTGTGGCTGCCGGGGGAGGAATCTCCTTCCTGGGCCTCATCGCTCCCCATATCGCCCGCCGCCTTGTCGGGCCCAGACATCAGATGCTGCTGCCGACAGCGGCGCTGTTGGGCTCGCTCATCCTGCTGCTGGCGGATACGATTGGAAAAAACGCCTTGCCGCCCACCGAGATTCCCGCCGGACTGGTCATTTCCATGGTTAGCGCACCGTATTTTGTGTATTTGCTGATGAGAGTGAAGTAAGGCGGATGACGATGACCATTTTTGACCAGAAGACGGAGGAATTCAACCATGGACGGTAGCGATATTTTTGAACTTTCCATTCGTTCGCAGAACGAGTTAAGAGAGCTGGTAGGGACGCCTCACCAAGCGGTTGTAAAGAAAAGTGTTGCTCAGTTAGATGAACGTACCCAGGATTTCATCTCCATGTCGCCACTTGTATTCATTTCGACCAGCAGCGCAGAAGGGAAATGCGACGTTTCCCCCCGGGGGGATCAGCCGGGATTTGTGCACATTCTGGATGAGCGTCGATTGATGATCCCCGAAAAACCGGGCAACAGACGGGGGGATTCAATGTTTAACATTTTATCCAACCCTCATGCCGGACTTCTCTTTCTCATCCCCGGACTCCATGAAGTGCTGCGGATTAATGGACGTGCCTGTGTAGTCAAAACCGCTGACGTTATGCCAAAGTGGCCCGCGAACCAAGAGCCTCCTTTACTTAGCGTTGTGGTTGAGGTGGAGGAATGTTTTATCCATTGCTCCAGAGCTTTAAACAAATCTCAAATTTGGGATGTTGACACGTGGCCTTCGAAAGAGAACTTGCCTTCAGCAGCGGAGATGTTTCAAGCTCACTTGAAGATCAATGGCTACACACTGAAGGAATAGCCTTCGTCCTTGAAAGGGAACAAGGATGAAGGCGTTCGGATATCAGGTCCGATGCGCAATCTGCGGAAATATATTTCTCATTGTGCGGTAAGCGGTAAGGGCACCTGTTGAGGGTGCCTTATTTGTTTTTTCCATGATGCGGGGAAGCTTCCGGGGCAAGAAGGTATAGGCAGCTTTGGAATCTCCGCCGATGGAAGCGGGATGGGGCCTGCATGTGGCCAAGGGCTGCAAAGAAAAAGGAGAAAATCAGTAACAAGAGCGGAGCCTCCTTCATAAATTGCAGTATATGTTGGATGGTGCGTTTGCCTAAAGCTCGTGCTTCCTGCACATTCCTGTTACGCGGAAAACTCCAACTAAACTAAATTTTCGGAGGTTAAATCATGGATGATTTCAAAAAAGAGCTTCAACAATTGAAAATTAGTGAATTCCAAGCAGGCGAGATGGTACCTATGGAGTACCAAGGCCAGTACGATCCGGCTCGACTATGCGGCTTCCAGTGCGGCGGAGGCGGCTTCCGATGCGGCTGCGGCGGTTTCCGTTGTGGCTGTGGCGGCTTCCGGTGCGGCTGCGGCGGCTTCCGGTGCGGCTGCGGCGGCTTCCGATGCGGCTGCGGTGGCTGCGGTGGCTGCGGCGGCTGCGGCGGTTGTGCCCACCGTTGTTTCGCAGGCTAGTTTTCTGAAGGAAACCGCGGCTGGTATTGCAGAAAAGGCAACCCCTGCGCAGACCATGCATTTGTTTCGCAGGGGTTTTTTCTCAACAAGAAAAAGATTAGGCAAGTGGGACAACAAGCCGTACATAAGATAAAGATAAAACGTGAGGGCACAGCTTATAAAGCTGCTCGCGGTAAGGAGGAGCGGAATGACGGGTTTGAATCCTTCTATGCGTCTGAAAGTGAAAGGGGATACGTTTTTTCTTCCTGATCCAGATGGCCATGTCTATTTTCGAAATAACTCAGGCTCGTTCAAGTTGGAAGGCAGTACGATCGATCAATGGATCGAGAAGCTGATCCCGGTGTTCAACGGCAAGTACACGTTGGACGATTTGACGAACGGATTACCGGAACCGTATCGGGATCGGGTGTATGAAATCGCAGGAAAAATGTACGAAAACGGTTTTGTCCGGGATGTGAGTCAAGACCGCCCGCATCAATTGCCGGACGAAGTTCTCCAAAACTTTGCCCCGCAAATTGAATTATTGGACAATTTCGGCGATTCGGGCGCGTACCGTTTCCAATCCTATCGGGAAGCCCCGGTATTGGCGGTCGGCTCAGGTTCCTTCCTGGCCTCGCTCGTTGCGGCGTTGTTCGAATCCGGCATGCCTAAGGTCCACGTGCTGATCACGAAGTCGGAGCCGGCCCACCGGTGGCGGTTGGCGGAACTGGAGGCGCATGCCCGCAGAGCCGATCCCGAGGCGGCGCTTGTAGAGGTTGGCCTGCAAGAGAGCTGGCGCGAAGCCGTGCAGCCGTTTCATTCGATTCTGTATGTGTCGGAGGAGGGCAATACCGAGGAACTGAGGGCTCTTCATGCGGTTTGCCGAGCTGAGAAGAAGGTGTTTCTCCCCGCCATGTGTATGCAGCAGGTCGGTTTCGCCGGCCCTGTGGTGCACCCGGACTCCGAGGGGTGCTGGGAGTCGGCTTGGCGCCGGATACACCGGTCCGCCATCGACAAAGACCCGCAGCTGCACCCGTTTTCTTCCGTAGCGGGAGCGATGCTCGCGAATGTCATTGTGTTTGAGCTGTTTAAAACGGTTACGGGCATGACCGAAGCGGAATTGTACAATCAATTCTTCCTCCTTGATCTGGAGACGCTGGAAGGCGGCTGGCATACGTTCGTCCCCCATCCGCTGGTGACCGGACGTTCCGCCGTCCAATGGGTTCAAGATCTCGATGTGCGGCTCGAACACAGCAAGGACGGGGATGAATCCGGGGGTTTGCTTCCTTTCTTTAACCAGCTGACATCGCCGCAATCGGGCATTTTCCACAGTTGGGAGGAGGGCGACTTGAAGCAGCTGCCGTTGGCGCTATGCCGCGTCCGGCCGGCCGATCCGCTCTCGGAGGGGCCGGTTATGCCGCTGCCGGACATCATTGCTGCGGGACTGACGCATGAGGAAGCGCGAAGGGAAGCGGGACTGGCCGGGATCGAAGCGTATCTGTCGCGTATGGTCCGGCCGCTGGCAGAGGGTAAGCTTGTGCAACCGCATGAATTCGTCGGTGTGGGAGCAGGGGCAACCGTCGCGGAAGGCGTTAGCCGCGGGCTGCGTCATCGTTTGGACGAGGAACTGCGCAAGCGGCAAGAGGAGCGGCAGACAACGGTCATTCCGCTGCGGCTTCGAGCGGTAGAGGATGACCGCTGCCGGTATTATTTACAGGCGTTGACTACCTTGCAAGGAGAACCGATGATCGGGCTGGGGGAGGAACTGTGCGGATTCCCCGTAGCGTGGATCGGAACGGGCGGTCGCTGGTACGGCAGTGCAGGGTTGAATGCGACGCTGGCCTTGCGGCAAGCCTTGCAGCAGGCGCTGCTGAAGGTACAACATCCGGCGGCGCGTCTGACGCAAGCCGTCGAGGTGTTATCCCTGCAGCCTGAAAGAAACGCACGGCAAAGCCTCGTGATTTCCCCGTGTGAAGACGGGGAGCAGTCGAAGGTATTGCAATCGGCCCTGCAGGTCTTGAAGCGGAATCAGAAGCGGCTCGAAGTCTTCGAGCTGACGGCGGAACCGTTGTGGGAAGAGGAGCTGGCGGGTGCGTTCGGCGTGGTATGGCGAGAGGAGGAGCATCAATGAGCGCTGTCGTCGCGGTTGTCGGAGATGGACTGTTGGCCGACTATGTATGCAGCGAGTTGTCCGCCCAATATCAGGTCGTTCGTCAAACAGGCTTGAGAGATGGCATCCCGCAAGCAGCGGAGTTGGCGTTGCTGCTGCATGATGCGTGGCATCCCTCCGCGTATCATGAGGCCGAAGAGGTGTTCCAGTCGGCCGGCATTGCCTGGTTACGGGGCTTTGTCCACTTCGGCGAGGGCCTCATCGGACCGCTGGTTCGCCCGGGTATCCCCGGGTGCTCGCAGTGCGCCGACATGCGGCATCTGATGGCGGGGCGAGACCGCAAGGAAATGTGGGAGCTGCGGCAAAGCTTGGCTGCGCACGAGGGCTTCCGCCGCGATGCGTGGGCGTCTCGCACAGGACTGCTGCAGGCGGCTCACCTGCTCGCGGCGGAAGCCCGGCGAGCGCTTCAGGGAGAACCGGCCTTACTGGGAGACAAGGTATATGCCATCAACCTGAAAACGCTGCGCAGCTCGCTTCACTTCTTCCTGCCCAACCCGCTTTGTTCCGTTTGCGGGCAAGTGCCCGACGATTCGCCGGAAGCTGCGCACATTTCGCTGCAGCCTAATCCGAAGAGCAGCCCGGACAGCTTCCGCTGCCGTCCGCTGGACGAACTGAAGCAAGTTTTGCTCAAAGACTACTTGGATTACCGGACCGGCCTGTTGAACGGAAAAATGGTAGATCTCGTGTCGCCGTTTGCCGATGTAACGGTGAACCAGCCGCTGTTCACGGGCGATGAAGTTTCGGCGGGCCGGACGCACTCCTATGCGGAAAGCGAGCTGACCGCCGTTCTGGAGGCTTTGGAGCGCTACGGCGGCGTTACTCCCCGGGGCAAGCGGACCGTCATCCGCGACAGCTTCAGCCGTCTGCGGGACCAAGCGCTCAACCCTTTCCAGGTTGGCGTGCACGACAAGGCGCAGTATGAGCGTCCCAGGTTTCCGTTCAAGCCGTTTCATCCCGATCGTAAAATCGACTGGGTATGGGGCTATTCGTTCCTGCAGGAACGGCCGATTCTCGTTCCGGAGCTGCTCTCCTATTACAGCTTGGGCTGCGGACACGGCTTCGTTTATGAAACCTCCAACGGCTGCGCCTTGGGCGGAAGCCTGGAGGAAGCTATATTTTACGGTATTTTGGAGATCGTGGAGCGCGATTCCTTCTTGCTGACCTGGTACGCGCAATTGCCGCTCCCGCGCCTCGAGCTTCGTTCAGCGGACGACGAGGAGCTGCAGTTGATGGTCGAGCGTGTGCAGGCCGTGGCGGGATTCGATCTGCATGTATTTAACGCGACGATGGAGAACGGGATCCCCAGCGTCTGGGCCGTGGCGAAAAACAGGAAGCCAACCGGGCTGAACCTCATCTGTGCAGCAGGATCCCATCTGGACCCGATCCGGGCGGTGAAAGGCGCGATTTACGAGTTGGCCGGTATGATGCGGACGATGGACGAGAAATTTGAGGCAAACCGGGAGGAATATGCGCGAATGCTCCAAGATTCGTCCCTGGTGCAGCAGATGGAACACCACTCCATGCTGTACGGTTTGCCGCAGGCGGAAGAACGCCTGCACTTTTTGCTCGATGAGAAGCGCCCGCTGCGAACCTTTAACGAGGAATTCAAGCCAAGGGAGAGACGGGCCGATCTGACTGATGATCTGATGAGTTTGATTCAAGTGTTCAACCGCTTGAACCTCGAAGTCATCGTCGTGAATCAGACGACGGCGGAGATGAGGCGAAACGGACTGCACTGTGTGAAAGTACTGATACCGGGCATGCTGCCGATGACATTCGGACATCACTTGACGCGCTTGACAGGATTGGAAAGGGTGCTGCGGGTTCCGGCCGAACTCGGCTATGTGAAGCAGCCGCTCACACTTGAACAGCTTAATCCGCATCCGCATCCGTTTCCATAAACGCGAGTAGGAGGGAAAGATGAGTCTGGATGCCTTTCTGCGCCATCTGCATGTTGACATCGACCAGAACAAACCCGCGGACTGGGAGGTGGATTGGGAAGACGCACCGCTTGCCTATAAGCTCTACCGGGGGCTGCCTACGGTCCCGTTGTCTGCTGAAATCCCGCTGACGCTTGAGGGACGGGTATCGCCCTCGATGCCCGCTCTTCGCGAAATCGGTCATTTCCTCTGGTACACCTATGGACTCACGCAGTTCAGTCAATCCGTCTTTTGGTCGGATCCTGCGGAACAAACCGCGGATCTGAGCTCAACCTGCCGGCGGTTTGCCCCGTCCGGCGGGGGGCTGTATGCCAATGAATTGTACGTGTATCTGAAACTGGACGATTTGCCTGCCGGGGTATACCACTACGATGCCGCGCACCATCGCCTGGTCTTGCTGCGCGAAGGACATTTCGATTCGTATCTGGCCCGGGCTCTTGGCGGCCGCTGCGAGGTGTCGGCTTGTTTCGCCGCCGTTTTTGTGTCGGCGATGTATTGGAAAAACTTTTTTAAATACCATAATTTCTCATACCGCCTTCAAGGGCTGGATGCCGGCGTGCTGATCGGGCAGCTGCTGGAGGTGGCCAAACGCTACAAGTTTGCTTCGGGGGTTTACTTCCAGTTTCTCGACCGGGCTGTCAACCATCTTATAGGGCTCAACGAGAATGAGGAGAGCGTGTACGCCGTCATTCCTTTGTCCGTGGAGCCTGCGGTCACATGGTTCGGGGTCGGGAGCGACAGAGGCACGATGGGGTCGGCCACACAACTAGGCCAGGAGCTGCCTGCGGTTCGGCACGACCACTATGTGCGGTCGCGGAGAATGGTGGAGTACCCGATGCTGATCCGCATGAATGAAGCGTCCCGGCTGGATTCGAGGGAATCGTTCCGGCAGGTCGGGGAAGGACGAACCGCTGAGGGCGGGGATCGGGCGGTGGCCTTGCCTCTTGTGAAGCGATTGTCCTATGATCTGGCTTCGGCTTGCCGAAAGCGGTATTCGCCGGCGATGGATTTCGCGTTGGCCAAGGTAAGCCGGCTGCAAGTAGCCGCGCTGCTTCACGAGGCGACGGCATCCTTCCCGTATTGGAACGACTTGGATGGAGCGCATGGACGGCCGCCGGAGTCCCGGGTATCGCTGCATGGCTGTTTACATCATGTAGAAGGCGTCCCGGATGGCGCTTACCGCTATGACCGCTCAGCTCATGCGCTGCGGCCCATACGTCCCGGTGACCACCGGTTCCGGCTGCTGCAGGGGACGCCTCCAGACATTGTCAATCTGTTCCAGGTGCCGCTCTGCCTGCACGTATCGGGGGACAAGGAGCACTACAAGTCTGAACTGGGCTACAGAGGATACCGCATCCAACAGATGGAAGCGGGAATGCTCGTGCAGCGGTTACTGCTTGCGGCATCCGCTCTCGGGATGGGAGGACATCCGCTGCTCGCCTTTGATGCGGCTGTGTGCGATGAGATCTACCGGTTAACGCCGCAAGGCAAAACGAGTCTGATCCAAATC
Organism: Paenibacillus validus NBRC 15382; assembly: GCF_004000985.1. Lineage (GTDB taxonomy): Bacteria > Bacillota > Bacilli > Paenibacillales > NBRC-103111 > Paenibacillus_G > Paenibacillus_G validus. The sequence continues at coordinate 115,610 of NZ_BIMH01000003.1, read as the reverse complement.
GCAGTCGGCCCGTATCGGCATCGCCCAAGGCTGCAAGGAGGTTTGCACGGCTAGTTATCCAAGGAAACTAGCCGCTATATTGGATAGGACTCAAGCCGACACCCGTAGTAGGGGTGTCGGCTTTCTTTAATCGATAAAGCCAGGATAAGCCGGCAAGAGGGATGGAGGGTAGGAGTTATCGTACCACAGCCCGTCATGCCACCAAGAGTAGCGGTGTTCGTGATGATCCCACGGATGGTGCCAGGCAGGCTCCGGCTGATCCCAATAGTCATGAACATAATCATCATGAAAATAGTAGTCATGATCGCGTACGTCTTGAAAGTAGTCCTCATACAGGATGTAGTCTTGACGAGGCCAAGGATAAATTGACGGTTGAGCCGGACCCGGCTGCATCGGCTGGTAGGATGGGGGGACTGCCAGGGGGTTCTGTCCGGATAGTTGTTGTTGATTCATGTTTTTCCTCCCGCGGTGAAGTTGAGCTTTGTCGCGCCGGATCTATGCCTCTCACTGCTTCGTACAGCCATGGATCCTTCGCTTAACATACTGCATCATATGCCGGCATGCGGGAAAAGGGCACTTATCCCTATACGCGGATGCCAAAAAAATCTTGAGCTGCAGGGGGAGTAAGAGTAATCTTAGAGAATAAATGTCATTATTCGGTTACCATTACGAAGAGGAAGAAGAGGAGATCAAGAATGAAAAACGGATCATGGGGAACGGCTATGGCCTCCATTCAATGGTTTATGTTTTTGCTTGCCGGATCTATAGCGTTTCCGATCATCATCGGTCATGCCTATCAACTGCCCGCCGATGAAATTTCCGGGTTCATGCAGCGCACGTTCCTTGTCGTGGGGGTATCGACTTTACTGGGGGGATGGTTAGGTCACCGCTTGCCTATCGTTGACGGTCCGGCCGGCATCTGGGTTGGGGTTTTTGTTTTAATGGGGCAGATGGCTTTCTTAAATCAACAGGATCCCATGGAGAACTTGCGGCTGCTGGAAGGCTCCATGCTGCTGGCGGGCACGATTTTGGCGGTCCTTGGGGCGGCGGGCTGGATGGAAAAGATGCTCAAGTTATTTACACCTCTGGTCAACGGGGTTTACTTGATCATCCTCACTTTTCAATTAAGCGGCGCCATGTTAAAGGGAATGATAGGGTTCAGCGGGACGTCGACCCCGATTGAACCGGGCAATGTCGCCGTTTCATTCTCCGTCTTCCTCCTGGTGCTGGCTCTCTCCATCTGGGGGAAAAGCTGGATGAAAAGCTATGCGGTCCTCACAGGGATGATTGCCGGGTGGGTGGTCTTTGTGCTGGTGAACGGGGGAGAAAGTATGCCCCGGGCGACGGCACTTGTATCCTTACCGGATCTATTCGCATGGGGATTGCCGCGGCTGGACGCAGGCACGTTCATTTCCTCGGTCATGGTCTCGCTTGTACTCGTTTCCAGTGTCATCGTTTCGGTATCCTCTATGCGGCAGGTTCTTAGTGAAAGAGAGCAGATGACAGGCCAACCTGTCGGCCGTGAAGGTCGTTTAGAGAAGGGCGGATTGATCAGCGGTGTATCGACAATCCTGGCGTCCGTATTTTCAACGATAGCAACCGTTCCCTTTTCCGTCTCTTCAGGCTTTGTGCGCACGACCGGTCAGACCCGGATGCTTCCGTTCTTTATCGCCTGTCTGGCGTTTGCCGCGGCTTCTTTTTTTCCGTTCGTATACGCGTTCCTCTCCACGCTGCCCGAGCCCGTTGCGAATGCAGCCATGCTGGCGTTGTTTTCACAGATGGTCGGGATTGGGATCAGCTCGGTCCTGAAAGAAACGTTGGATCAACGGCGTCTGACCATCCTTGGCCTTTCGCTTACGCTTGGAACAGGAGTTATGTTTTTGCCGCAAGCCGTTTTCTCCGGATTGCCGACGGTCTTGCAGTATATCATGAGTAACGGCGTGCTGGTGGGGATTTTGACCGCCTTGCTGCTCGAGCAGACGTGGCTTCCCAAGCAGGCGCCGGTCAGCGAGGGCATTCGTCCTTAACGGGCGCTTCTGGAGAGCAGAACCGGCACGGGGAAAGTCTGATTCATGGATGTGCACAACAAAGGACCTGGCCACTCGGCCAGGTCCTTCATATAGGTCACGTTTATGTTATTGCACGACCTCGGCTAAAATTTCATAGGATCGCAAACGGGCTTGATGATCATAAATTTGCCCGGCGACGATCAATTCGTCGGCCTGCGTTGCTTGAAGGTAAGCAGGCAATTCCTTCCGAATCGTCTCTTTATTCCCGGCAATGGTATAACTCAATTGTCTGCGAACCATAGCTTCTTCATGGACAGACCACAGAGCATCCATGCTTTCTACCGGAGGCTTCAAGGGGCCGGTGCCGCCGCGGATGAGGTTCAGGAATTGCTGCTCCTGTGACGTAGCCAGCTTACGGGCCTCTTCGTCCGTGTCCGCGGCAATGATGTTAATGCCAATCATGACGTAAGGCTTATCCAGCGCTTCCGATGGACGGAAATTGCTGCGGTACAGCTCTAAAGCCTGCTTGATATAATCCGGAGCGAAGTGGCTGGCGAAGGCGAAGGGAAGGCCCAGCTGGCCGGCCAGCTGGGCGCTGAAGCCGCTGGAGCCGAGCAGCCAGATCGGGATATTCAGACCTTCGCCGGGAATGGCGCGCACGCCCATCGGACGGGCGTCGGCGGCTGCCGGGTTCAAGTAGGCCCGGAGCTCGCTTAGCAGCTCGGGGAAATCATGACCGTCGCTTCCCAGACCGCGCCGCAGAGCCCGGGCTGTAAGCTGATCGGACCCCGGGGCTCTTCCGAGCCCCAGGTCAATGCGGCCCGGGTAGAGCGATTCCAGCGTCCCGAACTGCTCAGCAATGACCAGAGGAGCATGATTGGGCAGCATGATGCCGCCGGAGCCTACGCGGATCTTCTTGGTGCCCGCTGCGACATGGCCGATAACCAGCGATGTGGCCGAGCTGGCAATCCCCGGCATATTGTGATGCTCGGCAAGCCAGTAACGGTTATAGCCCCACTTTTCGGCATGCTGCGCGAGATCAAGCGTATTGCGGAACGAATCTGCCGCTGTACCGTTCACAACGATGGGGGCAAGATCCAAAATGGATATAAGCATCTTTCGTTACCTCCTAAGGTCTATGCATGTGTTCATGCGTATGGGTGGGAAAGTGGGGAAGGACGAATTGTCCAAGCTCTTCAAGCACATCGTCAGCCGGCCGGATCCCCAGGGAAAGAATGAGCGCGACGTGATTGACCCCGATTTCCCGGAAGCTTTCCAAGAGTTCAATCAGCAAGTTCCTGCCTAGCCGGTACCCCAGATGAATCGGGGTAGGCATTTCGTCCGGATCCTCGCTCAGATCGATGAATAACGACTGGGAGAACGGTTTAAACACGCCGGGTGTTTTCTCTTCGATGCATCTGCGCCATTCCGCAATGGACCGGGCCTGATTGGCCACGTTCCGGGGATAGTACACCCATCCGTCTCCATGCTCGGCAATCCATTCTATGGTTTGTTGGCTGTAGCCCGTAATGAAGGTAGGCACCCTTCCGGCCGGTTTGGGAATCAGGTTTACATTTCCTTGCATGACGCCGAGAGGTGAGGAAATGATAGGGAACGATTCCGAAATAACCCTTTGCAAATAAGCAAAGGATTCCCGGAAGAGCTCGGATCGATCGGCATGAGAAACGCCTAGAGCCGGAAAATCGTACATGCGGTCTCCGGACGAAACGCCAAGGATCAAACGCTGCTGAAACAATTGATCTAAAGAAGCCGCCATTTTTGCAACCCGTGCCGGAGGATGAAGCGGCAATACAACGCTGCCGGTGGCAAGCGCTATCTGGTTGGTGCCCGCAGCGATATAGGTCAAATAAATCCACATATCATACAGATGGCCCGCATCGCCGAAAGAGGGATCATGCAGAAGAACATCGCGAAACCAGAGCGCGGAGAAGCCTAACTCGTCTGCGCGGCGAGCCAGTTGAGCCTGGTTTTCCATGGTCGGAATGTCACGGCCTTTATGAGCTTCAATCGGGATAAAGAAACCGAGGGTGAGCTTATCTTTGGCATACATTTGCTTATATGCTCTATTTTGTTCAATTGAATTCATTGTATTCGCCCGCTCCCATCCACGAATTTACAAACTCACATATCTACATATCTAAATTTTTAGATATATTAAACGCAATATATACATGGCTGAATTTCCAGTCGGAAGAAATTCAGCCATGTATCTTGGGCATGCTTTATTAAAGTTGATTCCGGATATAAGCAGACAACTGTTGCAGAGCGGCTTCGTTTCTCTTGTAGTAGGTCCACTGGCCGTAGCGGTTCACTTCTAACAAACCGGCCCTCTGCAGCATTAACAGATACTGAGAAACGGTCGATTGGGATAAACCCGCTTTCTCTTGAATGTGGCTGACACAAACCCCGATTTTCTTACTGTCACCGCCTTCTTGGGAGGGAAAGTATTTCTCCGGTTCTTTCAACCAATGAAGAATTTGCAGGCGCGTTTCGTTCGATAGAGCTTTAAAAATTAAAATAGGATCCATGTGCTTCATTATATCGTCGAATACCGATATGTCAATATTCCAGAAAAGTGTAAATTTTGTCGATTCGACCTGCTACATCTCCTCATATGAATGCACTTCCTTGTAAACGGAGATAAGCACCAGCGCAGGACCCTCGCCGGTGTTCGTTACTTTATGGGGGACACTGGCGTTCCAGCTGAACGAATCCCCTTCTTCCAGTACGGCTGAATCTTCGCCCTGCTCTGCCAGCAGGGTTCCTTTCAAGACGAAATGGCATTCTTCTCCCTCATGGATGTTATCGCCGGTCGTTGCCCCCGGGGGGAATTCGACGATCATCATGCGCAGTCCTCCCTGTGCCGAGAGATGCTCGACCTTCAATTTTTGTTTGCCGGTTGTGGTAAGCTTTCTTTCTTCCTTTCGAGTCACCTGCATCCGTTGTTCTTCGTGCAGCAGCAAATAAGGGAGAGGCACTTTGAGAAAGGCGGCTATGCTCTCTAATGTAGCGATGGAAGGAGAGGTTTTATTATTTTCGACATTGCTGATAAACCCTTTGGATAGACCGGTTCCCTCGCACAGCTGGGGAATGGTTAGTTTTTTACGTTTGCGTATAGCGCGAATGGTAGCTCCGATATTCATCATGAATGCCCCTTGGTTTAGTCGTAAATATATAATATTCATAATACCAAACAAACGGTTGACACTCCAAGCGTCGCATGATAGTTTAAAGTTAACAAATATGAACCTAAGTATTCTATAAGAATACAAATGAAGGGAGATTGATTCCGTGACTATCGACTATAGGTATGACGTGCAGCTGCCTTCTTCCTATGACCCCGAGAAGAAGTATCCGGCCATTTTCGCCCTGCATGGACTTGGTTCTAACGAGAAGAACATGATGGGGTTATTGGACGGGTTGAAGGATGATTTTATTGTGATCGGCGTCCGCGGAAATCTGTCCCAAGGGAGCGGGTATGCTTATTTCCATATTAAAAGCATCGGCAATCCGATTCGCGAACACTTTGATCAATCGATCCGGGAGCTGGAACGTTTTATCCGCTGCGCTACCGATAAATACGCCATTGACCCTGGCCGCCGCTACCTTCTCGGTTTCAGCCAGGGTGCGATTCTTTCCATGTCGCTGGCGCTGGTCATGGGAGAGCAGTTGAAAGGGATCGTTGCCTTAAACGGATATATTCCGGCTTTCGTGCAGCACGAATACCCGCATCAATCGGTGAAGAATATGTCCGTCTTCATCTGCCACGGCGAGTATGATCTCGTATTTCCGCAGCAGCTGGGCGACGCGAACCATGCCTATTTCCGCGGATTGTCCAACCATGTCACGTACAAAACGTATGCGGCCGCCCATGAGGTGACCTCCGATAATCGAAGAGATTTCACGCTATGGCTGCTGCAAGATGCCAACAATAACCGATAAGGAGCTTACCTGTGATCCCTTCCTATTTTATTGCGCATGGCGCCCCGTCGCTGGCGTTGGAACAGAATGAATACACGGCCTTTCTGAAGCAATTGGCTTCAGAGCTGCCGAAGCCGAGAGCCATCGTCCTGTTTTCCGCCCACTGGGAGAGCAGAGAACAACAAATCGCCGGCGCCGAATCGTATGGTACGATCTATGACTTTTCCGGGTTTCAAAAGGAGCTGTACGAAGTTCAATATCCTGCTTCCGGCGATTCGGCGATTGCAAGCGAGATTCAAGATTTATTCCGGCAAGAGAACATTGCCGCCGGAATCGATACCGTCCGGGGATTGGATCACGGCGCTTGGGTCGTCCTGCGTCTGCTCTATCCGGCGGCCGATATCCCGGTCATCGCGCTCTCCGTCAACCGTCATTTGTCGAATGCCGAGCAATACCGGATCGGCAAAGCGTTATCCTCCCTTCGGGAGAAACATATATTGATGATCGGAAGCGGGGGAACGGTGCATAATTTGCGGCGCTTGGAGTGGGGAGGATCGTCCCGTGTCAACGATTGGGCCTTACAATTTGATAGCTGGCTGGAGGACAAGCTGACAGCATGGGATCTGGAGGCGCTATTTCAATACGATCGCTTGGCGCCGTTTGCCCGGGAAGCCGTGCCGACCCCGGAGCATTTTATCCCCTTACTGCTGGCTATGGGAACCGGCGACCCGAACCGAAGGGCGAGCTTATCGCACCGAAGCTATCAATACGGCAGCTTGAGTTTAAGCTGCTGGAAGTTCGAGTAAGGCGAGCGCAGCATGGAGCGGTAAGCGACGCTGATCACGGCCAAGAAGCCAAGTGTCAGGAAACCGAAGGAGATCAAAACAAAATTTTCCAAGACAGGATTGACAAAATCAGGATAAACAAATAGAATGATTATAAGATAATAAATTATAAGCCGATAATTAAAAGTAAGTAAATTTCATTAGGAGGCATCATATCTATGGCTAAATCGAAATGGAACGTCGATCCCACGCACAGCAGTATCGATTTCACGATTAAACACATGATGATTGCTAAAGTTAAAGGAGCCTTTCATTCCTTCGAGGCCCAGATTGAAGCCGATCCGGAAGACCTCACATCGGCCGATATTCAATTGCAGGTCGACTTAAGCAGCATTGATACACGCAATAACGACCGCGATAATCATTTGCGCTCGGCCGATTTCTTCGATATTGAGCAACACCCGAAATTGACGTTCCAATCTACTCAAATCACCAAAACCGGCGATGGAGAATACGATGTGACCGGCAATCTGACGCTTCATGGCGTAACTCGTTCCGAAACGTTCTCCGTCACATTCGAGGGTGCGGGCAAAGATCCGTGGGGGAATGAGAAAGTTGGATTCAGCGGGCAAGGAAAACTCAAACGCAGCGACTATGGTTTAACGTATAACGCTGTCCTGGAAACAGGCGGAGTGCTCATCGGCGATGAGGTTAAATTTACGATTGAAATTGAAGCTTCTAAGCAAGCGTAACGATAAGGGAAAGGCAGGGGGCACAGCCCGCCTGCCTTTTTTCGGCTTTATCCGTCCACACCGGGAGATGGGGATCCTAGCCGTCCGAGTCAGGCGGTTCCCCACGATTCGTGAAAGATAAGATGGGTAAGACTTCTTCTTTTTTCCCAATTCGCTGCTTCCAGGATCGGTTTGGAGGGATAATGCTCGGTATATCCAACGGATAGCAGAGCAACAGGCTCGATGTGGGGAGGGATACTTAAAATATCACGGACGTCGGCTTTTTTATAAAAGCTGACCCAGCCCATAGCAAGACCCTCGGCGCAGGCTGACAGCCACATGTTCTGTATGGCGCAAGCCGTAGATAAGATGTCGGTTTCCGGGATCGAATTTCGTCCTAAGACATGGGAACCTCCGCGAGTGGGGTCGCACGTGACACAGATGGTCAGCGGCGCCTGCTTGATGCCTTCCACCTTTAAGCTTAAAAACTGGTCCTGCCGGCCGTCTTCGTAATGGATGGCCAACGCCCGTCTTTCTTTATCGGCTGCCCAAGCCAGCCTTGCCTTAATCTCTTCCTTCGTTATTAAAATAAAATTCCATGGCTGCATGAAGCCTACCGAAGGGCCATGATGTGCCGCATCAAGCAAATTCATGATCGTTTCAGGAGGAATCGGATCGGTTAAAAAGGTTCTTACGTCTCTTCTCGTGTGAATGATTTTGTAAAAGGCTTCTTTTTCTTGTTCGTTAAACACGCAGGCATCCCCCCCATGACAAAACACGTCTATACGCCTTTCATTATACCGAAAAAGGAAACGTTTGGCTGCCGTATTGGATGCGGGAGTGAATGGGTTTGCTCAAGGCGCAATACTTTTCTCTACGACAAATTCGTCTGCAATCATCCTCCATATATCGGGATCCTCCATCCCTAACCGCCAAAGGGCGATTCCCCGGATGCCGAGGCGCTGGGCCGCCAGAAGCTTGGCGCGAATGCTCGCCGCATTCTCAAACCATACTTCATGCTCGTTGCCGGACTCATCCGTATAAGCGAACATAGGCGTTTGTGTTTTTTGATCGAAAGTGATGGTTTTATTGTATTTTTTCGCAAGGTCCATCGCCATATCGTAAGTCGCATACGTATTCCGGCCGGTCGTCAAATTGAAATCAAAACCGAATACGGAAACGGCAGCCGTAATTTTTCGGCCCGGCATTTTCGTTAAGGCATATTTGATGACGCTTTCCATCCATCCGATGGAAACGACCGGACCGGGGCCGCTTCCCGGCCAGCCGTGCTCGTTATAAAGCATGACCACCAGCTCATCGACAACTTCCCCAAGAAGCGCATAATTGAATGGAGCGGAGAAAGGATTGGTCGGTTCGTCAGAAGTGCGTGACGGGGCAGCGACGGAATAATAATACCCTAAACGCTTTAATTCCCGGCCCAATTCCCGATAGAACGAGTTAAGCAATTCTCTGTCCTCGTAATGAACATCTTCAAAGTCGATATTCACGCCGTCGAAGTTATAGGTTTGCAGAAGACGGATCACATGTTGGATAAACCCTTTGCGGGTATCGGAGCTGGCCAGCATCCGCCGGACCACTTCCTTATTGACCTCCTGATTGCCCCGTTCATATAGAAGGTTATGAATGGTGGCAAGCATTTTGACATTGTGGCGGTGACCGAACTCGACCTCTTGCCGCATATAAGAATCATCGAACACGGGAAACTTCTCGACTTGCGTCGGGCTTTCCCTGTTTATACGGAAATGGAACATCCCGACATTGGACAGCTGGGCGCTTTGCTGCACGAAGACCTGATGGGAGCTGGGCAAGGTCGGTCCTTCTTCTTCCGTATAATAGCCCAATATTTCCTTGATCGGGCGTTCGCCGTCATGCGCAACCAGGTTGACGACGTCGCGGAATATCCAGCCCGGCCTGTTGTTATATAGCCGAACCCGAACCCAATCGCCGGCAATCCCGGTCACAGGAAGACGGGCGCCGCGGTCCATTTGGGCGATGACCGAGAACCCCGTCCCCGCATAGCTGCGCACATTGGCCGTTTCGACCGTGACCACCACCTCGGTATAGACGGGAATTCGCAGTCTTTGGCCCACATAGAGCGATGCCGATGTCAGGCTGTTCAGGACCATGATCGCATCTACGGTCGTGTTGAATCTCCGGGCAATCGAGTAGAGCGAATCGCCCGGCTGTACTTGGTACATGAACGGCAAAGCTACAGGAACAGTCAACGTTTGGCCAACGTAAAGGACGGACGAAGTCAGACGATTCGCTTTCATTAAAGCCTCTACGGTAATTCCGAACCGTCTGGCGATGAGATAAAGCGAATCGCCTTGTTGAACCACATAAGTCAGCATGGACAATCTCCCTTTACACGTTTATCCATACTATGCTATTCACAAAGCCTATCCAATAGGACGGACATGCAGAAGATGATCGGGATGCCCCGGAAGCAACTTCTTCCAAAAACGCTTGACATACCGACCGACGGTCTGTATTATGGAATACATAACATACCGACGGTCGGTATACAACAAAAATAAGTGCTCGGAAAAGGAAGGGATACGAAATGTCCACCCGTAAATACGTCATTTTTGCCTTGTTGATCAACGGTCTCGCACCTTGGGCCATTTATGAATGGTTATCCCATTACATGAGCAGTATAGCGGCCTTATCCATTGCAACGCTAGTGCCGCTCGCGGATAACGTCGTTCATTTGATCAAGCACAAGAAGCTGGATGCGTTCGGGACGTTAATGCTTTTCACTTTGGTGCTGACGCTTGTACTCGTATCCTTCGGGGGAAGCGAGAAAATATTGCTGGTTCGGGAGTCGCTTATTACGGGAGCGGTTGGACTCGTCTTTCTGGGCTCTCTTTTGTTCAAGCGTCCGCTCATGTTTTACCTGGTTGTCCGATTTCTCAATAAGGACATTTCCGACAATTGGAAATATGATTATTTCCGGTTTGTCATGCGATTAATGACCTTGGTTTGGGGGGGCATGCTGCTTCTGGAGTCGGTTGTCCGTGTGATCCTGGTGTTTCAACTGACCACCTCGCAATTTCTGGCTTTGTCCAACTTCGTGCTGTATGGTTTTGTCGGCGCGGCTATTGTATGGACCGTCGTTTATCGGAAGAAATCTGCCCGGCGTCTTGAACAAATCAAGCTTCAGTCGGAATAAGAAGAGAATCGGGGGGTAGCTATGCATATTGCAGCCTTGCAGCGTCAGGATCATAAGAGCGTGATGCATTTGTACAAAGCGGTTACGAGTCACCTCAGAGAGAACGGTATTTATCAATGGGACCGCTTCTATCCGAATCGGTTCGTCATTCATAACGATCTCAAGAACGGCTGCCTGTTCGGGGTGAAGCAGGATGGGGCCGTCATTGCGGCGGTCGTCGTGGATGAAAAGCAAAGCTCCAAATATTTACAAGTAAACTGGCAAGATCGTCAGGGAAAAGCAGCCTGTATTCATCGTCTTGCGGTTCATCCGGATTATCAGGGAATGGGACTCGGGAAGAAGCTGCTTCAATTTGCGGAGCAATATACGTTAACGCAAGGATGCTCCAGCATCCGGCTGGATGTGTACTCCGCGAATGAGACGGCATTAGCGATGTATACACGAGCCGGGTATATGCATACCGGAGCCGTCCAATTTCCTTTCCGGAGTACGCCTTACTATTGTTTTGAGAAAATATTGTAAATGCACCCGCATTACAATTATCTGCCGTTACAGCAAGCAGCCGCAGGCGTATGCCTGCGGCGTTCTTCTCAATAAGGCTCTGCTTCGTGTCCCTTTTGCTGCGCTTTCTTGACAGCTTGTTCAGGATCGGTTTGTCCGCTTTCGATTTTGATCTGATCGGCCCGGGTTAACCCTTCTGCCACACGCCGGCCGTAGTCGGCGTCCGCTTCCGTAAAATGACGGATCATGCGCTCGCGGATATCGCTCTTGCACATGCTGAGCGCATCGACCAGATTGTTAATGAGCTCATCCCGTTCCCAATCCTCGAATGACCGGTACGTCTCGCCGGCCTGCTTGAAGTCGCACGTCCGATCGATCTTCTGGCGGACCAGCTTCGCTTCGTAGTAGGGCTCGTGATCTTTGCCCCGCTTGGGCGCCTCCTGCAAACCGCCCATGGACGAGGGCTCGTAGTTCACATGAGGGTTTTGTCCGGGGGCGCGGTCCGGGCGATACTGCATTTGTCCGCCGCTCTGGTTCGTTGCGACATGTGTCTTCGGCGCATTAATCGGAAGCTGCAAATAGTTGGTCCCTACGCGGTGCCGCTGGGTATCGGAATAGGAGAACGTGCGCCCCTGCAGCAGCTTGTCGTCCGAGAAGTCCAGCCCGTCCACCAGAACGCCGGTACCGAATGCGGCCTGTTCGACTTCGGTGAAATAGTCCTCGGGGTTGCGGTTCAACGTCATCTTGCCTACCGGCAGGAAAGGAAATTGATCGGTAGGCCACAGCTTGGTAGGATCCAGCGGATCAAAATCGAGTTCGGGATGCTCGTCGTCGCTCATGATTTGAACGCAAAGCTCCCACTCCGGATAGTCGCCCCGCTCGATGGCCTGGTACAGATCCAGTGTCGCATGGTTGAAATTCACCGCCTGAATCTCGTTGGCCTCCGGCTGCAGCAGGTTTTTAATTCCCTGCTTCAACGGCTCCCAATGGTACTTTACGAGCACAGCTTCCCCAGCCTCATTTACCCACTTGTAGGTATTGACGCCGGAGCCCTGCATTTGCCGGTAGTTGGCGGGAATCCCCCATGGAGAAAAGAGAAACGTGATCATATGGGTAGCTTCCGGACTTAACGATACAAAATCGAAGAAGCGCTGCATATCCTGCACATTCGTAATGGGGTCCGGCTTGAAGGCGTGAATCATGTCGGGAAATTTCAACGGATCGCGGATAAAAAAGATCTTCAGGTTATTGCCCACCATATCCCAATTGCCGTCTTCGGTATAAAATTTAACCGCAAAACCGCGGGGATCGCGGAGCGTCTCCGGCGAATGCGTGCCATGTATGACCGTAGAAAATCGGACGAAGACAGGGGTTTGTTTTCCCGGCTGCTGGAGCAGCTTGGCGCGGGTGTATTTCGCAATGGGCTCGTCCCCGGCTTTCCCGTAGGCCTCAAAAATACCGTGGGCTCCGGCTCCCCGCGCATGAACGACCCGCTCCGGAATGCGTTCACGGTCAAAGTGGGTAATCTTCTCCAGGTAATGGTAATTTTCCAGCGTACTGGGCCCCCGGCTGCCAACCGTTCGGATGTTCTGGTTGTCCGTGACCGGATGCCCCTGACGGGTCGTCAGCGTTTGGCTCGCTGCGGAGAGATTGGGGCTCGTTTCGCTTTTCTTATCGTGATTCAATGGTATACCCCTTTCGGATTAAAGTTTCCGAATACTATTATTTGCCAGTCGGCACCCGTATCATTCATGGATTTACATTGGTCAAAGGCTGAAAGTGAAGATCATAAGTGACGGAAATTTTCATTTTCTCCCACTGATCCATCCATTCTTGTTCAGGGACGCCCTTCGAGAATGGGGTTCGCGTGACATTCCCGAGCTGCAAGGGATCGACTTTCCAGCGCTGCATTTTTTGCAGCAGGGCTGTAGTCTGTTTCTCCAGGTAGGACTTTATTTCCTGGTTGAGCTCGGCTAATTGGCCGGGTTCCAATATATTTTCATTCCCCCGGTATTCCTCAATCCGGCCGTTCAGATCGACGTGCATATACATGGACGAATGATCTTCATTGATTCGCGCATCGACCTTGGAGCGAATATGACCTACAGCGACCGATAATTCCGGTATGGGGAGGAATTTCAGGTAACGATCGTTGTCAATGAGCTGGATAATTTGGTCATCGGCTTGTTTAACGTTTGCTATAAGCTTGTCATGCTTGAAGAAAGCGGTTCCTTCAGTAAGTAAAATTTTCGTTGTTGACCTTGAAGACAGGCAGCATCGGGTACGAATACGGAGAGTAAAGCTTTTTCATGAAATGATGCAGATTGACGATCGTCAGCTCGCCTTGATTTTTTTTCTCGTAATGTTTGAGCATGCGGTAAAGAAAATAATCAAGATTTTCTTGCTTTAGCAGTTGACTGTTGATGTAATCGTCAAAGCTTCCTTTTACGATCACCAGATAAAGGCGATGCGAAATATCGGGGTCCGTCAATAAGTTGTTAAGCAGCGAATCGATCCCTTTTTTGGCAAGGTCTTCATGGATTAACAGCATTCGAAGCTGTCCGGCTTTCAATTCGCGGTAATAAAGCAAATTAAATCCCCTTCCCCCTTGTTTAATGAGATCGACTTGCAGCTTGAGAATACGCTTTCTTTCCCTAATCAGCGGCGGTACCAGCGTGCTGATCGTCAGCTTCCCTTCACCCGCATCCTCAAGCGACCAGAAAATGACAGGGGAAAGCTCCTCGATCATATTGTTCTCCACGAACGGGGCGCATCCTGTCAGCAGCAACAAACCGCTCAATACGACCATTAACGCACACCTTTGGATATGCCGCATAGCTAGACACGCCTCTTTCGTTTAAGGGTTATCAGAAGGACTGCGGGAGCGAGCAGATACGTACATGCGCCTGACCAGCTCTGCAGGCTGAGCCACATGTTCTGATCGGTTCCTGCATCCCAAAACCAATTGCTTACCGCGAACATACAGAGAAGTACAGCCGTACCGCTTAACAGAAGCCCGATCTGGCTGGTCTTGGCGTGTACTCTGCCTGCAATGATCCGCACAGCCCCATAGCATAATAACAAGAAGAGAGCCATCACATACATGAAGTAAATCATATGTACCGACACCAGAAAGATGTCCACGCGCTCAAAAACCGGGGATTGCAAGTATCGTACCATACTCACAATCGAAAACTTGATCGTGTTCAAGTAGTGGGAACCATAAAATAATAACGCGCCGATAAACAGAAACAAATATTCCCAAATTGTGTATGCATTTGCAGCAGTAAAATATTTCAGCGTCTTCTGCCGCGGATTAAGCCAAGGGGTTAACAGGATCAAATATTCCGGACCTGACAAGGCGGACAAAATGAATAACAGCGATTTCCATGTAAACGCCGACCCGCTTGCAGGGATCAGCGGATATAAATCGGTCAGCGATGCAGTCGGCGAAAAATAAAAGGGAACAAAGACGATAACCATCCAGCACGTACTTAAACAAGCGATCATGATAAAGCGGATCATGTTCTCCATGCCTTGAGCCGCCAAGTAAAAACTCATCAGGATGGCAAAAAGAATCAGCCAATTCCGGTTCATCGACGGAAAAATATACTGATGAATAATATCGGTGTAGCCCTGCGTGACAACGGTGATCTTGATCAAGATGAACAATAGGCCTGCCATCGCAAGCAAACGCACCGTCCGCTCGCCAAAAAGCAGCACAAATCCTTCATAGCCCTGTTCAGAAAGATCGGAAGCAAACCATCTGGAGAGCATGATCAGATTAACCTGCGATAATAACCCCATGGCGATAATGGCCCAGATCATATAGGGATGAACTAAAAACGCAGGCATAACCAGGACGAAGTAAAGCATTTGAAGCCGGTTTACCAGAAACATGGCGTATACGCCGCCATAGGGAGACGTTTTATTGAATAGTGAAGAAGACGTCAAGTTATTTTCTCCTTTGGCTGTTTTCGCCATTTATATAAAGGCTTTAAAGATTCAGGACGGACATTCATGAAACGCAAAGGACCGCGTATGAAAAGATCCATCCATTCTTTCCAGTAAAAGGGGGATACAGGCGCCAAATAAGGTTGTTTCAGGGAAGTAAGTCCATTCAGATGAGCAAGCACTGCGGTCGAACCGAGCACCATCCCGGGGATACCCAATAAAGACGCGAGCGCCAGAAAAAGGAACTGAATGATCAAACTTGATTTGGTCACCAGATAGTTGGGAACCAGGAACGAGGCAACGGCCGAAATACCCATCAGAACAATCAATACCTGACTGGCGAAGCCGGCTTGCACCGCCGCTTGTCCGATGACGATCCCGCCGATCACCCCAAGGGTTTGACTTGTTTTGGTCGGCATCCGCAAGCTGGCTTCTTTCAGAATTTCCAGCGTAACCAACATCAGAAACGCTTCCCAGAACGGCGTAAACGGCAATTTGCTTCTCGATTCCAGGATAACAAAAAGAATTTGCAGCGGAAGCATCTGATAGTGGTGCGTCGTTAAGGCAACGTACATCGGAATCAGCGTGATCGACAGGAAAAAGCTAAAGTATCGAAGACAACGCAAAACACTGGCCACCAGCCAACGGTTAATGTAGTCCTCAGGGGACTGAAACAGATGGAACAAGGTAATCGGAGCGATTAAGGCAAACGGTGTATTGTTCACCAGCAATACAAGTTTACCCAGCCCAAGCGAATACGCGCAGGAATCGGGCCGGTCCGTTTGCATAAACTGCGGAAACAAACTGTGATTCTGGTCCTCCATGAACGCGGCAACATGGGAGGAATCCAGAAAAAGATCGAAGTCGATCGCCGTTATTTTATTTCTTGCTATGGATATGAACTCCGGGTTGGTCAATCCATCGATGTACATGAGGACAACCGTTGTTTGACTTAGGGAACCAAGCGTAAATGTCTCCGTTTTTAGCGCCGCTAAGGGAAGCCTCCTGCGAATTAAAGTAATATTTTGTTCCAATTGTTCGCTGAAGCTGTCTTTAGGTCCGAATATAATGCTTTCCGTTTCGGAGGTTTCGATGGAACGGGCCAACGGATTGGGTAACGGCACGGCCCACCACTCGTCCCGGATTCCGTCATGGATGAGCACGGACCCTTGCAGAAGGTGCTTCCTCGCCTCATTCAAAGCCGTGATTTTCGCATCATGGGGGGCCGCCAGACTGCCGATGATCGTGTCGTGAGAGCGGCCGTTCAGCGGTCCGATAACGGCTTCATTCAAACGCTCCTGATCGATTAACGTTCGAATGAACAGAAGTGTCACCGGATGACCCTGTCCGGTTTGGCGTTCTATGATTTCGGCATCATTCATGTTCACTACGAGTTGTTTTAGGGCATCGAGTGTTACGGACATGATCATTCATCACCTGGAGTTCATATTTGACCACGCATGTTCAAGAATATGGCATATGAGGATCATCGGCTTTATTATGTTCAGGCAGGTGTGCCTTTATCCAGAACGAGGAAATGGTTTGGTGAATATATATACCTAATACAGCATGGGGAAAACTTGCCAGCCCTAAATCGCAAGTAATCTGGATGTTAAGGCTGAAACATGGTATAATTTCATTATAATCATCGGAAAAGGAGGTGTATTTGCATGTTCTCGCGTGATATCTCGTCCAATCGTTGGATTCCTTTAGTTTTAATGATGGTGTTTATGCTTTTCGCTACTCCGACTCCCGGTCTCGAGGTAAGCGCCGGCGAATCGGCTCGCACCTCAATGTCTCATGGCATGGAATTTTTTACCTCCAACCAAGCGACTGTTCGGAAGCACTCCTCGGCTACCGAAGGCTTGCGGCTTGCAGGGCATATCTCTGCCTTCTCTTTTCTGCTGCTTGCTATGAAGAATGCCGCCTCGAGAGCGCTTCCAAAAGCCCGCGTTTCCTTTCGTCCGCAAATCGCGCGCCGTTTAACCCGGCTGTTATTATCCCCCATTAAGTTTACCTCCCTCTTCGTGTAGTTGTTTCTTCCTGCCCCTGTCGGTTATTGACAATCTGACATGCGATCATTCCATGAACGAACAGCCTTTTTTCGGTTATGTCCGAACGTTTATTTGTGCTGGGCTCATCTGTAAACTGAATCTTCCCAATTTTTCAAGGAATGCGATAATCAAATGCGCACTTGCTTCGTTTAAAAAAAACGACAGCGTAGGGTCTGTTTGCTGTTGTCTGAAAACTGTCCCTATAAGACGATAATGATACCATGGACCTTGCGCCGAAACGTTCTGTACGTGTCGGATTAAGGATAGGGAAAATTAAATATAGGAGGGTTATCGATATGACAATTCGAGAAAGCGATCTCCCTGGAATCGGGAAAAAATTTCAAATCACGACACGGGGGGGAGACAAGCTGGTGATCGTCGTCCATGATGACGGCAGGCGGGAATGCTACCATTTTGATTACGAGGACTCCGACGAGAGTATTTCTTTAGTTACGCTGGATGATGATGAAGCGCGGTTAGTCGCGGGCATTATTGGCGGGATGACGTACAAGCCAAAGGCGCTGGAGACGATGGAAATGGCGCTGGATGATCTTATTATTGAATGGTATCGGGTGGAGCCCGAGTACAAATGCGTCGGCAAAACCATAGGCGAGCTGAACGTGCGTCAAACTTCAGGCGCAACCATTATCGCCGTTGTCGAGAAGCAATCCAAGCATATCAATCCGGGGCCCGAAGTTGTCCTAAAGGCGGAATCGACGCTTGTTGTAGCGGGAGAAAGGAGGCAGCAGAAACATTTCAAAAATATTCTAATGAATGGAAGTGAGTGACCTATGAACTACATCGTATTTGAAATCGGGTTGGCGATTGCGCTCATTGCGCTTGCCGGACTGCTGTCCGCCAAGCTGCGCTTCTCCGTTATTCCCTTCTATATATTGGTTGGCATGGCGGTCGGCCCGCATTCCTTCGAGTGGTGGCACTTTGATCTGAGGTTTATAGAAAGTGCGCCATTGATCGATTTTTTGGGCCGGATAGGCGTTCTGTTCCTGCTCTTTTATTTGGGGCTTGAGTTTTCGGTGGGGCGGTTGATTAAATCGGGCCGGTCCATCGCTGTAGGCGGTACCATTTATATCGCGATCAATTTCACGCTGGGTCTCCTGTTCGGCTTCGTGGCGGGGCTTCCCTTTCTGGAGATGCTTATCGTAGCGGGGATTACGACGATTTCCTCCAGTGCGATCGTGGCCAAGGTGCTGGTTGATCTGAAACGTACGGCCAATCCGGAGACGGAGATGATACTCGGCATCATTATGTTCGAGGACGTATTTCTCGCTATCTACATCTCGGTCGTCTCCGGTCTTGTTCTCAGCGGCTCCTCCTCGTTGGGAGGCGTCCTCTTGTCCGCGTCCATCGCGCTCGGGTTTATGCTGCTCGTGCTGATCATCGGACGCAAAGCGGTTCCGCTGCTCAACCGGCTGTTGAATATTCGCTCGAATGAGCTGTTCTTGCTCGTCATTTTCGCCGGGCTGTTCATTATCGCCGGGTTCTCGGAAACGATCCATGTGGCGGAGGCGATCGGAGCGCTGCTCGTCGGGCTGGTGCTCGCCGAAACCGAGCATATGAAGCGGATCGAGCATCTGATTTTACCGTTTCGCGATTTTTTCGGGGCGATCTTCTTCTTCAGCTTCGGTCTGACGATCGATCCCTTCTCGCTCGGCGGCGCCGTCTGGCTGTCTTTAGGCGCGGTCGCGCTGACGCTGCTCGGCAATTTCGCCGCAGGCATGTGGGCCGGGCATAGCGCCGGCTTGTCTCCGAAAGCGTCTGTGAATATCGGACTCACGATTGTGGCGCGCGGCGAATTTTCAATTATTATGGCCAACCTGGCCAAAGCGGGAGGCTTGCTGCCGATCGTGCAGCCGTTTGCGGCGCTGTACGTATTGATTCTGGCGGTGCTGGGGCCGCTGCTAACGAAGGAAACCAAAGTGATATACAAAGGCCTGGATCGCGTATTTAAACTATCCCGATTAAACCGTGAGAAACAAAAGGGATAAAGCTGCAGCAGCAGGAATGCGAGTCTGTTACAAAAGCGTCGAGTCAAGGAGCTTCTAACCCATGTGGTGAGGAGGAACCCAAGTGAGACATGAACTGATGATATACGATGCAGTCTTTTATGCGATTGTGCTGGCAACTTCGTTTATCGCAGGATATCGGTTGCTGAACGTGCGGTCGTTGAATCGGATGATGCGGATTAACACCCGCCATGGGGATATCATGGAGGAAGCGGTCAAACGGGAGACAGGGCGTAACCTGGTACGGTTTGCAAGCATACAAAGCGGGGATCGCGCGGTCGTGCACAGGCTGCAATTGGTCATCTACAGGCTGGAAGAGCTGACACTGCGAGACCTCATTCATTCCATCGATCCCGACGCCATTGTTGACGTTGTCCCGATGGATCGCGAGAACGGAGAAAACGACGGAAATACGCGGCATTCGCTAGGAAAGCCGCCGCGTGTTTCCAAGTATGGAAATGTGTTTAATAAATAAGCGGCAGGTGAGACCCGGCGCCACCTGACCGTTATGCCTGCGGCAGCCGCAGGGCAGCCGGATCGATCTTCGGCACCAGCCCTTCTTGTGCGGCGCGGCTGAGCAGCGCATTCACTGCGGCATATCCGCTGTCTCCCAAATTCGCGGTAAATTCGTTCACGTACAAGTCGATGTGCGCTTGGGCGACTTCGGGGGCCAGTTCCTGGGAGTGGGTTAGCACGTAATCGCGCGACGCTTCCGGGTGCGCCCAGGCGTATTCGACGGATGCGCGGATCCAGCCGGCGATCGCTTGCAGGTCCAGCGACCGCTTGGCGACGATCGCCCCGAGCGGAATCGGCAGGTTGGTGTCGCTCTCCCACCAGCTGCCTAAGTCGGTCAGGAGAGTGAGCCCGTACGACGGATAGGTGAAACGCGCCTCGTGGATCACCAGACCGGCATCGATCACGCCATCGCGTACGGCCGGCATGATCTCGTGAAACGGCATAATCACAATCTCGCCGACGCCTCCCGGCACTTGCTGAGCAGCCCATAGCCGGAAGAGCAGGTAGGCGGTTGACCGCTCGCTCGGTACCGCTACGCGCCGGCCGCTCAGGGCCGCCGGGCCTTTGGCGCTGACTGCAGGATTGGCCGTCAGCACCAGGGGCCCGCAGCCTCTGCCAAGTGCGCCCCCGCACGGCAGCAGCGCGTAATCGGACAGTACCCAAGGCAGCGCCGCATACGAGATCTTGAGCACTTCCGGCCCGTCCGGGCCGGCGGCCAGCGTGTTCGTAATATCGATGTCTGCGTACATGACGTCAAGCTTCGGAGCTCCGGGCAGCAGCCCGTGCGCCCAGGCGTGGAAAACAAACGTGTCGTTGGGGCAAGGAGAAAAGGCAATGTTCATCATAACACCTCCAGTAATACTGTGCTTGCAGCTTCCAGTGCGTCCAGCGCTTCCTGGATACGCCAGGCAGTCCGGTCACGCGGACCGACCGCATTCGAGATGGCACGGATTTCGAGGATCGGCACGCCGCTGTCGAGGGCGGCGGCAGCTACACCAAACCCCTCCATCCCCTCGGCGGCAGCCCCCGGCACCCGGACGTCCAGCTCCAAGGCTCGCGCCGCCGTTCCGGTCACCGTCGATACGGTAAGTACGGGGCCTGCATAAACCGGCTGTCCGGCCGCCTGCAGCGCCTCCGTTACCCGGATCGTCAGGCTGGGGTCGACCTGGATGCGGGAAGAGCCGAAGCCCAACTCGTCCAGGCTGCAGAAGCCTTCCGGGGTTTGCGCGCCCAGGTCGGCGGCTACGATCTCATTCGCCACCACCAGGGACCCCACTTCAGCCCTGCCGATAAATCCGCCGCCGATCCCGGCGCTTACGACCAAGCCGTACTCGGCCGAGGCTAATGCCCTTGCCGTACGGGCGGCGGCAATAGCCGGGCCGACACCGGCCAGCAGGACATCGAATCTGCCGGATCCGCGGAGCCCGCGCAGCACCGCGTCTCGCTCGGCAGCGACTGCGGTCATCACGAGAACGCGCAAATGCTTGTCCGGTTCGCCGGAGCCTGAACCGGCAGGTGTTTCCGTGTTTGGATCGAGCTTCATGGCGATAATCTCCTTTATATCTACCCTGTCCGGATGGAAGGGGAATCGTCCTGGTCTATCGATCATGCGAACAAGCCCTTCATACCCAAAATACTACATCAAGGGCGATAAAAGCAACGTTCCCGACAGGCAGACTCCCGAAAAGCTATGGATTGATTTTTACGGGCGATCTGTAATATGATAGTTACGACAACCGAATAAACACGGGAGCTTGGTGAGCCAGGCTGAGAGGGTAGCCCTAATGCTATCGACCGTAATACCTGATCTGGGTAATGCCAGCGGAGGAAAAGACTTAGCCTTTGTACACACAAAGACCGCTTCTTCGTTGCGGTCTTTTTTGGCGTATACAAGGAATTCTCCGCTTGCTCCACATTCATCCGAGGAGGAAATGAAATGGCAAGCGAAAACAAGAAAGTGGAAGTCGTCCCGAATTTATCGTCTATACCGGGAAGCAGGAAAGTGTATGTGCAAGGCTCCCGCGAGGATATTCAAGTTCCGATGCGGGAAATTACGTTAACGCCGACGGCCGTCGGCGGTACCGAGCAGGAGAATCCCCCCGTTCGTGTGTATGATAGCAGCGGCCCCTACACGGACAGCTCGTACAGCGCGGACGTCCGCAAGGGCTTGCCCCGGAACCGGTTGAACTGGATCTTGCAGCGCGGCGATGCGGAAGCTTATGCAGGCCGCGCCGTCAAGCCCGAAGACAACGGCTACAAGCAGGGACAGCCGGACAGTCCGGAGCGGTTCCCAGGCCTGGAACGCCAACCGTTAAGAGCGAAGCCGGGCGCCAACGTAACCCAAATGCATTATGCCAGACAAGGGATCGTTACGCCGGAAATGGAATACATCGCGATTCGGGAGAACGTATCGCCGGAATTCGTCCGCAGCGAGGTCGCTTGCGGCCGGGCGATTATTCCGTCGAATATTAACCATCCGGAAAGCGAGCCGATGATTATCGGCCGCAACTTCTTGGTGAAAATCAATGCGAACATCGGGAACTCGGCGGTTGCTTCTTCGATCGAGGAGGAAGTGGAGAAGATGCGGTGGGCTACCCGTTGGGGGGCGGACACGATCATGGATTTGTCGACGGGCAAGCAAATACATACGACCCGCGAATGGATTATCCGCAACTCCCCCGTGCCTGTCGGAACGGTACCCTTGTATCAAGCGCTGGAGAAGGTCCATGGCAAAGCGGAAGATTTAAGCTGGGACATTTACCGGGATACGCTTATCGAGCAAGCGGAACAGGGCGTCGACTATTTCACGATTCATGCCGGCGTGCTGCTGCGTTATATACCGATGACCGCGAATCGTGTGACCGGGATCGTATCCCGCGGCGGTTCCATCATGGCGGCGTGGTGTCTGGCGCATCACCAGGAAAACTTCCTGTATACGCATTTTGAAGAGATTTGCGAAATTATGAAAGCTTATGATGTAGCCTTTTCTCTCGGGGACGGCCTGCGTCCCGGGTCCATTGCCGATGCGAACGATGAGGCCCAGTTTGCGGAGCTGGAGACGCTAGGCGAGTTAACGCAGCTGGCCTGGAAGCACGATGTACAGGTGATGGTGGAAGGGCCCGGTCATGTGCCGATGCATCAGATCAAGGAGAATGTGGATCGTCAGATGGAGGTGTGCAAGGAGGCCCCGTTCTACACCTTAGGCCCTTTAACGACGGACATCGCCCCCGGCTATGATCATATTACTTCGGCTATCGGCGCGGCCATGATCGGTTGGTTCGGTACGGCGATGCTGTGCTACGTGACCCCGAAGGAGCATCTGGGTCTTCCGAATAAGGACGATGTTCGCGAAGGGGTCATCGCCTATAAAATCGCTGCGCATGCGGCGGATTTGGCCAAGGGCCATCCCGGCGCGCAGGAGAGGGACAACGCCTTATCCAAAGCCCGGTTCGAGTTCCGGTGGAGAGATCAATTTCATCTGTCGCTGGATCCGGAAAGAGCGATGGAATATCACGATGAAACGTTACCGGCCGAAGGGGCCAAGACAGCCCATTTCTGCTCGATGTGCGGTCCGAAGTTTTGCAGCATGAGGATCACCCATGATATTCGCGAGTTTGCCAAGCAAGAAAAGCTCACGGATGAGCAGGCCGTTGCAGAAGGGATGAAGGAGAAGGCCAAAGCGTTTAAAGAAGGCGGCAGCGCCATCTACTCCTAGAACAAGGCAAGCCCCCCTGCCAAAGCAGGGGGGCTTGCCAAGGTTCCGGCCGGCAGTCCGGTCTTTATTAGGGAGTCGGCGGTACGCTGCGCAGCTGCGTTTCCAGCGCCAGCCGGGCTTCCGCCGTACGTTCTTCTGCCAACGCCTCGACCGCCTGCCTCTCGCACTGCTCCGCCAGCCGGTTATATTCGTCCAGACGCGCTTTAATTTAATAAGTGGTGTAAGATTGGTTGTAAGGATTAGGGCCGTATGGCGCTTTCGGGATTACCAGACTGACGATAAAGTATAGGAGCATCGTCGTTCCGAAGCTGCAGAAGGCGGCGATCACGACCAATAACCGGACGAGCGTTGCGTTAAGCCCGAGCCAATCGGCAATCCCTCCGCAAAGACCCGTCATTTTGTTGTCCGTTCTGGAACGGTATAATCTATTCATGGTTCGTTCTCCTTTCGGGATCAGGTAAGATTCATTCGGCCGGCGGCCGGTTTCGCGGGTGTTGTTCATGTCTTTATTCTAGGGGAAGCAAGACGAGGAGAAAACGGACCGAAGGCGGTATTCGAAGCTAGCCTTCAGGCGGGGAATCCCTCTGCTTTGGACGGAGTATCATAGTATTTGCTTTCTGCTTCCAGCTGTGATAAGATGTATGTAATTGAAAAATTTGAAACCGGAATTCGCATATTGAAAAAGGTGTCATGTTTAGAAGGGTACTTTTTTCAATGTGTGAATTTTTTTCGTATAGGAAAAATGAACATGTTAAAAACAATTTTGGAGGCAACAAACAATGCAAACAGGTACAGTTAAATGGTTTAACGCAGAAAAAGGTTTTGGCTTTATCGAAGTTGAAGGCGGCAGCGACGTATTCGTTCACTTCAGCGCAATCCAAGGCGAAGGCTTCAAGTCTTTGGACGAAGGCCAACGCGTTCAATTCAATGTGGTTCAAGGCAACCGCGGACCGCAAGCTGAGAACGTCGTTAAAGTTTACTAAGAAACCTAGCTGCTCTTAACGGTTGTTAAGAGCAGTTTTTCTTTTCGGATAAGGATAAGAAGGGGGAGTATTCATGAATTTTCGTAAGAAGACGTTAGAGGAAATCCCTACGGAGCAAACCGCGATCTGGTCTTGTACAATGGATGGCTGCAAGGGGTGGATGCGGGACAACTTTGCGTTCGAACACGAGCCGAGCTGCCCGTTATGCGCATCTCCAATGGTCAGCGACACCAGGATGCTCCCGTCACTTATCAACTCGAACGCGGACCGCAAGTCGTTCCGATAAGACGCGAAGGAAAAGTTCATATTGGAATAATAACCGCAGTCCGAACTTTGGGATCGCGGTTTTTTTGTTGGCGATGAGGCCGGGGGATAGGCCGGATCCGTGGAGCCGCAAAGAACGGCAGCCGCAGACTTCGCCTTCCCGACGCGCGGCGATTCATACCGGGAAATGGGCGAAACGCCAGTCGAATTTTCGAATGCCGGAATAAGATGGTAGGGGTGGAAATGCGCGGCGCTGCAGCCCATGTCGGCGAACGCCCCATCATGCTCTACCTCCTGGTCAGGAGCCGGCAATGAAAGAAACAGAAGAATTTGTATACGTTTTCATTCAAAGATGAGGTTGCATCTTAGACGGAAATGAGGCGGTACAATGTTCGATGTATGGTGGGCGATTCTCGATATCGTGACGAAGGTCGTCGTTCTGGCGCTCCCGCTGACGGTAGCGGGGGTCTATGTATGGGACAAATATATTCAGAAGCAGCATTCGATTCTGAGGACGCATCCGGTGATCGGCCGATTCCGGTATGTGTTCGAAATGCTGGGCCCGGAGCTTCGCCAATATTTCATCTGGGGCGATAAAGAGGGCAGACCGATCGACCGGGACACGCAGGGGTATATTGCCAAAGCGGGCAAATACGGATCCACCGTCATCGGGTTCGGTTCGCGTAAAGATTTCTCGCAGGAAGGCTTTTATTTGAACAACGCGATGTTCCCTAAAAATGGGGATGAGCTCGCGGTCGATCAGTCGTCCCCGATCTCGATCACGTATAAGTATCAAATCGTGAAGGAAGGGCTTGTCTCCCGGAAGGAGACAAGGTATCTCACGTCGGCGAAGCCTTGGCTGCTTGACGCGCGCGATGCCGTTGTCATCGGCGGCTGCAACGACGTTCGGCAGCCTTACCGGACGCAAGGGTTTATCGGCATCTCGGCGATGAGCTTCGGCTCGTTGTCCGACCATGCGGTGATGGCGCTGGCGCAAGGCGCTGCCATTGCAACCGGCACCTGGATGAATACGGGAGAGGGCGGGCTGTCGCCGTATCACTTGTCCAAAGTGTACGAGATGCGGGACCGAAAGCTGCCCCGGCCGGAGCAACCGGAGGAGCTTCAGGTGTACGACTTGGTAGGCAGGAAGCTGCTCGTGTCGACCTTTGAGATTATGAAGGACTTGAGCGGTATCGAGCACGACGCCATGGATGTGTTCGACATGGAACGCAATCCGTACGTGCTCGCGGCTGAGCGGCTTGTGGATCGCGGCTATTTGCAGCGTAAGGAGACGGATCTGATCTATCAGATCGGTTCGGCCAAGAACGGCTCCCGGGTCGATGCGGATGGAACGTTCGACGAACAAGCTTTCCTGCAGACGGCCGGGCGGCCGGAAGTCAAGCTGATCGAAGTGAAGCTGGCGCAGGGGGCGAAGGTGCGCGGCGGCAAGCTGCCGAAGAGCAAGCTGACGCCGATGATCCGCCGAATCCGCGGGATCCCGATGGATTGGGATCAAGATGTGGAGTCGCCGAACCGTTTTACCGACTTCCATGATATCCCGACATTGTTCGATTTCATCGAGAAGCTGCGCGCGTTGTCCGGCAAGCCGGTCGGCGTGAAGCTGGTGGCGGGCAGCGAGCTGGCGGTGGAGGAGCTGGCCGACTATATGCGGAGCACGGGCCGCTCGCCCGACTTCTTGACCGTGGACGGCGGTGAGGGCGGAACGGGCGCTACGTATATGGAGATGGCCGATTCTTTGGGGCTCCCGCTGTATTCGGCACTGCTGATCGTCGACAGTACGCTGCGCAAATACGGCGTTCGCGGCCGGGTGAAAATTTTCGCCAGCGGCATGCTGGCCTCCGCCGACAAGATGGCTATCGCGCTCGCGTTCGGCGCGGATTTGATCAACGTCGCGCGGGCGGCGATGAATACGATCGGCTGTATTAATGCGCTCAAGTGCAATACGAACGAATGCCCGACCGGGGTGACGAGCCATAAGCCGGAGCTCAAGCAGGGACTTGTCGTGCAGGAGAAGCGGTTTCGGACGGCCAACTATTTGGCGACGGTGCGCGAAGGCGTCTTTATGCTTGCTGCTTCTTGCGGCCTGGAGTCGCCGACCGGGTTTAAGCGGAGCCATGTGACGTTCAAAGACCGGAACGCCGCGGCGATCCGGATGGATCGGCTGTTTCCCGATCCGGAAGGGGACACGGCCGGGCCGAACGAACCGGCGGTTCGGATCGTGAAGTCCTCGTAGCGGCCGGATGCTGGCGGGGAGCCGCCTGTGGAAAGCGCACCAAATATGCATGCCCAAGAGGGGCCGCCCTCAAACAAAGGCCGGCCCCTCTTTAAGCTGCGCGGGTTACAAAACCCAGCGCACCACTTGGTCCAAAGGGCGTCTGGTCTTGTCGCGCGGTTCGCGGATACGATAGCCGAAGGCCGCCATGCAGGCGAGACCGAAATCGTCGCCCGTCACAACGCCTTCCGCCCGAAGCAGCGTCTCTACCGCCTCCTTGTCGAAGCCTTCGATCGGGCATGAATCGATGCCGATCTGGGCTGCAGCCGTCATCATGTTGCCTAATGCGATATACGACTGCCGGCACGCCCATTCAAACATCGCCCGATCGTTGCCGCTCAGCTTGAAATCGCTGTCCAGAAACTTCCGGTAGCGATCGCGGGCGCCGGTTACGAGCTCTGGCGGGATTTTACGCACGTCTTCCAGCATGGAAGTAATATAGGGAGCGTCTGGCCTCAGGCTAGAGGCGTTTCTCGCCAACAGAAGGACGAGGTGACTGGCTGTCGGAATTTGCTTCTGCCCGCCCCATGTGACGGGGAGAAGCTTTGCGCGGATTTGCGGATTTTGCAGCACGACCAACGACCAAGGCTCGAAGCCGAAGGAGCTTGGCGAAAGGCGTCCGGTCTCCAGAATGAAGTGAAAGTCCTCCTCACGGATCCGGCGGGAAGCGTCAAACTTCTTGCAGGCGTGTCTGAAACGGTAAGCTTCAATAATGCGCTCCTTGCTCATCCGGGATCACCTTCCTTTTTGTTTTTCGTTTGTCCGGCTGCGTGCCGGACTACACGTTATAATCGAGTCTGGCGTCGGCGATGATGGTCAAGGTGCGTCCGGCCTTATCGTAATCGACCCGTCCGTCCGAGGAATAGTACCAGGTCTTCACGTCCGGCTTCTCGTCATCGACGACAAACAGGTTAAGCTCGTCCCGGAACTTAAGCACTTCTTCAGCGACCTTGTCGTCCGCAAGCCGGATGACGAATTGCCACTGTCCGTCAACGGGCTGGATGTCGAAATCGGCGGTATGCTTCACCGAATCCAACAGCAGCCGGCTACCTACCGTGTGTCGAATATACATCTGGTTCATATCAACAGCCCTCCATTCTCGGATACGCCTGAAGCGTGTGGTGAGAGAACTCATTCTTTTCTCGAGTATAACACGGCGGTTCGCTTACATAAAGTTAGTTGGAATAAGATGTGCCTTATGGCGGGAAGAGCAGGAATACGGCTATTCAGAAGAATGAGCGGAACGGGCAAGGGATGCGGGCATGCCGCATACTGCTTGCTGATCGCGGTATCGGACGCCGGGGCCGTACGGCGGTTTGGAGCGGCATCGGATGCTGCCCGGCGTGCTTCCTGCCGCTTCCGATGCCCATCGCGGAATTGCGTTGACAGTAAATAATTAATATCTATATAATTAGGTTATCTAACTAAATATTTCGGTTATTAATTTTTCGAGGCGAAAAGAGGCTGTTGCGATTGACTACTGAATACACGACTTCCCATGAGCTCATCCGCGCCTTCCGTCAGCTGCGGCATATGAACTGGAGCGGCCGGCGACCGGCCGAAGGCTGTACGCGAAGCGAAACGATGCTGCTGTTTGCCATTCGCGGGGGGATGTCGGCCGGCTCGCCCGGCTTGAAGATGTCGGAGATCAGCGGCATCCTGCGCGTTTCTTTGCCGACCGTCACACAGACGGTTAACTTGCTCGTAGCCAGAGGGCTGCTGGAGCGAGGTACCGATCCGGACGATCGAAGAGCTGTGCGCATTCGGCTGACTGAAGCCGGAAGACGGGAAACCGAGCAGGCGGAAGAAGCGATGCTGGAGGGAATGAAGGGACTGATCGACCACTTGGGCCACGAACGCAGCTTACAGCTCATCGAATTGCTCGACGATGTTGCCGCATACTACCGTGCGCAGGCCGCCGAACCGCCGCAGGAGCGGGAGACGGATTCCTGAAGAATCGGATTCGAAGGAAAGTGAAGGTGAACCTATGATTAAACTGCTTCGTTTTCTAAGGCCTTATCGCCGGCAGGCTGGGCTCGTGCTGCTGCTCGTGTTCCTGCAATCGATCGCGGAGCTGTATTTGCCTACCCTGATGGCCGACATCGTCGACCGCGGCGTCGTTCAAGGCGACACGCCTTATATTTGGCGCATCGGCGGGTTGATGCTGCTGGTCGCCGCCTGCGGCGCTTTGTGCTCGGTCGGGGCGAGTCTGTGGTCCGCGAAGTCGGCGAGCGGGTTTGCCCGCGATTTGCGCAGCCGGCTGTTCGGGCATGTGGAGCGATTCTCGTTAAGCGAATTCGATCGGCTCGGCACGGCGTCGCTCATTACCCGGACGACGAACGATATTACGCAATTGAACCAGGTGCTGACGATCATGATGCGCGTGATGGTCATGGCCCCGATGATGTGTATCGGCGGCATCGTGATGGCGCTGTCGAAGGACGCTGCGCTGGCGATGGTTATCATCTCCGTCGTGCCTGTGCTGGCCGGATTCATTTTCCTTGTCTTCCGCAAGGGCGGTCCGCTCTTCAAAGCGGTGCAGACGAAGCTGGATAAGCTGAGCCTTGTGCTGCGCGAGCATCTTACCGGCATCCGTGTGATCCGTTCGTTCAACCGGATCGGTCACGAACAGGAGCGGTTCGACCGGGCCAATCGCGATTTGACGAATACGGCGATTCAAGTGAACCGCATTATGGCGTTCATGATGCCGGTGATGATGCTGGTGCTTAATTTCGCCGGCATTGCGATTATCTGGTTCGGCGGTATTCGGATCGATGCCGGACATATGCAGATAGGCGATCTTATCGCCTTCATCCAATATGCGTGGCAAATCATGTTCTCGCTCGTCTTCGCTTCGATGATGTTCATCATGATTCCGAGAGCGTCCGCTTCGGCGGCCCGGATCAACGAGGTGCTGAGCATGATGCCTGACATCCGGGATGCTGATGGAGGGAAGCGGAGTGCGGGCTCGGCAAGACCGTCCGTCGAATTCCGGAATGTATCGTTCCGCTATCCGGGCGCGGAGATGCAGGCGCTCTCGAACATCTCCTTCGCGACGCACGCCGGCGAAGTGACAGCGATTATCGGCGGCACCGGTTCGGGCAAGTCGACGCTTGTGCACCTCATCCCGCGCTTCTATGACGTGGAGGAAGGGCAGGTGCTCGTCGGCGGCATCGACGTGCGCGAGCTGACGCAGGAAAGCTTGCGGGCGCAGATCGGCCTTGTGCCGCAGAAGGCGCTGCTGTTTACCGGTACGATTGCCGATAACATCCGCTTCGGCAAGGAGCAGGCGACGGACGAAGAGGTTCGCCGAGCCGCCGAAATTGCGCAGGCGTCCGAGTTCATCCGGGGCATGAAGGACGGCTATGATTCGCCCATCTCGCAAGGGGGGGCCAACGTATCCGGCGGGCAAAAGCAGCGGCTCTCCATCGCGCGGGCGCTTGTGCGTAAACCCGGCATCTATGTGTTCGACGACAGCTTCTCGGCGCTCGATTTCAAGACCGATGCGAAGCTGCGCGAAGCCCTGCGGGCGGAAACCGCGGATGCGTGCGTCATTCTTGTCGCACAGCGGGTGAGCACGGTCATTGACGCCGACCGGATTATCGTTCTCGACGAAGGCAGAATCGTCGGGATGGGTACGCACCGCGAGCTGCTGCAGACGTCGGACGTGTACCGGGAAATTGTAGCTTCGCAGCTATCGGAGGAGGAGATCGCATGAGTGAGCGTCCGCACGAACGTTCTCAAGGAGGCGCCGGCGGTTCAGGCGGAGCCGGCGGCATGGGCGGCAGACCCGGCGGTCCCGCTCAGGGCTTCGGCTTCGGTCCCGGACGCGGCGGCCCCGGCATGGGCATGCCCGTGCAAAAGGCCAGAAACTTCAAGGGCACGCTGCGCCGGCTGATCGGTTATCTCAAGCCGCATCGCACGGCGCTCATGGTCGTCTTCCTCACAGCGGTGCTGAGCACCGTATTTTCCATCGTCAGCCCGAAAATTTTGGGCGACGCGACAACCAAGCTGTTCGAAGGCATGACGGCGAAGATGAAGGGTGTGCCTGGCGCAGGCATCGACTTCGGGTTTATCGGCAGCCTGCTCCTGCTGCTGGCCGGTCTTTATGTGGTCAGTACGCTATTCAGCTACATTCAGCAATATGTGATGGCAGGCATCTCGCAGAAGGTCGTGTACGATCTGCGTGCCGAGGTCAATCGGAAGCTGGCCCGTCTGCCGCTTAAATATTTCGATTCGCACACCCACGGCGAAACGTTAAGCCGTGTCGTCAACGACGTCGATACGATCAGCTCGACACTGCAGCAAAGCTTGACCCAGCTGATCACCTCGGTCGTAACGCTCGTCGGCGTCGTGGTGATGATGCTGACGATCAGCCCGCTGATGACGCTGATCGTCGTCGTGACGCTGCCGCTCAGCTTTATGGTGATCCGGCTGGTGACACCGCGTTCGCAGAAGCATTTCCGCGGGATGCAGCAGTCGCTTGGCGAGCTGAACGGACATGTGGAGGAAATGTACACCGGACACCCGATCGTGAAAGCGTTCGGTCAAGAGCGCAAGTCGATCGCACAGTTCGATGCGGTCAACGACCGCTTGTATGAAGCGGGCTGGCGCGCGCAGTTTATTTCGGGCACAATCATGCCGCTGATGAACTTTATCGGCAACATCGGCTATGTGCTCGTCTGCGTCGCGGGCGGGCTCCTCGTCATGAGGGGCTCGATTCGGATCGGGGACGTGCAGGCGTTTATCTCGTATTCGAAGCAGTTCTCGATGCCGATTACCCAGACGGCGCAAATCGCCAACATCATCCAGTCGACGATTGCTGCGGCGGAACGCGTGTTCGAGCTGCTCGACGAGCCGGAAGAGGTGGCGGAGGCAGCTGGCGGCAGCGTCGCCCAGGCGAAGGGCCGCGTCCGATTCGAGCACGTGAAGTTCGGCTACAAGGACGATGCGCCGCTGATCGCGGACATGAATATCGATGTGCGGTCCGGGCAAACGGTAGCCATCGTCGGGCCGACGGGCGCCGGCAAAACGACGCTCATCAACCTTCTGATGCGCTTCTACGAATTGAACGGCGGACGCATTACGATTGACGGCGTCGACATCACGCAGATGCAGCGCAGCGAGCTTCGCGGGCTGTTCGGTATGGTGCTGCAGGATACTTGGCTGTTCAACGGCACGATCCGCGACAATATCGCCTACGGCCGTTCCGGAGCGACGGATGAGGAGGTCGTGCAAGCGGCGAAAGCGGCCTATGCGGACCACTTCATCCGCACGCTGCCGGACGGTTACGACACCGTGCTGAATGAGGAAGCGTCGAACATCTCGCAAGGCCAGAAGCAGCTGCTGACCATCGCGCGGGCGATTCTCGCCGATCCGGCGATCCTCCTCCTCGATGAGGCGACGAGCAGCGTCGATTCGCGGACGGAGATTCACATTCAGCGAGCGATGAACGAGCTGATGCAGGGGCGCACGAGCTTCGTCATCGCCCACCGTTTGTCGACGATTCGGCATGCCGACCTGATCCTCGTCATGAACCAGGGCTCGGTCATCGAGCAGGGTACGCACGAGGAGCTGTTGGCGCAGCGCGGCTTCTATGCCGAGCTGTACGAGAGCCAGTTCAGCGGACGCATGCGGAAGGAAGTCGGGTAGAAGGCCGGGAAGGCCGCTAGGTCGGACGGCCGGAGCAGTCGTCTATAACATTTAACCCCCGTCGGACTTGGGTCCAATGGGGGTTTTTTGGCTGCGCACGCTTCACTTCACATGCTTCAGCTTCTCCGGATTGACTACGATATAGATCGCTTCGATCCGTTCGTTCTCGGCGTGGAACGAGAAGACGTTCAACGGCCGCCCGTGGACGTAGGTGACGATACCGGTATACCCGTTGACGACGGCGAAGCGATAGGAGAAGCCGTCCTGCACCTTCTCAAGAAGGCCTGCCAGGAAGCGGGAGATGCGCTCCGCTCCCAAGATCGGGCGAACCGCGGCGGTGACTTTGCCGCCTCCGTCCGAGTAGAGCGCGGCGTCCTCGGACAGGAGACGCAGCAGCTTCGCCATATCGCCGCTGGCGAGCGCCGACACGAACTGCTCCACCAGGCCGCCGGCTGCAGACCCCGCGGCCGGCGTGTGCAGTTGAACGCCGGAGCCCGTAGAGGGCGGGTCCCCGGCGACCGGCGCCGCATGCGTACCAAGGCTGCGTTTGGCCCGATGAAAAATTTGCCGGCAGTTTGTGCCGCTCTTGCCGACGATCTCGCCGATCTCGTCGTACTCGTACTGCAGCACCTCGCGCAGCAGGAAGACGGCCCGCTCGACCCAAGAGAGCTGCTGAAGCAGCAGCAAATAAGCGGTGGAGACGGACTCCTTCTGTACATAGTGGCGGGACGGGTCGCCTAAGCCGGAGCCGGAACCGTCCTCCTCCGCAACAAGCGGCTCCGGCAGCCAAGGCCCTACGTACACTTCGCGCTGCTTGCTTGCCGAACGGAGCAAATCGATGCAGCGGTTGGTGACGATTTTGCACAAATACGCCTTCGGATGGCGCACATGCTCGGGCAAGGCTCCGTTCAAGGAAAGAAAAGCTTCCTGGACGATATCCTCGGCATCCATGACGCGGCCAAGCATCCGATAGGCCAGGGAAAATAACAAAGGCTTGTAGGCGGCATACAATTGCTCGGTCGTGTGCTTAGGTTCCATAGCTAACACCCTTCCTCTTCCATAGCTTCGCCGCCTACCGCCTCCTGGAAGCAAGCGCCGCGCCAGTTCGTTATATGGTTATAGCGTGATTCGCCGTCGCGGCGAGGTCCTTCAGCAACCGCAAGGCCGCTCGTCTGGCACTGGCAGCCGCCGCATCGGCGAGCATTTCGCCATGGCTCGCCCAGTCTCCGGCTACATACAGTCCGCGCACCTCCGATACGGCTGGACCGGGCTGCGAATCCTGGCGGCCGATATGCATATAGTCGTGCACGACCGTGATGTTCGGCAAATATTGGCGGGCGACCACCTCTTGCTGCCAACCGGGGTGCAGCAGATCCATCGTCTGCTCCAGCGCCCGTTCATCGGCTTGCGGATGGCTGTCACCGCTGCCGATGTATTTGATCAGATGCATGACCAGCGTGCCGTTATGGCTCAGCTTCGCCACCCGCGAATGATGCGAGAAGAAGATCGGCTGATCCAGCCCGATGGCAAAATGCCGGTCCGCCACGGGCAGCCGATTCAGCCCGAGATCGAGGCAGGCGGCTGAGGCTGGTCGCGCGTCATTCTTCCAGCGCCGCAGCGCCGTCCGTTCGGCGGCCTCGCCGAGCAGCCGATACGTATCAGCAGGGGAGCCGGTTGCGATCACATTCGGCGTGCAGACGAGCTCGCCGTCCGTGCATTGAAGGCCCCGAACGACGCCGTTCTCTTGCAAAAGGCCGGTCACGTTCTTGTTATTCAGCACCGTGACCCCGGCGCGAACGGCCAGATCGTGAAGCTGATCGACCACCCGCTGCCACCCTCCGTTGAGGTACAGGACGCCGCTTTTTAGAGACCGCTGCACTTGCCGAAGCACGGGACCGACGGATTGGCGGTCAGGGTCTTGCACGTAGGTGGAAGTCCGGCAAAGCGCATAGAACAAATGCCGCACCATAGGGTCGCGAATCTCCCGCTCGGCCCAGTCCCGCAAGGCGATGTTCGGAAGGGCGTGAGTCTCGAGCTTGCCGAGCTTTAACATGAAGCGGCCCAATTCGATTTTGCCCGGCCACGAGAGAAGCTTGGAGGCGAGCAGCGAGGCAGGATCGCCCGGCAACGTCGTTAGGCGTCCACGCCACAGAGCCAATCCTTTGGCCGGCGGCGAACCGCCTTCAAGCTTGACCCCCAGCTCCTGCAGGATTTGATACGCTTCGCCGCCGGGGTAAAGCGCATGGCCGCCAAGGTTGAAAATGGCCCCGTTCTTGCGGGTCGACACGGCCCGGCCGCCGACGCGGCTGGACTTCTCCAACAAGATGACCGACTTTTTGGCCCTCGCCAGATCGATTGCTGCGATGAGACCCGCCAAACCGCCGCCGATAACAGCTGCATCATACATTTTCATAGGAATCCCCTCCGTTTGTTCGGTTTCAAGCATAGGACGGAGAGGAGGAGCAATCTGTGACAGCAAGCGAAAAAAGTTGGGCGAAGGCCGGTCGTTATGGGCAAGATCGTATAGGGCCTAACTTCCACATGTCGACGGAATATTCCTGCCGGGCTGGGCACGGGTAGAACGATTTTCTTGCCTGAGATACCGGCGGAGGGCCTCCCGGCCTGGGCGGGCTCAATACGCAGCCTGATGAACGTGATGATTTCGGGCCTTATGGGCAACAATACCTCCCGTAAAGGAAGTATGGGCCCAGGCTATCCTGCGGTTTGCAGGTTAGCCTGGGAGCATACAGCTTTACGGAGCAGTTGACACAGTCCAAAAGGAGTGAAGGGCGAATGACGGATCGTAAACCGAAGGGTCACGTCGAGTTTAATCAGTCTCCGGCCAAGCTTGCAGCCGACCTGCCGGGAGACGGCGAGATGCGGGAGCACTTGGAAGAAACGATGCAGAACGACGGGTATCCGGGAAGCTGTGCCGTCATCAACACCGGACAGCAGCAAGAACAATAACATCGCCCTCGGTTAAGCAAGGCGATCCCCATGAAGCGGACATCCGGAATAACGGATGGTTTCGCTTTATGGGGATTTTTCATGAGCATACCAGCCGCATGGATCACTCGGAGGCGGCAAGCGGCGCTGCTGCCGGTTTACGGCGACCGGCGCGCACGTATTGAACGGACAGCAGCAAAGAGAGAACTGCACCAGCGAGCATGACCCAGAAGATGGCTGCATAGGCGGCCTCCAGCGGCCGCGCCGCTTGCCAAACCAGCGAGGCGCTCGTCAGGGCTACGCCGAGCGCGCCGCCGAAAAATTGCGCGAGCTGCGACAGCCCCATCCCCCCGCCAATCTCGCTTTTGTCCAAAATGCGCGACATCTCGTTGGATACGCTGGAGCCGATGGCCGAGACCGACACGCTCATGAAGAGATAGGCGGCACCGATGAAATAGGCCGACTGCGTGGACAGCAGGGCGAACCCGGCAGCGGATAGCAGCAGCAGGACATGCGCGCTTACCATGACGGGAGCGTTGCCCAGACGGTCGATCCAGCGTCCGATCTGCGGAGACAGGAGAGCGGTTAAGATGGCCCCGGGAAAGATGAGCAGCCCGGTGACGGAAGAGCTTTTGCCGAATAAGTGGGTAAGGATGACCGGCATCAGGAATAAGGTGGAGAAGTGCAGTACATAGGAGACAAAACTGATGGCGATCAAGCTCATGTATTTAGGTTTACGTAATAAGGCGGGCTGAACGAACGCGTGCTCGACGCGCTGAATGCGCACCCAGAACGCGAAGAGCGCAGCAAGGCCAAGCGCGAGAGGCAGCCATTGATGTCCGGTCAAGTACAGGAGCAGCCCCGTTACACCGACCCCGATGAAGAGCGCGCCCCACCCGTCAAATCGAACGGGGGCCGAAGCTTGCTTGGGCAGATGGCGCAGGAAGACGGGAAGCGCCAGAAGGACGAGCGCCGTCACTGCGAACAGCGAGGAATAGCCGATGTATTGCGTCAGTATCCCGCCGACGATCGGTCCGAAGCCAAAGCCGAACGAAGCGGCGGAGACGATGCCCGACATCGAGCGTCCGCGCCGTTCGACCGGAATGTAACGCGTCACGAGCACGATGCCGAGACCGGGCGCCGATGCGGCGCCGATGGCCTGCAGCAGGCGGGCGGCCATCAGCATGTAGTAATTCGTCGCCAGCATGCCGACGATCGACGCTCCACCGAGCAGGAGCAAGCCGAGCGTCAGCAGCGTCCGAATCGGGATGAAGTCCGAGAGGCGGCTGTAGGTGATGGAGGATATGGCAAACAAAATGGAGTATCCCGTGACGATCCACGAAGCGCTGGTAGCCGTTAAATGCAGGGCTTGAGCGACCGTCGGCAGCGCGACATTAAACATCGTTGTATTCATGACGACCAACATGACCGTGATGCTCCAAAGCGGGATGATCAGAGATTCTCGAAATGAAGGATTGAATCGTTCCATACAGGCACAGCCTCCTTGAGCCAACTGAAATTGTTTTATAAAAATACTATTCTTGTGAAAGTATTTTTGGTAAAATATAACTTGCTTGCGTCTCGTTGTCAATGCCGCGCGCTGAAACTTTTTCCTTTCCTGACGGTTTCATGTAAGATGGAATATATTCGAACCGTTCTGAGGTGAAGCATCCATGCCTTCTCAATCTATAAACCGCTTGTGGCGAAGCCTTCTTGATTTGGATCGCGGGCTGAAGCAGACGCTGTGCTTGTTAAGTCAGGAAGCGGAAGTTCCCGCGTCCGCCGTGGCGCTCGTTTTTAAGCTGGAACACGAAGACTCGCTGAAGGTTAACGACGTTGCCACCGTACTTGGCATTACGATCGGCGCGGCTTCCAA
This sequence comes from Paenibacillus validus NBRC 15382, assembly GCF_004000985.1. GTDB lineage: Bacteria > Bacillota > Bacilli > Paenibacillales > NBRC-103111 > Paenibacillus_G > Paenibacillus_G validus. The sequence goes on along the minus strand of NZ_BIMH01000003.1, from coordinate 78,172 downwards.
TCTTATCGATAAACTGGAGGAGAAGCAGTGGGTCGAACGCGTACGTTCCGAGGAGGATCGGCGTATCATGTACGTGCGGTTAACCGGGCTGGGGATGGAGCAGCTGCTGCGGTGGAGGGAGCATTTTGCCGAGCATGCGGATCTGATTTTTGCGAAGGTGCCGGAATCGGAAATTGCGCAATTCGACGATAAAATTCAGCGGCTCAGCCAATATTTAAGCGCCTACAACGTGGAGCTGGAGAAGAAGCGTTAGCGGTTGCGGTTACGGAAACTTCGCACCCCGGTTTCTTATACGCCGATTTTCCGCCGGAAAATTCGCCAACCGCTCAGATGGCGCACGGCTGTTCCGTTATTAGGTTTACTGTCCGGAATCAAGGAGGCATTCATTCATGAAATCATCTGCGGCTATTCAAGCGCCCGCCCGGTCCAGGCGCATCTGGATCGCTTTTGTGCTGGGCATTTTGTCGGCTTTCGGTCCGTTATCGCTCGATATGTACCTGCCGGCGCTGCCCATGCTTGAAGGCGACCTGCACACGAGCACCTCGATGGCGCAGCTAAGCCTTACCTCTTGTCTGCTCGGGCTGTCGCTCGGACAGCTGCTTGCCGGGCCGCTCAGCGACGTGCGCGGCAGACGGGGGCCGCTTCTGGCGGGGCTGCTCTTGTACACCGTAGCTTCGTTGCTGTGCATGTTCAGCACGTCGGCCTGGGCGTTCGTCGCGCTGCGTTTCATTCAAGGCGCGGCCGGCTCGGCGGGTATCGTCATCTCGCGGGCGGTGGCCCGGGACCTCTATGCGGGGACGGAGCTGACGAAGTTTTTCGCGCTGCTGATGCTGGTGAACGGTGCGGCTCCGATCCTGGCTCCGATTATGGGAGGTCAGCTCCTGCAGTTCACGTCGTGGCGCGGCGTGTTCCTCGTGCTGTCGCTCATCGGGGTGCTCGTATTCATCGCCGTCCTCTTCGCGCTGCCGGAAACCTTGAAGCCCGAGCACCGGTCGCAAGGCGGTATTGCGCAATCGCTGTCGACGATGCGCGCGATAGCGAAGGACCGGCTGTTTATGGGCTATGCGCTTTCGCAAGGGCTTGTGACCGCGGCCATGTTCGCTTATATCGCCGGATCGCCCTTCGTCCTTCAGAATGCGTTCGGCGTCTCGGAGCAAACGTTCAGCTTCATATTCGCCATAAACGGACTTGGCATCATTATTGCCAGCCAAGTCACAGGGAAACTAGCCGGTAAAATCAAGGAAACGACGCTGCTCGTCAGCGGACTCGTGCTCGCCGCACTCGGCGGGATTATCCTGCTCGTCGGCCTTATCGCCGGAGCGGGGCTGGCCGCCGTGCTGCCGCCGCTGTTCATCGTCGTCTCGTGCGTCGGCATCGTCGGAACGGCGTCGTTCCCGCTGGCGATGCGCAATCAGGCGAAGTCGGCGGGGACGGCCTCAGCCCTGCTCGGCGTGCTGTCGTTCATCTTCGGCGGATTGGTGGCGCCGCTGGTCGGTCTGGGCGGCAGCGAAGCGACTGTCCCGATGGGGATTGTCATTGCCGCCGCGAACGTCAGCGCGATTGTGCTGTACGCGGTCATGATCGGCCGCAAGCGTTCGGTAAACGCGTAAGGTTTGAAGTGCGGTCGCGGCTGAGTCCAGGGAGCGAAGCAGCGGCCGCGCTGTTTTTTCAAAAAGGAATCGGCTGCTTGAAATTAGTGTTAACAGAATGTTCACAATTGTAGGAAATTGGCTTTTCAAAGATGAAGGGAATGGTCGTATAATAGAGTCCATATAGCGTTCCCTTTCAGGCACTGCCTTATTCTCAAGCATGTGAAAAATGTTACAATTGGATGGTCATGGATCTTCATGGACGATAAGCTTGTCAGAGAGACGGCTTGAAGAAGACGAACCTCCCATCGCTCGAAAAGAACAGGCAGCCGGCACAAGGGACATCTATGCAAAGTATAGGAGGACGTTTACTTATGTCACAAACAACGCAAACGATCTCGCGCGAATCACTCGATGTACTCGATCAATTGATGAAGCCCGAGGTCCAACAGTCGCTTACGGTGTTGGTCGACAACCTGCCGAAGCTGGCCGAAATGGTAACCCTTTTAACGAAAACGTACGATTTGGTGCAAAATGTGGCCACCGACCGCGTCCTGATCGACGATCTGAAGGGCGGCATGGAAGAATTCGTGAAGCCGATCCAAGAGAAAGTTAAGAGCGTAGCCGCGACGGCGATTGAAGCAAGCGACCGTGCGCAAGCGGAAACGGCGACTATCGGCTTGTTCGGTCTGCTTAAAATGCTGAAGGATCCGCAAGTGCAGAAGATGTTCCGTTTTGCCCAAGCGTTCCTGGAAGTATCGGCAGAGCGTCAGCAAAATCAGCGTCAATCTTAAGAAGCATCAATACCGGACGGAGGATAACTATGTCGAAGCAAATTTTGATTCTAGGCGGCGGATACGGCGGGTTGTTAACCGCGCTGACGGCGCGTAAATATATGACGGCGGAAGAAGCGACTATCACGGTCGTGAACCGATTCCCTTCTCACCAAATTATTACCGAGCTGCACCGTTTGGCTGCAGGCAACTTGAGCGAGCAAGCTGTAGCGCTTCCGCTCGAGAAGCTGCTTCGCGGTAAAAACATCGATCTGCGCATCGATACGGTCGAAACGATCGGACTCGACGAGAAGCGCGTGCTTCTGAAAAGCGGTAAAACCTACGAGTATGACACGCTTGTCATCGCGCTCGGCAGTGAAACGGCGTTCTTCGGCATTCCTGGCCTGCAGGAGCACAGCTTCACGCTGAAATCCGTCAACGACGCGAACCGTCTGCGTGCGCACGTTGAAGCGCGGGTTGAAGCTTACAAGCAATCGAAGAACAAAGCGGACGTTACGTTCGTCGTAGGCGGCGGCGGCTTGACCGGCATCGAGCTGGTCGGCGAATTTGCCGATATGCTGCCGGGTCTGTGTAAGAAGAAAGGCGTCGATTTCAACGACGTTTCGTTGTACTGCGTAGAAGCGGCCCCTTCGATTCTGATGGGCTTTGCGCCTGAATTGATCGAGCGCGCCCAAACAAGCTTGCAAAAGCGCGGCGTGCAGTTCCTGACCGGCGTGGCGATTACAGAAATGACGGAGACGTCCGTTTCGTTGAAAGACGGCAGCGTCATCGAGACAAGCACGCTCGTATGGACGGGCGGCGTTCAAGGTAATTCGGTTGTCGCAAACTGCGGCATCGAAGTGAACCGCGGCCGCGCAACCGTGACCGAATCGCTCCAATCGACGTCGCATCCGGACGTATTCGTGGCCGGCGACAGCGCGGTTGTCATGGGCAAAGAAGGCCGTCCATACCCGCCGACAGCGCAATTGGCTTGGCAAATGGGCGAAACGATCGGTTACAACATCTTCGCGTCGTATAATGGCGCGCCGATGCAGTCGTTCGAGCCGGTATTCTCCGGAACGCTCGCGAGCCTTGGCCGCAAAGACGGAATCGGCACAATCGGCGGCAACCAAACGAAATTGAAAGGCTTGCCGGCGACGTTGATGAAAGAAGCGAGCAACGTGCGTTACTTGTCGCACATCAACGGACTGTTCACCTTGGCGTACTAAAATCATCGATCGGGCAGGCCCTGCTTCTCTGCATATAGAGAAGCGGGGCCTTTCTCTGTTTAAAGGAACGTTAAGAGAACAGGGGATGAGCGTCACCGGCAGAAAGGATGTTCGGGATGTTTGGGTAACTTATCAATTTCAGACAAAACGATGTCAATTCAATGCATTGCTATGAGCTGTAAAATTATGTACTCTGAGGATGTGATTATCAATTCAAATATGGGGCTTGCAGCCGCGGGCAATTCGGACTCAAGCCTGGCAGCCAAATCAAGAGGAGGAGAGTCAAGTTGTCTTCTACAAAGACCAGAAGAGACTACAGTGTCGTCGGTCCCGAGAAACAGCGGGCGTACGAAAGAGGGCTCGTAGCAGCCGAGTGGTATACGAGTCCGGTACCCCGTCAACGCCTGAAGGAGCTGATGAAGCGAAAGGACGGGCCGGCCATACGCGATACGCTAATTTGGTTCGGCTTGGTTATCGCTTTAGGGGTTCTGGCCTATTACAGCTGGGGCACGTGGTGGGCGATTCCCGCATTCGCGCTTTATGGCATCGTATACGCCACGCCTTCCGATTCACGCTGGCATGAGTGCGGTCATGGAACCGCTTTCAAAACGCCGTGGATGAATGAAGTCGTTTACCAGATCGCCTCCTTCATGGCCCTGAGGTCGGCAACGCCTAAGCGTTGGAGTCACACGCGCCACCATACCGATACGATCATCGTGGGCCGGGATCCTGAGATTGTGATGGAGCGGCCGCCGATTTGGAAAATCATTTTCATGCAAATCTTTCACTTATACGGAGGACCGCGCGAGTTCTACAAGTTTTTCCTCCATTGCTTCGGCAAGCTGGATAAAGAGGAACTGGAATATATTCCGACTTCAGAGTACCGCAAAGTCTTCCTGGAAGCCCGTATTTACCTGATCATCTATTTATCGGTTATCGCCTTGTGCATACAAATGGGCAGCATTTTGCCCGCCATGTTTATCGGCCTGCCTTCCTTTTACGGCATGGTTATCGTGCTTCTCTTCGGGATGACCCAGCACTTGGGCCTTCATGAAGATGTTCTTGACCATCGCTTGAACTCGCGCACGATCTATATGAACCCGGTTCTTCGGTTTCTTTATTGGAATATGAACTATCACATCGAGCATCACATGTTTCCGATGGTTCCTTACCACGCGCTGGCTAAGCTGCATGAAGAGATCAAGGCCGATTGCCCGCCGGCTTCCCGCAGCTTCCCGGCGGCGCTCAAGGACGTGGTCGTCGCGCTGATCAAGCAAGGAAAAGACCCTGCCTACACGATTGATCGACCTCTCCCAAGCACCGCTCGTCCCTACAAGTACGGCCATGATACGGGAACGATGGCTCCGGAACGGGTCGGCTAGCTCGCAAAGGGACGGCGGCAAGCAAGTTAAGCGGTATACCCATCAATAAATACTGAATTTCTGGAGGAATAGCTCTTGGCGCTTAACGGTTGGATCGAAACCTGTGGAGTTAACGATATCGATAATGAGGACGTCATCCGGTTTGATCATGAAGATCGGACCTTCGCCATCTATCGCACGGACAAAGACGAGTATTATGCGACGGACGGATATTGCACGCATGAAAAATTTCATTTGGCTGACGGCCTTGTGATGGGCAGTACGATCGAATGTCCGAAGCATAACGGCAGATTCGATGTGACGACAGGCGAGCCGAAACGCGCCCCGGTTTGCGTCGCTCTGAAAACGTATCCCGTAAAAATTGAAGCCGATAAAGTGTTCGTCAAGATCGACTGAGGAGAGTGTGCTATGACTGATCTGGGGATGGTCATCGTTGGGGCCGGCGAGGCCGGCGCGCGGGCGGCCGCCGAGCTGCGCACGCAAGGATGGGCCGGGTCCATTACGTTAATCGGGGAAGAAAAGTGGGCGCCATATGAGCGCCCGCCGCTTTCCAAGGAGCAGCTGGTTGCGGAGGAGGAGCCGTCGCCGGTGTTTATTCTGAGCGACGAGATGCTGGCCCGGCATGATATCCGCTTCTTGTCCGGGACGGCTGTAGAGCGGATCGACAGGGATCGTCATTCCGCGGTACTTGCCGATGGAAGGCAAATCCGGTACGAGCGCTTGCTGCTGGCTACGGGAGCGCGCCCGCGGCCATTTGCCGTCGAAGGCTCTGATCCATCGCATGTAAGCTATCTTCGCACCTACTCCGATGCGCTCGCGCTTCGTGCAAGGCTGCAAAGCGGTAAACGTATCGCTATCATCGGCGGCGGTTTTATCGGACTTGAGGTTGCGGCAAGCGCTGTGAAGAGGGGCTGCTCCGTGACCCTCATCGAGGTCGGCCCGCGCATTCTGATGCGGGGTGTTCCCGAGGACATTGCCCGCATCGTCGACGCGCGGCATCGTGAGGCCGGCGTCCGGTTTAAGCTCGGTACCGCTATTGACCGTATACAGCGCACAGGCAATGAGCGCAGCATCGTCCTTGCCGACGGTTCTATCGTCGCTTGCGATGAAATTATTGCCGGAATCGGGGCAATTCCCGAGACGACGCTTGCTGCCGCATGCGGCCTTGAGATCGAGAACGGCATACGAGCCGACGAGATGCTGGCCACGAGCGATCCGGATATTTACGCGGCGGGCGATTGCTGCTCCTTCCCGCACCGTCTCTATGGAGGCAAGCGCATCCGGCTTGAAGCGTGGCGCAATGCGCAGGATCAAGGGCTGCATGTCGCTAGGAATATGCTGGGCGCTGCCGAGCCTTATGCCGCCGTCCCTTGGTTCTGGTCCGATCAATACGAGCTCACCCTGCAGGTAACGGGGCTGGCGGATAGCGGCGAGAAAACCGTTATACGCGATATGGGCGCCGCAGGCAAGCTCTACTTCCATCTGTCCGGTGAAGGGCGGCTGGTCGCGGTCAGCGGCATTGGATCCCCGGGTATCGCGAAGGATATCCGTTTCGGGGAAATGCTGATCGAGCGGCAGGCTAGCCCCGAGCTTGACGCTTTGGCTAATGCTAACGTGAAGCTGAAGAGTCTGCTTCAAACATGAACCTTACTACAGGAGCAGAAGGGGGAACGCTGCGATGACCGTGAATTTCTGGGAAGATAACCGGGAGCTCCTGTCCATGGTCTACAACGCCACGGCCGGCGCCAGTATATATCCCCCTGGCGGGCGCTGGGGGCCGCGTATTCAACCGAACCTGCAGTTCGTACTTGTCCATACCGGACACGCACATATCCATGTCGATGATGAGGCCTATTTTGTGCCCGCCGGGTACGTGGCTTTGCTGCATCCGGGTCATCGTGAAATGTTTTATTTTGCCGACAATATGGAGACCCGGCACCGCTGGATTCATATTCAGCTTAACGAGTCTAACCCGGAGATTGGACAGAAGCTGGAGGGCCTGCCGAGATATATTCCGCTGTCCGATACGATGAACCACTTGACCGACGCCTTACAATCGTTAACCCATAGCTCGACGCAGGACAATCAGGATCAGCTGAGATGTACGCTGGCGGTGGCGGCGATTATGCTGTACCAGACGGAAAGTCAGAACGGATGGCTGGAGAAAGGGAAGCACCCCTCTGTCGTAAGAGCCAAAGCGGAAATTCACAAAAACTATGAGGATCCGTTAACCCTGCACCGGCTAGCGGCTATTTCGAATGTATCCGCCGAATACTTGATCCGGCTTTTTAATCAGTACGAAGGGGTTACGCCGATGCGTTATTTATGGAAAGTTAGAGCGGACCGCGCCCTGGAGCTGCTGCAAAGCACGGGCCTGACGTTAGATGAAATTGCGGAACAAACCGGCTTTAAGAGCACGTACCACCTTTCCAGAATGATTAAAAATTTCTCGGGAAAAACACCGACTGACATCCGTCGCAGCAGCTGGAGAGGTACACTCGCTGAGTGAACGGGTGCGTGTTGATACCGGATTGGGAGTGAACAGACGATGGAATTGAAGATGTACAAAGCCGTGTGGGGGATGCCGGGAAGCTGGGACTCGATGCTGAAGCAAATTGCGGAAGCCGGTTACAACGGGGTGGAATGCCCAGTGCCCGCCCCCGAGGACGAGTCGCACTTCAAAGAACTGCTGGATCAGTATCAGCTGGAGCTCATTGTGCAAGTGTATACGGAAGGGAATCACATCGCTTCGTTCGAAGAGCAAGTGCAGCGGGCAGCTGCGTTCAAGCCTCAATTAATCAACTCTCATAGCGCGAAGGACTCCATGCCGTACGACGATCAGCTCGTTTTCTTCGAGCATGCGATCCGGCTTGAACGGCAGCTGGGCGTTCCGATCGGTCACGAAACCCATCGGGGCCGGGCGATGTTTACGCCATGGAGCACGGCCCGCTTGCTTCGGGATTTGCCGGACCTCCATCTTGTAGCCGATTTCAGCCATTGGTGCTGTGTCTGCGAGTCCATGCTGCCGGACCAAGCGGATAACTTGTCCCTCGCGATGCGTCATGCCATCCACATTCATGGCAGAGTCGGTTATGAGCAGGGGCCCCAGGTGCCCGATTTCCGTGCGCCTGAATACAAATATGCTTTGTTGAAGCACGAGCAATGGTGGGACGAAATTTGCGCCCGTCATCAATCCGCCGGACGTCCGATATTGACGTTTACACCGGAGTTCGGACCGCCGGGATATATGCACACGCTGCCGTTCACCCATCAGCCTGTCGTTGATTTATGGGAAATATGCTACGCGATGGGCCAACGGTTCCGTGATCGGTTCATGCGGCAATTCGGCTGACAGTTAAGCTGAACCTGACCCTGACCCAATAAACAAGGCCGGCCGGTGACACGCGCGACAAGCCATCCATCGCACAATCAGGCTCCGCTATGGATCGCGCAGGGCTTGGCCAATACGCACGTCAAAGAACCGTCCGGGCCGGACGGTTCTTTTAAGCTTGCGCATTTTATTTATTAAAGAACCGGTCGAATAGGCCCGCCGTATACAGAAGAACGAGCAGCGTCAGCAGCGGCGACACGTAGCGGAGCATGAACATCAGCAGCTTGTGTCCGAAGCCGTCGAGCCCCGCTTCCTTGGCGGACTTTGTCCACACATATCCGGCGAAGAGCGTGACGACCAAGCCGCCGAACGGGAGCAGCACGTTGGACGCCACGTATTCGATCAGGTCCATAATCGGCTTGCCCGCAATCGTAAAGCCGCCGAGAATGGCGCCGGCCGACAGTGCGGAAGGAACGCCGAGCACAAAGCAAGCGGCCGAGACCAGCGTCGTGGCTTTGATGCGCGACCAGTTCCATTTGCCCATCGCATAAGCAACCGGCACTTCCAGAATGGAGACGGCCGACGTCAGCGCAGCGATGGCTAACAGCACGAAGAACAGCCCGCCGAACAACTGGCCGAACGGCATCGCGGCGAAAGCGGCCGGCAGCGCCATAAATACGAGTCCAGGCCCCTGCGAGGGTTCAATGCCAAAGGCGAACGACGTCGGGAAAATAATGAGCCCGGCGATGAATGCGTAAATCAAATCCCCCGCTCCGATGGCCAGTGTAGCGCCCTTCAACGACTGACTCCTATGTGTGTATGCGCCGTAGGTGATCATGATCCCCATCCCGAGCGATAACGAAAAGAAGGCATGACCTAACGCCACCAGGGCGGATTCAGCGGACAATTTACTAAAATCCGGCTTGAGGAAAAATTCGACGCCGGCCATCGCGTTCGGAAGCGTAAGCGAACGAATCATCAGTCCAAGCAGGAGGATGACGAGTCCGGGAATCAGCACTTTGTTGAATTTCTCGATTCCGCCGGAAATCCCTTTGCCCACAACCCAGCCGGTAATGATCATGACGACGGCTTGCCAGAACAGCGGAACGTACCCCGAGGTGAAGGATACGAAGCGCTCTTTATACATGTTGTCCGCATATAAGCTGTCGGTGAACGACAGCGCTGCGTAGTGCATCGTCCATCCGGCTACGACGGCGTAGAACGTCATGATCATGAACGAAGCGAATACCGAAACAAAGCCGAAAGCGCCCCATGTTCTGGATTTCGACAAGAGGAAGAACGACGACGAGGCGTTCCCGCGTCCGCTGCGCCCGATCGTCATTTCCGCGATCAGAACCGGAAGGCCGACAAGCAGCAAGCACACGATAAAAAGCAGGAAAAAGGCCGCCCCGCCGTATTGTCCGGTAATATAGGGAAACTTCCACATGTTGCCGAGTCCGACAGCGCTGCCGATGGCGGTTAAAATAAAGCCGGACGAGCTAAAGCGGTCAGAAGATGCGGGCTGGTTGTCTAAAGAGGGAGAAACCTTGCTTTTTTTCACGTCATTAACCCTGCTTTCTTTCTATAAAATTAGAATCCTGTAAATAGCAACAACAAATATATTAACCAATGGTGCATTAATTGAAAAGTAAAAAATTATGATTACCATTTGTTCGTCCCAGGAACCATTGACATGGGGTTTCATTCCAATAAAATCTTACATAATTATCCAAGCTAACTCATCAGCGGAAAAGGGGAGACCTCAAGATGAAGATGATGGGATTCCCCAACCGCGCGCTGCTGCAGTTGGGCGGCATTACCGTTATCGTGTACGTGGTTTCATAGGGTTGGGGCCACAACCTGTTCGGCGGCTCGTTCGTCGTGGAGCGGCCTGATACGGTCTTGGTTGATGGGGCATGATCTGCGGATGACGATGCTGCTCGTGCCGATGACCGTGTTCGTCTCGTGGAAGCTGACGCTCACTTCGCTCGTGCCGCTGCCGTTCACGGCGTTTCCAGTCCGTCTATACGGCGGTTGGATTCCTAGCCGGTTCATGGCTGCGCAGACTGCTTTCGATGATGGGAATGAAGGGGGTTGGAAGCCGTTTCGGGCATTCGGTCATACGGCGCGGGCAGCCGGGAAGGTGGACAGTTGTCCTCTTGTGCCCGGCCGAGGGGAGACGAAGGATCGTTCGTCCTGACCGGACCGCCTTGCTCCTGTCCTCCCCGCACTAACGCTCCTGCTCCTGCACCGATAAGGTAAACGTGGCGCCACAGCCGGGACAGTAAGCCATATGGACGCATTGATGCCGTTCGAGATCGGCGAAGCCGTTCGTCAGCTTCATATCGTCGATCGATCGGTAAGGTGAATACGGATCGTCATAATCGCTCAGCCTCCCGCGGTCCTCCGCCGCTTGACGGCAGGACGGGCAGCTTCCTCCCAGCGCCTCCAGGCCGTTGCACACGCTGCAAACATAAGAAGACAACGCCAACACCTCCACCCCTATAATGCCCGGATTTGATGCAAAAGTTGTAAAAACAATGAAATTGTACAAGCCATTTCAGCAAGCCGGGGCATGTTCGAATATAACGCTTTATGTTAGAATAAGGGCATGAATCTTGGGGACTTTTGGCAGGGGGAAGGAGACCGTTCCATGCGTTATCGCAGCCTCTTAGGGCCTATGGCGGGCATCGTCTTGCCGTATGCGGCGTATTTGCTGTTACGCAGTCATGCTTCCATCGACGGGCACTTCGCCATGCCGAGGGGGCACTTCTATATCGTTAGCGCTGTAGCCTGCTTGGCTCTGGTGATCGCTATCGCTGTAGGCGTCGCCGGCAGCCGGCTGCGGAATATTAAAGTGAGCTTCTTGGCGTTATCGTTCGTCTCCATAGCCGAGTTGTTTATGGTTCATGGCTTGTCGACGCCCAATTTCATCCTTCACGCCACTAATCTGCCGGGCATAGCCGCGCAAATGAGTGTCTTGCTTGCCTCCTTCTGGCTGTGGCTGTCGGCATTCTCCACCGATCATCGTCTCGTGAGGGTTTTGTCCAAGCACCAGTCACGGCTTATTCCGGCTTGGACGGCGGCGCTTGCCGTCATGGGCGTGACAGGCATGCTGTTTCCGCACTTGGCCGCGTTCATTCCGCTGAACGTCCATCCGCTGAACGGGGCGATGGTCGCCCTCACGATCGCCTTGAACGGGATCGTCATGTACCGCTATTATCAATCTTACTTGTATTCGCGGTTTCCGCTGCAAATCGCCATCGTATACAGCTCCGGCTGGTTAATCGTGGCCCAGCTCATTATGGTGACCGGCGAGATATGGCGCGCGAGCTGGTGGCTGTACCACTTCCTGCTGCTTGCTTCCATGATCGTCATGGTGGCCGGATTAATCCGCCAGTATGCATCCAACCGGTCGTTGGCCGATGCGATTCGCGCTTTGTACACGAGCGACCCGATCGAACGGATTACCGGCAGCATCTCGCCCAGCGTGAAAGCGCTTATGGCCGCTACCGAACAGAAGGATCCGTATACGGCCGGACACAATTTCCGGGTCACGATGTATGCCCTGAAACTGGCGGAGGAGCTTCAGCTTCGGCCGGATGAGCTGCGCGCTCTGGCGCAGGGTACGATCGTCCACGACGTCGGGAAGATCAATATTCCCGATGCGATTCTCAACAAGCCGGGACGGCTGACGCCCGAGGAACGAAGCGTGATCGAGCTGCATCCGGTGAGCGGCTACGAGATGTGCCGTACGCTCGGTTTTATGCAAGAAGAGCTCGGCATCATCCGCTGGCATCATGAGAAATGGGACGGCAGCGGCTACCCCGACCGTCTGCGGGGCGAACAGATTCCGCTGATGGCGCGCATTGTGGCCGTGGCCGACGTGTATGACGCGCTAACGTCGAACCGCGCGTACCGGCAAGCTATGTCCCATCGCGAAGCGATGCGGTTCTTGAAGGATTGGCGGGGGACGCATTTCGACCCCGGCTGCGTAGACGCATGGGTCCGCTTATGCGAACGCGACGCCAGCGTGTATCAGTATCCGTCTCAAGTCATAACGGAAGAAAAGACGGTTCCCGTGCTTTGACTCCCGGCCGGGCTCCATACTCCCGCGCTGCGCCTCGCTCCCATTCGGGTGCGGGGCTCTTCAGGTTCAGGGAGTCCCGGATCGGAGGTTGTTCGCTTCGAGCAGCTTGCGGATAGCCGCATTGAGCGTGCCGGGGTCGGGCGTCGAGACGGCTTTGTCCGAGAGGCCGTATTTCTTTTTTAGTGCGAGAATGCGGGAGACGCTCGTATTCAGGCGTTCCTCCGTCAGCGTGCCGTCCGCCGCCGCCTGCTTCAGCGCATCGAGGACGTGCAGCGCGCGGTCGGCGCCGTGGGCGACCATGACCAGATCGCCGCCGGCCAGGATGGTGCGTACGGCCGCTTCGCCGATGTCGAAGTGTTTCGTGATCGCGCCCATCGTCAAATCGTCGGTCATGACCACGCCTTGAAACCCGAGCTCCTGGCGAAGCAGTCCGTCGATAACGGGCTCCGAGAAGGAGGCGGGGGCGGCGTTATCCAGTGCCGGTATCAGCAGATGGGCGACCATGACCGCGTCCGCGCCTTCTTGCACCGCACGCCGGAACGGAAGCAGCTCCAGCTTGCGCAGCTCCTCGAGCGGCTTGCTTACGACCGGCAGCTCCAGATGCGAGTCGACCCACGTATCGCCGTGACCGGGAAAATGTTTCACGACCGGCACGACGCCGGCCCCCTGCATGCCTTTCATCGCCTGCGTGCCGAGGTCGGCTACGAGAGCGGCGCTGGCGCCATAGGATCGCGGACCGATGACCGGGTTGTCCGGGTTGCTGTCCACGTCGAGCACCGGGGCGTAATTCATGTTCATCCCCAGCAAACGCAGTTCTTCCCCGAGCAGCTCCCCGATACGCTTCGCCAGCTGAGGATTGTTCGCCTGCCCGATGTGACGGTTGTCCGGCAGCGCCGCGAAGGCCGCAGGCAGCCGGCTGACGGCGCCGCCCTCTTGATCGACGCTTAAGAAGAGCGGAGCGGCATTCGACCCGTTCGCCGCCTTCAAGGCGTTGAGAAGGCCGATGGTTTGCTCCAGCGATCCGACATTGCGTTTAAACAGAATGATTCCGCCGATATGCCAGTTCGCAATCAGCTCGCGAACCGGCGCGTCCAGCGTCCTCCCCTCCAGACCAATCAGCAGCAGCTGTCCGATCTTCTCGTCGGTGTTCATCCTTTGGATTTGTGTTTGAATCGGGTCGGGCGTCGCGGCGGGAGGCGGCGGGACGTCGTTCTGCGGGCCCGTGCACCCGCCTGCCAGACCGAGGCACCCCAAGAGAAGACCAAGTCGATAAAAGTGACGCCATTGCCGCAAAAGAAGCCCTCCTTTTTAGGCCGCAGCCTATTTCAACCTACCAACCAGTATGCCGTAATTTTCCTGCAACCATGCTTCAGCTTCGCCCCTGCCGGATGCCGGCGAAACCATTTGACGGCATGACGCGGCATCGCCTACCTGGCTTTTCTGCGGAATCCATCCGTTTACCCCTAGACGGAGAAGGAATGTACGAGGTTGCGGTGTTCGATCTTGAAGCCCAAGCGATTTTCTTTTTTGTGCCGTTCCCGTTATTTGTTAAAATGGAACGTATAAGGATGATGTGTTGGTTACGGTTTCTAACTAGATCTCGGAAAAAAGAGGTGGCCGTCATGCCCGATTGGTCGTATCAAACGATATTTCGCCCGCTGCTGTTCCGTCTCCCGTCCCGGCTGGCACGCGAGCTGACGCTTCGCGCGATGGGGCGGCTGAGCCGGTTGCCCGGAGGCGCCTTCGTTATCCGCACGTTAGGGCATATGGAGCCTTCGCCGCTGCTGGAGAGCCGCGTAACCGCGCTAACGTTCCCAACGCCTGTCGGATTATCCGGCAGCTTGGACCCGGAAGGGACGGCTCACAAGGCGATGTCGCAGTTCGGCTTCGGCTTCATGGAAGTGGGCCCGGTGACCGTTTCATCCGTGCGCAGCGGCCAGCCGATTGTGCGCGAGGCTGCCGCGGAATCGATCGTCTATCCGGCGTACGCGGAGAACCCCGGCCTGAAGGCGGCCGCCCGCCGAATCGCGAAACCGGGGCACACGCTGCCGCAGTTGGTGCGCATCGCGCCGATGCCCGGTACCCGCGGCGAGCGGGCGCTCGAAGAGCTGCGGCTGCTGCTGGCGCGATTGGCCGAGGCTGGAGCGGCGGGCTTTTACATCGATGTGCTGCGGGACTGCGAAGGGACGGAGGAGGCGCTGGCGCTGCTGGAGCGCATCCCGGGCGCTGCGGAGGCCGGCCGGCCTCTGTTTCTATATGTTCCGCTCGACTACCCGAACGAGCAGTTGGAGCGGCTGCTGGAGCGGCTGGATCGATCGGCATGGGCGGGCATCGTTGTCGGGGAAGCGCTTCCCGCGGCTGGCGGCGGCGTCCGTATCGGCAAGGCGTGCAAAGCGGCGGCGCTGGAGAAGCTTCGGGTGATCCGCCGTGTGCTCGGCCCCGGCTCAAGCTTCGACCGGTTGGGCAGCCGGGACGTGAACGGATTTGCCGTGAAAGCAGCGGGCGGGGTGCACGAGCCGCAGGATGCGGTCGACCTGATGCGGGCTGGGGCGGATTACGTGCTGCTGCACAGCGGTCTGGTGTACGCCGGACCGGGCTTGCCCAAGCGGGTGAACGAGGCGGTTCTCTACGAGAAAATCCGCGGGGAACCCGAGCCGTCGCCGCCGTCGTTCTGGAAGCATTGGGGCTGGATGTGCCTGCTGGGGCTGGGGATGATCTTCGGCGGTATTCTGGCGTGGCTTGTGGCGACGACGACCGTGCTGCTGCCTTACGACGAAGCGTATCTAGGCATGGATCTCGAAGAATTGTCGCGGATCAACGCCAACCTGCTGCACTTCATGTCGCACGACCGGATTACGCTGGCGGGGACGATGATCTCGATCGGCATCCTGTATTACCAAATCGCCGCGAACGGACTCCAGCACGGGCTGCATTGGAGCAAAACCGCTTTGGCGGTTTCCGGCGTCGTCGGATTCTCGAGCTTTTTCTTATATTTGGGCTACGGGTACTTCGATCCGCTTCATGCCATCGCGGCTGCGGCGCTGCTTCCGATGTTCGTCTTGTCCATGCGGAACAATCCGGACCGGCCTTACCGCAAGCCGGTGAACAGGCGCAATGACCGCGTGTGGCGGCTGGCGATGTGGGGGCAGCTTTGCTTCGTCGTACTGGGCTTCGCCCTCGCAGCCGGCGGCATCACGATCGCCGTTGTCGGCATGACGCAGGTGTTCGTGCCGGAGGATTTGGCGTTCATGCAGGTTACGCCGGCCGAGCTTGAGGCGGCCAATCCGCATCTTATTCCGCTCATCGCGCATGATCGCGCCGGCTTCGGCGGAGCGCTGCTGTCCGATGCGCTGGCGCTTCTTATTATGGCGCTCTGGGGCCTGCAGCAGGGCGAGCGTTGGCAGTGGAAGACGCTGCTTGTGGGCGGGGCTCCCGGGTTTATTGCGGGCTTCGGCGTTCATCTCGGTATCGGATACACCGATTTCTGGCACCTGCTGCCCGCGTTGTTTGCTTTGGCGCTATATGTCGCCGGACTGATTCTGCTTTATCCATATCTGATGAGAAGCCCGCAGACGCAAGACGCTTAACCGAACGAAAGCCAAGGAGAGGGTGCTTATGGAACAGACGCAAGTCAAAACGCTGGTGACGCGTCCGGCTTTTCAAGCGGTCGGTCTGCGCTGGGAGGGCACGTTCGCGCAAGCGGGCGCCGGGGAGATACGCGGGCTTCAATGGGCGCTGCAGAGCAGACTGAACGAAATTCGCTATGTCGCGGACCCGGCCGTGCTGTTAGGTCTGTCTTATCACGTCACGCCGGCAAGGGACAGCTTCACCCATTATGCGGCCGTGGAGGTCGAGCGGGCGGAGGACGTTCCGTCCGGGATGACCCGGCTCTCCGTCCCTTCACATACCTATGTCCAGACGGAGCACCGTAAAGGGCAGCAGATCGAACGGTCGTACACCGGCTTATTCGCCTGGATCGAACGCGAGGGGTACCGGACCGTGCCCGGAACGCTTACTCACTTCGAGCTGTACCCGATGCGTCAGGATCCGTACGACCCCGATCCGGCGTTTACGATTTTGATCCCCGTGGAGCGCGTTTATTAATGGATGAGCTTGCTTTCGCGGGCTTTATTCACGAGCTTCGCCGAGGAGGCGTTGATCCATTCCTTCAACGCAAGTCCGATCAGCAGGGCGATGGCGGCGTAGAGCGCCAGCATCCGCAAGTCTTCGAACACGAGCTCCCACAATATACCTCCGACCGCTTCCCGCATCAGCCCGATCGCATACGTAAACGGTAGGAACGGGTGAATCGCTTGGAAAAAGGGCGGCGTCAGCTGCACCGGAAAGGTGCCGCCCGACCCGGCAAGCTGCAGCACGAGCAGCACGATGGACATCGCCTTGCCGACGTTGCCGAACACCGACACAAGCGTGTACACGATCAGCATGAACAACGCGCTTAACACAAGTCCGAACGCAATGAACCAGAACGGATTGGCCGCGTACGTGTGCAGCAGGTACAGATCGCCGAGCGTGACGAACAAGGATTGCGGCAGCGCGAACGTCAGAAACGTCAAGTAGCGGCCTAAATAAACCTCGCGGCTCGTATAGGGGGCGGCCTCACCGGCGTGAAGGTCCACCGACAGCAGCGAGACGAGCAGCAGCGCGCCGACCCACAGCGACAGCGTCGTGAAGAAGGGCGACATGGCGGAGCCGTAATTCGGAATCGGGAACAATTTGTTTTCTTTCAAAATGACCGGTTCGGCGAAAAATTCGCTCTCCTTCTGCGCGTCCAGCTTCAGCAATCGCAAAATCTCGCCCAAATTCCCCTCCCGCTCGAAGGCGCGGACCCGATCGGCCAGCTCCTTGATTTTCGCTCCGATGCGCGGCAGCGCTTGTTGAACGGCAAGCAGCTCCTCGCGCCCGGTTGCCAAGCCGCGGCTGGCGTCGCCTACGATGCGCGTCACGTCGGGCATGCTGCTCTGCGCCTCGATGAGCGCGTCGTGCGCCTTACGCGCCGCCGTTTTGGCGCGTTCTACGCCGTCCGCGATGCCCGGGGCGATTTCGCCGTCGTAGCGCTCCAGCACGTCGCCCAGCACCGCGGAGACATCCCGGGACACGCGCGCCAAGTCGTTCACAAGCGCATCCGCAGGCTTGGCGCCTTTGGCGATCGCGTCCGCGATGCGGCCTACGATCGCGGTCTGCATCTGCAGGCTGCTTTGCAGCTGCTGCAGCTTTCCCGCGGCCCACGCGGAGCCCTTGCCGCCGGTCAGGCCGTTCAGCCGCTCGAACAGCGTCAGCATGCGGGAGGTCACGTCCCCGGCGACCGTCAAGCGATGCCTGACGCGTTCCAGCTCGGCCTGTAAGGCCGCCGGATCGAGTTTGGCGTCCTGCAGCAGCCCGGTCAGCTGCTCGGTGGCGATCGCCGCCTGCTGCAGCAGGAACAGATCGTGCTTGATGCCGGGAGCCAGCGAATTGAGCGCCTCGTCGCTTCGTTCGAGCCATTGGCCGAGCTGGGCGGTGACGGCTTGACCCGTATCGGCCAGCTTGGCGACTTCGGGCAAGTACGATTCCGTTCGGCGCACGATGTCCTGCGCCTTCTCGATATCGGCAAGTCCGGTGCCGACGGCCTGTTCGACTTCGGGAAGCAGCGCCTCTACCCTGAACAAGACGGTTTTCGCCGCTTCGATCGTCGGCAGTCCGCGTTCCAGCTCGAGCCCGACCTTATTCATGATTTCGAAGATGGCGCCGTTCGCCGTTTTGATGAAGCTGCGGCTGACCTCTTCCAGAATGCCGCTGGCGCCCTTTGACGTAATCTTCGGAGCAATGGCGTTGATTTTCTCGTTGACGTCGTAGACGATCTCCGCTTTGCGCGGCGATTCGGTCAGCACGGACGCGATACGCTCGGAGAAGTCCGGCGGAATCGTCAGACTGGCGTAATAATCGCCGCGTCGCACGCCCTTCATCGCCTGCTCCGCTTCGACGAACGTCCAGCCGATGCGGTGATCGGCTCGCAGCGAGGCGACGATTTCATCCCCGATGTGCAGCTCGCGGCCGTTGACGGTCGTGCCCAGATCCTGATTGACTACGGCGATCGCTAGCGAGCCGGTGTTCGAATAGGGATCCCACGAGGCAAGAATATTGAACCAAGCGTAGAGCGAAGGCAGGAATATCAGTCCGAGGACGATGACCGAAGCGGCCCAGTTGCGGCCGACATTTCGCATATCTGTGGCGTAGATGGACCAAATTCGCTTCATGGCTACCTCCTGGACGTTATTGCTTCGTATTCGTGATACAAAATATCGTCTTTTCAAGCGGCTGCTTTGCTTAAGACCTTCTAAAGGGGGGAACCCTCATGGATAATTTAAGAACCATTTTGCAAGAAAGTGGAGTTCAATTTGAAATGATTCATCACGAAAAACCGATTCGTACTGCACAGGAAGGTGCGGATTATTTTGGAATTGAAATAGGTCAGACAGCACCTACATTAGTTCTCAAGTCAGAAAAAGGCTACTTTGCGATGATAGTTTCTGGAAGTCGCGGGCGTGTAAATTTAGAAGAAGTGTCGGGAATTTTAGGATGCAATCAATTGAAAATGGCAACTCCAAAAGAAGTCCAACAGATAACCGGCTGCACGGTTGGCAGTGTCTCTATAGTGCTTTCTTTGCCTTGTATCGTAGATCGAGGACTTTTCCGCTATCCATTTATTTACAGTGGTACGGGAGAACCGACATCGACGCTGAAAATTGTCCCAAATGCTTTAGAAAAACTAAATCAAGTTGTTGCTTTTTTGGATTAAGGTGAAAAAATTTATGTCCATAAATGCCAGTGTTCCCGTGTTGAAGGCCGGGTATCCAAGGCCGGAGCCGACGGCAACTTTTTACATGGACATCCGGTATAGCGGGGAGTAAACTCGGTTTTATTCGAAATCAACCTATTTGGATAGACAATATATAAGTGAGCTGGATCCCATGGAGAACAACCTGATCACCGCTTTTCAGACGAACGGGGTTTCTTTAGCGGTTTCCTTGGCGGTCATCGGCTTGCTGTATGCTTTAGGCCGCAGACGCCTCGGTTTCGGCTATCGGGTATTGATCGCGCTCGGACTCGGTTTGGCCGCCGGGATTTTCTTTAACTCATACAAGTTCGACTTCAAGCGTGTCAGCACGATCGGCAGCATTTATGTGAACCTGGTGCGAATGCCGGTCATCCCGCTCGTCGTCGTGCTCGTGATCAACAGCATAACGACGCTGACCAATCTCGGTCATTTGCGCAAAATCGGCGTCAAGACGATATCCATCTTCCTACGACCGGTATCGCCGCGCTGATCGGCGTTATCGTGGCGGTGTTGATCGATCCGGGGGCAGGCATCGTCCAAGCCGTTCCGCAGGACTTCAAGCCGCGTGAGATGTACAACATACCGCTGGATATATCCGACTACATTCTCATCGTGCTTGTCAGCGTCATCTCCTCTGTTGGCGTGGCGGGGGTTCCCGGACCGGCCGCCATCTCGACGACGGTCGTGCTGACTGCGCTCGGCTTGCCGCTCGAAGGGATCGGCTTGACGCTGGCGATCGACGCCGTCGTCGATATGGGGCGGACTGCCGTCAACGCGACGGGTACGACAGTCTCTTCGCTGCTGGTCGCGAATGCCGAAGGCGAATTCAACCGCGAAGCGTTTAACCGCGACGAAGAAGACGAGCTTGAGCTGAGTAACGTCTCCTAAGCTCGAGGAATAAGACCGAAGGTCCAAAGCGGCCGTCAAATAAGCCCACAAAGAAGACCCTCGCTGCAAGCGGATGGCGATCATCATCTGCTTTGCAGCGAGGGTCTTGTCTTGTTTGTTGTGGTTAGTACCGGATGCTGACGCTGTGCGTCTCCGGCACGTACTCGACTTTAGCTCCGAGCACCTCCGACAGCAGCCGGACCGGAATCATCGTATGATCGTTCATCAGCTTGGCGGCCGTCCCGGTTACGTACTCCCGGCCGTTGACGGCATACGCGCCGCGAGTCGTGTAGAAGGTGATCGTTCGGTCCTTCTTCGTATAGATGGCCGCCTTCTGCGCGTCATCCCACGTGACCGCGGCGCCAAGGGCGGAAGCCAGATCGCGTACCCACAAGTAGGCAGAGCCGTCGACCACGGCCGGGGCCACATGCATATCAAACGTCACGCCGTCGAGCACGTACTTGTCTCCGTTCAGCGCGAAGGAAACCGTGTGCGCCGCGTCGCCTTGAAGCTCTGCCAGCTTCTTGTAAGCCGCGGCATCCTGGTGAAGCTTCTCCTTGCCTACAGTTGGAACGGGCTCCGTCCGGAAATCCCACTTCCGCTCGAAGGTGCTGACCGTCCCATTGCGGCTGGCGGATAGTTTCACATAAGCCGTATAGGCGGAATCCGGCTGCAGAGGCTTAACCGGCGTCAGAATCACTTCCTGCTTCAGATGGTTGTCGTTCTTCGGCGAATTGCGCAGCAGCTCGACCGGTTGACCGGCGGCGTCCGTCAGTTTGGCATCCAACAGCGTTACTTCCTCCAGGTCGGCGCCGGTCAACCGGGCCAGAATCGGATATCCGACCGGATACGAAGCGGTAGCGGTATGCATGCGGATCGGATCCGGGACTTCATTGCCTTCGAACGCAACCGGGACGTATTTGTCCCCGGGAGCAGGCGTGACCTGCAGCTCCATCTGGTTCTCGTCTTGAAAGCCGAATTCCAGTACGACGATCGGACCGGCGACCGCAACTCCGACCTCCTTGACGGTTGCGTACAAGAACGGAATGCGGTGATACGGGGCGTCGAACAGTCCGTCGACGGATTCGACAGGCGTCCCGTAGTTATAGGATACGTCCTCGGCTACTCCCTCGTAATAACCGGCATAGACGGCGCGTTCGCCCGGCGTGCTGCCGGTATACCCGGGCACCGACTTGCTTTGGTCATGCAGGGACACTTTGTTCGGGTCGATCTGGTTGACGTGCAGGTATTCGGCGTGCATCTTGGCGGCCATCGTTAAATGGCGGTTGATTTGCAAGGGCGGCAAGCCGTACAAGGTCCGATAATCGTTGACGGCTTTCACCAATTCCAGCTGCTTGTCCGAGTAGTCGGACGGAGGCTCATCGATGGCGAGCGGGGAAACTGTAAATGTCCATTGCTGCTCGATCGGCTCGTATCCCGTGAAATTGACGGAAACTTTGACGGTATGCTCGCCGACGGATAAGTTGCCGGCCGGCGTATAGCGGTAGGACATGGATTTCGGGTCGAACGTTCCTTGTACCTCTTGACCGTCCAGCTTCAGCGAAATGTCATGCAGCATCGTGACTTCGGTGTCCGTTATGGCAAACCCGACGGTCGGCTTCTTCAGACCAACGGTTCCTTT
Organism: Paenibacillus validus NBRC 15382; assembly: GCF_004000985.1. Lineage (GTDB taxonomy): Bacteria > Bacillota > Bacilli > Paenibacillales > NBRC-103111 > Paenibacillus_G > Paenibacillus_G validus. Next base: position 56,413 of record NZ_BIMH01000003.1, on the reverse strand, counting down.
CGGATAGGCGATGTAATAGAACGTTTCCGCCTTGACCTGGGCCGGGGCGGGAACGACTGCGAATAAAGCGAGGGCGATACCAAAGACGAGCAGCAGCTTCAATGAACGTAACATCGGTTTCATGTGAACCTCCTGTGTGACTGGCTTCATATGTTGTTATCTATTCGCTTTTCTACGCAAAAACCCCTTTTATCTCCTCATAAATTAGGAATAAAGTCGGGGGTTGCCGGGGGATTCGGAGTTGGGAAGAAGAGTAGGCTTTTATTGCATTGACAAGGCTGGACGTCAAAAGGTATACTAAAAACAGCTAGATAGTTAGATATTTATCTAAATATTTAACTTTAAATTGCAAGAGAAGGTGTGCCGATGTCGATCAATCAAGCCTTTAAAGCGTTATCCGACCCGACTCGAAGGAAAATTCTCGACCTGCTGAAGGAAAAGGATTTGACGGCCGGCGAGATCGCCAATCAATTTCAGATGACGAAACCGAGCATCTCCCACCATCTGAGTTTATTGAAGCAAGCGGATCTGGTCCGGGACGAACGTGAAGGCCAGCATATTTACTACTCGCTGAACACGACGGTATTTCAAGATTTGTTGAAATGGGTGCTGCAATTCCAACAACTACCGGAAGGGAAGGATCATCATGAATAAACCATGGTTTATTTGGCTGCTTCTTGCGGCGTCTATTGTTGCCGGCATTGTTCTGTATCCGTCGAGGCCGGATCTCATGCCGATTCATTGGGGCGTTGACGGACAGCCGGACAACTATGCGCACAAGGCGGTTGCTTTGTTTCTCGTCCCTGGCATTTTGATCGTTGTCCACAGCTTGCTTACGTATTTGCCGAAATTGGATCCGAAGAAAGAAAACTACGGCAAATTCCAGTCTTCGGTGAATGTGATCCGGAATGTGATTATGATCGGGCTGCTGGTGCTGCATGCCTTTACAATTGCTTACGGATACGGATTCACCTTCAATATGAACTATGTTGCGCTGCCGTTTGCAGGAATTGTGTTCATCGTCCTGGGCAACTATATGCCGCGGTTCAAAACGAATTATTTCATGGGCGTCCGCACCCCCTGGACGCTTGCGAGCGAAGAGGTTTGGCGTAAAACCCACTATTTGAGCGGCAGAGTATTTGTGGCAGGCGGCGTACTTCTGCTGCTAAGCGTTTTCCTGCCAGACGCTGTGAAATTCGGTTTCTTCATCGGACTCATCGCTTTGACGACGATCGTCCCTTATCTCGGGTCCTATATGTATTACAGAAAGTCAAGAGGCTAGCAGATCTGCCGGCCTCGACCCGGGTTCATTGGCGGAAGGTGAAGCAGAGAAGCCCGCAAACCATCAGCGCCCGTCCGGCGGGTGCCCGCTAGTAAATGCGCGGCAGAAAGGCCATGCTCTCAAGTCGATCGGACTTGATGGGGCATGGCCTTTCTGCCGCTGCGATCAGCGTTCGGCGCCAGTGGTGGGGCACGCGCGGCCGGGTGTGTATTGACCTTATTCCACTATGGATTTATACTAAATCTAAATATAATCAGAGGGAATGAACGCTAATGACCAAGCTCAATTTAACGACGCAGCGTAAAGCGATCTATGATATATTGCAGCATAGCGACGATCACCCGACGGCGGCGGAGGTGATCGAACGGCTGCGTGACAAAGGCCATAACTTTGCTTACGGCACCGTATATAACTCCCTGCGCTATTTGTCCGATATGGGGTTGATTCGCGAGCTGAAGCTCGGGGAAGCAGCCAGCCGATATGACGCCCGGACCGACGATCATCATCATATCTTATGCAAGCGATGCGGCCGCGTCGATGAAGTGTTAGCCCAGACGCCTGCCGCCTGGGTTCAGGCGGTCGAGCAGGAAACGGCGTACTTGGTCGATCATTCGCACGTGGTGTTCGAAGGGGTGTGTCCGACATGCAGAAAATCGACAATTCATTCATAAAGCGGGCGTCGCTGGACATCGGGCATCCGGGGTTCAAATCACCGGGCCAAGCGGCAGAAAAGATGGGGCGACCCGTCGAAACAGCCATTGGCGCTTATTGCAGCGAAACGCAGCGGGTTGCGGTCATCAGTCTGTTCCCCGAGAGGCTGCGCGGACTGGTTGGCGAACTGACGGCGCGGTGCCTGGATGTGCTCGTCTTTCACCGCTTCGATCCGGCCGTCATGGACGGACTGCCGCTTGAGCTGGTCGTCATTGACGCCGCCGCGGCTGCGGAAGCGGGCGAGCTGGCCGAGCTGCAGGCGGCCGTCGCCGATACGCGCATCCGCGCGCGCTTCCTGTGGCTCGTGCAGGAGAATGCGCCGGCTGCGGATTTGGCCAATGCCGAAACGATCGTTTGGCCGATGCCGCTTTCCGATGCCGTACAGTGGGTGGAGGAGCTGCTGTCGGCGGCGCAAGCCGAAGCCGTGACGACGCCGGTTGCAACCGCTAATGGTAACAGCACCGTCTACACGTTTAAGGATTTGACCCTCGATCCGAAGAAGATGACGCTTTCCCGCGGCGGCAAGCGCGTCGAAGTCACGAAAACAGAGTTCGAGCTGCTGCTTCTGCTGATGCAGGAGGGCGGAGCCGTTCTCACCCGCGAGGAAATTATGGATCGCGTCTGGGGCAGTCAATATTTCGGCGGCAGCAACGTCGTCGACGTGCATGTCAAAAGCTTGCGTAAAAAGCTCGGCGATCCCGCCGCGGCTCCGATCTATATTGTCACCGTACGCGGTGTCGGCTACCGGTTGGCGGACGAGTAATCGTCCGCTAACGCTTGTTAGCAGGATCTTCATCCTATCTTCATGAAAACATCATCTTTCCTTCATGAACGGACGGGTATTCGATGGTATTATCAATTTATAGATTTAGACTGAGTCTAAATATAAAAGGAGGTTGGAACCATGAACACGCAACAACCTGGACTAACTTCGAATCAAGGCTCGCCTGCTGCAGATCACTGTAATTTCTACCGGGCCGATTCGGGATAAAGTGTGCCATTGGCCGACGAACGGGGTATCGATATCGGAAAGCCGTATGACACCGGGAGGGTAACAGCAATTGCGAATGGAAAGGCGGGATACCATGAACGTGACGATCGAAGAAGCGGTCGAGCGCTTGAAAGCATCCGGTATCCGGATGACGGCGCAGCGTGAACTCATCTTGGATTACCTGTATGCCAGGTTGTCCCATCCTTCGGCCGAGGAATTATATGAAGCCATTTATGCCGATTATCCTAGGGTCGTCAGCATTACGACGATTTACAAAAATATGCGGGTGCTGCGCGATTTGGGCTTATTGAAGGAGTTTTATGTACGTCAAACCGGAATCGCCCGTTACGACACGAACGTGCTTCCGCATCATCATCTGTATTGTGTCCGATGCGGAAGGGTGACGGATTATACGGGGGCGCTGTCCCTGCCGTCCATCGAGGTGAGTCCGGGGTTTCAGGCGCACAGTATTTTCCTGGAAGTAACGGGTACCTGTAAGGCATGTGCCGTCCTGCAGCGGCCGGAGCGAGGCATTGCGATCTAAGAAGCCGATTTGAAAAATAAGAGGAGGAATTTTAAATGAGAAACCAACTGACGGATATGATCAACAAACAAATTGCCAACTGGACGGTGCTGTATGTAAAGCTGCACAACTATCATTGGTATGTGAAGGGTCCGCAATTTTTTACGCTGCATACGAAGTTCGAGGAACTGTACACAGAAGCTGGGCTGCACGTCGACGCACTGGCCGAGCGGTTACTCGCCTTAGGGGGCAAGCCGGTCGCAACGATGACGGGGAGTCTGGAAATCGCATCGGTCCGGGAAGCCGCCGGAGAGGAATCGGCCGAACAGATGGTGGAGGTGATCGTGAACGATTTCAGCCTGATTATCGGCGAATTGAAGCTGGGCATGGAATACGCCGAATCGATTCAGGACGAGACGACGGGCGATTTGCTGCTCGGTATTCACTCGGCGCTTGAGAAGCACGTTTGGATGTTAAATTCGTTCTTGGGCAAATAAGCTTTACTGTTTGACGGGGGCGAGCCCCGCAGCCAGCCGTAAGCGAAGCCGATTTCATCGTGCTCCGCTTACGGCTTCTTCATTTCGTACCAGGTCCGATAGGCTTCGATGTTGTCCGGGGAATCGTCGGAGGCGTCGGACGTTCGGAAATAGCGGGCGAAGTAGGCGGCTTCCGCCGTCTCCGCGTTGCCGTCGCTGTTCACCGTGAAGTGAACGTAGGACACTTCCAGCTCCCACTTCACGGAACGGGCGGCTTCGTTGACGTGCTCGACAGTGGCGAAAGCTTTCACCCGCTCAAGCATCGCTTCGAGCACAGCCGGGTCCGGCAACCCTGCCGTGTCGGCCCGGATGGTCAGGTTGGGGCGCGTGAATGCAACGTGAACGCGCTGCACCGATGGACTCAGCTGCCGCAGATCTTGGCGCAGCTCCTTCACGGCAGGGGTAGACACGGAGTGTGTCACGCTGCACCCTCCGAGCATCGCTGACCCTAGGATAAGGAACAAGGCGCATAGGGCCTTCCATCGCATCGGCATCGTCTCCTTGTTCGAGCGTAGGTATGATCAATCATAACACATAGGGAGCCGGAAGCGGGGCAGAAGCGTTCCTTGGCTGCCCGAGGCCGAGGGGCCAGGGATCGCTCCGAACTGTCGTGCCGATCGTGATCCATGTCTTCTGCCCCTCCAGGTAACATTTAGCAGCTTGTTGACAATGATTTTTATTATCACTACTATTTTCTATGTACGCGGAAGGATGTGAATGCAGAATGTTGTACGACAGCACCCAACTGCACCAGCTTTTGTTCGAATATATGAGCACGGAAGAGTTGAAAATCCCATGCCGTTCGCAAGCGGATGTCTCGACAGGGGACGAATACGCCTTCGGCTTCGTACAGCAGGATAAGATTCGCGTCACGCTGCGCGCTCGCGGTCAGCGGCTTTCGGGCAACGTGCTCGGCGGCGATTTGTTCCTCATTCCTCCGGGCAGCGCATGCACGTTCGATAACTTGTCGGCCAATCATACGGCCGCTCTGGTCGTCATCCGCTTCCAATGCGTGCCGAAGAAGCTCCACGTCTTACCGGCTTCACCGCTGCCGATATTCGCGGAACGTCTGGAGCTGATCCGCTTCCGCATTCCTCAAGTTCGGAGCTGGATTCAAGATTTCATCGGAGACTCCGGCGACGACGCGGCTCATTATTATCAGCTGCAATCGCATCTGTACGGATTAGCCGCGGCCTACATGACGACAATTCAAAAGCCGAAACAGCCGGAGGCGGAGCTGCTGGATTACGTCGAGCAGACACGTCAGTATATGGTGGAGCGGTATAACAATCCTTTCGATATGGAGGAGATCGCGCGTTTGTCGGGGGTCGGATCGAGCCGGTTTTATCAGGCGTTCCGCCGCCATACAGGGCTGAGTCCGCACAAATACATGACGAAAATCAGGCTCGACATGTCCTTGTCGCTGCTCGCGGATTCCTCGCTGCCGATCCTTGATGTGGCGCATTCGGTCGGGTATCCGGACGAGTACTATTTCAGCCGGTTGTTCAAGAAGCATATGGGGATGTCTCCGACCGAATATGCGTTGTCGGCGAGAAGGAAGATCGCCTGTCTGGCGCCGATCTTCCTCGGAGATCTGTCCGTGCTCGGCATTACTCCCCATCTCGTTCTGGAACGCGGGTGGTGGGAAGCTCCGGAGGAGGGACTGCGCAAGGTAGCGGAGGAGGCGCCGGAGCTCATCTTCATCCCGCCGGTAACGGATGATGTGCATCGCGCCTTGTCCCGCATCGCTCCGGTCGTCATGCTCGACTGGAAGCGTTATTCCTGGAAAGAACGCCTGCTCGATATTAGCCGGGCGCTCGACATATCGACGGTAGCCGAGCGTTGGCTGTCCTATTTCGAAGTGAAGACGGAGAATGCGCGTTATCTGGTGCGCAAACGGCTCGGGGACGAGTCGGTGCTGCTTGTCAACGCTTCGGGTCTGGGGTTTCGCGTATTCGGCATGCAGATGCGGAAGATGAAAGATTTGTTCTACGACGATCTGCAGGTGACGCCACCGGCACTTGTCCGGAACATGAGCTTTCTCGATGTCGCTTCGGTGCAGGAGCTGTCCGAGCTTGACAGCGACCATGTGGTGTTCCTGGTCGATATTGCCGATTCGGAGGATCGCTGCGCGGAGCTGGAGCATCACTGGCGGAGCCTGAACCGGGACCGCCCGAAGAAAAACTGCTTCTTCATCCGCACCCGCCAACCGCTGATGAACAACGCCGCTGTGCACGAGAGCCTCGTCGACCAAATGGTAAGCCACTTGGTGCAGTATACCTGACCCGGCGATTGCCAGAAACGCAACATAATTCGTGACTCCAGGCAGAAAAACCAAAAGTGCGAACGCATAAGTTTTATACGGCAGGACCGTCCGACGCTTCGGGCGGTTTTTTTGTTCGACAAAAAGTGATCATTATTTACAATATTAGTTCGTATGTGCTATGCTGAGCTAAGAGTTTATATGGAAATTAGTTCTAACAACCTATGTAAAGGCAAACTTATTGAAAGATAAGGACGCAAAGCCACAGGTCTAATGCGGAAGCTATGACGGCTGGGCTGCCATCGAGGCTAGATCGCGACAAACTACCTGATATTTGGCTGAGGTAGTTTCTTTTTTGAAGGTCGAGTAACGAGGAGCAGCGGTAAGGAACTTCAACGGCGGCGCATCGGACAAACCAATCGACTTTGATGAAAAGGGAAGTGAGCTTGATGAGATTTATCCCGATTACCGAATACAACGAACAAGCCATGATGCTGGCTCAGCCCGTATACGACAACAAGCGGCGCATGCTGCTTGCGGCCAACAACACCATTCATCCGAGGTATCTGGAGAAGCTGATCCAGGTCGGCATCAAGCAATTGATCATTGAGGACGCCGAGTCCAAGGGGATCACCTTGGAAGAAATGATGGACATGCCCACCTGGATGGATGTCATCGACAACGTGCAGGAGGCTTATGCCGCCGTCAAGGCGAAAAAAGCTTTTCCCATCCGAAATGTGCTGACAGGCGTCAGCCGTCTGATCAGAGAAGTTCAAAGCCGGCCGGTCGTCATCCCGGTGCCTTCGAGAACGCTTGCGGAAGAGCTGAAGCCTTACGCTCATGCCGTCAACGTGGCTTTGCTGGCGCTCCAGGTCGGCAAGGCGCTCGGTTACAACGACCTGATGCTTCGCGATTTGGCGGTAGGCTGTTTGCTTCACGATATCGGCAAAGTGACGGCGCAACAAGAGACGGGGCATCCCGAGGCCGGCTTCAACCTGATCCGCGGCATTCGCGAATTCAGTCTGCTGTCGGCGCATATTGCGTATCAACATCATGAAACCCTCGACGGCCATGGATACCCGCGCGGCATCTCCGGGGCAACCTTTCACGAGTATGCGCAAATTTGCGGCGTGTGCAATCTGTACGAGAACCTGATCTCGGTGCAGGATGCGGCTCCTCACGATGCGATGGAACGCATCATGGCTACGAGCAGCATCAACTATAACGCGGATGTGGTCAAGGCTTTCGTAAGAGCCGTTCCCTCGTACCCGCCAGGAACGAAAATTCGGATGCAAACCGGCGATAACGCGATCGTGACGAAAATCACCGATCATATGCAGCGGCCGGTCGTTCGCTACCTGACGACGGGACAAGAAGTTTCATTAGCCGACAACCCTACGCTCATGATTGCCGGCTGCTGTTGATCGGCAGTTCATTTTAATTTCGAAGGAGCAGACAACGGATGGCTAACATTATGATCGTGGATGACGCAGCTTTCATGCGCATGATGCTGAAGCAGATGATAACCGAGTTCGGGCACCAGGTGGTGGCCGAAGCGCAGAACGGCATAGAAGCCATTGCGGCTTATGAGAAGTTTCGCCCGGATCTGGTGACGATGGATATTACAATGCCCGATATGGACGGGATCGAAGCCGTTAAGAACATTAAGAGCATAGACGCTGGCGCCAAAATCATCATGTGCTCGGCAATGGGGCAGCAAGGGATGGTTCTGCAGGCCATTCAAGCAGGGGCGAGGGATTTTATCGTGAAGCCGTTTCAGAAAGATCGGGTAGGCGAAGCGATCTCCAAAATTTTGGGCTAGCGCATCGCCGGCCAGAACAAGGGATTTGATTTTCATAACGGAAAAAAGCAGCCTCCCTTCGGGAACGACGGCTGCTTTTTTGTTTTACGGCTGCGCCTGGCTAACGGCTTAGCCTTGCGCTTCGGAGACGATTTGCTCCATCACCTTGATCATTTGCTCAGCGGGATAAGCGCCGGAGAGCGCGTACTTGTTATCGAACACGAAGAAGGGAACGCCGGTAACGCCGATGCGAGCCGCTTCTTCCTGATCGGCGTTCACCCGCTCGGCCCCTTCGCCTTGCTCCAGGCGGCTGCGCAGCGTTTCGGGGGCATGTCCCTGGGCTGCGGCGATAGCCAGCAGCACCTCCAGCTGCGCGATATCCTGGCCATCCTCGAAGTAGGCCTTCATGATCCCGTCTACGAGCGCAGCTTGCCGATCCTCCGGCAGCAGCGCGACGAGCCGATGCGCCAGCAGCGTGCTGGGCATCCGGGTCACCCGATCGAAGCGGAAGGTGACGCCCACCGCCGCGCCCGCTTGCGTGACGCGCTCCGTCACCTGCGCTACCCCGGCGGGACCGCCCATCTTTTTGCCCATCGCGTCGTGGAAGGGAAGTCCTTCGGGCGGCAGCGACGGATCAAGCTGGAACGAGCGGACGCGAATTGTCGCTTCCTTGCCGCCGGACCATGCGGCCAAAGCATCCTTTAAGTTTTGCTTGCCGATCCGGCACCAAGGGCACACCATATCGGAGTAGACGTCTATTTGCATAAAGCAGCACCTCCACTTTAATTTCATAAGTAACTCTAGTATGGGACATTTAGGGGCGGATGGCAATATAAGATTAGAATCAGGGACAAGCAGAAGCACGTTCGTGCGTTTTGTGTTTCGACCGTGAGTATGGCATGCTAGGGAGTAGCATTTACCCACCCGCGCCCGCGCACAGTCTGCTGCCGATTGCCGGACAGACGGCACGCCTTGTTCATATATCGTTCACGCCGCACTGGTACACTGGAAGCATCGGGCGAACTAAGAGCGCCGCACCATTCAGCACCCGATCTGAAGGAGGAATTTCCTTTATATGACACAAGAAACCTCTCCATCGACAGCCGGCTGGAAACCGTTCGTCCGGCTTATTCTACAGACGAAGCCGTCCAAGACGCTGCTCGCGCTGGCGCTTTCGCTCAATCTCGTCACGACGCTCTCGGGACTCGTGATTCCCCTGCTGACGAAGCATGTAGTCGATAACTTCTCGCTCGCGAACCTGAATGCCGTGCAAATGGCCGGCATCGGTCTCGCTTTCATCGCGCAGGCGGTTACAGCCGGCATTTCCACGTATTTGCTCAGCCGGATCGGCCAGCAAATCGTCTCCAATCTGCGGCACCGATTGTGGCAGAAGCTGCTCAAGCTGCCTGTTTCCTACTACGACGAACACCAGACGGGCGAAACGATCAGCCGCATGACCAACGACACCGGGGTATTGAAGGGGCTGATCACCGAGCACTCGGCCAACTTTTTCACGGGCATCATCTCCATTGTCGGCTCGCTCGTGATGCTGTTCTATCTGGATTGGAAAATGACGCTGCTCCTGCTCATCGCGATTCCGCTCGCTTCCGCCGTCCTGGTGCCGCTGGGCCGGCAAATGTACAAAATTTCCAAAGGTCTGCAGGATGAGACGGCCGATTTCACGTCCGTACTGACCCGCGTGCTGTCGGAAATTCGCTTGGTGAAAGCTTCTAACGCGGAAACGCGGGAGTTTGAGAACGGGAGCAGCGGCATATTGAAGCTGCTCCGTTACGGCATCCGCGAAGGTAAGGTGCAGGCCGGGATCGCGCCGGTCATGTCCTTTGTCATGATGCTGATGTTCGTGCTGATCATCGGTTACGGCGGCCTTCGGGTATCGTCCGGCGCGCTGACGGCGGGAGCGCTGGTGGCCTTCCTGCTGTATTTGTTCCAAATCGTGCTGCCTACGACGCAGATTACGCAGTTTTTCACACAGTTCCAGAAGGCGAAAGGGGCGACCGAACGCATCATCGAGACGCTTGAGGCGGAAGAGGAGTCCGTCTTGGGGCTTCCGCTTGAAAGAGCCGACCTGCCGATCGTGCTGGAAGGCGTGTCATTCGCTTACAAGGGCGGCGAAGCTGTGCTTAAACAGGTGACGTTCACGGCGGAGCCAGGCAAGGTTACAGCCATCGTAGGTCCGAGCGGGAGCGGCAAGACGACGCTGTTCTCGCTGCTGGAGCGATTCTACAGCCCGACTGGGGGGACGATTAAGCTGGGCGAGGTTCCGATCGATCGGTACGCGCTGCCTTCGTGGCGCAGCCGGATCGGGTACGTCTCGCAAGAGAGTCCGCTTGTGGAGGGAACGATTCGCGAGAATATAAGCTACGGGCTGGATCGGGAAGTGACGCCGGCGGAGCTCGACCGGGCAGCGCAGATGGCGTATGCCGACGAGTTTATCGGCCAGCTGCCCGGCGGCTACGAGACGGAGGTCGGGGAGCGCGGCCTCAAGCTGTCGGGGGGCCAGCGCCAGCGTATCGCGATCGCTCGCGCGCTGCTGCGCGACCCGCAAATTTTGATGCTCGACGAAGCGACGTCGAGCCTCGACAGCAAGTCGGAGATCGTGGTGCAGCAGGCGTTGCACAATTTGATGCGGGGCCGAACGACGCTCGTGATCGCGCATCGGCTGTCTACGGTCATTGACGCCGATCGAATCGTTTTTGTCGAGAAGGGGACGGTCACCGGCGTCGGGACGCACGACGAGCTGTTCGCCTCGCACCCGCTGTACCGCGAATTCGCTTCGCAGCAGCTGCGTTTGCAGGACCGGCCGAGCTGAGCGGGTGCCCGGGAAGGGAGTCTGGCGCATGCTGAAGGCGGGTCCGGACCGCCCATGGCAGTCGCTGCCGCATGCGGCTTCGCCTGCAGCGCGGAGAAGCTCTGATTCACGCGGCAGAGCAGTCGCTCCGTGCGCGGCATTCGTGCCAAGCCTGTATTCGGGGCGGCGAACGGCGGTTTACGGCAGGCGTACTCTCATAAGCCGGAAGACCGCCTGGACCGATTGATCCGGCGGCTGACCCTGACGTGACGCCCTGTCCGGGCAACATCCCGCCTCTTTGATTCGGCGCGAATTTCGGCTATATTGTAAAGTAGTACAAGCAGAAGGTGGTCGTGTAACGGGCATGGAGTGGACGCAAGCGATATCCGCGCTGACATGGGAAGATATTCAGGGGTGGTTGAAGCAGTACGAGGCGCTCGGTCCGATTCCGGGCATCCTGGCGCCGCTTGTCGAGTCGTTTTTCCCGGTGCTGCCGCTCGTCGCGATCTTGATTGCCAATGTCAACGCTTACGGATTGGGCGAAGGGGTGCTGCTTTCGTGGATTGGGGTTGTAGGCGGAGCGTCCTGTGTATTTGCTGTCGTGCGGACGTTCGGAGGCCGGCTGCGCGGGCTGTTGGAACGGAAGCTGCCGAGAACGGGCCAGTTGATTCATTGGCTGGAGAAGCACGGCTTTTCCTCGGTGTTCTTGCTTGCCTGTTTCCCGTTTACGCCGTCGGCTGTCGTCACCGTCGTGTCGGCGTTATCGCGGATGCCGTTCCATACGTTCTTCACGGCGACCGCCTTAGGTAAAGGGGTCATGATTTTTCTGGTTTCGCTGGCGGGCAACGACTTGGCCGACGTTCTTAAGCAGCCTTGGAAAATCGCGCTTATTTTGGGCGTGTTCGGTCTCATGTGGCTGCTTGGCAAAAAAGTCGAGTCTAAATATATGAAATGAGCAAGCGCCCTCTTCCGTCGGCCGATCGGTCAGGAGGAGGGCGTTTCGTTATCGCGAGCCGGCGCGGGGGAGACGAGGGCCGGGTGTGCGTCTGGATCGCCGCCTTCAGGCTTCCGCCTTACGCCGGGTAAGAAAGGAAAAGAGGTGGCAAGGGGAATGCCGGTCATTCGGATGGAATTGTTTATCGAAGCCCCACCGGAGCTTTGCTTCGATTTGGCCCGCAGCATCGACGTTCATATGCTGTCTATGTCGGGGTCGCAAGAACGGGCAATCGGCGGGAGGACGAGCGGTTTGATCGAGCTCGGCGAAACCGTGACGTGGGAGGCCGTCCACTTCGGCGTGCGTCAGCAATTGACGGCTAAGATTACAGAGATGGACAAGCCGCACCGGTTCGTCGACGAGATGGTGAAGGGGGCGTTTGCGCGATTTTACCACGAGCATACGTTTATGCCCGAGGCAGAGGGGACGCGGATGACGGATACGTTCGACTATACGTCGCCTTGCGGCCCGCTCGGTTGGTTGGCGGACGCATGGTTTCTGGAGCGGTACATGCGCCGCTTATTAGCAGAGCGCAATGCCGTCGTGAAGCGGCTGGCGGAGGAGCAGGTCGTGGCGACAGAGAAAATTCATAGCGACATGAAGCGTTCTTCAAAGCGTCCCTTTTGACAAGGAAGTCCCTACCTGGCGTAAACGGCGGGTCGGGGCTTTTTTGCGGAGCGGAGTTTATGGTACCCTAGGACGTACAGACTTGCGGTCGGGCAGTCATGGAAGGGCGGATGAACATATCATGTGGAGAAACCGGAACGTATGGATCGTGCTCACAGGGGAATTTATCGCAGGACTCGGCTTATGGATGTCGATTATTGCCAATCTCGAGTTTATGCAGCAGCGGGTGCCTTCGGATTTTGTGAAATCGTTGATCTTGATTGCAGGGCTGCTGGCGGGCGTCGCGTTCGGCCCTCTGGCCGGTCGGGTGATCGATACCGTCTCGAAGAAACGGGTGCTGCTGTACGCAAGTGCAGGCCGCATGCTCAGCGTCTGCTTCATGTTCATCGCCCTGCAGCAGGATTCGATCGGCTGGATGGTCGTGTTCTTCGTGTCGCTGCAGGCCTCGGCGGCGTTTTATTTCCCCGCGCTGCAGTCCGTTATTCCGCTGATCGTGACGGATCGGGATCTGCTGGCGCTGAACGGCGTGCATATGAATGCCGGCACACTGGCGCGTATTCTGGGCACGACACTGGCAGGACTTCTGCTGTCGGTCATGTCGTTGTATGGACTGTACATGCTGGCGATGGCCGCATATGCGCTGCTGCTCGTCTCTACCTTCTTCCTGCAGGTGCGCGAGCGGGACACGCCGGCAGCGGCGGAGTACGGGATTCCGGCGGGTCCAGGGAAGCGGGAGGCTGAAGCCATGGACGAACGGGCGGAAGGTCCGGCCGAGCGCGGTTTTAAAGCGATCGTACCGCTGCTGCGCACGCAGCCGACGGTCTTGACGGTGCTGCTGCTGACGATCATCCCGACGGTGTTTATCGGCGGCTTCAACCTGATGGTCATCAATATCAGCGAGCTGCAGCACGATCCCGGGGTCAAAAGCTGGCTGTACGCCGTTGAAGGCACCAGCATCATTCTCACCGGCTTTCTGGTGAAACGCTTCGCCCGGAAAGGTTCGCTTCTTAGCCGGTTGTTCCTGTTCGCGCTGTTCGTCGCCGGAGCCGAGCTGCTGCTTGTATTCGCGCATGTGAAGCTGTGGTCGCTGCTCGCTTTCGGTGTATTCGGCTTCGCGGTGGGCGGCTTCTTTCCTGCGGCTGCGACGTTGTTTCAACGGGACGTCCCCCAAGCGTACCACGGCCGCTTCTTCTCGTTCCGCAGTATGCTCGACCGCGTCATGTTTCAAGCCGTGCTGCTCAGCACCGGCCTGCTGCTCGACACGATCGGGCTGCGGCAGATGGTGCTGTGGTACGGCGTGCTGTCGCTGGCTTTAGCCGGATGGCTGGCGGTTCGCGAAGCGAACCGCATGCGCCGGCGGCGGCCCGGAGATGCGGGCGTCTCCTGAGAAGGACGGCGCAGCGGGCCGTGTCTCGGCTGCGTCGGGACGGCACCGCTTGCAAGGGCGAAAGCCCATGCCCGCCGCTTTCTTGCGACGCGTGCGGTGTACTGCCGTTGACTCACCAAAAAAACCAGCGCCGATTCCCGAGGAACGGCGCTGGTTTTTTTGGTGATTTGCAAGTTTTCCTTACCCGGAAGCACGGCTTACTGCGCAGCCGGCTGCCATTCTTCCTTCGCAGGCCCATAAACGCCTGGCACCTTCAAGCCGGCTTGACGCATCAGGACGGTCATCTGCGCGCGGTGATGCACCTCGTGGTTGACGAGAATGTGCAGCGTCACCCCGTTCGGCCACGGTTCGCCGTACAGATTGACCTGCTCCTGCAGCGAGGCGTCTGTCCATTGCCCGAGCACCGCTTCAAGCAGCGCTTGGCTCGCCCGCTCGTAAGCGTCGGCGATCGCCTGGGCGGACGAAGGCTGGGGCGTGTGTTCGTCCGGTGATTCGAACTTCAGGCCGGTTCTCGACATCATCTCCTGGAGCGTCGTCACGATGTGCCAGGCGAGTTCACCGAGCTTGCGGTGTCCCGGAGCTACTTCCTGTGCAAGCGAGGCGTCCGTCAGCGCACGGAATATTTTCAAGGTTGAGGCGCTCTCGTGCTTCCATTCTTGTTCAAAGGCGGAAATGCTCTGAATAAACATGCAATCCACTCTCCCGTTTCATGGAATGATTGGTGAAGATCCCTGCTTGTTTACCTTCCATAAGAACGCCCGGAACCCTTTCGCAGAAAGGGGAACAACGCATTAAGTTTTGTTAAAAATTATTTGCCCTTCACATCGAAGGAACTTTTCAGCGAGACGATCCGGTTGAACACGAGCTTGTTTGCGTCCGAGTGCTTCGAATCGACATTGAAGTAACCGTGGCGGAAAAATTGAAACTTGTCATGGGCCTTCGCATCCTTCATGTTGTCTTCCACGAATCCGTGCACCGTCTCCAGCGAGTTCGGGTTCAGGTTGCTTAGGAAGTCGTCGCTTTCCCCGGCCGTTGCATCGGAAATAAGCGGCTCGTACAGGCGGAATTCGGCCGGGCGCGCTTGCGTGGCCTCGACCCAATGAATCGTGCCCTTCACTTTGCGGCCGGTAAAGCCGCTGCCGCTTTTCGTTGCCGGATCGTACGTACAGCGCAGCTCGATCACATGGCCCGCCGCATCCTTCACGACTTCCTCGCATTTGATGAAATAAGCGTGCTTCAGGCGCACTTCATTTCCCGGGAACAGGCGATGGTAGCCTTTCACCGGTTCCTCCATAAAATCGTCCTGCTCGATATAAATTTCACGCGAGAACGGAATATGGCGAACGCCCATCGCTTCGTTCTCCGAGTTAATTTCCGCCTCCAGCATTTCCGTCTGCCCTTCCGGGTAGTTGGTGATGACCACCTTCAGCGGGTTCAGCACAGCCATGGTACGGGGAGCCTTCAGCTTCAAGTCCTCGCGGATGAAATGCTCGAGCATCTTCTCGTCAACGGTGCTGTTGCTCTTCACGACGCCGATCTCGCGGCAAAATTCGCGAATCGCTTCCGGCGTGTATCCTTTGCGGCGCAAGCCGGAGATCGTCGGCATCCGGGGATCGTCCCAGCCGTCCACAACCTTCTCGTCGACGAGGAGCTTCAGCTTTCTTTTGCTCATGACCGTATTCGTAATGTTCAGGCGGCCGAACTCGTATTGCTGCGGGACGCACTCCATTTCGCATTCACGGATGACCCAATCGTATAAAGGCCGGTGGTCGGCAAACTCAAGCGTACAGATGGAATGTGTGACGCCTTCGATCGCATCCTCCAGCGGGTGAGCATAATCGTACATCGGATAAATGCACCACTTGTCGCCGGTATTATGATGCTGCGCATGGGAGATGCGGTACAGCACCGGGTCGCGCATATTGATGTTCGGGGAGGACATATCGATCTTGGCGCGCAGCACCTTCTGGCCGTTCGGGAACTCCCCGCTGCGCATCCGCTGGAACAGGTCGAGGTTTTCTTCCACGCTGCGGTTGCGGAACGGACTTTCTTGGCCGGGCTCGGTCAGCGTTCCGCGCGTTTCCCGGATTTGATCCGCCGTCAGATCGCAGACATAGGCTTTGCCCTTCTTGATGAGCAGTACCGCCCGGTCGTACATTTCCTCGAAAAAGTCGGAAGCAAAAAACAGCTTCTCCCAATCAAAGCCGAGCCATTTCACATCTTCCTTGATCGATTCGACATACTCGGTGTCTTCCTTCAACGGGTTCGTATCGTCAAAACGCAAATGCGTCCGACCGCCGAATTCGTCGGCCAGCTCGAAGTTCAAACAGATCGACTTGGCGTGACCGATATGCAGGTAGCCGTTAGGCTCCGGCGGGAAGCGGGTGACGACTTCGCTGACTTTCCCCGTTTTCAGGTCGTCGGCCACAATTTGTTTAATGAAATTAGTGGATGAAGCAGATGCCGGTTTCGTAGTCTCCACGGTGGTATCAACCTTTCTCTGAAAAAATGCCAAAACTATTACTACTTATAATACACAAAATCGGCGGCAATTATAATGTTTTTCCGTATGAATCCGGATGAAACCGGTTTCTATGAAAATCAACGCGGTGAATGAAGAGTACCGGCTAATCGTGGTTTGTGAAACGGAAAAAGGAAATCCTGAATTTTCCATCACATCCCCTGAAAAACGGAGGAGGCCTGCGAACGGTTTAACACTCCCGTACCGTTGCGAACGCTATTACCGAGGAGGGATTCGCTTGACTATGAATAAAACACCGAACGGGCAGCCCGGCAAGGAAGACCTGCCATTCGAATATGAGAGGCATCCGGATTCAACCTATTTTCACGAGACGAGACGACCGTCGCACCCGTACGCCCCGCTTCCGATCCGCAGCCAAACCTACCGGAAGCCGTGGTACCGGCATGGCTGGCTGTGGCTGCTTGTCGCTTTGCTGGGGATCGCAGGGGTCGTCGCCGCCCTGTGGGCGGTGGCCGGGAGCATGGACGGCGTCGGCCGTGCCGTGCAGGAGCAAACAGGGGCACTGCGCGAGCAAACCGGCGTACTGGCTTCGGCAGGCGACGAGCTGAAGCGGCTGACCAACAGCGTCAACCGACTGACGGATACGATTGAAGAAGCAATTCGGAATCTGCGGTCTGCTATGTAAGGCCAGAAACCGCCGGGAGCACCGGCGGTTTCGTAGGTGTGGGCGGGAAGCCGCCGGTCAGGGGCTGGATGCGTGGATCCGGGGGTTGCGAGCATGAGACGGCATTGCCGCATTGCATTGACACCAGGATGAAGCATCGGCTACGATAGCCTGAAACGGAGGGGAGCCTATTCATGACGATTGAACGATTGATCGCTCGCGTTCAAGAGACGCACGGGCGGCTGCGCAAAGATATGCTGCAGCGGGTATTCGACGAATTTGACGGACAGTTGATGCAAATAGGAGAGGCGGGGCGCCGGCAAAAGTACGCCAAAATGGCGGGCAGCGCCTTTTCTTTTTTTCGCGGCAGCGCTTACCTGTTTTATTTCGATACGACCCGGGAGTGGTTCCCTTATCATACGCCCGCCGATCGTCCGACATGGATACAAGGCGACCTGCATTTTGAAAATTTCGGCGTATTCCGCAGCGAGCACGGCCGGTTTGTTTACGATGTGAACGATTTTGACGAAGGGTACCGGGGCTCGTACCTGTACGATATATTGCGGATGTCCGTGAGCATCTCGCTCGTATGCCGGATGAAGGGGTTGACGCCCGCAGAGGAGCACGAAGCGATTGTCCGTTATGCGGGCGCATACGACAAGCAGATTCGGCGGTTTGCCAAACGGAAGGAAGATCCGCGTACGCTCGTTTTCGATAAGGAGCATACGCATGGCCCGATTCGCAAGCTGTTGAAAAAGTCGGAAAAGCGGGCGGCCTCGCAATTTCTGGAGGGCATTACGACATTGACGCGTTCCGCCCGCCGCTTCACGAAATCCGCGGAGCTTGTGGCTCCGACCGCGGAGGAGCGCCGGATGCTGGAGTCGGCTTGGCCCGGCTACCTGCAGACGCTCAGCGAGCAAGCCAAGCGGCCGGATGGCTACTACGCGATCAAGGATGTGGCGCTTAAGCATGGCTCCGGGACAGCTTCCATCGGGCTCGACCGGTACTACGTGTTGATCGAAGGGGAAGGCGGCGAGCATGCTCCAGACGATCACGTCATCGAGGTGAAGGAAGTGCGCACACCGGTCCCGGCTTATTTTCTGCCGTATCATGAGGCGTTCTGGGCTTATTTCGGCCATCAGGGCAAGCGGGTGACGATGACGCAGCAGGCGATGCACCATGAAGCCGATCCGTTCCTCGGGTATATGACGATGAACGACAGGCACTTCTACGCGCGCGAGCGATCGC
This sequence comes from Paenibacillus validus NBRC 15382, assembly GCF_004000985.1. Lineage (GTDB taxonomy): Bacteria > Bacillota > Bacilli > Paenibacillales > NBRC-103111 > Paenibacillus_G > Paenibacillus_G validus. The sequence goes on along the minus strand of NZ_BIMH01000003.1, from coordinate 38,095 downwards.
CGTATAAGAAGAAGCTGAAGGCTGAGAAGCTGGTTAACGCCGACGAGCTGTTCGATGTGCTGGACTGCATGGGGCGGATCACCGCGAAGCTGCACGCCCGGGCGGACGCGGATGTGGACCATGGGCTGATGCGTTATCACAGCGAGGACGAGATCGCGGCTGCGATCGGGAACGATGTGGAGGCGTTCTGCGATTATGCGGCCGACTGGTCGATGGCTTACGCGCATCAAGTGGAAGCCGATTATCGCTTGTTCGCGGAATGGGCGCAGGAGCGGACGGCGGTGTATGCCGCGCAGGAGTAAGGCGGTGCGGGGCGAGGGCGGGGGGATGATGTAAGCCGCACAAGTGGAGGGACGATGACGCGTGGTCATAGCGGAACGGCTGTACGCGATTTGAAAGTATCCATGAGCCTTCTGCCGCCCTTCAGCGGGGCCGCTGCGCAACCGGAGAAGGACCGTCCGCGGGCAGGTGTCCGGACGGTCCTAGATCATCGTTATTGTTGCTGCCGCAGCCTTTCCAGTATGCGCCGCTTGCGGTACAGCATCGTGGCCGCCTCTGCGACGTCCTGCAGGGTGCTGCGGTTGAGCACCGCGCCGAACAGCATGCCCGCGATCGGAACGAGCTGGAACAGCTTCTTCCAGCCGAAGTTGTCACGGTAGGCGGCGACCACCTCGCGCCAGCCCTGCAGCTGCGAGAGCGATTCGGGCTTGCGGCTTTCGTTGCCGTAGTCGGCAAGCTCCTCGAGCACCGCTTTTTTGCCGACGATGTCGGCGGAAGCGAACTGCAAGCATTTGATGACGAAAACGCGCTCCGGTTTCTCCTTCGGATCATAGCCGTATACCATGGCTACTTCCTGGATGGTCTTGAGCGACAGCCCGAGGATGGCGGGAATATCGATGGCAAGCGTGAACAGGCCGCCGAAGCCGGTAGTCGCGCCCTGCGCGGTCGCCAGCTTTATGCGGTTGTGCGTGAGGCTCGCCGCGGCGCGGTTCATGACCGCAAGCGGCAGGCCGGGAACGTCCGCGAGCGTGAGCGGCGCTTCCTTCGCCTCTCCGCGAGCCTCATCGGATGCTGCAAGCTCTTCCTGAAGCCGGCTCAGAACCCCGCTCTCCGACACGAGATACCGGCCTCCGCTCTGCACGTAGCTGCCGACTTCGTCCATCGCCTGGGCCAGTTTCTTCTGGATGGCTTGGGGCGTTAAGCGGTCGAGCAGCTGAAAGGGCAAGCGCCCGATTTTTTCCCAAAACCACAGGTCTTTCTGGCTCTTCTCCCAAGTCGCGATATCGTTCAGCATGGCGATCAGCGCTTCTCGGGATTCCGGGGTATGCGGGTAGGGCTGGATCGGATCGGTCGTCATGATACATACACACTCCTTTGCTTACCAGAGTACTACGAAATAGCGCGGAGCCGGATGCGCTGAACATGGAATCGGTCCCAAGCGTCGATATGAGCAGGAAGAAGTTATGACGCGACGGATGAATTCGGCTAATTACGGCGGTCCCGTTACCGGAGGGCGGGCCCTTGGAAAGGAGCGAAACGATGATACGAATCGGACTTGCAGGCTGGGGCGACCATGACGTGCTGTACGAACAGGGCGCCGCAGCGCTGGATAAGCTAAAAGTATACAGCCGCTATTTCCGGACCGTCGAAGTGGACAGCTCGTTCTATGCGGTTCAATCGCCGGACCAGTTTGCGCGCTGGGTCGGCGATACGCCTCCCGACTTCACGTTCGTTATCAAGGCGTATCAAGGAATGACGGGACACGCGAGGGGCAGCATCCCTTACCCGGACGCGGCATCGATGTTCCGCGCCTTCTGCGAATCGATAAGACCGGTGGTCGAAGCGGGTAAGCTGACCTGCGTGATGTTCCAGTATCCCCCGTGGTTTGATTGTACGCGAACGAACGTAGAGCTGCTCCGGCAAGCGAAAAGACTGATGGGCGATCTCCCGCTGGCGCTGGAGTTCCGCCATCAAAGCTGGTTTACGGCGGACATGCGCGAGAAGACGCTTGCCTTCATGAAGAAGGAAGGCTGGGTCCATAGTATTTGCGACGAGCCTCAAGCCGGCGTGGGGTCCATCCCGACGGTGCTGCAGCCGACCGACGACGCGCTGACGATCGTTCGGATGCACGGCCGGAACGCGGCCAACTGGAATCAGGGCGGCGGTCCAAACTGGCGGGAAGTGCGGTATTTGTACCGTTACAGCGAGTCCGAGCTGCTTGAGTGGAAGGCGCATCTGACCGGTCTGCAGCAGCAGACGAAGGAAATTTGCGTCATCTTCAACAACAATTCCGGCGGAGACGCCGCGCATAATGCGTTGGAGTTGATGCGGCTGCTCGGCATGCCGACCGAGCCGCTTGCGCCGCGCCAGCTCGATTTGTTTTAGGTGTGCCCGTGCATGTCAATGAGCGAGCGACTTCCATAGACGCCCAATAACCTGGCCCATGGCCAGGCTATTGGGCATGCCGCCGTCTTAAGGATGCGATTCTTTGGTGGAGATCCGAATGAGCTTGTCGCTTTTCGGGTTGTAGCGAACGGTGACGTAGAGGGAGAACGGCTCTTCGTTTTGTTGCACCCACAGTTTGAATTGCTGCTCCGCGGCGTAAGGCGACAGTTCTTTGAGGCCGATGTACCGGTAATCGAGTACGCGATATTGCCGCTTCTGAGCCTCCTGAACGGCCAAGCGGCTCCACTTCGCATAGGACGGCTCCTGGCTTACGGATACGGACGACGGCAAGAAAGGTTCAAGTATGCGGGTCGCCTCGGCCCGCTCCGGAACAAGGATAGCGGCCATGAGCAAAGCCAGCAGGGACAGACGGGTAGATTTCATAGGATGCACCTCCACTTCTATTTTTTAATACTTGATCCGAATCCATGCGCGAGGAGCTGGATACTTCTTTGCAAGCGTGGATGTGAAGGTATATCTTGACAGGGAAGCCATATCCTCTTATCATAATATATGAATACATGCTCATATGTAGTGGTAATGATTCTGCATATGCTGTGACCAGAAGCTACGGAGCAAGGGAGGCTGATCTTATGGGCAATGAGCATTCTCCTCGGTCCGGAGGGACGAGCGGCAAAACGAACGACGCGTGCCGGCAGGAGGAAGACGCTAACGGGAAACACCGTCACGATCCGGAAGGCCATCATACAAACGATCAAGCGTGTAAACACGATCAGGATCACGAACACAACCATGAACACAAGCATGAACACAACAACGATCACGCACACAATCACGACCATCGGCACGAGAAAAGTCACGCTCACGGGCATGCCCACGGCGGCGGCCATCACCACGGTCACCACCACGGTATCGGCGGCCACCATGACCACGGGCGCGAAGGCAATAAGCAAGGGTTGACCATCGCGCTGATAATTACGGCGGGCATTATGCTGCTGGAGTTTTTCGGCGGCTTGTGGACGGGCAGCTTGGCGCTATTGTCCGATTCGGGGCATATGTTGAGCGACGCGAGCTCGCTTGTCTTAAGCTTGATCGCTATCGGCTTCGCGGCCAAGCCGGCTTCCCCGGCGAAGACATTCGGCTTTTATCGCTTTGAAATTTTGGCGGCGCTGTTCAACGGGGTAACCTTGTTCGTCATTGCCGGCATTATTATGTGGGAAGCGTACGAACGCCTCCTCGATCCGCCCCAGGTCGCCAGCGGCACGATGATGGGCATCGCCGCGATCGGCCTCCTCGCCAATTTACTAAGCGCCCTGGCGCTGATGCGCAAGGGAAACGTGCACGAGAATGTGAACTTGCGCAGCGCCTATCTGCACATTCTCGGCGATGCGCTCGGGTCGGTCGGAGCGATCGTCGCCGGGCTCGTGATGTGGGCGTTCGGCTGGTACGCGGCCGATCCGATCATCAGCGTTGTCGTCGCGCTGCTCATTTTGAAAGGCGCCTGGGGCGTCATCAACCAAACGGTGCACATCTTGATGGAGGGTACGCCCTCGCGGATCCGTTTGCCGGACGTTCAGCAGACGCTGCAAGGCATTGCCGGCGTTATCGACGTCCATGACCTGCACGTCTGGACGATTACTTCTGGGCTCGATTCGTTGAGCTGCCATATGGTCGTCGAGGATCAGGCGGACGGCCAGCATATTCTGCAGCAGGCCATACAACTCATTGAGCAGCGGTTCGGCATCGGGCATGCGACGATTCAGATTGAAAACTCGACCATTCGACACGAAGAGTTGAAGGTATAACGCAGCGTAGAAGAAGGAGCGGTCATGCATGAATAAGTCGGTGGATGTGGCTGTCATTGGAGCAGGTCAAGCTGGACTTGCAGTTGCCTATTATTTGAAAAAAAGGGGTATATCGTTCCTTTGCATCGATCGTAACGAAGCGGTCGGCGATGCGTGGCGGCATCGGTATGATTCGCTCGTGCTGTTTACGCCGCGATGGTACAGCGCCCTGCCGGGACGAAGCTTGGAGGGGGACCCGAACGGTTACCCTTCGAAGGACGAGATCGCCGATTATTTGCAGGCGTATGTGACGGACTTCGACCTTCCGGTTCAGCTTGGCACCTCCGTACAAGCGCTTGAGACCGCCGGCGCCCGCTATCAGATCCGTACCGATCAAGGCATAATTACCGCCAATCAGGTGGTTGTGGCGACGGGGCCCTTTCAACGACCTGCCGTGCCGCCGCTGGCGGGCGGACTGTCCGCCTCGGTTGTGCAGCTGCATTCCAGCGTCTACCGGCGTCCGGAGCAGCTGCAGCCCGGGCCGGCGCTGGTTGTCGGCGGAGGCAACTCCGGGGCCCAAATTGCCGTGGAGCTCGCAGCATCCGGACGAGAAGTCGCATTCTCTGCGGCGCACGCGCTCAAGTTTATACCGCTTGATGTGCTCGGCCGAAGCGTATTCGGCTGGATGGACGCCCTCGGCATTCTGGGAGCACCGCGGGACTCGAGGATCGGGAACTGGCTTCGGAAGCGGAAGGATCCCATATTCGGCCGAGAGCTTGCCCGCTGTCTCAAGCGAGGGAACGTGCGCTTAATGCCTCGAACCGTCAGCGCCGAAGGCGACATCATCCGGTTCGAGGACGGATCGGAGCAGCGCGCGGCGAACGTGGTCTGGGCGACGGGCTTTCGGCCGGACTTCGCCTGGATCCTCATCCCGGGTGCCGTGGATGCGCAGGGGCTTCCGGTACATAAGCGAGGGATCGGCGCCCATCCGGGACTGTACTATGTCGGGCTGCCCTGGCAGCATTCCCGCGGCTCCGCACTGGTGGGCGGGGTGGGAGAAGATGCGGAATTTGTCGTGGAACGCATATGCATCTAGCGCAGATTGTTCCATAGCTCGCATAAAACACCGCCAATTGTCCCACATTAACAGCGATTAATGTGGAAAGGAGGCGTGTGAGATGTCCAGATACGATTCCAGCTTACAATCGCAAAATCCGATTTCCCAAGCGCAAAATTCAGTGGAGAAAGCTCACCATGCCGTCACGCAAGCCCAGTCCCATCCGACCGCGCAGATGATCGAGCAGGCCGAGACGGCTGTCGACAAAGCGCAGCGCTCCATTGCGCAAGCCGTCGGCCATGAGCACGCAGAGCAGCCGATGCAGCTGGCGCAAGAGTCGCTCGCAGAGGACCAAGCGGCGCTCCAAAGCGTGAAGCCTTCGCAATCCTGAGGCTTCGGCGTACCGTCGCCGACATCGACCAAGAGACCGCCGCCGCGGCTTTGCGCCGCGGCGGCTTTTTGTCAGGACAAGGCGAACCAACGGTCTTTGGTCTTATCGCGAGGCCCCCTCCGAAATGTTGGTTGCGCTTACAACCTTGTTCGACAAAGGGGCTTGGGCGTTAACCGATGGGCCATACACCGATTTCATACTGCCGCCGATTTCGCACGTATGATACAATGAGCAGGAACGATATTCGTGTAACGGCGCCAGGCGGATTGGCGGGAAAGGAAGACGCGTACGCTTATGAAGGAGGGCAAACGCATACGTGCGGGAGAACAGGACAACCGGATGCAGCATGCGGCCTTGATCGAGTGCATTGAGCAGGAGCTGCTCCCCGGGCTGCGCATTGCGAGCGAGCGGGAGCATGAACCGGTCACCGTGTATGAGGTGCCCGGACCTTGGCGGACGCTTGGCGTCGGTAATTACGCGGCTGTGCTGCTGCATCCGGCTTGGCCCGATTGGGTAGTGAAAGTATATGCGCCGGGGCGTCCGGGGCTGGAAGAGGAAGCGGAAGTGTACCGGCGGCTGGGCCGGCATCCGGCGTACTCGGAATGCCTGCATGCGGGGGCCGGGTATCTGGTGCTGCGCCGGTTGACGGGCATCACCTTGTATAACTGCATGCGCCGGGGGATCCCGATTCCAAGACAAGTGATCGAGGATATCGACGAAGCGTTGAAATATGCGCGCAAGCAAGGGCTGAATCCCCACGATGTACATGGGAAAAATGTGATGCAGCAGGACGGCCGGGGGAAAGTGGTCGACGTTTCGGATTTTTTGAAAGAAGAGCCGTGCGAGATGTGGGACGATCTGAAGCGCGCCTACTATCGCTTTTATTTTCCTTGGGTGCGGCGTGTGGAGTTTCCCGATTTTTTGTTGAATTCGGTTCGCAAAGGATACCGCGTCTGGAAAAAGTGTAAGCGCACAGTCTGCCGCAAAGGGTGAAACCAACTTTTGGGTGGCTCGTATGAACGTTTAAGGTTGGCCATCGGCAGTCCATGCGGCAGCCGTTCGATATATACGATGAGGAGGCTTTGCTCGATGTCTTTTTTTAAGAAAATGCTGGCAAGCGTAGGAATTGGATCCGCCAAGGTGGATACGGAACTGGATTCGTCGCAGGTGAGTGTGGGCGGTGCAATCAGCGGGGTCGTTCGCGTACAGGGCGGGAGCACGGAGCAGCAGGTCGACCGTATTTATTTGTATATCAAAACAAGCTACGTCAAAGAGGAAAACGACCATAAAGTTACACGGGAAGCCGAAATCGGCAAGTTTCTGCTGACGGACGCGTTCCTGCTGCGGCCGGATGAGCGCAAAGAAATTCCGTTCAGCTTCCGCTTGCCGGAGCAAACCCCGGTTACGCTGCGCAACGCGCCGGTATGGGTCGAAACCGGATTGGATATCGAGATGGCTGTCAACCCGACCGACCGCGATTATATTCAAGTGACGCCGAGCCAGGAGATGCAAACGGTACTGGACGCGCTGGATGTACTCGGCTTCCGCTTGCGCGAGGTGGAGAACGAATATGCGCCGCGCCTCGGCGGAAGACTGCCGTTCGTGCAGGAGTTCGAATTCGTGCCGACGACGCATTTCCGCGGGAAGCTTGATGAGCTGGAGGTGCTCTTCTTCCCGAAAGGCGGCGACTTGGAGCTGTTCCTCCAAATCGACCGCCGGGCAAGAGGCTTACGCGGCATGTTTGCCGAAGAGCTGGGGCTGGATGAGAGCTTCGTCCGCTTGACGATTCCGGGCAGCGAGCTGCGTTACGGTGCGCAAACGGTCGCGTCTAAATTGAAAGAATTGATCTCTCGATACAGCTAGGGGACACCGAAACTTAACCGACCCGCCTGCATGAAGGCAGGCAGGCCGCGAAACAAGTCCGTCTGCGGAAGCAGGCGGACTTTTTGCAAGAGGGACGGGATGCCTCCGACCGGAATTTGAATGTCAGGGTTTGCATACGGCAGACTCACCAGCAGGCAACGAAATAAGCTGACGAGGGGACTGTTGTACCGTGAAGTTTTCGAAGGAAGGGCATCCGGGGTATAATGAGTAACGACGAACATCCGGAAATGGAGATAACGACAGCCTATGCAGGAGCTTTATGAGATTGTTGACCGTCTGGTCAGAGAAAACACGCTAATTCAAGCGACATTGAGCCAGCCCCGCCGCAACGAGCCGGACGGCTGCTCGAAGGTGACGGTGAAGCCCGTCATGCTGAAGGGGGAGCTGCATTACCAGTTCAGCGCCTTCTTCGGGCCGAAGGTGAAGCACGAGAACGTATCCCCGGCGGAAACGACCGGCAAGCTCGTCCAGTGGCTGACGGACGACTTCAGGCAAGGGCTGCTGCAAGCGGTCGAGGCGGATTATCAGGCGCTGCTCAGCAAGAAGGGCAAGCTGGCCGTGCTGCGCAAGCCGCCGACCAAGAAGGCCGATACGGCAAGGCCGCCGGAGCATAATCGCAAGAAAAACTACGTGCTCGAAGAGGGAACGCAGATCCCGTTTCTCGTGGAGCTCGGCATTATGAACGCCGAAGGCAAGGTGCTGGCCAAGAAATACGACAAGTTCCGGCAGATCAACCGGTTTCTCGAGATGATCGCCGACGTGCTGCCTCATCTGCCGCAAGGACGAACCTTGAACATCATCGATTTCGGCTGCGGCAAATCGTATTTGACGTTCGCGCTGTACCACTTCCTGCACGAGATGCGGGGAATGGATTTGCGCATCGTCGGCCTGGATCTGAAAGAGGATGTAATCGCGTTCTGCGGCGCATTGGCGGACAAGCTCGGCTTCGACCGGCTCCGCTTCCTGGTGGGCGATATCGCCCAATATGACGAGCTGCGTCAAGTCGATATGGTCGTTACGCTGCATGCGTGCGATACGGCGACCGATGCCGCGCTCGACAAGGCGGTCCGCTGGGGAGCGTCCGTTATTTTGTCGGTACCCTGCTGCCAGCACGAGCTGTTCCGTCAAGTCAAGAGCGAGGCTCTCGCGCCGCTGCTGCAGCACGGCATCCTGAAGGAGCGTTTCGCTGCGCTGGCGACCGATGCGATGCGCGCCAAGCTGCTGGAGCTGGCCGGTTATAAGACGCAGCTGCTGGAGTTCATCGATCTGGAGCACACGCCCAAAAATTTGCTCATCCGCGCCGTCAAGAACGCCGCCGCGCTCTCGCCGGACGAAGGGGCAAAGCTGGCGGCGGAGTATGCCGGTTTTCGGGATTTTCTGCATGCCGATCCGTATTTGGAGCGCGCTTTGGCGTCGGAGCTGCCTGCGTTGACTAGAAATTCCGGACAAGACGGAGCTTTGTAGGCAAGCAGGCGAGGGGATCTTATTCGTCGACTTTGCGGTTACACATCCAAAGTTTGCGGCGAATAGCGAGCGCTCCGCATGCAGGGGAATTTCATACGGTTGGCCGGAGCCTTGGCGGCTCCTTTTTATTGCGGCGGGCGAAGAAAAGCAGCGGGGTGACCGACGTAAATATGCTACAATGAGGCTGTTGCTTAAAGTGGGAAGAGGTGCTATGGCGTGGGATACGTGCTGCTGCTGCTCGCGACGCTGTCGTGGAGCTTCGTCGGTATACTGGTAAAGACGGCCTCGATGATGCTGGATAGCATGACGATTACGTTCATGCGGTTCGCGTTGGGCGTTGTGTTCCTGGGCGGATTTCTGTGGATCAAAAGGCATCCAATCAAAATTCGTTTCGATATGAAGTGGATTTGGCTGGGGGCGGCGGGGAAGTGCTGCAATTATTTTTTTGAAAATATCGCGTTATCTATCGGGTATTCTTACGGAAATATTTTGGTGACGCCGATACAAACCATCATTCTGCTGGTCGTTTCCGCCGTTTGGCTAAAAGAGAAACTGACGGTCCGGGCTTGGGCGGCAGCGCTTCTGTGTATTGCCGGAGTGCTCCTGATCAGCTGGAACGGGCTGCCGCTCGCGCTTCTGCTGCAGGGAGGGGCGTGGACGACGGTGCTTTACGCGATTTCGGGCTTGGGAACGGCGTTTCACGTGTTAAGCCAGCGGATGCTGATCAAGGAGATGGATGCGGGCAACATGAACTTCTCGGTGTTTCTCTGGTGCTCGCTGCTGATGGCGCTTCCGCTTCCGTTCCAGGCATCCTTAACGGGCCCGGTCGGCTTGTACCCCATCTTGGCGCTGGCCTTGCTCGGGGTTATTACGGGCCTCAGCTTTTACTGGTTCTCGCAGGCGCTCCGCGTAGTCTCTTTCCCGGTAGCCGTCATCATTAGCAATTGCGGCGTATTGTTTTCGATCTTATGGTCGTATTTATTTTTTCGGGAGCCGATTACGGAGTACATATTGGGCGGCGCTGCGATTTTTGTAGTCGGGCTGCTGGTGCTGAACTTACCGATGCGGCCGGCTAAAGTGCGTCAAGCGGGCGGGCTGGAAGCATCGGATGGAGGATAGGCTTGATGCCGGTTGAAACTCGGATGAAAGTCTGTTGAAATCTGTTGAAAGTCCGATGGAAGGAGGGGATTCGGGTGAAGGATTGCGGAGACGGCGAAGCGGAGAGCGGGGTCGGGAAACTGTCACCGGCACGCGGCGAAGCCGGGAGCGGGCAGCCGCGGCAAGGCCCCGCCGGGGACGAGCCCGGAGCCATGGACCGGACGCATGCCCAGTTGGGGAGCCCCCGCCTTACCGGGCTGGCGCCCTTCGCCGACGACGCGTCGAGTCTCCTGATCCTTGGCTCGATGCCTGGCGAAGCTTCGCTGCTGGCAGGCCAGTATTACGGGCATCCGCGCAATCATTTTTGGCGGCTCTTGTATGCGCTGCTGGACGGCGGTGAGCCGGATGCGGACTATAAAGCGCGCGTACAGTTCGCGCTATCGCGCGGCGTGGCGCTGTGGGACGTGCTGCGCACCTGCGAGCGCGAGGGCAGTCTGGACGCGGCGATCCGCCGGCCGGAAGCGAACGATTTCGCCGCGATGTTCGGGATGCATCCGCGCATCCGGCATGTGTTTTTTAACGGCAGCGCGGCGGCCGAGCTGTTCCGGCGGCATGTCCGCCCGAAGCTGCCGGCCGGCGACGGCAGGACGTACCGGACGCTGCCGTCGTCCAGCCCGGCCCGGGCGATGAGCTTCGAAGCGAAGCGAGATGCCTGGCAGCCGGTGCGGGACGCCTGGCTGGAGCTCGGGCGCCCCGGCGGCAGCCGGCGGTGAGCCGGCAGCCTGAAGGCGGCCGCGCAGCCAGCGGGCCATGCCGCCGAGGCCGGCAAGCACGGCGAACAACCGCAAGACGCCATGCCCCGAGGGGCGGCGTTTTGCGGTTGTTTTCGGTGCAGCCGTCAGGACGGCCGGGTGCGGTTATTTCTTTTCCTTTTGCGTCGCGCCGGGTAAATTTTTCGTGGTTTTCACATTTTCTACGGTATCGTTGACGAACTCCAGATCTTGATTCTCGGCGGACATGGAAGCGGTGCCCTCGTAGTTGCCTTGATGCTTCTTGTTCTCGGACATGGCGTGATCCTCCTTTCTCCCCATAGGATCGGTCTTCGATTATTAACGTGCGCAGCCTGCTTGCAAAATATGCTTCCTGACTGCGGGCAAAGGCGGGGCGGGCCGCGGCTCGGAGGCGAATGCCGGATGCCTGGCATGGTATACTAAACCAAAAAGATCCCCAACGCTCGAAACCCGAGGAGGATGATGGCGATGGCCAAGCAAAACGTGAAGGTGCCTTTCGGTTACGAACCCCCGAAGTCGCGGGAATCGGAGCGCGGCAGCTTGTGGGTGTACGACAGCTTCGCGGACTATTCGCTGCAGGAGCTGCAGCCGCTTCTTCGGTTGGCCGAAGAACGGAGCATCGCGAAGCTGGTGTTTTATCCGCTGCATGAAGAGACCGTGCGCCGCATGGAGAAAGAGCCGGTCGAGCCTTACTACCGGCGTGTGGACGCGCTGGAAGCTTTGCTGGATGAGGCTGAATCGGGCGTGGATTGGACGATTGAGCGGTTCGAAGGCAAGCGGAAGAAATATACGCCGATGGACACGGCCTTCCGGTTTCTGGAGGAAAAGTACGCCTCCCCGTACTTCGTGTATGTGAGCGCAGCGATGGCCGGCAGGCTGGCCGGTTACGAGAGCTTCGAGCCGTGGATCAAAAAAGTGCGCATGTTCATAGCCGGTGGCAGCGGCGAATTTTACTCGGCCCATCCGATGCTGCAGAAGCACTCGAACCGGTGGGAGCGGGTGTAGAAGGCGGCGGGGGACGGGCTAAGCGGCGGCCCGTTTGTCTGCGCCGGGGACGCTTGCACAGAAAGTGGAGGGATGGCGCTTGATCGGGCGAGGGGGAAGGCGTCCTGCGGAGAGAATGGAACGATGTTGCCTTATTCGAACGATGTTCGGATGACAGGCCGGAAGAAGATGTGAATAGCGAGCTATAGTTTCGCTATTTGCGGAATAGGCTCGCTGACGGAGTCAAGCCAAGCTGGCGACAAATACGAGAGCCCGCCCGGGAGTCACCGGGCGGGCTCATTCGGGTAGGCGGTGGCGGGAATTAATCGTCGGGCGTACGGTCCACGAACAGCCTGGTGACCGGCGTTGACTCCCCCTGCCGCACCTCTTGTTCCGTTGCCTTCTCCTCCAGCGGATCGTGCGTGTTCATGCCAGGGGCGACGGTAGGTTCATGCGGATGCGCCGCCGGGGCGTCGTCATGCGTCATGCCGTTCGCCTCCTTCCGCGTGTGCATAAGCGATAAGCGTAATCTCATCGCCGGTCAGCTCGGCGAGCTTCGATTCGGCTTGCCGAATGATACGAACGGCTTCGTCGGTTTGCGGCAGCGAAGCAACTTCGTATCGGTTCGTTTCGATTTTCATACGGGGCCTCCCTCGATTCGTTATTCCGTTCCACAGGGAACGCAAATAGGTTTCCCGCCGGGTGACGGGGGCATACCGAAAGCCCCTCGCCGTAAGGGTAAGGGGCTTTCGGTATGCGGGAGGAAGCGCGGCTTAATCGTCATCGTCGTCGTGCTTGCGGTTTTTTTTCTTGTCCTCTTTGCGGTCGTATTTATTCTCGAAAAACCTGTAGTCACGTTTATCCGGCTTTTCTATATCTTCCTCCGACTTTCTCTGTCTTTCACGCTCTTGATCCTCCGCTTGCTTGCGAGCCTGCTCGATGGCGCGCTGCACTTCTTCCGGTACGGGAAAATCTTTCACCGGCACCCCTTGCAAAGCGCGGGTCATCATTTCCTTGAACAGCGTCGCCGGCACGGCCCCTCCCGACGTCGTCAAGTAATGGTTGCGGTCGGTTTGGTCGTACCCGACCCAGACAGCGGCCGCCAATTCGGGTGTAAACCCGACAAACCATGCATCTTTGGCGCCGTTCTGGCCTACCGCGGCGAACTCCTGCGTCGCCGGCAGCTGGGTCGTTCCCGTCTTGCCGGCGGTTGGCCGCCCGTTCAGCAGCGCGGCCTGGCCTGTGCCGGACGTGACGGCTTCCTGCAGCAGCGTTCGCAGCGTATACGCATGGACCGGCGCGGTCACGTCCGTCCGCTGCGGGTGCGCCTCGATCACGGGCTTGCCGTCCTTGGTGGTGATGCGCGTGATGGCATGCGCTTCCTGCATGACGCCCTGGTTGGCGATGGCGGCGTAGGCCTGCGCCATCTGCAGCGGCGAGACGCCTTCGGACAGCCCGCCGAGCGCCAGGCTGAGATGCTTATCGGCAGCCGGCAGCGTGATGCCCGACCGTCTCAAATAATCGAGCCCGGTATTCAGGCCGATTTCGTTCAGCAGCCAGACGGCGGGAATGTTCCACGAGCGGGTGACGGCTTCGCGCAAGGACACTTCTCCGCGGGTTTGGCCGTCCCAGTCCCGCGGCCGGTAGCCGCCGATATCGAGCTCGCCGTCAAAGAGCATGGAGTCGGGCGTATAGCCGTGTTCCAGCGCGGGTCCGTACACGGCCAGCGGCTTGAACGTCGAGCCCGGCTGGCGCTTGAGCTCGGTGGCGCGGTTGAAGCCGCGGTACGTCTGCTCGCCCCGTCCGCCGATCACAGCCCGCACGGCGCCGCTGGCAGGCTCGAGCACAACGGCGGCCGCCTGGACGAGCTTCTGATCCGGGCTTGCCGGGAATAGCTCTTGCCGGGCGAATACGGCTTCCGCCGACTGCTGCACAGTGAGGTCCATCGTCGTATGGATGCGCAGCCCCATCGTCAGCAATTGCTGCTCGGTGAAGCCGTATTTCGTTTCCGCTTCATCCATCACATAATCGACGAACGCCGGAAATTTCCCCTTCAGCGATTCGCCGCTTTCCGCCTTCAGCCGGATCGGTTCGGCAACCGCTTGCCCGTAATCGGCCGCTTCGATCAGCTGCTGCTCTTTCATTAAGGACAATACGAGATTTCGTCGTGTCAATGCTTCCTCGGGATGCTTGACCGGTGAATACCGGGAAGGGGCTTTCGGAAGCCCGGCGAGCAGCGCGGCTTCGGCCAGCGTCACCTTGTTCACCGGCTTCCCGAAATAATGCTGGGCGGCCCCCTCGACGCCCCACTGTCCTTCACCGAAATAAATGCTGTTCAGATACAGCTCGAGAATCTCGTCCTTGCTGTAGGCGAAGTGTATTTTTATGGCGTAGCCGAGCTCTTTTATTTTACGGGTTAGCGTTTTGTCCGAGGACAAGAACATATTTTTGGCCAGCTGTTGGGTGATGGTGCTGCCGCCTTCGTCGAAAGAGCCGGATTGAAGATCGCGCATCAATGCGCGGGCGATCGATCGCAGATCGTAGCCGCGGTGCTCGTAGAAGCGCCGATCCTCGACCGCGACGATCGCGTGCTGCAAATGCTTCGGCATTTGCGCTAGCGGCACCGGCTCGATTTTGGACGACGAGAGCTCGGAAACCGGCTGGCCGCTTGCGTCGAGCACGAAGCTCGCTTCAGGCAGCGGATGCTCCAGCTTGCTGATATCGAGACCGCTGATCCAGGCCGAAGCGAGCCCCAGACCGAGCGCACCAAGCAGCAGGCCGAACAAGACCGCCCACAACCATGGCCGGTACCGTCTGCGTGGGGCGACAGGGATCGGATGGTATGGGCTGGCGAGCGGCCTCTGCCACCCGGCCATGGAAGCGTCGCCCGCCTCGGCCGGGCCGCTGTCGCGAGGCGCGCCCGCATCCGCCCGGGCCGCCTTGCCGCGCTGCGCCCCGGTTGCAGCCTCGGCCTGCGCCGCGGTACCGGCGTCCTTGTCACGGGCGGAGCGCCAGGTCGCCCGCATCGCTCGCGCCGGCGAGTCATTCCGCAATTGGCCCGTGTGGGGCGTTGAGTCGGGTTGCTGGGGTGGTTTCATAGATCTGCCCCCTATATGTGATGCGCCATACTGGCGTAAAATTGAACGGTTCCACGCACGTTTCAGGCGTCTGTTTAATGTATTCGCAAGCTTCGACACTTTTGTGCAGGTGGACGAACTGCAAAAAGAGCCCCCGAAACCGAATTCCATCCGGCGGAGGCTCTTGGCGTGCGTGTACAACAATGCTTATTACTGAATCGGGTCGGGAATCATACCATTCTCGCGCACTTGGGCGTTTGTCGGCATCTTGGCCATCACATGGCCCAGTCGCTTGACATCTTCCTCATTGCCTGCCATCTGCCCGTTCATGGCGTGTTCAATCGACGTCGACGCCGACTTCTTCTTGACCGGGCCATTCTCCAAATATTGCGCGAGATCGACCATAATGTCATCAGCTGCGTCCGCCACGGGATCGGGAACATAGCCCCGGGCCGCAAAGGCCGCTTCGTTCAAATTGATGTGCGTCATCCCGTTCTCCAGGGTATGCGCGTAAACGCGAAACGGATATTCCTTCAATGTCACAGGGTCGCGAAACGACAGTTCGTAGACGGTGCCTTCTTTAGCGGACGATTCGGTAAAGCCTACAACAGCGAGCATGCTGTGCACATGGGCAAACGGTTTGGCGATCGACGGCAGCGTTTTTTTACGGGACATACGGAACACTCCTTCGATAGAAACTTCGGCGCCCTCATTTGATCCCTGAGGACCGCTGTGGAACCGAGTACCCTGTATTTACCCGTCATGGACAAGCATGAAACCAGGTTAGGGGAGAAAGGGGCCAAAATACCTGTATTTTTTCCAAAAACCGGGATTATTCGCGAGTCACTCTTCATTTTATTTCCAAAAAAATTGAATAAAATGACGGAGCGGTGACAACAGTATAAGTAGCGGAGACCGGTCTGGCGCCTCTTCATTCACGAATAGGAGGGACCTATGCTGCTGCAATTCGACGTGATCGTCCAATGGGGGATCATGTTGCTATCGGTAGCCTTACTGGCTTCGGTTCTCCGTCGGGGTAACTTTCGCAAGGCGGCTGCCGCATTCCTGGCGTACCAAACGCTTTCGTGGGGGATCGACTTTCTGATCGTTCTGTTCAAGCTGGCGGAGTATCCGGTTCACTTTTTTTCCCGGGCGACGGACAACGGCTTTGAATTCAGTTATTTGTTCAGCCCGGCGGCTTTTACCGTTTTTTATATGACTTATCCTCACAAGAGGGAACGAAGCCGCAAATGGATGCAATACGCGATATTCGCGGTAACCATGGGGCTTTTTTAAATCGATGCTTTCCCGGTATACGAATACCGTGGGGTTTTTGTCGATCAACGCCCTGACGGTGACGCTAATCGTAGGGCTGGAATATGCGCTCGTCTATCGGTACGTAAATTGGTTTCACGGGAAATTTGAAGCGTTGAGAAGCTAGGTGTCCTATGTATTGGCTGGAACGTTTAATATTAATTACCGTCGTCATGATCTCATTTGGCATCATTTGGCTTATTCCGAAGGAACAGCGATTAAAGGCGAATTTCGTATTTCTATTTGCGGGTCTGCCGGCTTGGATTTTGGGGCTGCTGGTGGTTGAGCTCGGGCTCATCGAATACCCGGTGCGGGAATTGCATCAAGTTAACCGAACGAGCCTTATCTTCGAATACTTGGCGCTGCCGGTCCTGTGCGCGTTGTTTACTGCGCGGTATCCGGAAGGCGCACCGGTCTGGAAGCGAATCGGCTACTATGTGCTGTTCTGTTCCGCATTGACGATAGCCGAATATATGATCCAAAAATATACGCTGTTGATTCGGTACGTCCGTCTGTGGGACTGGTATTGGACCTTTGTCTCCGAAGCGTTCGTGTTCTGGCTTACGCGACGGGCCGCCGTTCTTTTTTTCAAAGACAGGAAACCGGTCAAACCGGTGAAATAAGCTTGGATGTACAGGTACAGGTAAGGCCGCTGCGTCAGCCCGATGGTTCGGTTGCTGCTGCAGCGGCCTCTTTCGGTCAACCGACCGGCCGTCGGTCCTGCGGTCGCGTACGATTGAACGGCGGCCCGGACAGCAGGTATAATGATGATGAACAATCAGATTAAACCGACTTGCTTTAACCCGTGCCAAATGCCGTCTTCGGAACTGGTAGCGGTGACACGGTCGGCGACGGCCTTCACTTCGTCGGAGGCGTTGCCCATGGCGATGCCGGTGCCTACCCAAGCAAGCATTTCTTTATCGTTCAAGCCGTCGCCGAAGGCGTAACATTGGGCTGGCGCAGCGCCGACCGCTTCCAGCAGCTTCTGAATGCCCACTGCTTTCGAGCCGCCTGCGGGCATGACGTCGGCTGCTAACCGGTGCCAGCGGTGATACCGGTATTCGGGGAAGCGGGCCGTATAAAGCGGCTCTTCCTCCACCGGGCAGAACAGGTACGCTTGATATACGGGCGAATGGGTATAAAAGAGCGGATCGACAGGCGGGTATTCCAAGCTGAGCGCCCCGAAGCTGGCGTCGATCAGCGGATGAGCCGCATGGGATGCGCACAGCATCGCATGACTGCTGAACGCCAGACAGTGTCCGCGTTCCTCCGCGAATTCGCACATGTCGCGAAGCCGATCCGGCGGCAACCGGTGGGCGTATATCTCACGGCCTTCGTACACGACGTATTGGCCGTTGGCCGACACGTAGGTGTCGATGTTCAGCTCCTCGCGGATCCACTCGAATTGACTGGGCGTCCGGCCGGTTGCGATAGCGGTTCGGATACCGCTGCGCTGCAGCAGCCCGATGGCCTGTTTGGTCGTTTGGGGCAGACGGTTGCGCTCGTCAAGCAGCGTGCCGTCGATATCGAAAAATACGATGGTCTCGTTCATGGTTTATACACCTCCGGGTGATGGCATTGTGCGGCAGCCGTCCCGCCTGGCCTCGGAAGCGGGCATCCTGAAAATGCTCCCCCATCGTCTATAGGCCGAGCGTTGTCCCGCTGTCCCGCCGCCTGGCGAAGCGCATCCGCGAGCCTGGCCGCTTTGCGCTTCGAAAATCAGCTTATCTTGTGAAATGCATTTCATGTCAAGCGATTTTTTCGCAGAACGGCTCTACATGGGGCTTGGCTATGGCCAACATCAAACAGATCGCCCGCACGGCCGGCGTGTCCGTCACGACCGTACCCGCGGCTGCTGCACGATCGCGTCACCGGCCGCACGGACCAAGCCGAAACACACGGGCTTCTTACCGGCTGATGGAGCGGAGGACGGTGTAGCGGGCGGCCGCCAGCGAGCTCGCCTTATGCGCCATCTGCGGTCCTGACGGGTTCAGACGGGCGAGAGCGATGACGTTCCGTTCGTTTCAAGGCTCTCCACGTCCAGACCGCTCCGCTGAAGTCGATCAGGCTAAGCGCAACGAAAATCGGCTTCAGCCAGCCGAATGACACGAAGACGATCATGAACAACAGGATCGAAGCCCGCGTGTACACGGTCAGGTAGAAGAAGCCGCGCATGTTCTCCCGCGCCGCCTGGAAATAATCGAACGCCAGGTACAGCAGGAACAGGCCGATCAGCCGGAGCCAAATATAGCTCTCCGCCGTATAGCCGAGCAGACCGGACAACAGGCCCGGGGCCAAGAGCAGCGTCAAGCTGAGCGCAAACATGTAAAAGCTGAAGTAAAATACGGTTTTGGCCGGATACGTCATTCCAGCATTCCCCCACAACCATGGTATGATAGATAAATAGATCATCGATCGAAAACGGAAAGCGAGAGTACGGTATGCGAATCAATAAATATATTAGCGAAACCGGGCTTTGTTCCAGACGAGAAGTGGACAAGCTGGTCGAGGCCGGGCGCATCACGATCAACGGCGTTAAGGCGGAGCTGGGCAGCCAGGTGGGCGAGGGCGACGATGTGCGCATCGACGGCAGGCCGATCCGTGCGAAGAAGCCGGCCGTGTATATAGCGCTGCACAAGCCGGTAGGCATCACGAGTACGACGGAGCGCCACGTACGCGGCAATATCGTCGATTTTGTCGGACACCGCGAACGGATCTTCCCGATCGGCCGTCTGGACAAGGACTCGGAAGGTCTGATCTTGATGACGAACGACGGCGACATCGTCAACAAAATTTTGCGCGCGGAGAACGAGCACGAGAAGGAATACATCGTCACGGTCGATCGGCCGATTACGGCTTCGTTCCTGCAAGGGATGGCCGGCGGGGTCCATATCTTAGGCGCCGTTACCAAGCCGTGCGTCGTTCACCGGATGGACGAGCGGACGTTCCGCATCATCTTGACGCAGGGGCTCAACCGCCAAATTCGCCGCATGTGCGCCGCCTTCGGGTACGAGGTGCGCCGGTTGAAGCGGACGCGCATCATGAACATTAAACTTGGCGGCCTGCCGGTAGGCAAGTGGCGCGATCTGGCGCCGGACGAATTGGCCGAATTGCTGCGCCGCATTGATCATGAGCCTTCGCGGTGATTGGCGGCAAGCCGGTCGCCGTAATCCCCGACTGCCGGGCATTCCGCATCAGTGGTTGAATTTGTAGCCGATCCCGCGAACGGTCAAAATATATTGGGGATCGGCCGGATTCGGCTCGATCTTCTTGCGCAGGTTGCTGATATGGACAAGCAGGGTGCGCGTATCGCCGTTGCTGTCGACGCCCCAGGTCATTTTGTACAGCTGCTCCAGCGACAGCACTTTGCCCGGCGTGCGGGCCAGATGCAGGAGCAGGTCGAACTCCTTCGACGAGAGCGGCGCAAGCTGGCCGTTCACGCGGACCGTCCGGCTGAGCAAGTCCATCTCAAGGCCGGGGAACGAGAGAAATTGGGCTTCTTCCTTGTGCTGCTCTAACAGATGGCTGCGGCGCAGGTGCGCCTTCACCCGGGCGACCAATTGACCCGGGCTGAACGGCTTCGTCATGTAATCGTCGCCGCCGATGCTGAAGCCGAGAATGATGTCCATGTCTTCGCTCTTGCAGCTCAGGAACAAAATCGGCGTCGTGTAGTGCTTCCGGATTTGCCGGCATACTTCAATGCCGTCCAGCTCGGGCAGCAAGATGTCGAGGATGACCAGATCGGGCCGGTGCTCCTGCACCATCTCGACCGCTTCCGCTCCGTTCGAAGAGCTTAATACTTCGTAGCCCTCTTTTTCCAAATAAAGTGTAATTAATTCGACAATTTCCGTTTCGTCGTCTACGATTAATATTTTTTCTCCAGACATCGAGTTTCTCCTCCAAATAGCCGTCCGCTGTTGAATTCCCCATTCCCAAAACTTGTGGTTTCATATACGATAATAGACAGAATTGGCAATAACCAACAAGAAAGAAAGTGGTATCGATTTCCAGAAACATCTTTTATTATAAATGGTTTCGGGTGTTTATTTCCATACTTTTGTTTGCCCTGCTCACGTCGGTATCCGGCTATCGGCCTATGGCCGCGTCCAACGAGTATGCGGGACAGGCGAATCGCGGCGAATTATCGCTGAGCGGCTACGACTGGGCAGGCGGGCCGTACGTTCGGCTGGAGGGCGAGTGGGAGTTCTATTGGGGGGCTCTGCTGACGCCTGATCAGCTTCACGCCGGGGAACGGCCGGAGTCTTCTTATATCCGGGTGCCTGGCGCCTGGAACGGTGCAGCCGTGAACGGAGGGAAAGCAAGCGGCAGCGGGTACGGCACGTATAGGCTGATGGTCGCACTGGATGGGCAACCGAGAACGTATGCGTTGAAAATGCCTTATGTCGAAACGGCCTATACCGTATGGGTGAACGGCGAGCTGTTGGGGCAGGTCGGTCAGGTCGGCAAGGATGCGAACGGCTCGCAGCCAAAGTTTTCGCCGCGGACGCTGCTGATCGGCTCCCCGGGTCCGACGCTGGAGCTGGTCGTACAGGTGTCCAATTTCCATTGCTTCAGCGGGGGCATGCAGGATTCCCCTATATTAGGGCTTCCTGAGCGGATCGATGCGGAGCTGCAGACGAATTTGTCGATTGAGACGATCATGGTCGGCGGGCTGCTCGCCATGGGCATTCACTACATGGTGTTGTATCTGCTGCGAAGGAAGGAAAGGGAATCGTTTTATTTCGGATTGTTTTGCCTGCTTGTAGGCATTCGAGCGCCATTCCTGGAGGCAGGCGTCATTTATTACTGGATGCCGAATCTGGATTGGCTCGTCGGGAAGAAGATCGAATCGGTTTGCTTTTTCCTCAGCATTCCGGCGATCGTCATGTTCGTGCACCTGCTCTATCCGCAGGAAGTGAAACGCGCCGCCGTTCGGCTGATGTTCGGACTCGGCATGACGTGCACGGTACTTGTCATCGTACTGCCCGTCCCTTGGATGACCTATATGGTGCCGTATTTCGAGTTGGCGACGATGGTCTCCGGCGTGTATATCGTCTTCTGCTTAGCTGTAGCGCTCTATCGCGGGCGGGAAGGGGCGACCTTCGTTATCCTCGGTACCGCCGCATATATCGCGGCGGTGTCCGTCAAAAAGTGGTTCGATCCTCAATACCTCCATACCGGGGAAGTGGCGTTCATCGGCTTATTCGCCGGCGCGATGCTGGCTTCGTTCGTGCTTAGCGTCCGGTCGACGAAGGCTATCGCCTCGGTGGAGTCGTTGTCCCGGCAGATGCGCGAGATGAACGCGGGCCTGGAGCAGAAGATTCGCGACCGCACGGCTGAGCTGGAACGGATCAACCGCAGCCTGGGGCAGGTGAACGAGGATTTGGCCCGGATGGAGACATCCCGGCGGCATCTGCTCAGCAACATCTCGCACGACCTCGGCACTCCGATGACGCTCATTCAAGGATATGTCGAAGCGTTGATGGACGGTGTCGTACAGCAGGAGCAGCAGCAGAAATATTTGAAGCTGATCCACAACCGCATTACCGGATTGAATCGGCTGATCCAGGATTTGTTCCAGCTGTCGAAGCTTGAAGCGCGTCAGATGGAATTCGACATTCATACGGTCAGCACGGACGAGCTGTTCCGCTTTTTCGACGAGCGGTACGAGCTGGAGTTGGCCGGAGGCGGGCTTCGCTTCGAGACCGCTTCGTATATCCTGCACCCGGGAGACGGCCGGCCGGCACTTGTCAAGGTCGACACCAACCGGATCGATCAGGTGCTGACCAACATCATCTACAACGCGGTGAAGCATACGCCGCAGGGCGGGCTGATCCAGTTGCATTTTATCGTGGACGAGCATTCGCTCGTGGTGCAGGTGCAGGATAACGGAACGGGCATTGCGCCCGAGGATTTGCCGTACATCTTCGACCGTTTCTATAAAAAGGACAAGTCGCGCAATACGTCCGGCGGCGGCAGCGGTCTCGGTCTTGCGATCGCCAAGGAAATCGTCGATTTCCACGGCGGCCGCATCTGGGCTCAAAGCCGGCTCGGTCAAGGGGCGTGCATCGCTTTCATGCTGCCGCTGGTCAAGTGAACCGCTTGATCGGCGGCTGCTTCGCGCGGAGGCCCCGGGCGCGCTGATCGGCAGGAAGCGCAGATGTCCGCGATGATCCGGGCCGCCGACTAAAGGAGCGAGCGGCGGTACTCGGAAGGAGACGTCTGGTACTGGCGCTTGAACTGTTTAGAGAAGTGAAGCGGATCTTGGAAGCCTACCGAGGAGGCGATTTGCTCTACGGTGAGCTCGGGCCGCTCGCGCAGCAGGCGGCGCGCTTTGTCAAGCCGCAGACGGAGCAGGAACGTGACGGGGCTGACGCCGGTATGCTCCTTGAACAAGGTGGACAAGTAGGCCCGATTGTAGCCGAGCGTCTCGGCCATCAGCTCGATGGTAATCGGCTCCGCGTATTGGGCCGACAAGTACTGCAGCGCCTGCCGCACCGTTCGTTCGCCGCCTGTCGCCGTGTCCGGGAGACGCGGCTCCGCGGGCTGCAGCGTCTCGGCGAATTCGGCCAGCAGCAGATGCAGGCAGCCCGTGGCTTTCAGTCCAGCCCCGGGGGTCCGCGCCTGGAACGCTTCCTGCGCTTGCTGGAACAAGGCCGCGATGCCGCGGTTGCCGCCCGTCCGCACAATCGGCTGCAGCGAGCTGAGGCCGATCCCGGCAAGCATCCGCGCCGCTTCCGGGCCATCGAAGGCCATCCAGCGATAATGCCACGGGCGATCGTAGTCTGCCATATATTGGATCAGTGTCCCGGGCTCGATCAGGAACGTGTCGCCTGCGCCGAGTTCATGTGTTTGCCCCGCGCACATATATGTTCCGCGCCCGGACAGCACGTGATGAAACAAATAGTAATCGACGACCTTCGGCCCGGGCCTGTGCCCGGGCTTTGTCTGGCTGTTGCCGGCGAATAGGACGACGAGACCGCCATGTTCCTGAGACGCATTCGGGTTGGATACGACGTAGTAGCTATCGGCGCGTTTGTCGTAAGCGGCCACCGCGATCCCTCCTTCAGGGTAGTCGGACAAGGGCCGACTTCCGATGTCGCCGTAAGTATACCATGGGAATCTAACATTTTTCCATATCCAGCTGACATCATTCCATAGTTTCCCGCGTCCGGCCTGGCTATACTAAAAGCAATGAATGCAAGATTGTATGCCGCGATTCGGCGAAATTTGCACAGCAACCCTATTCTAATCGCCTGAGGTGAGCCGCGATGGCCGATATTGAAGCGTTAAAAGAACGGTTTGTAGCTTTATACGGGGCGGAAAATCCGCATCCGATCCGTGTGTTTCACGCGCCGGGGCGCGTTAATTTGATCGGGGAGCACACCGATTATAACGGAGGGTACGTGTTTCCGGCGGCGCTGACGTTCGGCACGACGATGCTGCTCCGCAAACGGGACGACGAGCTTGTCGGATTCGCCTCGACCAACTTTGAACGACACCAACATATTTCCATTCAATCGCTGGAGAACAACCCGGAGGACGGCTGGATGAACTACCCGAAAGGCGTGATCCGGGAGCTGCAGCAGCGCGGCGTTGCGGTCGGCGGCTACGACATCCTGTTCAGCGGAGCGATTCCGAACGGGGCCGGTCTTTCCTCCTCGGCTTCGATCGAGGTCGTCACGGCTTTCGGTCTGCTGACGATGGAGGGGCAGCCGACGGATCAGGTACAGATCGCCCGGCTCGCTCAGAAGGCGGAGAACGACTTCATCGGCGTGAAGTGCGGCATTATGGACCAATTCGCGGTAGCGATGGGGAAGAAGGATCATGCGGTGCTGTTGATGTGCGATACGCTGGAATATAAGCACGTTCCTTTCCAAAGCGGTGCGTATAGGCTGGTGATCGGCAATACGAATAAAAAGCGCGGGTTGGTCGATTCGGCCTACAACGAGCGCCGTTCGCAGTGCGAGCAAGCGGTGCGCGACCTGCAGGCGAGGTATCCCGAGCTCACGCTGCTCGGACAGCTCACGCTCGCGCAGTTCAACGAAGCGCAGCACTTGATTGCGGACAAAGTTGTGAAGAGGCGCGCCCGCCACGTGGCGGAAGAGATCGATCGCGTGCTGCAATCGATCGAAGTGCTGGAGCGTGGGGATTTGGCGGCGTTCGGCCGACTGATGAACGGTTCCCACGAATCGCTGCGCGATTTGTATGAAGTGACAGGCTTCGAGCTCGACTCGATGGTCGAGGCGGCTTGGCAGGTGCCCGGCGTGCTTGGCGCACGGATGACCGGCGCGGGCTTCGGCGGCTGCACGGTATCGCTGGTCCACGAGGACAGCATTGACCGGTTTATCGATGAAGTAGGCCGTTTGTATGAAGACAAGACCGGTTTGAAAGCCAGCTTTTACGTAGGTGACATCGGGGACGGCGTGAAAGAAATCGAATAAGCAGGAGGCAAAGAGGACCATGGCTGTATTGGTGACAGGCGGCGCGGGCTACATCGGTTCGCATACGGTGGCAGAGCTGCTGGCGAAGAACGAGGAGGTTGTAATCGTCGACAACCTGGAACAGGGCCATCGCGAGGCGGTGCTCGGAGGTAAGCTGTACGTCGGGGATATCCGGGATAAGGACTTCTTGGACACGGTGTTCCGGGAGAACGCGATCGACGCGGTCATTCATTTTGCGGCGAACTCGCTCGTTGGGGAAAGTATGCAGAACCCGGCCAAGTATTATCACAATAACGTATACGGCACTTTGTGTCTGCTGGAGAAGATGAACGAGCACGGCGTGAACAAAATCGTTTTCTCCTCTACGGCGGCGGCCTACGGCGAGCCGGAGAACATTCCGATTCTCGAGACGGACCGCACGCTGCCGACGAACGCTTACGGCGAAACGAAGCTGGCGATGGAGAACATGATGAAGTGGTTTGACGCCGCACACGGCATCAAGTACGTATCGCTGCGTTATTTTAACGCGGCCGGCGCGCATGAAAGCGGGCGGATCGGGGAAGATCACGATCCCGAGACGCATCTGGTGCCGATCATCCTTCAGGTGGCGCTCGGCCAGCGCCCGCACATCTCGGTGTTCGGCGAAGATTACGCGACGCCGGACGGCACGTGCATCCGTGATTATATCCACGTGTCCGATCTTGCAGACGCGCATATCTTGGCGGTGAAGAAGCTGCTCAGGGGCGGCGAGAGCCGCATATACAACCTCGGCAACGGCATAGGCTTCTCGGTCAAGGAAGTGATTGAGATTGCCCGGCAGGTGACCGGCCATCCGATCCCGGCGGTCGTGGAGGCGCGCCGCGCCGGAGATCCGGCGGTGCTTGTGGCCTCGTCCGAACGGACGCGCGAGGAGCTCGGCTGGCGGCCAAAGCGCGACCGGCTGGAGCGCATCATCGCTTCGGCGTGGGCATGGCACCAAAGCCGCCCGACCGGCTACGAGGCGTAGACGTCCGGACGCGGGGAGTGCTGGAAATGCGCCCGGGGGCGGGCAAGCTGTAAACCCGGAAATACCGTGCCGTGCCGGAGTTAATCGGAGCTCCGCTATTTCGCCAGGAGGCCGTGAAGCGATGGGCTTTAAGACTTTACCTAGGGGTGTAGAGCACATGCAAAACGAACGCGAACAAGAGATCGAAGCGCTGCGCCGGAAGGCATCCTGCGATGTGGAACGGCTTCTGCAGTTCGGCCTCCGGCGCAAGCTGCTGGAGCCGCCGGACTTGTATGCGGCGCGCAACGGGCTGCTCGACTTGCTGCGTCTTGACGAGCCGTATGCGGGGGAGCTGCCGGCTGCGCCCGGCGAAGACGTCAGCGAGCTGCTGGAGCCGCTGCTCGACTACGCAGCCGCAGCCGGTATGCTCGAGGACGACAACACGACGCTGCGCGATTTGCTGGACGCCCGCATCATGGGCGTTATCATGCCGCGCCCGTCCGAGCTGATTCATCGCTTCTGGGCAACGGCCGAGCGGGACGGAATCGAGCGCGCGACGGCCGATTTCTACCGGCTGAGCATCGACTCGAACTATATTCGTATGGACCGCATTCGCAGGAATCTGTACTGGCTCGCCTCGACCGATTTCGGCAGCCTGGAAATTACGGTAAACTTGTCCAAGCCGGAGAAGGACCCGAAGGAAATCGCAATGCTCAAAAATGCGAAGCAAAGCCGCTATCCGAAGTGCTTGCTCTGTGTCGAGAACATCGGGTATGCCGGCCGGCTCAATCACCCCGCTCGGCAAAACCTGCGCGTCATTCCGCTTGAGCTGACCGGGGAACCATGGTGTTTTCAATATTCGCCTTACGTCTACTACAACGAACACAGCATCATTTTCGATAAAGAGCATCGTCCGATGATCATCTCGAGGCATACGTTCGAGCGGCTGCTCGATTTCGTGGAGCGGTTCCCGCATTATTTTGTCGGGTCCAATGCGGATTTGCCGATCGTCGGCGGGTCGATCTTGAGCCACGATCACTTTCAGGGCGGGCGGCACCGGTTTCCGATGGAGTTGGCCCCGGTGGAAGAGCGGTTCCGGCATCCGTCCTACGGCGGGGTGAAGCTTGGCGTGGTGAAGTGGCCGATGTCGGTCCTCCGCATATCAAGCCGTGACCGGGTGCAGCTGCTGGAACTGGCCGGTGCGATTCTGGACGCATGGCGCGTTTACAGCGATCCGGACTGTGACATTCTCGCTTTCAGCGATGCGCCGGACGGGACGCGGGTGCCGCACAACACGATTACGCCGATCGCGCGCAACAACGAAGCGGGGGAGTACGAGCTGGACTTGGTGCTTCGCAATAACCGGACCAGCGAAGCGCATCCTGACGGCATTTTCCATCCGCATCGGGAGCTGCACCATATCAAGAAGGAGAACATCGGGCTGATCGAAGTGATGGGGCTCGCCGTACTGCCGGGACGCCTCAAGGACGAGCTTGAGCAAGCGGCGGCTCTATTCACCGGCGAAGCGGAGCTGGATGAGCGGATCCAGGGGGATGAAAGCCATCCGCTGCATAAGCATGCGCCGTGGCTGGCCGAATTGGCGGCGAAATACGGGAAAGGCCTGTCCCGCGGGCAAGCGGAGCAGGCGCTGCGCGAGGAAGTCGGCCGCAAGTTCGAGGCTGTGCTTCGCGACGCGGGCGTGTACAAGTACGGCGAACGGGGCCGGGAAGGGTTCCGACGATTTATTCGGCACCTCGGCTTTGAGGCTTAAACAGCGAAAACAAACAGGGAACAGGACTTGGTCGTGCACGGCAACATGCACCGCCGGGTCCTGTTCTTTGCATGCAGCGGGCTCTTGGTTCCAAGGCACTATGCGTGTAGGGGCGGCAGAGTCAAAGGTCTGGGTAGGGGGGAAGAAAACACAAAATTTTATGTATAAATTTCACATATAATGCGACGAAAGTTATATTATTTATGTTATGATATATGACATACAGAGAAAAGCATTCTAGTTGAGGATTTGGAGGGTGCATATGTTTGATTGGCTTGGTTTTCAAAAAGGGCTTCCGCTTTGGTGGTCGTATCGTCTGAATCGCGGGTTAAAGAAAGATGTCGAGGACATTTTCGAGGGCATCGCTTCTACCCGCAAAGAGTTGTTGATTGATTGGGCTAATGAATATTGGGGACATTTGGACCGCTTGCTTGCTTTGCTGCAGGGTTCCGCAGCGTCGGAGACGCCGCTGTGGCGGCAGCCGGAGCCGGAGCAATGGGAAGGTCACTGCACCTCGATGCGTCAGCGGGCTCCGGATTTTTCTGAAATTTTTCTGTTAAATGAACAAAATGAAGTGGTCTTCTCCACGTATCCGGCACATCGTACCACGGTCTATGGCGAGCAAAGCGTGATTGGTCTGGGGCTCAGTTATGCCGGATCCGGAGTGGAAGGGCGCAAATGCTTATTCGGCCCTTACAGCGACCCGACGACGCTGAAGATCGGACCGAGCACCTCGTCGTTTCACGATGCCATGACCCTGCTGTTTATCGTGCCGATCGTCGAGTCGGGCGTATGGCGAGGCGCCTTGTGCGGACGCGTGCCTAACGACGTGATCGGCGATTTGATTCAACGCGAATCCGGGCACGTGTACCCCGACTCGGGCGATAACTATTTGTTCATGGCTTCCGCCGGGCTGCAGACGCACATCGCTCCCGGCACGGCGCTTTCGCGCAGCCGGTTCGAGGACCGGACGTTTACGCACGGGGAAAATTTGAAGGACGGCGTCACCACGGATTGGGGCCAAGTGACGGTGAAGGAGCATACCGAGCTGGAGCTGCGGTTTACCGATCCGGCGACCGGCGATCTTCATCCCGGCGTAGCGAACACGATTAAGAACGGCAGCAATTTATTCGTTGAATTTCCCGGTTATTCGGACTATCGGCACATTCCGGTTATCGGTAAAGGCGTCACGTTCCGGCTGCCGCATTGCCCGGACCTCTGGGGGATGATGTGCGAAGGCGATTTGGAGGAAGTATACCGGGTTCGGGGCACGAACTGGCGGATGTTCCGTCTTCAACTGCCTTGGATCGTGTCGGGCTGTGTGGCCGCCGCAGGGCTGATCGGTTGGCTGGCGGCAAGCGCGGACGTCCCGTTCTGGCTTGCGGGAGCGGCCGCAGGGCTTCTGCAGCTGGCGATCGGTTTGGTGACGGCCTGGGTGATCTATGGCAAAGGAAGCGCGCCGCTTGCGAGGCATTTACATCAGATTCAGCGGTTTATCCGCATGAACGCCGAAGGGAAGGGCGACTTGACGCAGCGTCTGAAGCCGGAGATGTTCCAAGGCGACGAATCCCGGGAGCTGGCCAAGTGGATCAACAACATGATCGACTCGCTCGAGGGGGTCATGCTTCAAGTGAAACGGGCGGCGGCCGACGTGCTGTCGAGCCAGCGGCTGCTGAACGAATCGACGGATACGACGGCGGAATCGACGGATCGAATGAGCGGCAAGATTAATGATATGATCGGCAGCCTTCGCAAGCAGCTGCGCGATATCGACCAAGCAAAAGATGCGGTTGAAGAGATGAAGGAGACGCTGCGCGTCATCGAGGCTAACGCTTCGGGTCAAATCGCCGTCGCGCAGAACGAGGTCGAGCGGATCGGGGACAAGATGGCGCACATTTCCGCCAAGGTCGAAGAGACGAATCGGACGATCTCGACGTTCATGGAAACGACCCAGCAAATTAAAAACGTACTGCAGGTTATTGAGGAAATTTCATCCAGGACGAACCTGCTGGCGTTGAACGCCGCCATTGAAGCCGCCCGCGTCGGCGAGCACGGCAAAGGTTTTGCCGTCGTCGCTACCGAGATCCGCAAGCTGGCCGACTTGACCCGGCGTTCAACGGAAGAAATCCATGAGACGGTACAGCATATTTACACCAATGCGGAGCAGGCGTTTATTTCGATGGGGGAAGGCACCAAGGTGGTGGAAGAAGGGAGTCTGCTCGTAGCGGCCGCTTCCGAGCTGCTGAACAGCGCCTCCAGCAACGATTCGTTGAAAACGCAGGTTATCGACGAAGTGGTGAAGCTGATGGAGCGGATCGCCGAAATCAGTAAAGACAACCGCGTCATCTCCCGGGAAGTCGAGGGGAATGTCCAGGAGCTGATTACGGACACGGTGCAGGTGAAGCTGACGTCCAAACGTGTCGAAGCGATTACGGCGTTCTTGGAGCACCTCGTCAATCAGTTCCGGCTTAACGATACGCGCATCCGCTAGCGCGAAGACATTTACGGCAGCGCTAGGCAAAGGCGTCCGGCTCTTATGAGCCGGACGCCTTTTTTGGGGGGTCAATCGAGCGCTGCGCAGTAGAGCTCCGTACATCTTCCTGACCGTTGTTGTGGCCGATTAGGTAGAAGGCCCGAGGCCTGTGACGGCCCGAACCGCATTTATCAATTATAAAAACGCGCGGCTGACGATGACCAGCAGAATGAAGAGTACCAGAATTACGCCCGTGGAAGTGAAACCGTGACCTACATGTGACATTGTTGTTTCCTCCTTAAGGTGGTTTTGTGCTTTCACACCATACATCTTATGTCGGGGGTGCAGGAGCGGATTGGGCCAATGTCACCGTCCCTGATTTTTCAGCGGATGCCTATAGCGGTTCTAAAAACTGGGGAAATATCGCATATTAGAGGCATATCGATGAAAGGGAGGGATGAGCTGTGAGTTTTCTTGGAAGCTTGCTTCGCGCGGCCGTCTGCGTCTGGCTGTTGGGCGCACAGCCCGCAGCCGGAAGCATGGCGGCCGGCCGCTCAGGCGAGCTTTGGGAGGCTGCGGGCCCGAATGCGCATTCTGCTGCACCCGGATCTCTCACGCCGCCCGCGGCCGGCCGCTCATCGCCGCTGACCTTCGCGGTGCTAAGCGACATTCACGTGCAGAGCTGGGATCGCCAGGCGATCCGGAAATTTGAGCGGGCGCTCGACGACTTGCACGGTGCGGCGCCTGAAGCGGAGGCGCTCGTGCTGAACGGCGATTTGGGCGACGGCGACCCGGAGGACTATAGGACGCTGCAGCGGCTGTTATCCGAACGTCCGCATCCGGGCGAAATTCACTTCACGCTCGGCAATCACGAGTTTTACCGGATGTGGCACGGGGCCAATCGGCAATGGCGGCCGAAAGGATTCCCGAACGGAGAGACGGAAGAGGCGGCCATCGGACGGTTTCTGCGCTTCACCGGCCAACCGAAGGTGTGCCGGGAACGGAGCCTGCACGATCGCTTGTTTCTATTCCTGGGTTCGGAGCGATACCGGCTATCCGATCCGTCTTACGGTGAAGATGCGTTCCTTAGCGAGGAGCAGCTTCGTTGGCTGGAGCGGCGGCTGCAGGCGGAGGAGCCTTCCGGACAGCCGATCTTCGTGTTTCTGCATCAACCGCTGCCGAATACGGTAGCCGGAAGCGGACGCGGGCGCGGTGTCGTGCAGCACCGCGAGCTTCGGGACATACTGTCGCGGCATCCGCGGGTGATTGTGTTCTCCGGCCATACGCATGCGGGGCTGGGGCAGTCCGGGACTGTCGTCGCGGACCGGCTATTGTCCGTAGCCGGGTCATCGGTCAGCCGCCCGGAATATGAGGGACCGGCTGAAGCTTCCGGAAGCGCCGACGACCGAAGCGAGGGGCTGGTCGTACGTGTGGAGCAGGACCACGTTGTCATTCGCGGCCGCGATTTCCGGCAGGGGCGTTGGATAACCCGGACGGAGTGCCGCTTTGAGCGAGGCATGTGGCGAGCCGCCGCACCGGACATGCCCAAATAGACGGTACGAACATGCGTACCGTCTATTTGACCTGCGCGTCAAACCGTGCCTTGCTTCAGCGTCGGTTCAATCTGGATATGATCGCTGCCTGTCGTAATCGATTCAATCTCGATGCCGCTCTGGGCCAGCCGGCTGCGAATAAGGCTTTCGTCCTGCGGCGGGAAAATATATGCCGGGCGGCGATCGTTATGAAACATGAGATGCTCGGCGACCTGAAGCAGTTTATTTACGGTAAACGGCTTGCGCAAATATTTCTCCGAATCCTTCTCGTAATAGTCGTGCGGCGGCTCGAGCGCCGTGGAGACGATAACCGGCGTGCGGTGAAACTTGGGATGCCTGTACAGCTCGGTCAGGAAATCCCACCCCGATTGGGGCCCCTTTAAATGAATGTCCACGATGCACAGCCGCGGCGGATATTGATCGACGCGTTCCAGTGCAAGAAGCCCTTCTTCGGCGGAGCGCACGTGAATCGTCGGGATTTGCAGCTTCATCAAAGCGACTTGAATCAGCTTGGCGGCATTGTCATCGTCTTCCAGCAGCAGAATACTGCCTTCGGCATTTCCGACCTGATAAGCGTTCAAGGTAACGGTGAACACGCTGCCCTCTCCCATCGTCGACTCGAAATGGATGGAGCCTTGATGGGCGTCCATAATCTCGCGGACGATAGACAGACCGAGGCCGGTACCGCCGATCTGCCGCCGGTCGGAGTTATCTACGCGGAAAAATTTGGTGAACATGCTGCCCTTCGCTTCTTCCGGTATGCCAAGCCCGTAGTCCTGTACCTCGAAGCTGACGGTACTCCCGTTCTCGCGTATCGTGATGTCAACACGGTTCGCTTGGGGAGAATACTTGACGGCGTTGCTGATCAGATTGTGCGCCACCTGCATCAGCCGGTCGGCGTCGCCCCGCACCCACACCTCCCGTTCGGGTCTGTGCAGCCGGATTTCATGCGTTTGCTCCGCCTTCCATGGCTCGGCGACCTCCCGCAGCAGCGCGCCCAATTCGACGGGAACGAAATGATAGGCCTGTTTGCCGGATTCCATCCGCTGCAAATCCAGGAAGTCGTTAATAAGCGTGGACAAACGGCCCGCTTCCTTGTACACGGTTTGCAAATATTTGCGCTGCTTCTCCGGCGTCAGCTGGCGATGCAGCATAATTTCGATGAAGCCCAGCACGCTGGAAAGCGGCGTTCGCAGTTCATGCGAGACGGTGCTTATAAATTCGTTCTTCATCTCGTCGATTTTCTCTTCCTCCGTACGATCGCGTACGACGAAGAGGAAGCCGGAGTCGGGCCGTTTGGACGAATCGCCCATCTTCGTGGCGTACAATTCGACGTGGCGCATCTGGCCATCGTCGGTCGTATAGAAGAAGCGTTCTGTAATATTTTCCGTTCTGCCCCTCAGCAATCCTTCCACGGAAGACAAGATTTGGCCGCTCGTCGGGGTGTCGTTCCAAATTCGAATGGCCGTGACGATGGATTCCCCGACCTCATGCGAGATGTCGAGGAAGTTTTTCATGCGCTGATTAAGAAATAGGATATGACCATGCCTGTCGCACATGATCATGCCTTCGTGCGCGGATTCCAAAATGTTCTCGATCAAGTCGCGCTGCTCCTCGATCATCCGCTTCTCTTGCTGCAGCTGTTCGTTTAATTGCTCCAGCTTCACACTCTGCCGCCGGCGCGCCTCATTCGTTTGCTGCGCCATAAAGGCGAGCCCGAACTGGCGGATTAAGCCCTGAGCGAGGCGTACCTTCTGGTTGGAGGAGGACGTAAGGTAGCCGGTCAACAGCAGAAATCCGATGCTTTCCTGCCGGTCGTTCAGGAGCGGGAAATAATAATCGGCAGCTTGCCGAATGCCCAGGTGGAACCCGCGTTCCTGCTCGGACACGTTGCGGACCGATTCCAGCATCCGCTTCTCCAGCAGAACGCGCCGAGCGGTGCCGTATAATTCGCTTTGACGCGAAGCGGGAAGGCTGGACGGATAGCCGATGGCGTAAATCGTTTCAAATAAAGGATTGCCCGCCGTATCGCTAGGATTATCGCTGTCGCTGTGGCCGCCTCGAGCTTCGTCCAAAGCCGCTTTATTGACGACGAGCATGGCGGCATCGAGCTGCAGCGTTTCGAGCAGGGCGGGCACGGAGGTGTTCAGGAACGCGTCCAAATGTGTAGCTCCGGTCAGCTTTTCCTGATATCCGGTAATGGCTTCCAGCTCGCGTTCGCGCTCGGACAGCTTCTCCAGCGTCGACTCTTGCTCTTCCTGCTGCGCGATGATTTCCTCGTTCTGCGTCTCCAGGCTCTCCGCCATGAAGCGGTACGTCTCCTCGCTGTGGCGCAGCGCCTTCTCGGCCCGGGCGGCGCGTCTGAAGATAATGACGGAGAGGATGACGGCAATAGCGTCGGCCGCGCCTCCGATCACAAGGATAATGCGCGCCAGACGTTTGGCGTTATGGGCCGATTGATGCGCGTCGAGGGCGATTTGATCGATTTCGTCCATCACCTTACCATGTGCGGCCCGAAACCGGTCCATATACGTCTTGCCGATCGATACGCTCTGTAGAGCGGTGTCTCTCCGGCCGTCTCTTATCAAATCAAGTTGCCCGGCGTAATAATCTTGCAACTGCCGGATCGACGGAAGCGCCTCGACGGTCATCACAGTATCGAGACGATCGTATTGTTGTTGATAATCGGACAGCGCGCGGAGATCGAGCTCAAGTTGCGCCTTACCGGCATGATAAGGCTCCAGGAACTTGTCGTCGCCCGATATTTCGTACCCGCGCAAGCCCGTCTCCATATGAATGAAGTCGACCAGCAGATGTTCAGCCAGATTGTTCAGGGGAATGACTCCGCTGACGAGGTTCTCCAGCTTGGCTTCGGTATTGGCGGAGGCAATGAAGCTGGATACGCTGACCACCGTAACGAGGCAGACGATGATAGCCGAATAAACAATAGGCATCTTGGAGCGGAGTATATTCATTGCATAACCACCCCTGAGGTAAAATAAAAAGTCATCTCCCATTATTCGACAATTGTACAGCGAATTCCTCTCGGGTAGCGATTGCTTCATTTTGGAGCAACGCGCAGCTCCTGATTGCACGACGGCCGCCGCTGCTTTAGAATTAGTAATCATCATTGCATGTTATATTCTCTATCATAATTTGGTGAAATAAAATAACACATTCAGAGGGTGATGGAGGATGAAGAGTATGATCGATCCGGATCTGCGAGCACCGTTACCTCCTGCTGCCGAAACGTTTCCTTATTTCCAGCCGGTCTTGTCTTTGCAGACGCAGCGCATTATCGGATATGAGGCGCTCGGGCGCCGGGTCAGTCCCGGCATAGTACGCAGCCTGGGCCCCTTTTTTCAGAACACGTCGTACAGTGAAGCCGAGCATTTGCGGATCGATCGGATTATTCGGTCGCGGGCTATCGGGCGCATGGCGAATGCGGATTCCGATGCCAAGCTGTTTATCAATCTTAAGCCGTCCTGGATCCATCGCATATACCGGGAGAAGCGAGAGCTGCCGACCTTGCAGATGATGAGGCGTCACGGGCTGGATCCTTCGCGCATCGTGATCGAAATTACGGAGGAGGATTTCACGGGCGGACTCGACGAGCTGTCGGAGATGATCGGGCAGTACCGCGAGGCCGGCTGTCTGATTGCAGTCGATGACATCGGCAGCGGTTACAGCAATTATGATCGGATCGCCAGTGTGAAGCCGCACATTCTGAAAATCGATTTAAAATTGTTGAAAAAAAGCGCCGTAGACCACGGATACAACGCCGTCTTGAACTCATTCTCCATTCTGGCCGCGCAAATGGGCGCTTCGCTGCTCGTGGAGGGGGTGGAAACGAAGGGAGATTTGAATCATGCCCTGCAGGTGGGGGCGCGCTACGTGCAAGGGTATCTGTTCTCGCAGGCTGAGGCGGACCTGCAGCAGGAAGATGCTTACGAAGGGCTGCTTCGGGAGAGTATCGCCGTGTTTACGCATAGCGAGCTGGACCGCCAGCACCGCTTGTTCGCGGCAACGGAAAGGTTGAGCGGCCTGGTGCCGTCTTCCGTAGAAATCCGTTCATCGGCAGACGCCGATGCGCTGATCGGCAAGCTGCTGCCGCACGTCGGTGCGAACGTGGTCCGTATATACATCTGCAAGGAAGAGGGGTTTCAGGTGTCCTCGAACTTCTCGCGCGAAGCGGACGGGAGCTGGAGCCGAGACGTTCGTTATCAAGAATCCAACTGGATCTGGCGGCCGTACTTCATCCCTACCGTGCTGCAAATGAAACACCAACGGCAGGGATGTCTGTCACAGCCTTATACCGATCTTGACAGCTCTCTGACCATGCAGACCTATTCGTGTCCGCTGGGCGGAGCCTGTTATTTGTTTTTTGATTTGACGATTTAACTGGGCGCACCAGGCGAAGGTACAGTCCCGTGCCCGGTCGCTGCCATTTTAATCGACCCATTCGCTCCGCAAAGCGAACAGCTCCTTCAGATCATCCGTCGACAGCTCGGTAATCCACTGCTCGCCGGTGCCTACGATTTGCTGGCTTAACCCGAGCTTCTTGTCGATCATCTCGTCGATCCGCTCCTCCAGCGTGCCCAGCGTTACAAATTTGTGCACCTGCACGTGGCGGGTTTGGCCAATCCGGAACGCCCGGTCGGTCGCCTGATTCTCGACGGCGGGGTTCCACCACCGGTCAAAATGAAAGACGTGATTGGCTGCAGTCAAGTTCAGCCCCGTCCCTCCCGCCTTCAGCGAAAGCAGGAAGATTCCCGCGTCGTCCGGATGGTCCGCCTCGCTCTCTTGGAACGCCTCGATCATCCGGTCACGGTCGGCTTTGGCGGTACCGCCGTGCAGGAACGGAATCGGCCGCCCGAATTCTTCCCCAAGCGCCTGCTGCAGCAAGTACCCCGTTTCGACAAACTGTGTAAAAATCAAACATTTATCGCCTTCCTGCCTCAGCTCGTGCACCATCTCGATCAACCGCTCGACCTTGTTCGAACGGTGTCTCCATGACAAGCGGGCCGCTTTCCCCGATTCGATCAGCCCGGGATGGTTGCAAATTTGCTTCAGCTTCGTCAAGGCGGCCAGGATCAGCCCCCGGCGTTCCATGGCCGTCAGCTTGTCGAGCCGCTCGAACATGTCGCGGATGTAGTTCTCGTAAACGCTCGCTTGCTCCGTCGTCAACGATACGTACGACTTGTATTCGTATTTATCCGGCAGATCGAGCTGGATGGACGGATCCTTCTTGACCCTGCGCAGCAGGAACGGACGAATAAGCCGCTGCACTTTAGCGATCAGCTCGGCGTCCTGCGTCCGCTCGATGGCGTTCACGTACCGATGGGTGAATTCCCGAAGCGTGCCGAGATAACCGGGGTTCAAAAAGTCGAATATCGACCACAGCTCGGTCAACCGGTTCTCGATCGGCGTCCCGGTTAACGCGATCCGGTGCCGCCCTTGCAGCGTACGGATGGAGGACGCCTGCTTCGTGTAGGCGTTCTTGATGTTCTGGGCTTCATCCAGGCAAATCGATTCCCATTCGATGGCGGCAAGCTCTGTTTCATCCAGGTGTGACAAGGTATACGTCGTCAGCACGATGTCGCAATCCAGGCACGCCTCCATGAACGCGTCGCCCTTGGCGCGGTTCGGACCGTAGTGCAGGTGAACCCGCAGGTCCGGCGCAAAGCGCTGCAGCTCTTTCTGCCAATTCCCGAGCACCGAGGTAGGACAGATGAGCAGGGTGGGCGTCGTGGCCGCGGCCGGCGCATGGCCGTTCGCTTCGGCGGCGATGCGCTGCTCGCGCAGATGGAGCAGGTACGTGATCATTTGGATCGTTTTCCCGAGCCCCATATCGTCGGCCAGGCAGCCGCCAAGGCCGCATTGCCGCAGGAAGAGCAGCCAGGAGATGCCTTCGATCTGATAAGGCCGCAGCGTGCCGCGAAACGAAAGCGGCGGTTCTTGCAGCGGCGGGCGCTTCGTATGATTCAGCAGATCGACCAGCTCCTGCAGCTGCTCGTTGAGCTCCACTTCCATATTTAGCGAGCGATGAAAATCGAGGTCCTCTTCGCCTTCGGAGGACCCTAGCAGATGCAGTTCCAGCACGTCCCGCAGAGAGAGGCCCTGCTTCTTCTGCACCTGATTCATGACCTGCTGCAGCTGCGCCAGATGAACCGGGTCAAGCTGCACCCATTGCCCGTTAATTTGCACGAGCTTGCGGTTTTGAGCGAGCAGCTCGCGGAATTCGTCCTCGGTCAGTTCGAGATCCCCCAGCGCGATTTTCCAGTCGAACTGCATGAGCTGGTTCAACCCGAGCATCGATTGCGGGCCGCTGCCGACCGACGATTTGATCTTCGCCTTGAGGCGCGGACGCCATTTGCGAATCCGGTCCCACCAGGCCGGCAGGAAGACGGAATAACCGGCTTCCATCAAGCGCAGGCTGCCTTGTGACAGCAGCTCCCACGCCTCGTCCGGCGTCAGCGTGCTGCGCAGCGTCTGGCCTTCTGCGGCCAGCCACGGCACCATCCGCGTCCACTTGGACGCATCGCGCACGGCGCGGCCGATATGCGGCCGCCACGCCTCCGGCAGCGCGCTTGCCGCCGCATCGGTTGGCGGCCACGCA